>CAIRBK010000077.1 GCA_903876795.1 uncultured Verrucomicrobiota bacterium
GATGAAAATATCGTGCCCCGAAAACACCTCGGAAATCGAGTGCTTCGACACGCCTAAGTAGCCGAATTTCAGTGTCATGCCGACATACCTGCCAACTGCGGCGCAGTTGAAAATCAATCCATCAATCGCGCCTTTTAGGTTCATTTAAACCCTTGGCAAGTCTGACGTGCGCTGTTTGATGCCCGTTTCCCCCATGTTTGAGACCCTGCTCAATGCATTTCAAAACTCGCCGCTGTCGCTGTGGGGACCTTTTTTTGTGCTGCTGCTGTGCGGCCTTGGTCTGCCGATCCCGGAGGACATCGTGCTCATCGCCGCGGGTGTGCTGGGTGAAAGCGAAGGACGCTCTTGGATAGAGGTGAGCGCGTTGATGTATGCGGGCGTGCTGGGAGGGGACTGCATCACGTTTTTTGCCGGGCGGCATGTCGGCGGCTGGGTGCTGACATCGCGGTGGTTTCAACGGATTGTGTCTCCCGGCAAGCAGGCCCGTGTCGCCGACTTTTTTGATCGTTACGGCGCGATGGGATTATTCATCGGAAGGTTTCTGCCCGGGCTGCGTGCGCCGATTTATTTTTCGGCCGGCTCGATGAAGGTGCCGTTTTGGAAAATGCTGTTTTTCGACGGACTCGCGGCTTTGATCAGTGTGCCGGTGTTTGTGTGGCTGGGGCACTGGCTCTGGGCGAACTTTCAGGACGATCTGGAGCAGTTCAACCGCACGCTTTCCAAGTCGCAGGGCTACGCGCTGTGGGCAGGGCTGGCGATCATCGCGATCACCCTGGCGGTGTTTGTCGTTTGGCTTCGCCGTCGCAAGGCCGTGAAAGTCGAGGAGCCGGCGGCAGTCAAAGGCTGAGCCCCAAAAACGCCTTCAGTCGGCCGCATCCACCGGGCGGCATCGGTGGAGGGTCGTGAGCCAGACGGCGGACTCTCCCGGCAGGCCGTGCGAGTCCAGAGAGGCGGCTATCTCGGCCTCGGTGGGCTCGGTCACGCGGTGTTTGGGGTCGCCCGCAAGCCAGGGGCGCAAGCGTCGGGTGAGTGCCCAGCAGGCCCAGGCGCGGGCCCGGCGGATATCGCGGCGCGGCGCTTTGAGGCGGTCGGCGTAGTGTTGGAAATGCACGCGGGGGTTGCCGATAAACACCCCGTCGGGGGTGTGGGTGAGAAACCAGGCCATCGCCGCGTAGGGAATCTGCCAGGCGTTCACGGAAGCGTCGTCCGCCCGCACATCGGCCCCCATCGCGCGATCCAGGCAGAGGATGGCGCGCGCGGCCAGGCCCCGTTGCCAGAGGTAGTGACCGTATTCCAGCGCGGTCTGGTAGAACGCGGCGTCGCGCTGTGAGCCATGTTCGCCGAAAGCCCGCCAGTCCATCTCGGCACGGGGAAGGGGCAGGTGAGGGCAGGCGGGAAGCTTGGAAGTCATGCGGCGGTTTTTGTTAATGGTCCCAGGCGGGACCGGTCAATTGTCGCCTGTGTCCTTGCCCGACCGAACGCACTTTGAGGGGCGTCAGTTGCGCGGGGGGCGGTTGGTGGCGCCGCCGTTGCGCATCATCTCGCGCACCTGCTGCTGGGCTTGTTGCTCGGCCTGGAGTTGCTTGAGAGCGGCGACTTGGTCGGCCGTGAGCACGCTGCGGGCCTGTTGGATGAGATCATCGGTGATGGGTGCCCGGTTGCCGCCGCCCGTCCAGTTGCCGGATACACCTGCGGTAGGGACTTCGGTAGCGGCGGCGCGATTGGTCGTCGTTGCCATAGATCGCACGAGAAATTCGGCCTGGCCGGGGGTAAGCGGGGAGGCGGTGTAGCTCAGGCGTTGGTCGAGCTGGGCGACCACGGTGCGCTGGGGCTGGGTGGCCTCGTAGTTCTGGTATTGCTGGAAAACCCCTTCGCCGAGGCTGGCTTTGATGTTGGCATCAACCTCGGCTTGGGCATCGGCGACCATCTGGCGGAGTTCCTCGCGGTTCTCACGGGGGGAGAGGCCTTGCTCGCGGGCGCTGGCCAGCACGTCGGTGCGGGCGGCTTGGCGTTCGATGAGGAGATCCTTTAGTTTTTCGAGGGCGGCGGGCGGGAGGTTGAGATGCTTGAAGAGGTCGGCGTAGCGGGCATCCAGGGCGGAGCGCTGCTGGAGATTGATCGCCTTGGCGAATTCCTGATTGGCCATGAGGGCGGCAAAATCGGGGCGTCCCCCGTTGCGCGGGCGGGTTGGGATGCCGGGTTCCTCTGGCGGCGGTGCGGGCGGCTCCGCTGTCGGCGCAGCGGCGAGGGTTTTCGCCGGGGTCTCGGCGGCGGTATCGGCAATCGCGGGCGGCGCGGCCGCAGGCTTGTTTGAGGCGGGTATGGCGGACGCCTTCAACAAATCGTTTTCCAGCGAGGAGAGCCGCTCGGTTTGCTTCCAAGCGATGAAACCGGAAAGGGCGGTCGTTGCGGCGAGAACGGCCAGCAGGTAGTTTTTGGCTTTAGGAGGCACGGTGTGGGGGACGCTCGGCAGCGGCGCTGGTTTCAAGGTATGGCCCAGTTGGAGGGTCCCCAGCCGTGGCCTGACAGCGGGGATTTCCGGCGGTCAGGCTATGGCTTTCCGCCCCGTTCACCGGGAGGGGAACTCGAACTCGGCCTTCTTTTTGTCTTTGGAGAGCGTGAGGTAGGCGCTGAAGGTGGTGCCGCGCTTGGAAAGCAGGCCGTCGATCAGGCCGGTCTTGCCCATCTCGACGAGGCGCTCGATTTCTTCGACGGGGAGCTCTTTGCCGCAGAGGATGCGTTTCAGTTCGAACACGGTGCGCGGAGTGCCGTCGGCCTGGGGTTTCACAACCACGAAGGCGTCGGGCGTGAGGTAGAGTTCGCCGTCGTGGAGTTTGCTTTCGCCGAGCTTCTGCGCTGTCTTGAGGTCAAGGGGGGTCTTGGCCTTGCGCGGGGCCTTCGGGCTGCCGTCGGCGTTTTTGCGCGGGGCGCGGGGAGGGAATTCCCAGGCGATCTTGGGGCCCTGGCGCAGGAGGTAGGCGTCGAAGGGGCGGCCGGCCTTGGAGGTGAAGCCCTGGATGAGACCGGTCTTGCCGGCGGAGACCAGGTCGATGGCCATCTCGCGGGAGATGGGCTTCTGGCACATGAGCCGGCCTACCTTGAAAGACTCGGCCCACGCGCCGTCGATTTGCTCGCGCAGGACGTAGCTGGTGGGGGCTTCGCAGAGTTGCGCGCCGGTCTTGGGATCGGTCCAGAAGGGCTCGAGCGTGGTGACATCGACCTTGGCGCCGAAATCGAGTTCGGCCTTCTTCTGACCGGGCTTTTTTTCGTCGTCGACGATGCGGATCTTGGACGGGAAGCGGTTGCCGGTCTTGGCGGAGACGAAACCATCGAGCGGGCCGATCTCGCCGGTGGCGACGAGCTGGCGGACCTCGGACTCCTCGAGTTTGCGGCCGCTCATGACCTTGTAGACGGTGAGGACGCCATCGCGGGATTTGTAGCCGCGGAGGGTTTCGAGCATCGGCTGGCCGTCGGTGGGCGAGAGGATGTCGGTGACGCGGGAGTTGTCCTCGGTTTCCTCGAAGGTCTTGGTGCGTTCGACGATGCCCTTGGTGACCTCGATGATTTCCTGCATGAACTGCGCCCGCGGGAACTTGTTCTGCTCCATCTGACGGAGCTTGTATTCCCACTGGCCCGTCATGTCGGGCTTGGTGAGGGCGTCGGCCTTCACGGCGGCGAGGAACTCGATGAGCGCCTCGGCCTTGGTGGTGGGCACGAGCTCGCGCTGGTTGCGCTCAAGATACTTCTGGTTGATGAGGCCCTCGATGGTGTCGGCGCGGGTGGCGGGCGTGCCGAGGCCGCGTTCCTTCATGGCGTCGGCCATGGCTTCGTCGTCAACGAGCTTGCCGGCGCCCTCCATGGCGGAGAGCAGCGTGGCCTCGGTGTAGCGTGGCGGCGGTTTGGTGGTCTCGGTGTGGAGCGTGGCGGCGGCGGTGACGGCCTTGCCGTTATCCTCGGGGGAAAGTGCGGGGAGGGCCTTGGAGTCGGGGGAATCGTCGTCCACGACGGTCTTGTTATAAACCGCGAGCCAGCCGGGGGAGGTGAGGACCTTGCCCTCGGTCTTGAAATCGTGGCCGGGGGCGACGGTCGTGATGCGCGTGGTGATGTCGAACTCGGCGGACGGGAAGAACGTCGCGACAAAGCGGCGCGCGATCATGTCGTAGACCTTGGCCTCCATCTCGTCGAGATTAGCGGGGGCGGTGGTGGTGGGGATGATGGCGAAGTGGTCGGAGATCTGCGCGTTGTTGAAGATGCGCTTGTTGGGCTTGAGCCAACCCTGGTCGAGGACGGTGCCGGCGTGTTTGCCGAGGTCGCCGGGGAGATTTTGCAACGTCTGCCGGCATGTGGGGATGTAATCCTCGGGCAGCGCGCGCGAATCGGTGCGCGGGTAGGTGATGACCTTGTGGCGCTCGTAGAGTGCCTGGGCGATTTGAAGCGTGCGGCGGGCGGGGAGGCCGAAGCGTCCGTTGGCCTCGCGCTGGAGGGTGGTGAGGTCGTAGAGCCGGGGGCTGGCCTGGTTGGAGGCTTTTTTCTCCTCGCGCACACCGGCAAGGGGGCGGCCCTGGCAGGCGTTGAGCACGGCTTCGGCGACGGCTTTTTCCCACACGCGATCAATGCGGTCATGCTCGTCGTGGTCGGCCTTCTTGAAGTGGCCGCGCTGATACACGCCCTCGTATGCACCCTTGGCGACCTTGAACTCGGCGGTGACGCGCCAGAAGGGGCGGGGCTTGAAATTGCGGATCTCGAGCTCGCGGTTGAAGACGATGGCTAGGGTGGGGGTCTGCACGCGACCGACGCTGGCGACGTTGCCGGCGCGGGAGCCGAACATGCGCTTGGTGAGGGCGCGGGTGCCGTTGATGCCGATGAGCCAGTCGCTCTCGGACCGGCAGCGGGCGGCGGACTCCAGGCCGGCCATCTGCACGCCGTCGCGGAGTTTGGCGAAGGCGGCCTGGATGCCCTCGGTGGTCATGGTCTGCATCCAGGCGCGCTTTACGGGGAGCCTGGACTTCGCGAGTTGATAGAGGTAGGCGAAGATGAGTTCACCCTCGCGTCCGGCGTCACAGGCGTTGATGACGAGGTCGATGTCCTTGCGGGCGAGGAGTTTTTTGAGCTGGTTGAAACGATCCTTGGAATCCTCGATGGGCTTGAGACCGAATGTTTCGGGGATGATGGGCAGCATCTCCAGGCGCCAGAATCCGTATTTTTTCTTGTCGATGTCCTCGGGCATCTCGAGTTCGACCAAGTGGCCCACGGCCGACGAAATCACATATTGGTCGTTTTCGTAGTGATCGCCTTGCTTGGGGATTTTGCCGAGGGCGCGGGCCAAATCGGCGGCCACGGATGGTTTCTCGGCGATGATGAGGGACTTCATTAGGCTGCGAGCGGTTACGGGGCGCGACGGGCGATTTCAAGGTTAAGTTTTTCCGACGACCTCGGAGCAGCGCCGTAGACGCCTCTGGTTCAGGCGCAAAAAACCGACAGCCCGTTTGGGCTGTCGGTTGTGAGATGCGGAGGGCGCCGCGTGAATCAGGCTGCGGGAGCCGCCGAGGGGGTCTTGGCCAGGGCGGCGTCCAGGGCCTTGATGAGCTCGGCGATGGTGGCGTCGGTCTCGTCGCCCATGTTGGAGATGCGGAAGGTCTTGCCCTTCAGTTTGCCGTAGCCGCCGTCGATCACGAGCTTGTGCTCGGATTTCAGAATCTTGTTCAGCGCACCCAGGTCGATGTTTTGGGTGTTGGCGAAACAGTTGAGCGAAACCGAGCCGAAGCCCTCCTTGGGGAACAGTTTGAACCCTTTGGAGAAGATGAAGTCTTGCACGGTTTTGTTGAGGCGGGCGTGACGGGCGTAGCGGACATCGACACCCTCGGACTTGATGTCCTCGATCTTGGATTTGAGTGCGTAGATCAAGGAGATGGCCGGCGTGCTCGGGGTCATGCCGTTCTCGTGGTTCTTTTGAAACTCGATCAGGTCGAAGTAATATCCGCGGTCAGTGGCCTTGGCGGCGCGATCTAGGGCTTTCTTGGAAACGGTGATGAGCGCCAGGCCAGGGGGCATGGCGAGGGCCTTCTGCGAGCCGGTGATGATGATGTCGATGCCGAGCTCATCCTTCTTGATGGGAACAACGGTGAACGACGAGACGGTGTCCACGATCGAAACGACATCGGGGAACTCGCGGAGGACGGCGGCGAGGGCGTTGATGTCGCTCATCGTGCCTGTGGACGTCTCGTTGTGGATGATGGTTACGCAGTCGTAGGCGCCGGTGGCGAGCTCCTTGCGGACGGCCTCGGGATCGACGGGCTGGCCCCAGTCGAATTTAAGGGCGGTGGCCTGTTTGCCGCAACGCAGGGCCACGTCGTTCCATTTGTCGGAGAACGCGCCGTTCATGCAGTTGAGCACCTTCTTGTGGCAGACGTTGCGCAGGGCGCCTTCCATCACGCCCCAGGCGGAACTGGTGGAGAGATACACCGGATCCTGGGTGTAGAAGAGCGCCTGCAAGTCCGGTTGGATGGAGTTGTAGAGCGCCACGAAATCGGTGCTGCGATGACCGATCATGGGCTGCGCCATGGCGCGCAGCGTCTTGTCGGAGACGGCGATGGGACCGGGAATGAAGAGTTTGTAGCTCATGGGCGTTAGGGTGTCGACCGGCGACGCTGACCGGAGGATGTCGGCAACTGGTTAAGGAATGAGTTGCGTGACCCGGCTTGCGGCGTGGTAGAACGTTCAGCCAAGCGGTCCCGGCCGTCCACCGTCAACACCCTAATCCGCCCGCATGTCGTCCTGGCTCAAGCGCCAACTCAACACCTTCGAACACTACACGATCGATGTCATCTTCGGTCGGCGCGAGGGGATGCGGGCGACTGTTTTCGCGGGGTTTTTGCAGGGTTTGTCCTACCTTTTCAGCGGCATCGCGCAGTCGCGCCTGTGGCTTTACCGGAAACGCATTTTTCATGACCAGCCGCTGGGCTGTCTTGTCGTCGTGGTGGGGAACCTCACCGTGGGGGGCACCGGCAAGACGCCCGTGGTGGAGAAATTCGCCCGCGCCCTCCGCGACCGCGGCCGCCGCGTCGCCATCCTGTCGCGCGGCTATCGCAGCAAGGCCCCGCCCGTATGGAAAAAATGGTGGTATGCCGTCTCCCACACCGAGGAGCCGCCGCCCCGCATCGTCAGCGACGGCGAGCGCGTGTTGCTCGACTCCGAGCAGGCCGGCGACGAGCCCTACATGCTGGCGCGGAACCTTCCCGGGGTCTTCGTCATCGTGGATAAAAACCGCGTCAAGGCCGGCGCCTACGCCATCAAGAAATTCGGCTGCGACACCCTCGTTCTCGACGACGGCTTCCAATACCTTCCGCTCAAGGGCCGGCTCAACCTGCTCCTGGTGGACAAGACCAATCCGTTTGGCAACGGCCACCTGCTGCCGCGCGGCATCCTCCGCGAGCCCATCAAGCACCTGAAGCGCGCCAGCTACGTTTTTCTGACCAAATCCGACGGCGAGCGCGACGTGGAGCTCGAGGAGCTTATCCAGAAGCACAATCCCGGGGTGGACATCATCGAGTGCGCGCACCGGCCGCAGTATCTCCAGCGTTTCGGCACCGACGAGCGCCAGCCGCTGGAATGGCTCAACGGCCGCAAGGTCGGCGCGTTCAGCGGCATCGCGGTGCCGGAGAGTTTTGAGAAGTTCCTGCGCGATCTCGGCGGACAAATCGCGTTTACGCGCCGTTTCCTCGACCACTACCGGTTCACCTCGGAGGACTTCGTGGAAATCTTCACCGAGGGCATCGAGCAAAAGGTCGAGTTCATCGTGACGACGGAAAAGGACTCCGTCCGCCTGCCCGATGGACTTCCTTGCGCGGTGCCGATCTATTACCTGCGACTGGAGATCGACATCATCCGGGGCGCGGCCGACTTCGACGAGGCGGTCGAGCGCATCTGCTTCCACGACGCGCCGACGGCGGCCGGAGACTTGCCGGACCGGGCCTTGTCCGCGAATTGAGCCTTTGACCGAGGGGCCTCGGTGCGGGCGTCAGCCCAGCCGGCGACGGCGGGTGTCCTTGTCGGTCGCCTCGAGCGGGATTTCGTTGTCGGTCTTGAGCATCAGCACGGGGATCTTGGTTTTCACCCACACGTTGGCTTCCTTGAAGTGCTTGGCGGGGATGTGCTCCAGGGCCTCGCCGATGGTCTTGGCGGGCATGAGGCGGCCTTTCTTGGTCGTGTTGAATTCGTAGGCGGCCTTGTGGATGCGCTCGGTTGAGGACATGACACTCTCGTTTTCGGGGATCTGGAGCACCCAGCCGACGAAGTCATTGCCCTCGGGCAGGCGGTTGTCGGGGTCGGAAATCAAAATCGCGAACTGCTTCTTGAGAGCCGGCGGCTTTTCTTCGTCCACCTCTGGCTGCACCAGCAGGTTCATCTCCTCGACGATCTGGCGCAGGAGGGCGGGCTCGACCTCGTTACGTTTGAGAATTTCTGCAACCTTATTGACGTCGATTTTAGGCATGGGAACTTGTGTCGATTTTGACAGACGAAAGAGCCCCCTTACCCCGAGGCGACAACAAAAACATGGATATCAAGCTCACCGCCCAGCGCGACGACGAATGGTTCGACGTGGTCAATGAC
The DNA here is from genome assembly GCA_903876795.1 of uncultured Verrucomicrobiota bacterium. Lineage (GTDB taxonomy): Bacteria > Verrucomicrobiota > Verrucomicrobiia > Opitutales > Opitutaceae > Rariglobus. The sequence continues at coordinate 8,611 of CAIRBK010000077.1, forward strand.
CGCGACGAAGTGACGGGGCAGGCCACCCGCAAGGAGGTGCATGCCCAAAAGCTTTGGCACCGCGCCGTGCATGCGATCGCGTTTGGCGGTGACGGGCGGGTGTTCCTGCAGAAGCGCTCCATGCTCAAGGACTCCTCCCCGGGCAAATGGGACGCCTCCTGCTCCGGCCATCTCAACAGCGGGGAGGACTACGACGCCGCCGTGGTGCGCGAACTCGAGGAGGAGATCGGCCTGGTGGTGCGACCGGAGAGCGGTTTGACGCCGCTGTTCAAAATCGAGGCGTGCGCCGAAACCGGCTGGGAATTTGTCTGGGTTTACCGGCTCAGGAGCGACGGGCCGTTTGTGCTGCACCCGGCCGAGATCGAGCGCGGCGAATGGTTCACGATCGAGGCGGTAACAAGTGGAATGGCCGAGCGGCCGAGGGAGTTCACGCGCCCCTTTCGCCTGATCTGGGCGCGGATGATGGCCGGTCCGTCTTGAGGATTTTTGGCGGGCGTGTTCGCCGGACCGGTTCTCAATGCCGCGATGATGCGGCCAGCAATTCAGTGACCCAGCGGCGGTGCGGGCCGGACAAGGTGATGTCGGCCAGCTCCTTGAGACTCACCCAAGTCAGGCCTTCACGGTCAAGGGAGGCGGACGGCAACTCGGTGCGTGACCATGCGTAGATGGATTCCGTGATCGCGAAGCGGGTTATCCCGCGTTTTTTCCGAGCCACAAGTCGTGCGCCGGTCTCCGCGGCCGGCGCATCGGCCAGTCCCAGATGTTCGTGCGAGGGGAGTTCGTGGAGGTTGGCCAGCCTGCGGGAGTCGCCGGCGGTGCGGTGCAGCAGCAGCCGGCCTTCGTGCAGGCACCAGACGCGGGAGACGGCGCGCCGCTCGATGATTTTGGGGGCGAGGCGGGGATAAGCGCCCGCGTCACCCCGGCCCGCCGCCGTGCAAAACGCCAGGACCGGGCAGACCGTGCAGAGCGGGTTTTGGCGGTGGCATACGGTGGCGCCCAGTTCCATCATCGCCTGATTGTGGTCTCCCGGATCGGACTCGTTGAGCAAGGCGTCGGCGAGGGGAGCCAGCGCCTTCGACGCCGACGCGCTGTCGCGAAACGCGGTGGCGTCGGCCGTGAGCCGCGTGAGGATGCGCACGACGTTGCCGTCCACCACCGCCGCCGGTATGCCGAAGGCGATGCTGGTGATGGCGGCCGACGTGTAGGGGCCGATTCCGGGAAGCTCCAGCCATGCCTCCCGGGTGCGGGGGATCTCGGGGCGGGCGACCAGCGCCTTGGCCAGCTTGTGGAGGTTGCGCGCCCGGGTGTAGTAGCCCAGGCCCTCCCAGTTTTTGACGACCTGTTCCTCGGTCGCTCCGGCCAGCGCCTTGAAGTCCGGGAAAACTTCCAGCCAGCGGGCGAGGTAGGGGAGCACGGTTTTCACCTGCGTCTGCTGAAGCATGAACTCGCTCACGACCGTCTTGTAGAGCGACGGATCGGTGCGCCACGGCAATTCGCGCCGGTGGATGCGATACCACTCCAGCAGCGCGCGTTGAAAAGAGTGCCGGCGGGAGATGATCGATTGGGTGGCCACGGAGCGCACACAACTGCGCATAATCGGCCGGGATGCCAGTGTAGATTCCTTTTGTGCTTTGCCGGCTTTTTGTGGCCAATGTCCCCATGCCGAAAATGCCGGACGACGAATCCGACCAGCCCAAAAAACTCAGCAGCTACACGATCAAACTGGACGAAGCCCAGATGGAGCGGCTGCGGTCCGTCTGCGAATCGCGCGCATGGACCCCGTTCGAGGTCGCCTACACGCGGTTCGCCTTCAAGGCCGATCACCTCAAGCTCAACGTCACCGCCTATACCAGCGGCAAGGTTGTCATCGCCGGCAAGGGCACCGAGGACTTCGTGCGCGATGTGCTCGAACCCGAGGTCACCCGGGCGGCCAGGCTCGGCTACGACGAAGTCCTCAACCCCGAATGGTTCGAGGCGCACGCCGGTCTCGACGAAAGCGGCAAGGGCGATTTTTTCGGCCCGGTTATCGCCGCCACCGTCATCGGCCAGAAATCGATGATCGAGGCCTGGCGCAAGGCCGGCGCCCAGGACTCGAAGAAAATGACCGAGGGCAAGATCCTCGAACTCGACAACCTCATCCGCAACACGCCCGGAGTGGCGGTGAAGGTCTGTTTCTGCGGCATGCCGAAATACAACGAACTCATGGCGCGGCCCCGGGCCAATCTCAACCTGCTGCTCGCCTGGCTGCACGGCACCGCGCTTTCGCAGGCCCTGGCCGAAAAGCCGGTCAAGTGGGGCCTGCTCGACCAGTTCACCGAACAGCCGCTCGTGCAGCGCGAGCTCGCCAAGAAGAAGGTCGAAAACTTCGAACTGCGGATGCGGACCAAGGCCGAATCCGATCCGGTGGTCGCGGCGGCGTCGATCGTCGCGCGCGCCGAGTTTGTGCGCCAAATGAACCAGCTGTCGAAGCGCTTCGGGGCCAAGCTCCAGAAAGGGGCGGGGCCGCAGGTCAAGGCCCAGGCCCGGGAGATCATTGATAAATTCGGCGTCCACGCGTTGAAGGATTTTGCCAAGCTGCATTTCCGCACCGCCTACGAGGTGGTGAAGGACGCGGGCAAGCTGGACGAACTGCCGCTGCCCGAGCCCAAGGAGAAATTCGGCTTCGGCCGCGACTGACCCGACCATGGCCGGAAAACGACGCCAGCTTCGCGGGTTCGACCTCAAACACATCGACGGTGTCGCCGAGTTGATCGGCGTGGACGAGGCCGGTCGCGGCGCGCTGGCCGGCCCGGTCGTGGCGGGCGCGGTGCTGGTGACCCGGGATTTTCTGGCGGGCCGCTGGGTCGATGAAAACGTCCGCCGAATCAATGACTCCAAGCAGCTCACCGCCGCCGAGCGGGACGCCCTGTGGCTGGATTTTGAATCGCTCATGGCCGAGGGGAAGATCCATGCCACCTACGGGGTCGCCGACGTGGCCGAGATCGAGCAGTTCAACATTCTGGGCGCGACCAAGCTGGCCATGCGCCGCGCGCTGGAGGGCATCCATCCGCCCGACGCTTTTTCCCCGCCGGCCCGGGAGCCGGATCTGTTTTCCTCTCCCGACGAAGTGGCGGCCTATCACCCCCGGGTGTCCGCCCGGGTGCTGGTGGACGGTCTGCCGTTGAAGCACTTCCCGTATCCGCACACCGGAGTGGTCGGCGGCGACGCCCGCTCCCTTTGCATCGCGATGGCCTCGATCATCGCCAAGGTCACGCGTGACCGCCTGCTCGACGAGCTCGGCTCGCGGTTTCCGGGCTACGGTTTCGCCCAGCACAAGGGCTACGGCACCGAGGAACATCGCGAGGCGGTGTTGCGGTTGGGGCGCTGCCCGCAGCATCGCGAGATGTTCCTGCGCAAGCTGCTCGCCAAACGCACGGACCCCGACCAGATCGATTTTCTCGCCGCGCAGCCCGACGAAGCCTAAGTTTTCCAACCGATGGCCGGCAAAAAAAACACTTCGCTTGATCGCGTGCTCGGGCGCCTTGACACACTCGATTCCGCCAATCTCGCCAACCTGGTGCAGCGCCTCGCCCGCGAACGCAGCCTGTTCGAGAATGTGTTCAACACCCTCCAGGAGGGCATCCTGGTCATCGATGCCGACGGCGTGATCGATTACGCCAACGCCGTCTCCCATCGGCTGATCGGCCTGTCCGACGACGACCTTTCGGGCAAGGTCCTCTGGCGCCTGGTTCCGGGATTGCGCCCATCGCTCGCGGCCGCGCTCGACGACGGCGCGCCGTCGCTTCCCGTGGCCACCCGGGAGATCGAGATGACCTACCCGGAGCCGCGCACGGTGCGGCTCTACATGGTGCCGTTTGCCGGCGAGGGCGCGGGAGCCGGCCGGCGCTTCGCGGTCATCCTCACCGACATCACCCGCGACAAGGAAACGACCGAGGCCCGCATCGAGGATGAGCGCACCTCGTCCATCCTGCTTCTGGCCGCTGGGGTGGCCCACGAATTGGGCAACCCGCTCAACTCGCTCACCATCCACCTCCAGTTGATCGAGCGAAAACTGAAGAAACTGAAGGCAGCCTCCCGCGACAAGGAAACCGCCTCGTTGTCCGAATCGATCCGTGTCTGCCAGGAGGAGGTGCTCCGCCTCGACGGCATCGTGACCAACTTCCTGGACGCCATCCGCCCGCGTCCGCCGGATATGGCCGAGACCAACCTGGGCGAAGTGGCGGCCGAGGTGCTCCGTTTTCAAGAGCGCGAACTTGCTGACCGGGGCATCCGCGTGGACGCGATGATCGCCAGCGACCTGCCGACGGTCATGGCCGACCGCAACCAGTTGAAGCAGGTTTTCTTCAACATCGTCAAAAACGCGATGGAGGCGATGCAGCCCGGCGGCACCCTGCGCATCAAGACACGCGCCGACGACGACAACGTCTACCTGCTGTTCGGAGACACCGGCAGCGGCATCAAGCAGGAGGATCTCGTGAAGCTCTTTCAGCCCTACCACACGACCAAGCAGGGCGGACACGGCCTGGGCCTGATGATCGTGCAGCGCATCATGAGGGAGCATGGCGGCCAGGTAGGCGTGGAGAGCAATCCCGGCTTGGGAACGGTGGTGACCTTGCAGTTGCCCCAACGAAACCGACGCGTGCGCATGTTGAGGTGACGGGGCGGGGCGCCTCCCGCCCGGCCAGCGGTCCCGCGAACACGCGCAAACGTGTCCCCACCTTGCCGGCCTGTTTGCAAACCGGCCGGCGGCGCGCTTATTGACAGCAACCACCACCGTGAGCGTTTCCCCCGTCATACTCTGGTTCCGCAACGACCTGCGACTGCAGGACAACCCCGCCCTTAACGCAGCCGTCGCGAGCGGCGGCCCGGTTGTACCGGTCTACATCCTCGACGAGGCGGGCGAGGGCACCTGGCCGGCCGGAGGCGCCTCCAAGTGGTGGCTGCATCACTCGCTGGCCGCGCTCGACGCCTCGCTGCGCGACCGCGGCTCGCGCCTGATTCTCGCGCGCGGCGAGAGCGGCGAGGTCTTGGGCGACCTCATCACCGCCACCCGCGCCCACGCCGTTTATTGGAATCGACGCTACGAACCCGCAGTCATCGCCCGCGACAAAACCCTCAAAGCCGATCTGACCGCCTCCGGCGTCGAGGCGAAAAGTTACAACTCCGCGCTGCTGTTCGAGCCGCACACCATCGCCAACAAGCAGGGCAAGCCGTTCCAGGTGTTTACACCCTACTGGCGCCAATGCCTCACCCAGGCGGTCGCCGCGGCCGCGCCCCTCAAGCCCGGCCCCTTGCCCGCGCCGACCCATTGGCCCGAGTCGGCGACGCTGGCCGATTTCGCGCTTCTCCCGACCATCCGGTGGGACTCCGGTTTTCATGGCGTGTGGACACCCGGCGAAGCCGGAGCGCACAAGCAGCTCAAGGGCTTCGTCGCGGAGGCGATGTCGCATTACGAGGACCGCCGCAATCTCCCCGCGCAGCCGGGCACCTCGCGGCTCTCTCCGCACCTGCACTTCGGCGAAGTCGGCCCCCGCCAAGTATGGGCCGCCGTGCGGGCGTTGTCCGGGGACAGCGGGGTGTTTCCGCCCAGCCGGGGCGCGCAGGTTTTTTTGAGCGAGATCGGCTGGCGCGAGTTTGCCCACCACCTTTTGTTTCACTTCCCGCACACGCCCGAGCAGCCCCTGCGCGACGATTTTAAGCGCTTCCCTTGGGCCGACGATCATGACGCCTCGAAACTCACCGCCTGGCAGCGCGGGCAGACGGGTTACCCGATCGTCGATGCCGGGATGCGCGAGCTTTGGCAGACCGGCTGGATGCACAACCGCGTGCGCATGATCGTGGCCTCCTTCCTCGTGAAGCACCTGCGCCTGCCCTGGCAACACGGGGCCGCCTGGTTCTGGGACACCCTGGTGGACGCCGACCTCGCGAGCAACACCCTCGGCTGGCAGTGGAGCGCGGGCTGCGGGGCCGACGCCGCCCCCTATTTCCGCATCTTCGCCCCAGTCACGCAGGGCGAGAGATTCGACGTCGAGGGTGCCTATGTGCGGCGCTGGGTGCCCGAGATCGCCAGGCTGCCCGACAACTACCTCCACGCCCCGTGGACCGCACCCGACAACGTGCGCGCCTACGCCGGGATCGAAGGGCGTTACCCCGATCCGATCGTGGACCATGTGACGGCTCGCCAAGAGGCCCTGACGGCGTTCAAGGCCCTGCGTGGTCACGTCGAAGAGCGCGACGCCTGAACCGCATTCGACCCCCGCCACGCGCCTCAACTCAAGGAACAAGCCCCGGGTAGCAACATCCGTCCTCGGGCGTTTTCCGATTTCCAATCCAGAACGCCCGGGGTCGGGCGTTGCCGCATGGGGTGGTGACCACACGGCGGCGTGGCTAGAAGGAGAGGACGAGCAGTCGCGTTGAACGCCAGCGGGCCGAGCAAGGTCCATCCGCAGGCGATCATGGCTGGTGCCAACCGGGGGTTATTCCGTTGGCGCCGGACCTCCGGCGGGGCTCGGGCATAGAAGCGGGCCATGCTCCTTTAAGGACGGGAACCGCCGCGGGTTTCCGGCGTTATCCTTGGGCCTGACCCAAGCCCTTTCAGCAACCGCTGCCTCAGGATTTTCGGTGAACGCGTTCAGTCCAATCTGCCCTGAGCGTCTTGCGCACGTTGAGCCATTCGCGACACGCCTTGGCGATTGCGAGCTGGCGCCGTTTTTCCCCCAACTTCACCAACCGATGCTCCGCGTGCCCGCGCTCGTGTCGCAGGGCTTCCACGACGGCGTTGTAGTCCATCGCTTTCCCGAGGCGTTGCGCCAATGCGCGAACCTCGCGGATCAACCCTTCCGTCTTGCCGCCGAGCAACGGGCGCACCACCAGCAGTTGGTCGCGCAGCACGATGGCCGCCTTTCGCCACGCGTGAACTTGGGAGATGTCGCCTGTGGCGCGCACCTTTTTGGCCTGCCGGCGCATCCGCTTCGCGGCCGACCGCAAGGCCCGCCGGATGTCGACAACCGTCGGCTCTCCCCAATCGAGCCTTTGGATGGCGGGGATTTCCGCATGCAACCTTTTCTTCCAGCAAGCCCACGACGCCTGATCCGGCGACACGCGTTTCGTTTGGATGCGCGCGATCATGTTCTTGGCCGCGGAATCGAGACATTTTTCCGGCAGCCGTTTCACGATGTCGGTCACCACGGTGCTGTCGCGACTGGCTGAAAGCTCGCGGGCGAGCTTAGCCAATCTCCGTCGAACCGGTTTCACCGACGCCACGTTCAACGCCTCCCCCAGTCGCAGCACGGCGCGCGCCCGTTTCAAACCGCGCCTCGTGGCGTGAACCGCCTCCCCCCCGGGCCTGGGGGCTCCGATCCGCTGCGACCGTTCGACACAGGCGCGCACCACTTCTCGCAATCCCGGGCCGACCTGTCCGCCGCGCCGCAGGTGAGGCAGCGTATCCGAATGTCTGATTTTGCCTGCCATGCGCATGTTTTTTTCCTCCGCACCATTCCTTCAACCGGTGGAGACCTCGGTGGGTGGCATAGTCAAACCACCCCGTGATTCGCTCCGGTTAAACCTCCGGGTGGTCCGCACGGCGGGACTCGCGTTCGCCGGAGACAACCCAACAGGGCGGACCGTTGCCGCCGGCTTTTGTTCCGATACCCGCCGAGGCGGCGGACTTCGTCGATGTTTACCCGCTCGCACGGGATGGACATTGCACGCTCTGCGGGTCTCGGCCAAAGGAGGGCACAAAAAAGCCCGTTCACCGGGGGAGCCGGGCGAACGGGCCGCAGGCGAGGGGCGAATTTACTTTTTAAAGCCGTCCGGGTTCTGCGAGTGCCATTTCCATGCGGAGGCGACGATGGGCTCGATGGTCTTGAAGTGCGGTTCCCAATTGAGCTCGGTCTTGGCTTTGGTGGAATCGGCGTAGAGGGCGGGCGGATCGCCGGCGCGGCGGGGGCCGGTTATGTAGGGGACCTTCTTGCCGGTGACTTTTTCGACGGCGTGGATCACTTCGAGAACGGACGTGGGCGTGCCTGTGCCGAGGTTGTAGAAGAGCGCGGTGCCGGGCTGGTCGAGCTTGTCGAACACGGCGATGTGGGCGCGGCTGAGGTCGTCCACGTGCACGTAGTCGCGCAGGCAGGTGCCGTCGGGAGTGGGGTAGTCGGTGCCGAAGACCTGGACGTTTTCGCGTTTGCCGACGGCGGCGTCGATCACGAGCGGGATGAGGTGGGTCTCGGGGTTGTGGCATTCGCCGATGGTGCCGTCCTCGGCCGCGCCGGCGGCGTTGAAGTAGCGGAAGGCGGCAAAGCTCAAGCCGTAGGCGTGCGCGAAGGACTTGAGGGCGTTTTCGATGTCCAGCTTGGTCTGGCCGTAGGGGTTGATCGGGGCCTGCGGCATGGTCTCGACCAGCGGCATTTTCTCCGGGATGCCGTAGGTGGCGCAGGTCGATGAGAAGACGAACTTTTTGACGCCGCAGCCCATCATGCACCGCAGCAGATGCAGGGTGGCGGCGACGTTGTTGAAGTAATACTTCAACGGATCGGTCACGCTTTCGCCGACGTAGGCGTAGGCTGCGAAGTGCATGACGAGATCGATCTTCTCCTTTTTCAGGATTTTGCCCACTTCGCTCTCGTTGCCGAGATTCACGGAGTAGAAAGGCACATCCGCGGCGACGGCTGCTCGATATCCGAAGACCAGATTATCCAGCACCACAGGGCGATGCCCGGCGGCGATCAATTGACGGACGCAGTGACTGCCGATGTAGCCGGCACCCCCAACAACAAGGACGTTCATATTTGGAGCCTAGGCTTGTATTGCGTTTAGGGTCGGGTTGGCTAGCGCTTTGTTCCCGAACATGTCGTTTAAATCCCCGCGCATCGTCATCACCGGAGTCGGCCTCACCGCCCCCAATGGCAACACGCTGTCCGAGTTTCGCCAAAATCTGCTCAACGGCGTCGGCGGCATCGAAAAACGCGAGATCCGCTACATGGGAGAACTGCTCGCCGGCGTCTGCCACTACGACGCCTTGAAATATCAGACGAAGAAGGAGCTTCGCGTCGGCACCCGCGCCGGGTCCATCTCGATCTACTGCGCCCGTGAGGCCGTGGCTGACAGCAAGATCGACTTCGCCGCCTTCCCCAAGGACCGCATCGGCATCTACGTGGGCACGACCGAGCATGGCAACGTCGAGACCGAGAACGAGGTCTACGCCATCTCCAAGTTCAACTACGATACCAAGTATTGGTCGCACTACCACAACCCGCGCACGGTCTCCAACAACCCGGCCGGCGAGGTGTCCCTCAATCTCGGCATCACCGGCCCCGCCTACACGGTGGGAGCGGCCTGCGCCGCCGGCAACCTGGGTCTCATCCACGCCGCGCAGATGCTGCGCCTCGGCGAAGTGGACCTGGCGATCTGTGGTGGCGTCAGCGAGTCGATCCACACCTTCGGCATTTTCGCCGGCTTCAAATCCCAGAACGCGCTGGCATCGCATCCCGACCCGCTCAAGGCCTCGCGTCCCTTTGACAAGGCCCGCAACGGCATCGTCATCTCCGAGGGCGGCGCCCTCTACACGCTCGAACGTCTCGACGACGCGCTGGCCCGGGGGGCCAAGATCTACGGCGAGATCGGCGGCTACTGCGTCAACTCCGACGCCTCCGACTACGTGTTGCCCAACCCCGGACGCCAGGCCGAGTGCGTGAAGAAGGCTCTGGCCAACGCCCGCCTCGCCCCGCGGGACATCCACATCGTCAACACCCACGCGACCGCCACCCCGATGGGCGACATCCAGGAGTGCGAGGCCATCCGCGCGGTCTTCGGCGAAGGTTGCCCCGACACCTATATCAACAATACCAAGAGCTACATCGGTCACTGCATGGGCGCGGCCGGCGCTCTCGAACTGGCGGGCAACCTGCCGTCCTTCGACGACCTCGTCGTCCACCCGACGATCAACGTGGACGACCTCGACCCGCAATGTGCGTTGCCCGGCCTCGTGCTCAACCACCCGAAAAAGGTGGGTAAAGTTGACGCCATTTTGAACAACTCGTTCGGTATGCTCGGGATAAATTCCACGTTGATTGTGAAACGCTTTCTGCCCTAACTCCGCCCCTTACATTCTCAAAATGACCAAAGACGAAACCAAACAGGTGGTCCTCGACATCATCGCCGACATCGCACCGGACGAGGACATCTCCAACCTCAAGCCCGACGTGCGCCTGCGCGACCAGATGCAGCTGGATTCGATGGACTTCCTCGACATCGTGATGGAGCTGCGCAAGCGCCACGGCATCGAGGTGCCTGAGGCCGATTACATCCATCTGGCCAGCCTCGACAGCTGCGCCGACTACCTCACCCCCAAGTTTACCGCGCTGGGCAAATAAAAGCCGGCCCGCACCCGACCCCGCAGGGCCTGACCTCGTGTCAGGCCTTTTTTATGCAGGAGCGAGCTTGCTCGCGATTCCGGGGACGTGTGACCGCGTTAACTGATTATCGCCTGCATGCAGGCTCCTGCCTTTCCCGGACCTTGAACACTTGCACCCATTACGACGTCGCCATCATCGGCGCGGGCATGGCCGGGCTCGCCGCCGGCATCCGCCTGGCGCACTTCGGCAAGAAGGTGTGCATCTTCGAACGGCATAACGTCACGGGGGGCTTGAACAGCTTCTACAGCATCGACGGCCGCAAATACGACGTGGGGCTCCATGCCATGACCAATTTCGTGCGGGCCGGGGTCAAGGGCACGCCGCTCACCAAGCTCCTGCGCCAGCTTCGCATCGAGCGCGAGGAGTTCGCCCTCTGTGAGCAAAAGCGCTCGCGCGTCGCCTTCGGCCCGCAGGGCGAGGTGTCGCTGACGTTTACCAACGACTTCGCCGTCTTCGAGAGCGAGGTCGCCCGCCAGTTTCCGGCTCAGATGGACGGTTTTCGCCGGCTGATTAGCGTGATCCGTGCCTACGATGATGTTTCCCTCGGTGCCCAGCCGGAGTCGGCCCGCGCGGTCGTCCGGCGGCATGTTACCGATCCGCTGCTGGAAGACATGCTGTTCTGCCCGGTGATGTATTACGGCAGCGCGACCGAGCACGACATGGAGTTCGGCCAGTTTGTGATCATGTTCAAGGCGCTCTTCCTCGAAGGCTTCGCCCGTCCGCTCGACGGAGTGCGCGTGATCCTGCGGGTGCTGCTGGATAAATACCGCCAGGCCGGCGGCGAGCGCCGCATGAAGTGCGGCGTGAAAAAAATCCTCACCCGTGACGGCCGCGCGACCGCGTTGCTGCTCGACGACGGCACCGAAATCACCGCCACTCACATCATCAGCACCGTGGGCGCGCCTGAAACGGAGCGACTTCTCGTTGCCGCGAGCGCTGGAGAGCGGACTCCGCAATACCCTCCCGGTGCCCTCAGCTACACCGAGACCATCACCGTTCTTGACCGCGAGCCGGCCGCGCTCGGTTGGGGTGACGACACGATCGTCTTTTTCAACGACTCCGAGAAATTCACCTATGCCCGCAGCGAGGCGCAGGTCGATACCCGCAGCGGCGTGATCTGCATGCCGAACAACTTCGACTTCGGTCCCGATGCCCGCCTGCCGGAAGGTCTCTTCCGCTGCACCTGCCTCGCCAGTTACGACCAGTGGGTACACCTGCCCGAGGACCGCTACCTGGCCGAGAAGGCCCGTTGGTATGCCGAGATTCAGAAGAGCGCCCAACGCTTCCTGCCGCCGCTGCCGTCCGCCGACGCGCTCACGCAGGCGACGGTCGCCACCGACATGTTTACGCCGCGCACGATCACCAAATACACCGGCCGCCTCGGCGGGGCGATCTACGGCTCGCCCCAAAAAATCCGCGACGGACGCACCGCGATCGACAACCTCTACATCGCCGGCACCGACCAGGGTTTCCTCGGCATCATCGGCGCGATGCTCAGCGGCATCTCGATGGCCAACTTCCACATCCTCGCCGCCGGTAAGTAAGCGGCCAACTCCGCGCGCGATGTCCGACTCCGTCACGATCCGCCCGGTCGCCATCCTGCGCACGCCGTTTGCCGGGAAATTCGGCGTGCCGCGCCAGAGCGGACTCATCCCCGAGGCCGAGGGCCGCGTGGAGTTTTACCCTGAGTTCGCCGCGCCTGAGTTTGTGCGCGGACTGGAGACCTTTTCGCATGTGTGGCTGGTGACGGGTTTTCATCAAAATCCGCCCTGGACGGGAGCCTCGACGGTGCGCCCGCCGCGCCTGGGCGGCAACGAGCGGGTGGGGGTGTTTGCCTCGCGCGCCCCCAACCGCCCCAACGGCCTCGGCCTCACCTTGGTGCGCCTGCTGGCCATCGAGCCCGGGCTGCTGCGCGTGGCGGGTGTCGATGCGGTCGATGGCACCCCGGTTTACGACATCAAGCCCTACATCCCGTGGTGCGAGGCGTTGCCGCACGCCACCGCCGACTGGGTGCGCGCAGCGCCGTTCGTGCGGGGCGAGGAGTCGGTGCTGATTCCCATGGAGGTGGCCGCCGTGCTCGATGAGCCGACGTTGCGGCTGCTCCGGCAGATGTTGCGTCTCGACCTGCAACCCGCCTACCAGGCCGACCCCGGCCGCACCTACGGCATGACGCTTTCGGGTTGGAACATCACCTGGCGCCCACTGCCGGAAAACCGGGTCGTGGTGGTCGCGGCGGAGAAAGCGGACCGGCCGGTTGGGGCGTAGGAGACCGGCGTCAACTTGCGGAGACGCCATTCTTGCTGATTGCGAACCGGCCGGCGCTATGCACGTTTGCCTTAGACCATGTCGGAACTGGATTTCAACGAGATCGTAAGTCTCATCTGCAAGGAAGATACGCGCTACGACCGCAAGGCCTACGCCTTTATGCGGGAGGCCTTGGATTTTGCGGTCAAGGAACTGAAAAAACGCGACGCGGATCGCTGTCGGAAGTCGCTGCATGTGACCGGTGCCGAATTGCTGATGGGCATACGCACCTACGCCCTTGACCAATATGGACCGCTGGCGATCACGGTGTTGAACTCGTGGGGTATCAATCGCTGCGGAGACTTCGGCGAACTCGTTTTTAATCTCATCGAATACAACGTGTTCAGCAAAACAGATAACGACCGTCGAGAGGACTTTGCCGAGATTTACACCTTTGAGGAGGCATTCGTGAAACCCTTCCTGCCCGCCAACCCGCGACGGGACGGCTCGATGTCTTCTCCGCAAATCCCCTCGGCGTGATGGTCGCCGGCCAAGGCTTTTTTCCTCTCGGCAGCCCGGGGCACAGGTCTTGTCCAAAGCGCCCGAACCGCCTGAATCCGTCCCCGATTTTTTAAGTCCTTTTTCATGCCCAAACGCCCGCCCTCCCTCACCTCCGATCTGCGTCTGCTGGAAACCTTCTGGAAACAGCCACCCGAGCGCACGGTGCTGGCGAACGGGCTTACCCTGCTGGTGCAGCGGGACACGTCCGCGCCGGTCGCCTCGGTGCAGGTATGGGTCAAGACCGGCAGCATCCACGAAGGCGCGCTGCTCGGCTCGGGGCTTTCCCACTACCTCGAACATCTGCTGTTCAAAGGAACCGAGCGTCGGGTCGGCCGCGAGATTTCCGCGACGGTGCAGGCCCACGGCGGCAATATCAACGCCTACACCACGTTCGACCGCACCGTTTACTACATCGATCTGCCCTCAGCGCACGTCGACGTGGCTTTGGACGTGCTGGCCGACGCGGTGTTGCGTTCGACGTTGCCCGCCGACGAGGTCTCGCGGGAGAAAGACGTGATCCTGCGCGAGATCGCCATGGGCAATGACGATCCCGATCACCGGCTGGGCGAAGCCCTCTTCGATACCGCGTTCCGCCAGCATCCGTATCGTTACCCCATCATCGGGTACCGCGACGTTTTCACGGCGGTCACCCGGGACGAGCTGGTCGCCTACTACCGCGCCCGCTATGTGCCCAACAACCTCGTCGTCATGGTGGCCGGCGACGTCGAACCCGCCGCCGTGCGCGCCCTGGTCGAGACCCATTTTGGCGGAGCCCCGCGCTCGCGCCTGGCCCCCGTGCTGGTGTCGTCGGAGCCCGCGCAACTGGCTCCGCGCGCCCTGCATCGTTTCGAAGATGTCGAGCTTAGTCGCGGCGGCCTTTCCTGGCAGATCCCGGGTCTCACGCATCCCGACGCGCCGGTGCTCGACCTGCTGGCCGTCCTGCTCGGCCAGGGCGACAGCTCGGTGCTCTGGCAGGCCGTGCGGGAAAAGGCCCGGCTCGTCCACAGCATCGACGCGACCAGCTGGAATCCCGGCGAGACCGGGCTGTTCTACATTTCGTTCATCAGCGAGCCGGGCAAACGCGAGGCGGCCGTCAGGGCCGTGCGCCGCGAACTCGACCGGGTCGCCGCCAAGGGGTTTCCCGCCGGCCAGATCCGCAAGGCCCTGCGCCAGCTCGTCGTCGGCGAGATCAACACCCGCAAGACCATGTCGGGCCAGGCTTCGCGGCTGGGGGCCGCCGAGGTGGTGGCCGGCGACCTTGATTTCTCCAAGGCCTATTTCGCCCGCCTTTCCCGCGTGACCGCCGCCGACCTGCGCCGGGTCGTTCACGCCTATCTTGCGCCGGAGCGCGTGACGGCGGTTTCACTCAACCCGAAGTCGGCCCAGGCCTCGGTTTCCTCCGTGGCGAAGGCCGACCGCGTGTCCGACGACTTCGCGGTGCAGGCCCTGCCCAACGGGGCGCGCCTGTTGCTGCGGCCCGATCCGCGCCTGCCCAACCTGCACCTGCGCCTGCTCTGCGAAGGCGGTCCGCTGCATGAGCCGGCCGGCCTGCGCGGCGCCACCGCGCTGCTGGCGACGTTGCTGACCAAGGACACCAGGAAACGCAGCGCCGCCGAGGTGGCCGCGTTCATCGAGGAAGTCGGCGGCTCGTTTTATCCGTTTTCGGGCAACAATAGTTTCGGACTGGCCGCCGAGGTGCTCCCCGGCGACGTTGATCGCGCCCTGGATGTCCTGGCGGAGGCGGTGCTGGCGCCGGCGTTTGCCAAGGCCAGTTTCGAGACCGAGCGCGATGCCCAGCTGGCCGATTTGCAGCAGGACGCGGACGACATCGTGACCGTCGGACGAAAGCTGGTTCGCCGGAAGTTTTTCGGCGACTATCCGCTGGCGATCGACGCCCACGGCACGATCGAAAGCGTCAAGGCGATCCGCACCGCCGATCTCGCCGCCCTGTGGAAGCGGCTCGGCGTCGCCGGCAACCTGGTGTTGGTGGCCGCCGGCGATTTTGACCCGAAGCGACTCGCGCCGAAGCTCAAGGCGTTCCTGCGCCGCTTGCCGCGCGGGACGGCTCCGGGACGATCGGCCGCATTCACCGCGCCGGGCGAGGTCGGCGACTTCGTGGAGACGCTCCCCCGCGAACAAGCGGTGGTGTTCCAGGCTTTCCCCGGTCCGGGACTGCTCGCCGAAGATTACTATGTCGGCGAGGTGGCCGACGAATTGTTCAGCGGCATGTCCTCGCGGCTCTTTGAACGGGTGCGCGAGGAAAAGGGCCTGGCGTATTTCGTGCGATCAAGCCGCATCACCGGCGTCGATGAAGGGATGTTTATGTTTTACGCGGGCACCGCCCCGGCCACCGCCGGCGAGGTGCTGACCGAGATCGATGCGGAGATCGCCCGCGTGCAGGCGGGCGCGGTGAGCGAGACGGAGCTGCTCCGCTGCCAGACGCGGCTCAAAGCCGGCCGCCGCATGGGACTCCAGACCAACGGCGCCCGGGCGATGCACGCGGGGCTCAACACTCTCTACAACCTGCCGCCGGACGATGCCGCCAGCTACGACGCGCGCATCGACGCGGTGACGATCGCCGATTTGCAGCAGTTCGCCCGGCGCCGCTTCACGAGAGACCGGCGCACGCAGTTGGTGATAGGCCCATGAGCCGTGCGCCCGCCCGCCCGATGCGGATCACGCGCCGTCGGTCGGAGCAGGGGTGTTCGCAACGGCGGCCGCCCGTCGGCTGCGGCGGGACTCGTAGAGCCGCAATTGGTGTTTCCGCTGGTCGTAGCTGATGATTTCCGCGTGCCGGCCCCAGGCGAGCAGGGTGCGGAACAATTGGCGGGGCTTCTCGTGGGGGAGGGCCGCCTGCAGTTCCCGGAGCAACTCCTCCTCGGCGAGCGTCTGGTTTTCCTGGACGCGGATGAGGCGGACGAGGAGTTCGAAGATTTTAAGTTTCAACAACCGCTCCCGCACCAGGGTTTTTTGTCCGTCGGTGGAGGCGCCCACGGCTTGTTTGCCAAGATCGGTGATCATCACGTCCTGCCCGGGGGTCTCGATGAATCCGAGGAGTTCGGCGGCTTTGATGACGCGAACGACCGCTCCGAATTCGCGGCCGAAGCGTTCGGCCAGATCAAAGACATCACAGGGCTCGTCGCCGAGCAGCGCCAGCAGGCCGAGCACCTCGCCGGGCGTGACGTAGGGCAGGCACACCGGGGCGATGCGGCGGCGGGTGTCGTCCACCTTGGTGACGACCTTGCCGGCGTCGGTCGGGACGGTGGCGTGGTCGGGCAGGTTGGTGTGGGTGAGGATGCCGTGGAGCGTCTCGACCGCCGCGCGGAAAGCGGGCGAGTCGGGATCGCGCGGGTAGGGGAGGGTGTTGGGTACGATCTGGGCGACGCGTCCCGGCTGGGCGGCCAGCACCACCACGCGGGTGGCCAGGAAAACGGCTTCGGAGATGTTGTGGGTTACAAACACCATCGTGCGCAGGGGATGCTCCGGCGAGGCCAGCAGGCGGCTGATTTCGTTGCGCAGGGTTTCGGCGGTGAGCACGTCGAGAGCGCTGAACGGCTCGTCCATGCAAAGCACCTCGGGCTGGGCGATGAGCGCGCGGGCGATGCCGACCCGTTGTTTCATGCCGCCGGAGAGTTCGCGCGGGAACGAGTATTCGTAGGCGCCGAGGCCGACGGTGGAGAGCACGGTTTCAAGCCTGGCCTGCTGCTCGGCGGGCGGCAGGTGCTCGACGGGCAGCAGGATGTTGCCGCGCACGGTGAGCCAGGGGAAAAGGGCGAAGTTTTGGAAAACCATCGCGACCCCGGGTGAAACGCCCCGGAGGCGTTGCCCCCGGTAGCATACATCCCCGCGGGTCGGCTGAATGAGGCCGGAGAGGATGCGGATGAGGGTGGATTTGCCGCACCCCGAAGGGCCGAGCAGGGCGACCACGTCGTTTTCCTGGATGCCCAGGTTGATGTCGGAGAGCACCAGTTCCCGGTCGTGGGCGGTGGAGGCGTATTCGTGGCTGACCCTGTCGATGGTGATGAGCGGGGCGGGCGTGTTCATGGCTCAGGCGCCGAAGCGGCAGCGTTCGTTGACGAGAGATTGGAGTTTTTTCCAGACGGTGCGGTTGATGCCCACGACGATCATGGCCATCACGATGGAAGCAGCCGTGAGCACCGGGAAATTTTTGGCGGCGGTCGCCTCGCTGATGAGAGCGCCCAGACCGGTGGCCTGGTAGAGTTTCCCGCCGTCCTGGATGTATTCGGCGACGATCGTCGTGTTCCAAGCGCCGCCGACGGCGGTTATCCAGCCGGTGACAAGACCGGGGGCCACGGCCGGCAGCAGATAACGCCGCCAGCGCCGCCAGCCATCCAGACGGAGAATTTCCGCGCAACTGCGGATGTCGTTGGGGATGGCCGACGCTGCGGAGGCGACATTGAACAAGATATACCACTGGGTGCCGAGCATGATGAGAGGAATCGAGCCCCATTCCAGGGGAGCGGACGTGAAGTGCAAAAAGAGCGCGAGGATCCACGGGTAGATCATCGGGGCGGGGAACGATGCGGCGAACTGGATGAACGGCTGCAGGCGGCTGGAAAGGCGGGGGTTGAGCCCGATCCAGATTCCGGCCGGCACCGTCCAGAGTGTGCCCAGGATCACCGCCAGCAGGACACGCCCGAAAGAAATGCCCGCATCGGATACAATCCTCAGCCAATCGGCCGCGGCGACCTGCGCAAGCAAGCTCACGATCTCAACCAGTCCCAATCCCACCGTGCCAGCGATCAAAACGAGAATGAAACGGTATACCCAAGCGCCGAAGCCGGGGCCGACCCGTTGGGCGGGAGCGGTGATCATCGCGCTCGCATGGGGCGCATGATTCGGACGGATCATCCATGCCCACAAGCGATCCCACGCGGCGCGGAAGTGCTGGAGCGCGTTGGAGCGAGCCAGCCACAGGCCGACGGTTGATTCGGACGCCGCACCGCCCGCGAAGTCATCGAGATTGAAGCGTTTCGACCAAAGCACCAGGGGCCACCAGACCAACCGGTCCACCGACACGATCACGATCCCCATTGCCAGCACCCCAAGCAGTTGCGCCGGTATGTCGTCGTGAGCGTGGGCAACGCTCATGTAAGAACCGATCCCGGGCACGCGAAAGTCCTGCTCCCCGAGTTGAAACGCCTCGGTGACGCTGAGGAAAAACCACCCGCCGGCCATCGAGACCATGCTGTTATACACCAAGCCCTGGGCGCCCACCGGCAACTCGACTTTCCAGAATCGCCGCCACCAACTGAAATCATACAGTCGCGCCAGCGCCCGGAAGTCGGGCGGCATGCCCCTCAACGAATCAAAATAGCTGAACGTCATGTTCCAAACCTGCCCCGTGAAAATCATCAGCACACAGGCCAACTCCAGCCCGGTGTTGCTGTGCGGGAAAAGGCCCACGAGGGCCATCACCAACCCTGGCAGGAAACTGAGCACGGGGATGCTTTGCAGCACATCGAGCGCCGGCAGCACGAACCGCCGGGCGCGCAGGTCGTAAAACGCCCACGAGGCCACCGCTATGGCGAAAACGAGGGAAAAAACATAGGCGATCCAGCCCCGCGCCAGTGAGAACAGGGCGTATTTCGGCAAAGACCAAGGTGACAGGTCGATTTCTACGTCGGGCCGCAACGGTTCCCTCCATTCACCCGCCACCTGCGCCAGTCCAAAGGCCAGTGAAACCAGCCCCGCGACCACCGCGATGTCGATCAACAGAGTCGCGCGGCGATTAACTGCTGCGGGGGGCGTCGTGGTCATCGGAACATGGAGGGGTTGATCATTTCCAGGGTTGAGACCTCGACAAGAGTGAAACCGGGCGACTGCTGCGCGCAAAAGTTAATAATTAGTGGGGATCCCCACCTACTTAAAGATTGCCCGCACTGAGGCTCAGCCTACGTTGCGATCTTTTACGTTGGATGCAAAACCACGGTCCAAAACGAGTCTACACACCCCAATCCCTTGAGTTCTGGTTCGGTAAACTCGAACACGATTGGGAACGCCATTTCAGCGACGTTCAATTGGAGGAAGGCCATCGCATCTACCGTGATGGCGAAGTGCGGGAACTGGAACTCACCGCCTCCGACGCCATCATTCACCGCCGCATCGACAAGAAGGACGAATACTCGGTCATCGAGTGGGATGAACAGGGTGTCTGCGTGCGGTCGTCCTCCACCGACACGGATATGGCGCGCGCCCTGGCCGTCGCCGGCCTTCACGAAATCGAGGAACTGGTCGCCGACGAGATTTCTCCCCTGCCCGAGGATGTCGCGCCCTCGGCCGCCGCCGGTTCCAACGCCCCCCCCCCTGCCACCGTCAGTCACGCCCACGCGGCCGGACACACCGCCGATGGCGGTCCTGCGCCTGCTCCGCGTCACCCCGTCGCCAAGCCGTCGCCCGCCGTTGCCCGCACACCCTCGGGCTCCCGGCGCACCCCGGCGGGCGAGGCTGCCCGGGCGGCCTCACGCCCGCTGATCCTGGTTTTTACAACGACGGCCGACGGCCTGATGTTTCAGGCCAAGTGGGTCAACGCCGACAAAAAACGCGTGCCCGCCCTTGGCCAGTCCGCCCAAGCCGCCGGTCATGGTCATGCCACCGTGAGTTCCAGCGAACGCGCCAAACTCATCGGTTTGGCCGCCTATGCGCGCAAGGCTCACTTCACCTACAACCAGGTGACCGGCCTCTACCTGCTTTCGTCGGTTGTGGAGATACCCAACTTCCTGCGCACGACCCTGCCGGCCTGGAAAAAACTCTTCGCGGTCGAACTGGATACCCAGTCCGGCAAGCTGCTGACCGGAGCCAAGGAGATTTCAGTGGAGGCCGTGGCCACCTCCCGCAAGGGCCGGTCCGAAGGCCAGGGTCTCGACTTGCGCTGGATATTCAGGGCCGGCGAACGCCTGCTGACCGACGAAGAGGTTTCCCTGATCACGCGAAAGGCCACCACGACGATGATTATCCCCGACATCGGCATCGTGTCGCTGCCCGTCGAACGCCTCGCGTCCATCAGTTCGTGGCATCGCACCGCCGCCGAGGCCAAGAGCACCGGCGACCTGTCGCCCTACCTGATTTTTTCCCTCTACAGCGACAGCCGGGTGAAACTCACGCTTTCACCCGAGCTTGAGGACTGGCGCCGGAGTGTGCTCATGGCCACCCCTCCCAATCCCAAGCTCCCGGACTGGTTGCGCCCCTATCAACGCCGCGGCGTTGAGTGGATGCATCACCTTTGCGACACCGGCTGCCACGGCCTGCTCGCCGACGAGATGGGTCTGGGCAAGACGGTTCAGGTTCTCACGCTGCTCGCGAGTCGGCCGCGTAACGATCACCCCTCGATAATCGTGTGCCCGGCCAGTGTCGTGCCCGTCTGGCGGGAGGAGATTGCGAGGTTTTATCCCCACCTCGCGGTGGACGTGCTTAAAACCGGGCATGATTTCTCCACGCGCAAAGACTCCGTGATCTGGCTCGCAAGTTACACACAGCTTCGCAAGCACCGCCCGTTGCTCGACAAGCAAGAGTTTGCCTACGCCGTGCTCGACGAGGGGCAGTTCATAAAAAATCCCGATGCCAAGGTCACCCAGACCTGTTTTGCCATCCGGGCGCGCCACCGCATCGTGCTGACCGGCACGCCGCTCGAAAACCGCCAGCTCGATCTTTGGTCCATCTTCCGCTTTCTGCTGCCCGGCCTTCTCGGTCAACGTGCGGCCTTCGAGAATTCACTGGTCGCCGACCGCGCCGGGACGCTGGACCGCCTGCGGGCGCAGCTCGCACCGTTTATCCTCCGCCGCACCAAAAACGAAGTCGCCACGGAGTTGCCTCAAAAGGTGGAGATGGACCTGCTTTGCCCGCTCACCGATGTCCAGCGCTCCGAATATGCCAAGATCTGCGCCGAGGGGCTCAACCGTCTGGGCGACGATGTCGAGGCCGCCATGCGGGAAAAATCCTTCGGTTTTCTGGCCTTGCTCACTCGCCTGCGCCAAGTCTGCTGCGATCCCGATATGCTGCCCTGGCTCAAGGCGCCGCTTTCCGATTCTGGCAAGATCACCCTGCTGATCGAGAAACTCGCCGAAGTCGTGGCCAGCGGGCACAAGGTTGTGATCTTTTCGCAGTTTGTGATGCTCCTCGACCGCGTGCGCGAGGCCTTGGCCGAGAATTATCCCGATCTCCCGCGCTACGAGCTCACCGGCATGACGCTTGACCGGCTCAAGCCTGTGCAATCGTTCCAAAATGCGGAGGGTGCCGCCGTGATGCTGGTCTCGCTGAAGGCGGCCGGCACCGGAATCACCCTGCACGCGGCCGATTACGTGTTCCTGCTCGATCCCTGGTGGAATCCCGCCGTCGAGGCCCAGGCGGTGGATCGCGTTCACCGCATCGGCCAGAAGAGCACTGTTTTTGTGTACCGCATGGTTACAGCCGGCACGATCGAGGAGCGCATCCAGGCGATGAAGGCGACGAAAAAGGACCTATTCGACCGCATCGTGGGTGGTTTGGGCGGAGATTTCGACCTCACCCGACACTTCTCTTCGCTCAACGATCTGGTGCGACTGACCACGAGCGGCCAGGAGGACTCCGAGCCAACGGTTTAAGGGGACTCCTAAATTTAGCATATCATTGATTAACAATGGCATAAATTGTGCATAGGCTGTATCTCAATGAGCCTGAATCAATATACATTCTTTGGGGATCACGCAGCGCTGGAGTCGTTGACCCAGCACGGAGACC
>CAIRBK010000078.1 GCA_903876795.1 uncultured Verrucomicrobiota bacterium
AATTCGCGGCGTTCGCCTTCGAGGACTTTTAACAGGAGGGAGAGTTTGGTGACTTCCACCGCGGCGGCGTCGATGTCCACGCCGTGGATGTGGGCGAGGAGGATGCGTTTGCGCTCGCTGGTGGTGAGTTGCCAGGAGCGGGCGGGGGCGGAAGATCGAAACGGCTCTGCCGTTCCGCTACGGGAAACCAGGTGGGCGTGGGGGGCGGTTTCGAAGAGGCGGCCTTGTTTGGCCCATTTTTCGGGGGTGTTGGCCGAGTAATACCGGAGATACCAGCCGAGCAGGTGGTCGTAGGCGCCGAGCAGGAAGGTGCCGGAGCCGCAGGCGGGGTCGAGCACGGCGAGCTTTTCGATCTGCTTGGGTGTCTTTTCCGCAAGCAAGGGGTCGAGGGTTTTCTGGACGATGTAGTCGACGATGTACTGGGGCGTGTAGTAAACGCCCCCGGCTTTGCGGACTTCGGGCTTTTCCTCGACCTTGGCTTGGTGGGCGTCGGTAAGGCGGATGACTTTGCCCAAAAACTGCTCGTAAACGTGCCCGAGGATGTAGGCGGGGAGGACGCCGAAGGCGTAGGGGCTCTGGGGGTAGTAGAGGGAGCCGAGGATTTCCTTGAGCACGGCGTCGTCGATAACGAGTCCGGGGGTGAGGGTGTCGGGCGTCTCGGCGCAGTCGGGGTCTTTGGCGAAGTGGAAGAGGCCAGAGTTGTAGCGATAGTCGGCGCGCTGAAAAATCTCCAGCAGGCGGGGGTAAATCGTCGGCGCGCGCCGGGGTTTAGTAAATCCTCCGTAAGCGGCGGGTTCTTCATCAAGGGTGCCGCCGCCGACGGGCAGGCCGGCGGTGAGGGCCTGGAGCTGTCCGAAGGGTTCGTTACCGCGATCCTCGGCGATGCGGAGGAAAACGATGCGGTCGATGGTGCGCTGGACGGCGAAGTTGAGGCCGCGGGTATCGAGGGCGGGGTTGCGGAGGGCGAGGTTGCGGGCGAGGAGATCGCGCCAGTTTTCGATCTCTTCGAGGAAGGCGTCGTCGACGGTGGAGGTGCCGCGTTTGCCTTTGGAGGTGGCGGCGTATTTGTCGAAGGAGCCTTTGAGGATGGCTTCCTTGGAGAAGGTGCCGGCGATGAAATCCCAGTGTTTTTCGAGTTCGTCGTAGCGGCAGTAGAAGAGGCGGGCGGAGGAGGCTTTGTCGGTGGAGGCGGGTTTTACGCGGGTATCGTAAACGGCGAATTCCTGGAAATCGGTGAGGATGCCGAGGGGGAGCTTGGCGGACCAGGAGTAGCGGCGGAGCTGGTAGGCGGGCTCGGGGTGGTCTTTGATGAGGACGGCGGGTTTCTTGGCCTCGACGAAGAATTTGCGCTGGCCGCCGATGCGGAAGGAGTAGTCGGGGGCCTTGGTCTCGCCGCCGATTTTGAGGGCGTCCTCGTGGATGACCTCCTTGTAGGCCTCGGCGTAACCGGCGGTGTTGGCGACATCCCAGCCGAGGGCGGCGAAGAGAGGGTCGATGAATTGCTGGCGGACCTGGGCCTCCTTGAAGTCGGGGGCGGTGTAGTCGGCCTCGTTGGCGGCGAAGGTGGCGATGAGGGCGGCGATCTCAGCGGGCAGCGGCATGTGGAAACGTTTGTGGCAGGCAGCGTGTTCAGTGCAAGGGCGAGCATGAGGTTGCGCGCATTGGTTTGACGTCGTGCGACCGCATTGGGCGCAGTAACGATCCATCACGCTGAAGAGGACCCAGGCGAGTCTCACGTTGCCCGAGCCGGAAATCGCCTTTGCCGATCTGGCACGCCGAGCCGCCCAGCTAAGCCGTCATCCCGTGTTGATCGCCTGGTTATACCAAGCCCTGTGCCAGAGTGGATTGGAACTTCTTTATTCAAAACCACGGTCGCCGGACTCAATTAAATTAGAAACCGCAGTTGGATGGGGGTCGTCTCGCGCAACCTTTCTTGGTCGCCTGCCGATCACGTCGCCCGCTCCCTGCAACCGCCGGAT
This sequence comes from uncultured Verrucomicrobiota bacterium, assembly GCA_903876795.1. Taxonomy (GTDB): domain Bacteria; phylum Verrucomicrobiota; class Verrucomicrobiia; order Opitutales; family Opitutaceae; genus Rariglobus. The sequence continues at coordinate 1,980 of CAIRBK010000078.1, forward strand.
GCACGTCGGGGGTTCCGCGATCACCATTCGCCTCACACTCTTGCGCGATCCCTTCCCTCCCGACTGCGGTTTCTAGGTTCAAAGAATTTCGGAGCTTCTCGGTGGTGGCGACCCGCGACCGCACGCATTGTCGCTACCACCGGCAGGGGTCATGTGACCGCAAGTTTGCGCGCGGCCTCGATGGCCTCTTCAAGGGCGGCGACGCGAGCCGCATCGCTCAGGTTGTGGCTGTGGGTGTAAACGAACTCTACTTCGGTAATGCCGATGAAACCGAAGATGGCGCGGAGGTAGGGCTCGATGAAGTTGTAGGCTCCGAACGACCCGGTCGGACGGAAATCGGCTCCGCTGGCGGTGAGCACGCGGACCCTTTTTCCGGCGACGAGTCCCCTGTAACCGCCTTCGGGCACAGCCTCGAAAGTGAGACCGGGGCGAACAATCTGGTCGATCCAGGCTTTGAGGGCGGCGGGGACGGAAAGGTTGTAGATCGGCGTGGTGATGAGTATCTCGTTCGCGGCAAGCAGTTCTTCGATGTAGGCGTTGGACACACTCATGGCCGCCCGCGCGGACGGTGAGTGTCCGGCAGGCGGGGTGAAGGCACCCTCGATCCAAGCCTCGGTTACGAATGGCGGCGGATTGGCGCCGAAATCGCGCGTGACGACGCGCCCGGCGGGATGGGCGGTCTGCCAAGCCGCAACGAATTCATGGCCCATTTGGCGGCTGTGAGAGCGATCGCCGCGCGGGCTGAAGTCGAGTTGGAGGAGCTGGATGGACGAAGTATTCATGTTTTTTGGACTAACCGAGTTTATGGATGGATTTTTGGTTAAAATGTAACCGCGAGTGTTACATAAAAAGTTGGATACGCATTGCCGCCCGCCACCCGGAACAGCCGGGCTCAACGGCAGTCGTCGTGCCGACTGCCGTGGCGGGCATGGCGGTGTTTCCGTTTGGTATCAGGTCAGGGAAAAGCCGCCGTCGATGAGCAGGTCGGTGCCGGTGATGTAGCTGGAATCGTTCGAGAGGAGGAAGCTGACGAGCTTAGCCACTTCTTCGGAGGTGCCGAAACGCTTGAGCAACGACTGCGCGACCATTGAAGCCTCAAAGCCCTTTTGCACTTCGGGGGGAAAGCCGAACTTGGAATAGATCATCGGCGTCATAATGGGTCCCGGACTGATGGTGTTAACCCGGACACCCCGGGACGCGAGTTCGACGGCAAGGGTTTTGCCCAGGGATACGACGGCGGCTTTGGTGGCCGAGTAGATGCTGACTTCGGGCACGCCGAGCTGGGCAACGACCGATGCGTTGAACACGACCGAACCCGGGTTGGCGAGGACGGGCAGGAGCGACTGGAGTTGGAAATACGGACCGCGCACGTTTACGCCGAACATGTCGTCGAAATCTTTCGGCGTCATGGCCTCGATGGCGCCGAACTGCCCGATGCCGGCGTTGAGGAACACACCGTCGATTTTGTCGGCATGTTTTTGGACGGCGGCACCCAGCCCTTGGGCGTCGTCGAGGGAAGCCGAGTCGGAAGCCAGCACCACCGCGCCGGTCCCGAGAGTCGCGCGGGCGGCGGCGAGGGTGTCCGGGTTGCGACCCGTGACGAGGACCCGCGCCCCTTGGGCTTGCAGGAGTTGGGCGGTGGCAAGACCGATGCCGGTGGTGCCGCCAGTGATAAGGTAGGTGTGGTTTTTCATGAAGGGAACGGATGGTTTTCTGGTTTATATAGAACAATCGTTCCAAAACGGGTGGGGAAAAATCAGTCGAGGGCGAGCAAGGCCAATTGGGCGGTTTGGATGAGGGTTTCCCTTTCACCAAGGGCGCGGGCGGCAACGGAAAGGCCGAGGAGCGTGTGGTGGAGGTAGCGCGCCAAGGCGACCGGATCTTTGGTGGGCGAGAGATCACCGTTGCGTTGGGCGATGATGAGGCGGGTGGTAAAAATCCTTTCCATGTCCCTTGCATGGGCGAGAGACAATGCACGGATCGCATCGTCCTGAGGAGCCATCTCCACCATCGAATTGACCATAAGGCAGCCGGGATTTCCGCTGGAGCAGCTTCCCGAAACGGCACCTTGGAACAGTTGGTCGAGCAGAGGCCGGATTGGGCCGGGCGTTTCCATCAGGCGATGAAGAAAGTCGAGGAAACGCTGTCGGTATCGCTCCAGCGCGGCGTGAAAAAGTGTCTGTTTGTCGCCGTAGGTGTCGTAGAGACTCTGGCGGCTGACGCCGAGTTCGGAGGTCAGGTCGGCAAAAGAGGTCGCTTGAAAGCCGCGCACCCGGAAGAGCTCGATCGCTTGGTCGAGCACTTCGGCTTCGTCGAATTCTTTTGCACGGGACATGCCCTTTACGGAACGATCGTTCTATAAAAACACAAGCTGGATTTTAAAACCTGCGACGGCCCGGTGCCATTATGGCGGCGCGCCTGAGGAAGGCGTGACAATAGTTCGGCCCCACGAATGGCGATAAGTTAAGGGCCTGCCGGTTTTTGCAGGTACTGGCACACTACAGCTGCCTGAACTGTGGAAAGTGACCAAGGTTGAGGAGGATTGGATCGGACGGAGCGTGACCCGTTGGGTTGCTAAGGCTGGATAGGATCTTGGCGCTCTCCTCAGTGTGCAACCAAGGCGATGTCAATCTGCCTACGTACGACCGCCTGAACCAAGCCGGCGGCCCAAAATGATCGAAGACCCGCTCCCGCTCCGCCAACTTTAGCCTACCAGAGTCGCCCGGGCACGACTGTCTCGTCATCATAAACTTGCGCCCATTCACCCTTGAATAGAGACTTCAACCGGATCACATCGACTTCGGTTCGTTTTCCCTGCCGCCGTTTCTTGTCAGAAATGAACTCCCGCTTCGCTCTCGCAGCAACCCTGGCAGCGTACGCAGCGTTTTTCGCGACCGCCGCTCTTGCCGACCCCTACGCGGCGGGCCGCGCCGCCTACGCTCAACTCACCGAGACCGAGCGTGAAGCCCTGCGAAGCCCGCGCCCCGGCCAAAAACTCTCGCCCGAGGCCACGACCGCGCTCGCCACCATTCGCGCCAGTCTCGCTCTCGGTGCCACCCAGCAACCGCAACCGGTCACCCTGCTGCCCCGCTTGATGAACGCCGTCGCGGATGCCTCCGATGCCCAGATCGCTCCCCTGCGACAAACCGTTGCCATGGCCGAGATTCGGGCCGCCCAAGCCAAACTCGCCCCCTCGTCCGCTGATCGTGACATCGCCGCCACGGAGATACTCGCTCTGGCCGCCACCTTTTCCCCCGCCGACGGCTTGCTCGCGTTGGATGGCCGCGATGGCCTCATCGACGGGGCACTGCACTAAGTGCGCGCCCGACCCGCGCCGGAACGGACTCTTGAAGAAACCGCCGCACTGGTCGCCGCGCTCCGCGCAGTCCCACCGGCACCCTCCCTAGCCGACGCCTTTGCCAGTGAATGCCAACGCTATCTGACCACCGCCACCGGCGACCTGCAGAGCGCCCTCGAGGCCCTCGCGAAAAAAACCGGTATACCGCCCGATGTTCCCGAAGAGCTGCGCCTCTCCGGCATCGTGGTGGACGGGACCGGCACCACGCTGCTGCTCGAAACCGCCAGCGGTCCGCTCACGTTAAACAAGGGGCAATACCGCGACGGCCTTGCCTTCCTGGCCGCCGCCCCCGATCATCGGCAAGCCAGCCTACTTCGTGACGGCCGCCTCGTCACCCTCGACCTCGCCGCCCGCACCTTCCGCCAGTGGTCTCCAGCCGCGCGCGAAGCGATTGCCCGGCAAGCCCCCAAAGGCAGCAACCTGGCTTTCGTGCTGGCGACCCGCCGGGACTCCGTGGCCGAGTTCCTCGTTGATCTTAACCGCTCGATCCAAGAATTTCCGGTCCTCCGCACCGAGATCGCCGCCGAAGCCCCCTGGTTGACGGATGCATCTCTTCGCGAAAAACGCGCCGCCACCCTATCCCCCCCGCTCGCCGGGCAACTGCAAGGTCTGGCTCTCGCGCTGCAAAATCAGTGTAAAACGCAGGAAAACCTTGCTTCCATGATCGCCCAACCCAAAGCCGCCGGCCAAAAACCAAACCCATGAGCACCCTCGCCACGCCTCCCCTAGCTCCTGCTGACTATCTCGTGCCCTCCGACCGCCTCCCTCGGGCAACCGCCGCCGCCTGGATGCGCCGCATTCTCCTCACCGCCGCAGCCCTGGCCATGGTCACGACGCTCGCCGTGCTCGTCGGCCCGATGGACGAGACCGTGCCCATGACCGGCGAAATTCGCCCTGCCGCCTACGCCTACGCCTCGCCCGTGACCAACGGCACCGTCAGCACCGTCAAAGCCCGCGAAGGCGACCCCGTGGCCGCCGGTGACCTGCTTGCCACCCTCGACGATTGGGCCGTCGCCCGCGACCTGGCCCAACTCGACGCCGATCTTGCCACCGGCCGGGCCGAACTTACCCGCGCCGAGGCCGCCGCCCGCAAGACCGCCGCCGTCCCCGTCCCCGGCGAATTCCTCTTCAGCGCCCGTGATGCCGAGAAACAACGCGAACTGCTCACCCTGCAAAAAAGCCACCTCGCCCGCACCGAAAAACTGGAATCCCTCGGTTCCGCCTCAGAGGTGGACGTGATGACCCTCCGCATGGGCGTGCTCAACTCCGAAGCCCTGCTCGCCCGCTTCGAACGCGCCTCCTCGCTCACCGCAGGCGACTTCGGCCAATCCGCCGTGGCCGAGGCGGCCGCCGCCCGTGAGGCGGCGGCCGCCCGCCTGGCGGCCCTCGAAACCCGTCGACTCGCCCTCGAGACCGAGCGAGCCCGGTTGGAAATCCGCGCCCCCCTCGCCGGCATCGTCGCCTCGACCGCGTTGATCTATCCCGGCCTCGCCGTGGTGCCCGGCCAGGCCCTCTTCAAGATTTCCGCCCCCGGTCCGGTGGTCCTGCGCCTGCGCGCCGGGGAAGACCGCGTCGGCCAGCTCCATGTCGGCCAGCTGGTGCGTTTCCGCCCTCGCAGCAACCCCGACCGCCTAGCCCCCTACGCCACGGCCCGACTGGTGCGCATCACGCCCGAGCGCGAGCTGTTGTCTCCCGCCGAGCTGGCCGCCGGCGCCCAGCCGAGCTACCTGCTCGACGCCGAGATCTCACCGCCGCCCTACCCACTTCCGCCTGGCTCGGCAGCGGATGCCGAGGTGGTCATCGCCTCGCGCCCGCTCTACCACCGGTGGCTACAACTACCCCCGCACTCCCGCTGAACAAACAGGATCACTAGCGTTAGCCACCGTCTCTTTTGACAAAACTCCGACCCTGAAGTGGACGGCCTGGTCAACATGTTTGACTGCGATCCAGGGCTAGATCCCGTCGCCGCCGCATCCAGAGAGGCGACCAACATCGGCACCTCAAGGCTTACCCACACCTTTCTGCGCGCCCGCCCAGCCGGCCAACCCCTCTGCTTCCTCCGCCTAAAAGTCAGCCCGCCATGAAACCATCCACTACCCTCATCTCCCGCCGCGTGCGCCGCTCCTGCCGCCTGATCGCGCTCGCCGCCGCTCTCTGCTCGGCCCTCTCCGCCCAGAGCCTCGACACCCACCCCGTGCGCCTGGACGGCGAAGGCAAGCTGATCTCCTGGTTCACGCCCCAGGACCAGGCCTTCGGCCACGTGGCCAAGCTCTCGGCCAATTTCATCAAAAATGCGATGGTCGGCCCCATCAACCCCGCCAACGGCCTGCCGATGATCTACACCCATTGCGAATACGATCCCGACACCTTTGTCGGCAGTCCGTGGCCCAACCACCCCGCCGGTCGCAACTCCATGTTGGCCGAGTCCATGCGCCTCTATTACCAATACTCCGGCGACGCCGCCGTGCTCGACGCGGTGACTGACCTCCTCGACCACCAGCTCGCCTTCGGCACCACCCCTGCCACCGGTTACGTCTGGGCCAATGTCCCCTACTCCACCGCCGCCGCCGGCAACGCTACCTACGGCACCGACAACCTCGTCGAAGGCGTCGGTGTCCTCGAACCCGACAAGATCGGCGAACTCGGCTACCACGGCTACCTCCAGTTCTACAAAATCACCGGCAAGACCGCCTACCGCGACGCCGCCATCGCCTGCGCCGATTCCCTCGCCGCCAACATCCGCCCCGGTTCCGCCACCGTATCCCCCTGGCCCTTCCGCGTCCGCGCCCAAAACGGCGCCTCCCTCATCAACAACTCAGGAAACCTCTCCGACGACTACTGCGCCCATCTAGCCGGCACCCTCCGCCTCTTCGACGAATTGATACGCCTCAACCTCGGCAACGTCGCCGCCTACCAGACCGCCCGCACCGCCGCTTGGAACTGGCTGCTCGCCTACCCCCTTGGCAGCACGCCCAACAACTGGAGCAATTACTTCGAGGACCTCCCCACCGGCGGCAACGACCCCACCGGCAACAACAACCAATACAGCCCCGGCCAGACCGTCCGCTACCTCCTCGACAACCGCGCCACCATCCCCGGCTGGCAGACCAAATCCGCCACCCTCATCGACTGGATCGAGACCAAATTCGGCGGCACCGACTTCGACGAACCCGGCACCCAATACGGCGCCAAGGTCATCTCCGAGCAGGAGGGCTACAAGTTCAAGATGGCCAGCCACACCTCCCGCTTCGGCGCCATAAACGCCCTCTACGCCGAAGCCACCGGCGACTCCGCCGCCAAGGACAAAGGCTTCCGCTCCCTCAACTGGGCCACCTACATGGCCCGCGAGATCACCCTCACCTCCGGCCCCTACGCCGGCACCGTGGTCGGCTCCATCATCGAAGGCCCCCGCGAATTCATTCAAAACGAATACAACTGGTATAGCGACGGCCACGGCGACTACATCCGCCATTTCATCCTCGGCATGGGCGCCTTCCCCGAGTGGGCCCCCGCCGGCGAAAACCACCTCCTGCGCACCACCAGCGTCGTCAAATCCATCACCTACGCGACCTCCTCCGTCACCTACACCACCTACGACGCCGCCAGCACCGAGACCCTGCGCATCTCCGGCGGCATCCAAGGCGTCACCGCCGGCGGCATCGCCCTTCCCCTCCGCACCGACCTCGCCGCCGAAGGCTACACCTTCTCCAACGGCGTCCTCAAAATCCGTCACGACTCCGCCTCCGACATCGTCGTCACCTTCGACCCCGCCCTCGTCGCCCCCAACGTCAGCCTAAGCACCACCGGCACCCTCCTCGCCCCCGCCAACATCACCCTCACCGCCGTCGCCACCGACCCCGGCACCGTCGTCAAAGTCGAGTTCTTCCACGGCTCCGACAAACTCGGCGAAGACACCACCGCGCCCTACTCCTTCCTCTGGCGCAACCTTCCCGTAGGCACCTACAACGTCACCGCCAAAGCCACCGACGACGACGGCCTCACCGGCACCGCCGCCGCCACCCTCGTCATCGGCACACCCGCCGCCGCCGCCACCCTCGGCAGCACCTCCGAAGGCACCGCCACCGACTTCATCACCGACGGCAGCGGCGCCTACATCAACGCCTGCCGGTTCACCGCCACCGCCAACCAGCGCCTCACCCTCATCAAGGCCAGAGTCGGTGCCATCACCGGCACCTACCAATGCGCCCTCTACAGCGACAACTCCGGCGCCCCCCAAACCCTCCTCGCCTCGACCGACCGCCTCACCCCGACCGCCGACGGCTGGCAGACCTTCACCCTCGCCACCCCCTACGACGCCACCACTGGCACCTCCTACTGGCTCGCCATCTGGAGCAATGACCCCGCCGCCAGAGTCTGGGCCGACCCCACCGGCACCGTCCGCTTCGCCCTCTACCCCTACGCCACCACCTGGCCCAACCCGATTAGCCTAACCGGCGGCGGCACCTTCACCTACTCCATCTACGCCACCGGCCCCGGCAAAACCGCCTTCCAGCAGTGGAAACTCAACAACGCCCTCGCCGACACCCTCGGTGACCAAAGCGACGACGACGGCGACGGCCTTAAACTCCTCGTCGAATACGCCCTCGGCACCGACCCCGCGACCAACGACGCGACACCCTACAGCACCGCGATCGACAACGACCATCTCACCCTCACCTACACCAAATCCAAAGCTGCCACCGACGTATCCGTCACCGCCGAAGTCAGCGCCGACCTCGCCACCTGGTCCAGCGCTCCCGCCGACGTGGATCCGCAATGGCAACTCGTGGACGGCACCACCACCCAAACCATCACCGTCCGCGACCAGACCAGTTTATCCGCCTCCACGACGAAACGCTTCCTGCGCATCAAGGTATTTCAGCCTTGACCAGATCATTTCGGACTGAATACAAGACAGTCATATGCGCTTTTCACTAAAATCCAAAACGCAATCGCTGTTTCTGCCAGTTGTAAATGCAAGTTTAACATGCATTAGCGCCCCTCCTCCCGAAACCAGAGGTGCTTTCAGATTCGTGACCCAAAGCACCACCGTAGGCTGCTCGACCGAAGCCTTGGTTATCGTGGCCGTGCCGCTTCTCTTCCGCGTCGGCACCAACGTTATTTGTTCTAGCACGCCGACATCAACCTTGGTCAGCGGATTTACGTGCAAGAACTTCAGCCCCCGGGTCGAGCTCAATGGCCACCCGTTCGGCGGCAAGCCCGGCAACGTCATTTAATCGGGCATGAGCTTATAATTGCCGTCCACCCCGCCGGCGGTGCAACCAACTCCACTAGGGCCACCCGTAAACGTCTCAGTGGCGTCATCAAAATTTCCCTTGTATGCAACCCAAACCACGTTTCCTCGCTGTTTTACTCAGCGTCCTTTCGTCCGCCCCACTCTTCGCCTTTAACTACGGCTTCGAATCTGCGGAAGGTTTCATCTCCGGCCCCGTCCACGGCCAGCCGGCTTCGTCCGCCACCCCTTTTATTGCCGATCCCGCAATCAAAACCGTCAGCGGTGTGGACTCCACCAACCCCCGCTTCGGCATCGTCGCCACCGGCGGCGTCGGCAACTCCGCCGCGCTCCAGATGATTTCCTCGGTCACGAAGAACTTCGAGAGCATCCTCGTGCCGCTGCAACCCGCCGACTACGGAGCCACCTCCGGCCTGCCCACCAAACTCTTCCGCATCGGTGCCTCGGTGAAACGCTCCTCCGCCCTGGGCACCCGCTTCGATCCAGACTTCGAGTTCGATTGGGGCTCAGTCCTCGACTTCAACATGGTCAAAATGCGCGCCACCCCCACGGGCGAGCTGCTTGTTTACGAGGCCAACCGGATCATGCCCAACGTGATCTACAACGTTTTCTCCGGCGGCAACGCCAGCCCGTTCCGCCGCATCGAAGCGGTCGTGAACTACCCGCACCGCACCTACAAACTCTTCATCGACGGCGTCGCCCAGCTGGGTGGCCGCGACATCCTTTTCGCCAGCGCGGACAACCCCGCCGGCCAGATACAGGTCGGCTTCTCCGCCTGCGTGCTCGGCCCGGTTTACCTGGTCGACAACTTCTCCTGCCAAGTCGAACCAAGCGCCACCGACATCCCTCCCCCGCTCGCCAACCAACCCGACGACAGCGTCACGTTGCCCCCCGGTTCCCTCAAACGTAACATCGTCCCCGCCACCTGGCTCCCTTCAGAAATCGACCGCCGCGCCCGCGCCGGCGGCCTCGAAATCAACTGGTATATCTCCCTCCGCAAAGCCTATCCCAATCTCCCAAAGTTCAAGAAAAAAGACGGCACCGAGGTCCTGCGCATCGCCGAGGAAATCGTCCCGGCTAACCTGGTCCTGCCCGACCACCCCCGACTTTTCTTTCCCGATCTCCCGAAGGTCCCGGGCAAGACGGCGTTTGAGGTTCTGCAGGACCGCGCCGCCGACCCGGCCTTCGCGCAGGTCACCGACCAGATCAAACGCCAGGGCCAGTCCGCCCTCGACTCCGTCTTTCCTCCGTCCGCCGCTCACACCAAGATGGATGCCGAGGATCCGGGTCGCGGCCAGGCCGAGCTGCTCTATTGGCTGGGCCTCGCCTATGTGATCGAGACCGACGCGGGTAAAAAGGCCGCGCTGCAAACCCGCCTGAAGGACTGGATCACCTGGCATCTCGATATCGGAAACTTCACCGGCAACCTCCCGCTCGGCCAGCAAAGCGCGGCCCTCGCCGTGATGTATGACTGGTTCTACCACGACTTCCTCGCCCAGGACCCGGTCTTCCGCAAACGCCTCAAACACGGCGTCGCCAACTGCGTCCGTTTTCGCTCCGACATGGCGAACCGCACCGGCGGCGGACGCAACCCCATCACCCCGCCCAACTACAACCACGCCTGGTTCAACAATATCGGCCCCGCCATGGCCGGCCTCGCCCTCTGGGGCGATCACGACGCCGATCTGCGCGCCGCCGAGATCCAAGGCTGGCTCGCCGAGGGCTTCGCCACCTTCTCAATGCAACAGGGCATGATGCCGCGCGACGGCGGCTTGTTTGAGAGCTGGAGCTACGGCGATTACGGCAATCGTCCGGTCTTCGACTTCGTCAGCCAAGCCGAACGTCTGCTCGGTCTTGGCGGCCAACTGATCGACAGCGATCACAACCGCAACGAGCAGGACCGCGTCTTCTATTTCTCCCCCCTCCTGAAGCAAGATCAGGTCATGCGCTACGGCGACGGCTTCATCCACGCCGACGGCGGTGGCGGAGCCTATCACTACCTCGCCGCCCGCTACCGTTCACCGCGCGCCCAATTGTTGGCCAACACCCTCATCGCCAACACCCCCACGTATTGGCCGCTTTTCGCCGCTTCGCCCACCAGCGGCAACAACTACTGGCCGACTTTCTGGCGCTCGCTCTTCTGGTATGACAAGACCCTGCCCGCCGACTCCTTCAGCGACCTCCCGCTCTTTGTGAATCAAAGGAACTTCGGCATCGTCTCCGCCCGCTCCGATTGGACGACCAGCGCATCCTCCATCGCCTTCCGCTGCGGCCCCCACATCGGTCTCGACGCCGCGCGCATCTGGAACGGTACGACCTACCTCAACGAGCACCAGTATCCGGCCACCGGCAACGTCGTCTTCTTCGACGGCGGCACGGAGGTTCTGCCCACCACCGATTGGCAGCCCGTCAAGTGGAGCGGATACTACAACGGCCCGCTCTTTGTCCCCCGCGACGGCCAGAAGGCCTTCAACGGCGACATTCAGCAAACCAATCCTACCGTCCAGACCACCAACACCCTCATCGGCCAGGATCCCGCGATCGACACCAACGTCCCCGCCGTCTTTGCCAAGCCCTACACCGACAACCCGCGCCACCCCCGCCTCATCCACGCCGTCAACCAAAGCGATCTGAACTCCTACCTCATCGAGTTCGGCTCGATGTATGTGCTGACCGAGAGCCGCAACACCGGCACCGCCAACGGTGCCACCAAGGCCAACCGCCAGACCACCTACCCCACGGTCTTCCGCCGCATCGTCCACCTCCCGCAGCGCAACGTCGTCGTCGTGGTCGATCAGGTCCGCACCTTCTACGGACGCCAGCCGGTTTATAACACCCCCACCCGCTTCCTGAATCCCGTTCTTACGACCACCAGTCCGGGCAACGGCACCCTCGACTTCACCCAGCTCACCAACAGCCCCGTGAAGGACGGAGTCCAGTCGGTCGTCGATTACGACGGACGACTCGTCTTCTTCTCCCCCACGGAAGGCACCGCCGCGCTCGACGACACCCGCGTCCCCACCGCGCGCGACTTCACCCGCCAAAATCTCCGCTACACGATCAATGGCGACGTGACCGAATCCGCCTTCGGCTTCGCCGTCGGCAAAAAGTCCAACCTCGCCGGCCTCTCCTTCGCCATCACCGAGGGCAACCTTGTCATCTCCGGCCTGCCCGGCGGCGACCAGACGTATCCGATCAACGACGACAACCCCCTGCCCGCCGAGGCCGTCGCGGCCCCCGTCTTCACCCCCGGAGCCGCCCCCGTCGCCACGCCGCAGTCCGTCGTCATCGCGACCGACACGGCCGGCGCCACCATCCGCTACACCACCGACGGCTCCGCTCCCTCCGCCACCACCGGCACGGTTTACTCCGGCCCGATCACCGTCTCGGCCAACACCATACTCCGCGCCATCGCCTACAAGAGCGGTCAGCCCGACAGCCCGCTCGTCCGCGCCGCCTACACCTTCCCGTCAGCGGGTGCCCCCGTCACCCCCGCCGCCGCGGCAACCTTCACCCCGGCCGCCGGCACCTACACCGGGTCCCAGTCGATCACCCTCACTTCCGCCACTTCCGGCGCGACGATCTACTACACCTTGGACGGCTCCACGCCTTCCTCGACCAACGGTGCAATTTACTCCGGCCCAATCACCATCGCCTCCTCGGTCACCCTGCAGGCCATCGCCACCAAGGCCGGCTTCACTGACAGCACCGTGGCATCGGCCGCCTACGTTATCCAGACACCCACCGCCGCCACCCCTTCCTTCAGCCCCGCCGCCGGCACCTATACCGGGTCCCAGTCG
>CAIRBK010000079.1 GCA_903876795.1 uncultured Verrucomicrobiota bacterium
ACGTACCTGACCTCGCGCGAGGTAGCGGGCTTCATTCCCTATTCGGCCAATGCGTCCCTGTCATGGCGCTATCGCCAGTTCAGCACCCGCGTGCTCTACAACTGGTTCTTCCGGAAAGTTTAGTCATTTTCTCGGGATCGAAACGGATACTGGCTCAAACCGGCTGAGGAAGGGGCGAGTTTGGCAACCCTTGTACCCGCGTCCTCGCTCGCTCGGGGGCGTCCCGCGTGTAGTCTTGAGCGCGGAGCCCCTCCGATGCGACTCGGCCGCGCTAACGCGCGCGCAGTCGCTACCCTTTGAGTGTTGGCGGACAGCAGTTGCTACCCCTCGTCTCGCGGCCGATGTTGATTTACCACCGCCATTGCAGGCATCGTTTCGGTCATGAAGAGCCTGCTCTATCACGCATTTGGCGTCCGGGGCTATCGATACCTGCGGACTCGTTACGAAGGCGGCCGGGTGGTTTTCGAACTGGAGCCCGAAGTCGATCCCTTACCGCCGGAAGGCGAGAAGTTGGTGCGCCATGGGTTTCGCTGGCGCACCCTGCGGACCGTCTCCATCGGCCTGAAGCCCGTGGTGCTGAAAGTGAAGGTGCCGCGCTGGCGCAACACGACGACGGGGGTGGAGTTCGAGCAGCCCCCCCCTTTGCCCACGCGTACACGAAAGTCACGAACGCGCTCGCCCGGCTGATTGTTGACCTGGCCCGTTTCATGACGATGTCGGACGTAGCGGGGTGGCTGGATCTGAGTTGGGATACGATCAAGACGGTGGTCGAGACTCGGCTGGAAAAGGACTACCGGCGCATCGGCTACCGGCACGTCCGGCAAATCGCCATCGACGAGATCTATCTGGGTAAGACCCACAAGTATGTGACGCTGGTGGTGGATCTCGACAACGGTCGCATCATCTGGGTCGGCGAGGGTCGCGGCGGTGATGCGCTGCGAGAATTCTGGCGGCGCTTCAAGCAGAGCGGCGGCCGGCTCCGGGCGGTTGCGATGGACATGAGTGGCGCCTACGCCGCCAGCGTCCGTGGCCACGCCCCCCACGCCATCCTGACCTTTGACCGCTTTCACGTCGTGAAACTGATGAACGAGCGTCTCGACGACCTGCGGCGCGAGCTGGTCCGCGAAACCGGGGGCGAGGCAGGCAAGGCCATCAAGGGCCTCCGCTGGTTGCTCCTGCACCGCAAAGACAACTTGGAAGAAGACGCCGCCAAACGTCTGGAGCGAAGCTTGCGTCTGAATGAACCGCTGCAGTGTGCGTATCTGCTCAAGGAGGAACTCGGATTGCTGTGGATACAGCCGGACGGCCGATCAGCCTGGGCCTTTCTGCGGGAATGGGCGGCGAAGGCCAAAGCCAGTGGCATCCGCCAACTTCGCGCCATGGCCGACACTCTATTGCGCCATGCCAAAGGCATCCTGGCTTACTACAAGACCGGGCTCACCAGCGGAAAGATGGAGGGCATCAACCGGAAAATCCGCGGCCTCCTTTCCAGCGCCTTCGGCTTCCGCGACCAGGATTTCCTCAAACTCCGTCTCTACGCTCTTCATGAAGCAAAGTTCAAATTTGTCGGCTGATGACTAAACTTTCCGGAAGAAGCATTTTATGGAGGGCGTTGGCGGTCACGAGCGTGCGCAGCTCGAACGGATTGATCTCGCCCTTCCGGATCATCGCGCGGGCCTCGCGTTCGAGTTCGGCCGTGGAGCCGCCGAAGGCGCCGCCGTAGCCCTTGCACTTCGCGAAGCCCCCGCCCGCACCTTCGTCCCGGGAAGAGCCCTCGGATTTGCCCGATCGGGCCACTCCTCGAGGGCGATTTCCACGGCGTTGCGCTTGTCGCCATTTGTCCGATACACACCGTTCGTGGCGTTCGCGCCCAGGGCATGCCGCAGCGCGTCCGAGCGCCCGCCGGCCTGCACCTCGGCGGTAATCGTCGGGCGTTCGATCCGCTTGGCCGCAAGGTAGCGATGGAAGCCGTCGGCCAGCCAGTGGGTCGTGCCGTCGAAGTAGACGACAATCGGTGGAAAGATCGCTCCCTGGGTCATTTCGTCGGCGTAGCTCTCGACGGCATCGTCGGTTGTCTGTACGCGGGCTTGGGTGCCGCCGTAGATATTGATCAAGGCGAGGGAAAGATCCTAGGTTGGCATGAAAAGGGCCGCGTTGATGCCGACGCGGTACGCCGCCCGTCAACGCTCAATCACAGACTCTTCCGGAAAAAGCGGACCATCTCGGCCATTGGCGCCTTACCCAGGCCGCCGTAACCGTGGCCGCCGGTTTCGTAATACTTGAGTGAGGGAGCAGTTCCGGAGCGATTCATCCTCGCGTGCATTTCCTGGGACTGTTGCCACGGGACGGTGGCGTCGTTTTTGCAGTGCACAAAAAGAACCGGAGGATCGGTTCGGTCGACATGGTTAATCGCGGATGCGTCCAACCAGCGCTGATTTGTCGGGGAAAACGGGAGTCCGATCCACTGGCCGTTCGAAGCCAGCTTGGCGTCCAGCATGGGCTGCAGTGCGATCTGTTGCGGATCGGTGAAACGCGCGATGAAATCGAAGACACCGGAGAAACAGACCGCAGCTTGAATTCGGCTGGAAAAA
>CAIRBK010000080.1 GCA_903876795.1 uncultured Verrucomicrobiota bacterium
CCATCGAAACCTACCTGGCCGAACGAAACCTCACCCCAAAGCCCTACCGCTGGCGTGCAGACGGCGCCTCCATCCTAAAGAAAATCAGCGCCGCCCGTGCCGCACTCAATAGTAAAGACATTAAAGGGTCAGCACACTAGGGTCTGGGTCTTGGCCTTCTCCAGGTGGAGCGGATCGGTCTGGCCTGCCTCGTCGCGCTCGTGGTCTTCGATGGCGATTTCGCCGCCTGCGGGAGACAGTTGTAAGTCGGATCGC
This sequence comes from uncultured Verrucomicrobiota bacterium, assembly GCA_903876795.1. Lineage (GTDB taxonomy): Bacteria > Verrucomicrobiota > Verrucomicrobiia > Opitutales > Opitutaceae > Rariglobus. The sequence continues at coordinate 256 of CAIRBK010000080.1, forward strand.
TGGCGGCGAACTCAAGTCGCTTGGCGGGGCCGCCTCAGAAGTTTTTGCGGATGCGCTTTCCGTCGAGCCAACCGGAAACGCGATAAACGACCTCCCCCGAGGGATTCGTGAACTCTGATATGACGAACTGGGCGGCAGCCTGGGCCATGTGAGATTTGCCACGTCAACTGGCAAATCTGCCGCCCGCCGGGCGTTTCAGAGGTGGAAATTGGCGTCCCCACGGGGATTCGAACCCCGGTTCTTACCGTGAAAGGGTAGTGTCCTAACCGGGCTAGACGATGGGGACGCAAAAGAACGAAGGCGAGACCGTAGGCACCCGAAGGTTCCGCGCAAGTGAAAACTTTGGACCGCTTTTCGCTTCCGCTCCCTTCGTCCTCAGGCTTCTGTCGTCCTTCCCCAGCCGACATGACTTCTTCGCAAATCGCCGCCGCTCTGCCCGTCCGCGCCGTTACGTCCATCGACGGCCTGCCCTTCCCTCGCATCGCCTCGGGCAAGGTCCGTGAAATCTTTGACCTGGGCGACGCCTTGCTGCTCTCGGCCACCGACCGGTTGTCCGCCTTTGATGTGGTGCTTCCCGACGGCATCCCGGGCAAGGGCATCATCCTCACCCAGATGAGCAATTGGTGGTTCGCCCAGACCGGCCAGATCCTGCCCAACCATCTCCTGCCCGACCAGGCCGGCGAATTCGCCCGCCGGGGGATCATCGACCGCGATCTTCAACTGCGCTCCATGATCGTGCGCAAACTCACCCCCCTCACCATCGAGTGCGTGGTGCGCGGCTATCTGGTCGGCAGCGGCTGGTCCTCCTACCAGAAAACCGGCGAAGTCTGCGGCCACCGCCTTCCGGCCGGCCTCCGCCAGGCCGACAAGCTCCCCGGGCCGCTCTTCACCCCCACCACCAAGGCCCCCAAGGGCCGGCACGACGAGCCCATCAACGACGCCCAGGGGGCCGCCGCCGTCGGTCCCGCCCTCTACGAGAAGGTCAAGGCCGCCAGCCTCGCCCTGTATCACCTTGGCCACGACAAGGCGCGCTCCGCCGGCATGATCCTGGCCGACACGAAGTTCGAGTTCGGCACCGATACCGCCGGCAACCTTGTGCTCATCGACGAGGTGCTCACGCCGGATTCCTCCCGTTATTGGCCGGCCGAGGGCTACCGCGTCGACTGTTCTCCGCCGAGCTACGACAAGCAGTTCGTGCGTGATCACCTCATTTCCATCCATTGGGACCAGCGCCCGCCCGCGCCCGCCCTGCCTTCCGAGGTTATCCTGCGGACCCGGGACAAATACCTGGCCGCCTTGCGAAATCTTCTCGGTTAAATTCCCAGGTCGCCCTCTCCGCCCGTGAACAACAAAGCCATGGTTTTCATCGGCACAGACAGCGGAGCCGCCACCTCCAAGACAGGCGGCGTCTGGTCCGACAGTTCCCCCGTTTCGACGAAACTCAGGCTGAGCGAGACCCGCCCCCAGGACGGCACCGACGCCGTGGTCAGGGGATGGATCGAGGGTGTGGAGGGCTTCCTGGCGGACAACGCTCTCTCCTGGTCCCAGGTGACGGGCGTCGGCCTGGCCCTGCCGGGCCCCTACCGGAGCTATGGTGTGCTTGAGCGCTCCGCCAACCTGCCAGCCTCGTTCGCGGGCTGGAATTTCCACGCCGACTATTCCGCCGCGATCACCGCCCGGGCCGGTCGCGCCATCCCTCTGGTGGTGGGCAACGACGGCGACCTTGGCGGTGTGGGAGAGGCGGCGCGTGTGAGGGGAAAACAACGGTCTTCCGTGGTCATGCTGGCGCCCGGCTCCGGCCTCGCCACCGCCTACATCGACTCCAGGGGATTGCCGCTTTCAGGCGAACACCTCGCGGGCATGGAGGCCGGCCACATGCCGACGCCTCTTCACCTGTTGGGGGCCGGTCTGGACAAGGTCGCGCCGTTTTCCTGCGGCTGCGGCCGCACCTGGGGTTGTGTCGAGGCCTACACAACCTTTTCGGGCCTGCCCCAATACATCTCTCATCTTCTGCCCAAATATGCCGATCATCCCCTGGCGACATCTCAGGATACTCCGGGACAGCATGCGCTCTCCTTGCGAGGGCTCGCGCAAAAGGGCGACCCTTTCGCCCTGGAGATCTGCGACATGCAGGCCAAGGCTCTCGGCATCCACACGGCCAACCTCGCCATGGCGCTTGATCCCGGTTTCGTGGTGATCGGCGGCGGGCTGGTCGATCCCGAGGCCACCACGCCGGAATTCCGCGAGCGTTATCTCAACAACATCCGCGCGGCGGCGGAGCCCTATCTGTTCCCTGCTCAGCGCAAGTGTATGAAAATTTCCGCCGCCTCCTTGGGCGAATTTTCCCAGGCGATCGGAGCCGCGCTCGCCGCGCTCTACACTTCCGCGATCGCCTGAAGGGCTGCGTTAGGGCGTGTTTCTGAACTAAATCAGGTCGGCGTGAGCGGAGAAGCGGGCTCGACCAAGGCGGCCGGGACGGGGGCGACCCGGCGGGTCGTGCGTTTGAGGGCAAGCCGGCCCAGCCGGCTTCTCCTTTCACTCCCAGAGTTCGACGACCTTAGATTTATCAGAAACACACCCCAAGGCCCCGCTCCGAATCAACCCAGGCCCGTCATTCCAAAGGCGCGCCGCCTGGCGCCACCGAAACCTTGGCGCCGCTTCTCAAGTGCAGCCGCCCGTCCGCACCGCCGTCGTCGAGCCACTGTGCGTGCGCACCAATTCGCGTCGGAGCCAGTCCAGCGCGGCATTGACCGCCCGCCGGTTCACGGTCGCGCGGGGTCCGGGGTAGTGCAGTTTCTTCGACCACACGCCGTGCGGCGTGTGCAGCGCGATGTAGATCGTGCCCACCGGGTTCTCGTTGGTCCCGCCGCAGGGTCCGGCGAAACCGGTGATCGCCAGCGCGTAGTCGGCACCGAGTCTCTCGGCCGCACCCAGCGCCATCGCAGCGGCGTTTTCCGCCGATACCGCGCCGTGTTGCTCCAACAGGCATTCGGGCACGTCGAGGAGCTGCATTTTCGATTCGTTTGAGTAGCACACGCAGCCGCCGGCAAAAAATTTGGACGCACCGCAGATGCCGGTGAACTCGCTCGCCAGCAGGCCGCCGGTAGCGGTCTCGGCCACCGCCAAGGTGCGCTCCTGGGCGCGCAACAGGTCCCCGGCGACCTTCGCCAACGAGTCCGCCCCGTAGCACATGAAATCCTCCCCGAGCATCTTCACGCATTCCGCCGCGATCGACTCCACTTCGGCGATGGACAGCCTGCCCGAGGGAGAGCTCAGGCGCACGTCCACCTGGCCTTGATGCGCGCAGAAGGCGATGCTCAACGCGTCGCCGTGCCGGGCAAAGATCGGCTGGAGCTTCATTTCGAGGGCCGACTCGCCCAGGCCGGCCGTGCGGATTTGCACGTAGGCTTCGCGGTCGAGGAGCAGCCCGAGTTTCGCCAATCGCGGCACGACTTGCTCGGAAAACATCGGCTGCAGTTCGTTCGGCGGTCCCGGCAGCATCACGAGCACTTTCCCGTCCTGCTCCACCCAGAGGCCTGGAGCGGTCCCGTTGGCGTTGGGCAACACCTCGCCATGCTCAAAACGGAAGGCCTGCTTGAGATTGTTGTCTGTCATCTTGCGGCCGTGGCGCGCGAAGCGCTCCTCGATCACCTTCACAATTCCGGGCTCGAAGACGAGCTGCTGGCCCAGCACTGCGGCCACGGCCTCGCGGGTGCGGTCGTCGCAGGTGGGCCCCAGCCCGCCCGTCGTGATCACCACATCGGCCCGCGCCCAGCTCTCGCGAAACTGCGCGACGATCGCGTCGGCCTCGTCGGTGATTGTGACGTTCCGCTGGAGCAACACGCCGTGCCGGCCCAGTTGCGCGCCTATAAAGGTGAGGTGCCCGTTGGCGGTGAGCCCCAGCAGGAGTTCGTCGCCAAGGGTGATGAGTTCGTAGCGTTTGGACACGACGTTGTCCGGGGCGGGGGCGATGTTTTCGGAAACCATACTTGCGAAGGGCCAAAGTAGGCTAAACTCCCTCAAAATGCCAGCACCCGACCCCGTTAATCTGAAAGAGAAGGTCCGCCAGCTGCCCGACAAGCCCGGCGTCTATCTCATGAAGGACCGCCTGGGTCGCATCATTTACGTGGGCAAGGCCAAGGCGTTGAAAAAACGCGTCTCGTCGTATTTCACGCCGTCGCGCGCGATGACTTACCATCCGAAGATCCGCGCGTTGATCGAGATGATCGCCGACTTCGACACCATCGAGGTGAAGTCGGAACCCGAGGCCCTGCTGCTCGAAGGCAAGCTCATCAAGCAGTGGAAACCCAAATACAACACCGACTTCACCGACGACAAACGCTTCCTGCTCGTCCGAGTCGATCCCGCGCAGGATCTGCCGCGCTTCGCCCTCACCCGATTTAAAAAGGATGATCGCTCGCGCTACTTCGGCCCCTTCGCCCACAGCGGTCTTCTGCGCAAAACCCTCGCGCAGATGCGCCGCCAGTTCGGCATCCTTCTGGGCGACGCCGCCCCGAAACGCCTGCCCTGCGGCCGCTGGCGCCTCTACGACGATGTGCGACAGGATCTCTACGGATTCACCAATGAGACCACCGCCGCCGATTACCGCGCGCGCGTCGCCGAGGCCTGTGAATTCCTCGAAGGCAAATCGCGCGAATGGCTCGAAACCCTCCGCGCCGAGATGCTCGCCGCCGCCGCCAGGAAGGAGTTCGAGAAAGCCGCCGAGTTGCGCGACGTGGTCTTCGCCCTTGAAAAAACCCTCGCCCGCACCCGCACCTTTGAGCGCTTCGATCCCACCGCGCCCGCCGCCGACGAGGATGCCATGCGCCTGCTCGGCGAGGTTTTGGGGCTGAAATCCCCCCCCCGCACCATGGAGTGCTTCGACATCTCCCACATCAGCGGCACGTTTGTGGTCGCCTCGGTGGTTCACTTCTACGAAGGCCGGCCCGACAAGGACCTCTACCGCCGTTTCCAGATCAAGAGCTTCATCGGCAACGACGACTTCCGAGCCATGGAAGAAGTCGTCGGCCGCCACTATCGCCGCCTGCGCGACGAAAACAAAACCATGCCCGAACTCGTGGTGATCGACGGCGGACGCGGACAGATCGGCGCGGCGTTGAAAGCCTTCGCCGCCATCGATGTCGAACCGCCCGCGCTCATCGGCCTGGCCAAGAAACACGAGACCATCATTTTTCACGATGATCGGGTTCCTCTCAATCTTCCGCTCAGCCACCCCGCGCTCAACCTCCTGCAGAGACTGCGCGACGAGGCCCATCGTTTTGCCAACACCTACAACGCCGACCTGCGCTCGAAAAAGATCCGCGAGTCCGTGCTCGACGATTTTCCCGGGATGGGCGCGGTGCGACGCAGGGCCGTGCTCGCGCACTTCGGCACGATCGACCGCCTGAGGGCCGCGAGTGTCGAGCAACTCGCCGCCGTGGAAGGCTTCGGCCCTCGCATGGCCGCCGATCTCCACGTCTACCTGCACCCGCCCACCGCCGCCTCACCGCCCATTTCCCCGTGACAACTGCCCCGTTGTGTTGGTTGTTCCGCTCGATCGGGGGTTTCTTTCCGGGGTGTTTAGCCACGGGCTCTAGGTGCCGCCTTCGAGCACGCTGCGGATGGTCTTGGCGAGGTCTGTCAGCCGGTAGGGCTTGGCCACCATTCCGCGAAAACCGTGCGCGCGGTGGTTGGCCATGACCGGATCGCTGGAATAACCGCTCGATACGATGCCCTTTACGGCGGGGTCGAGCTTGAGCAACTCGGTCATCACCTGCTTGCCGCCCATGCCGCCCGGCACGGTGAGATCCATGATGACCAGATCGAAACGAGAGCCCTTGTGCATCGCCTCGACATACACCCTCAATGCCTCCTGGCCATCGGCAACCGCCGTGACCTCGAAGCCCAGACGGCTCAGGAGGGACTCGGCCATCATGCGGATGGGTTCCTCGTCATCCATGAAGAGCACTCGTCCCGTGTGCGAACCGGGCGTCGCGGGCGGCTCGGCGGCCGGCGGCCGAGCATCCGGCACCGCCGGCAGCCAAAAACGGAACCGGGTGCCTCGGCCCACCTCGGAATCGACTTCGATATGCCCCTGGTGTTTTCGGATGACCGAATAAACCGTGGCCAGGCCCAGGCCCGTGCCAGATTGCTTTGTGGTGAAATAGGGATCGAAGATGCGCGCCAGATTCTCCGGCAGTATACCGGCGCCCGTGTCGCTGATGGAGATGCACAGGTAACAACCGGCCTCAAGCTGGGCCACGGCCCCCGCCGCCAGTCGCTGGTTGCGCATCGCCATGTGGATGACGCCGCCTTCGGGCATGGCTTGCACGGCGTTGATCACCAGGTTCTGGACCACCTGGCCGATCTGCCCCTTGTCCACTTCGGCCGTCCACAGCCCTTCCTCGATCGCAAATTCGCAGCGCACCTTTGACCCGTGCAGGGCGAAGTGAGCCGCCTCGCGGATTACCTCCGGGAGCCGCACGGCCGACCGCACCGGCTCGCCGCCGCGGGCAAAGGTGAGCAATTGCTGGGTGAGGTCACGCGCCCTCATCACGCCTCGCTCGGCGTCCTGGAGCCAGCGTCCGGCCGTGGTCATGGCCTGCGTGTCGAGCGTGGCCAGCGTGATGTTGCCCATGACCACGGTCAGCAGGTTGTTGAAATCGTGGGCGATGCCGCCGGCGAGGATGCCCACCGATTCGAGCTTGGAGGCGCGCAACATCTCGCCTTCGAGTCGCGCGCGTTCGGTTTCGTCGCGCATCACCAGCACCGCGCCGATCGCCAGGCTGCCGCGGTCGTGGATCGGCGCGCACCGGCCTTCCACCCGGCGGTGCGCCCCTTGCCGGTCGAGCAGCGCGGTGTTTTCGGGCAGATTCACCACCTGGTGCGTCTCCACGGCCGTCGTGGACGGACTGGGCACCGGCTGGTGGGTTTTCTCGTGGCGGAGCACGCACACCTCGTCCAGGCGCCGGCCGATCGCGGCGCTCTCCGTCCAGCCGGTGAGCTCGCAGGCCGCCTCGTTGAGAAAGAGAACGCGCCCTTCGATGTCGGTGGTGATCACGCCCTCGGCCATCGCCCGCAGCGTCACCGCCAGCCGCTCGCGCTCGGCGGCCAGGGCGTCCTCGGTGCGCTTGATGTCCGTGAGGTCCAGCATCACCACCTGCGTGCAGGCGTAGTTCGGTTCCTCGCCGACCGACGGCACCCACCAGCGGAAAAACAGACGACGCGGCGTTCCGTCGAGCGCGTTGATAAGCATCTCGCCCTCCAGGTCGTTGAGTCCGTCCCACAACGCCTGGCACAGCTCTTTTCGTGCGCGTTGCACGTCGCCGGTGAAGATGCGCCCCAGTGCGCCGAACGCCTCGGCCTTGCTGGCGGCGCCGACCAGGTTGAGCGTCTCCCGGTTTGCTCCGACCACCACCGCGCCTTGCAGAGTGTTTTGAAAAAGCTCGGGACGGCTCCCGGCGTAAGCGGCGAAATCGGTCACGCCTCCAGCGCGCAACGAGTCGAGCCATGACCGCACCCCGCGCACGTCATATTCGACAATGGCCACCGGCGAGTTTTCAAAGAGCACGCGGTAGCGCTCCTCGGAGTCGCGCAACTGTTGCTCGGCACGCTTGCGTTCGTCGATGTCGGAGTGCGCTCCCACCAGCCGGAGAGGCCTCCCCGAGGTGTCGAAAAGCGCCAAGCCGCGCGACAGGATCCATTTGTAGTCCCCGTCCTTGCAGCGCATGCGGAACTCGGCCCGGTAGCTCGGGCTGTGGCCTTCCAGGTAATCGCGCATCGCCTGGCGAACGTATGACACGTCGTCGGGATGCACCCGCGGCCAGAACTCGTCCCGGGCGTTGTCCATGTCGGAAGCGGGATAGCCGATGATCTCCCGCCACCGGTCCGAGATGAACGTCTCGCCGGTGACGAAGTTGTATTCCCAGATGCCCGCATTGATCCCGAGAACGGCCAGTCGCCACCGGTCCTCGACGTCCCGAAGTTTTTCTTCCGTGGCGCGCAGCACGCTTAAATCGGTGAACGCCACCTGCACCCGGCCGTAGTCGGGCCGCCCCTCCTCGTGCGAAGCGCTCCAGTGCATCAGGCAGCGTCCGGGACGACCGTCGATGCCGCGATAATGCAACTCGCGGGTCATCTCGGTCTCGCCGGCCCAGATCGCCTCGGTCTGCCCGCGGAAGGTTTTCAGCATCTCGGGGGTCGGCGCGCCCCGGATGAGTTTCTGGTATTCGGCCACCGTTTCCACCGCCGCTTGGCGCATGACCGTGCGGTTGGCCGCGACCACGCGCACACCGGCGTAGTTTTCCAAAACCTGCTCCGGATGCTCTTCGAGATAGGCGGCCAACTCCCGCACGCCTTGCCGGTGAAGCCGGTCCAGCCACGCCGCGACCACCGAGAAATCCTCCTCGATGATCGCGACCGGCGTGTTCTCGAAGAGATTGCGCATCCGTTTTTCCGAATCCCTCAAGGCGCGTGTCTGCCGGGTCACCTGGCCTTGCAAACGCAAGTTGATCCAGAAAACCAACAGTCCACCCAGCGTCATCATCACAAAAACCCACCCGATCCAATGCCACCAGTTCTCAGCCGGACCGACCGCCGGAAACGCCATGCCCTCCTGAGCGCGCAAACCCGCCGGTCCAAGCGCTCCTGGCACCAGGAAAATCCAACCGCCCAAACGGGCTCCAAAGAGGGGGTGATCTCGGTTAAGCACTCAAGTGCGCAGGAAAAAGTCAGCACCCTCCGATGTCGAGGCGCAACCTGCGCCTCCCCCGAATCGCACCAGCCATTGGCGCAACGTCGCCGCAGCGCGCGGGAACCGCTCGGGGGTCTCCCCGCAGACAACCTCCAACAGTGTGAAGCGGTCTCCCTGCGCCTGTCGGATTAGCGGACAGAACCGCGACCACCTTTCCGCGCCAACCAGCAGAGGATGCCGCTCGGCCGAGGTCGGCCACTGTGAAACACATGGATGTTGCCCAAATGGGCCAGCACGTCCCGCTGCCCCGCCGCGCACTCGTCGGCCGGCCTGCCGGTGTGCGGCTGCCAGCGGGTGTGCAGATTGGCGTGAGAAACCAATCCCGGGTAAACCATGCGCCAAGCCCACCAATCGCCTGAGGAAAGAAGCGGTTTTCCCCTTGAAAAACTTTGAGGGGATTCGCTCCCCCTGGCGTAGAACCGACCGTCTTGCACCCGCAAGCAATCACTCTCTGTCCCAGACTTCATCCACCATGAAAACATCCCCCCGTCTTCTGATCGTCGCCTCACTCGGTCTTTTCGCTCTCATCGCCTCCCTCCAGGCTGGTCCAGGGTTGCATTACTGGCAGACTCGCCTTGCCGACAAGACCCCCGCAAAGGCCTGCGTTTCAACCTCCGCCTGTCCCGCCCCCGGTTCCGCTTGCTGCGGCCAAGACTCCTCCTGCTGCTCACCCGAGGGCTGCTGCGCAAAGGAGACCTGCGGCACCAAGAGCTGCGGCGAAGCCAAAACGTCCTGCGGGACCGGCAAGTAACCGACCTTTCTCCGAGTCATCTGCGAGGCCGCCTTTGTCGGGCGGCTTTTTTTTGCGCTCTTTCAAGGGTTTCGCCGCCGCTCATCGTATCATGGTCGTATGAAATCATTCCTGATGTTTGCCGTGCTCCTCCTCGGTCTCACCTCCGCCGTCCGCGCCGAGGAGAAACCCGCCGCCTACCCGCTCACCACCTGCGTTGTCTCCGATGAGGGGCTCGGCGATATGGGCAAGCCCGTGGACCACGTCTACAAGCAAGAGGGCAAACCCGATCGGCTCGTTAAGCTGTGCTGCAGGTCCTGCCTCGGCAAATTCAAGAAGGCCCCGGCCAAATACCTGGAGAAACTCGACGCCGCCGAGGCCGCCGCCAAGGCCAAGAAGTAAGGCCCGGGCCCCAACGCGGACTTCGCCGTCCGCCACCCCACCATGCGCTTTCCGCGCGCCATCGCCCTGGCGTTGCTCCTGGGCTCGGGCACTGCCTTGGCCGAAACGTCCTCAACGCTCACGCTGCCGGAGGTCTTCGCCGCCGTCCGCGCCAGCCACCCCGCGCTCGTTGCCGCCACCGCGTCGACCGACGCCGCCCTCGCCCGCATCGAACAGGAAAAAGCCCGGGCCGATCCCCGCCTCGGCATTGACTTGAAGCGAGACAACACCCGTCTCGCCGACTACTCCGAACTGGAGGTCACCGTTTCCCAGGAGATTCCGTTGAGCGGTCGTCGGCTTCTCCGCGCCGCCGCTGCCCGGGCCGAGGTCGGCGTCGCCTTCGCCCAGGCCCGCCGCCGCGAATGGATGCTCCTTAACCAAGCCCGTCTCGCCTTTGTGCGCCTGGCCGCCGCCGATGAACGCCTCGCGGTCAACACGCGTCTCCACGACAACCTCGTGCAGACGCGCCTCCTCGCCCGCCAGGCCTACGAAACCGGCCGGAACTCCCGGCTCGACCTGCTCTCTCTCGAAACCGAGCTGGCCACCCTCGACACCGAACGCTCCGAGCTCTCCGGCCGGCGTCTCCAGGAAAGCGCCGCGCTCAACGCCCTCATGATCCGCCCGGTCGAGACCGCCGTCGCTCCGCTCACATTGCCCGCCCCCGCGCTTCCCGCGCTCGCCCTGCCCGATGCCATCGCGCTCGCCCGCGCCATGAGCCCCGATATCGCCGTCGCCCAGAAGGAACTAGACGCCGCCCAAGCCCGCCTCGCCGTGGTCCGAAAAAACCGCGCCATTGATCCGGAATTCTCCGTCACCGGCCGCAAGATGCAGGGCATGGGCGGCACTTTTAACAGTTTCGACACCGGCGTCGCGTTTTCGCTGCCTTGGGCCAACCCCGGCCGCACCCGCGCCGAACTCACCGAGGCCCGCAGCCGCGTCACCGCTTCACGCGCCGACGCTTCCGCCGCCGAGGCCGAGATCACCGGCCTGGTCGCCTCCGCCCACACCCGCGCCGCCACGACGTTCGCCCGGATTCAACGCTACCAAGACGAACTGCTCCCGCTCACCCGCGCCGCCGCCGAGACCGCCCGCCGCGACTACGAAACCGGCCGCGCCCCGCTCATCGCCGTGCTCGCCGCCCAGCGCATGACTCTCTCGACCGAACAAAAACTCGCCGACCTCCGCTCCGAACACGCCCTCGCCTCCGCCGAGCTCTGCTTCCTGACCAGCCGGGATCTCCAGCCATGAAAGCCGTCTCCTTTGTCTCTTTCCTTCTCCTCGCGGGCATCGCCGGCGTCATCGGCTACCAAATCGCCTCCACTCGCCACCCGGCCGTCGCGGCGGTGAGCTCCGGCACCCCGACCCCCGGCGCGCGCAAAATCAAGTTCTACCAGTCGCCGATGCACCCGTGGATCAAGTCGGACCAGCCCGGCAAGTGTACCCTCTGCGGCATGACTCTCGCCCCTGTTTATGAGGGCGAGGCGGGCTTCGCCACCGAGGGCAACATCATCACGCTCCCACCCGCCTCCGCCGCCGTCCTCGGCGTGCAAACGGCCGAGGTCAGCAAGGCACCTCTCGTCCGGACCCTCCGCGTCACCGGCACCATCGACGATGACGAGACGCGCCACCGCTTCCTCGCCAGCTACACCGACGCCCGCATCGAAAAACTCTTCGTCAACACCACCGGCGTCGCCGTCACCGAGGGCCGGCCGCTCGCCGTGCTCTACAGCCCCGACCTGCTCACCGCCCGCCAGGAATTCCACGCCCTCGCGACCGCCTCGCCTGATTCCTCTCTCCTCGCCCCCGCCCGCGAAAAACTCCGCCGCCTCGGCCTCCTCGATTCGCAAATCGACGCCCTCGCCGCCGCCGCCGAGGTCGCCCGCGACACCGAGATCCTCGCCGCCAGGACCGGCGTCGTCGTCGAGCGCAGTCCCGCCGCCTACGAAGGCGGCTACGTAAGGGCCGGCGAGACGCTCTTCACCATCGGCGATTTCCAAAAAATGTGGTTCCTCTTCGACGCCTACGAGGCCGACTTTCCCGCGCTCAAAACCGCCACCCGCGTCGAGGTCACCGTGCCGTCGCTCCCCGGCGAGACGCTCACCGCGCCCATCGCGTTCATCGATCCCAATCTCAACGAGGCGACCCGCACCGCCAAGGTCCGCGTCGTCCTCGACAACGCCGATGGCCGCCTCCGCCACCGCCAGACCGCCTCCGCGCGCGTCGTCAGCGAGTCGCCCGACGTGCTCGTCGTGCCGCGCTCCGCCGTGCTCTTCACGCAAAAAGACCCCGTCGTTTACGTCGATCACGGCGGCGGTGGCTACGAGCCCCGCACCGTGAAGCTCGGCCGCGCCGGCGACGACGCCTACGAAGTTCTCGCCGGACTCCACGAGGGCGATCACGTCGTCACCGAAGGCGCCCTCCTTATCGACGCCCAAGCCCAGGTCGCCCACTCGGCCCGGGGCTCCGCCAAATGATCGCCGCCATCATCCGCTGGTCCCTGCACAACCGCTTCCTCGTCGTCGCCGGCCTGGTCGCGCTCTGCGCCTGGGGCGTCGTCGCGCTGCGCACCGTGCCGGTGGACGCCATCCCCGACCTCTCCGAAAACCAGGTCATCGTTTACGCCGACTGGCCCGGACGCTCGCCCCAGGAGGTCGAGGACCAGATCACCTACCCGCTCTCCGTTTCGTTGCAGGGCCTCGCCGGCGTCAAAACCGTGCGCGCTTCGTCGATGTTCGGGTTCTCCTTTCTCACCGTCATCTTCCGCGATGACGTGGACAACTACTTCGCCCGCACCCGCGTCCTCGAGCGACTCAATTCCCTCGGCGAACTCCTTCCCGCCGGCACCGTCGCCCGTCTCGGCCCCGACGCCACCGGCCTCGGCTGGATCTACCAATACTACCTGAAGGACGACTCCGGGAAACAGGATCTCGGCTCGCTGCGCGCGTTGCAGGACACGTTTGTGCGCTACCAGCTCGCCTCCGTTCCCGGCGTCGCCGAGGTGGCCGGCATCGGCGGCTTCGCCCGCCAGTATCAGATCGAGGTCTCCTCTTTGAAGTTGAAACAATTCAACGTCACCCTCGGCGAGGTCATTGACGCGGTCTCGGCCTCCAACGCCAACGTCGGCGGCAAGACCCTCGAGGAAAACGGCGCCGAGTTCATCGTGCGCGGCGTCGGCCTGGTCACCTCGCCCGCCGATCTCGAAAGCATACCGATCACCCCGCGCAACGGCACGCCTCTCCACCTGCGCGACGTCGCCACCGTCGGCATCGGCGGCGATTTCCGTCGCGGCGCGCTCGACGTGGACGGACGCGAGGTCGTCGGCGGCATCGTCGTCATGCGCTACGGCGAAAACGCCCACCGGGTCATCCAGGACGTCAAAGCCCGCCTCGCCTCCCTCGCCCCCGGCCTGCCCGCCGGCGTTTCGGTCGCTCCGTTCTACGACCGCAGCGACCTCATCGACCGCGCCCTCGACACGCTCAAACACGCGCTTTGGGAGGAGATCATCCTGGTGACGCTCGCCCATATCCTCTTCCTGTTTCACTTCCGCAGCATCCTGATCGTCACGCTGCCGCTGCCCGCCTCGATCCTCATCGCGTTTATCCTGATGAAGGAATTCGGCATCCCGTCGCACATCATGTCCCTCACCGGCATCGCCATTTCCATCGGTGTGCTGGTGGACGCCGGCATCGTCATGACGGAAAACGTCATCCGCCACTGCGAACGCGCCGAGGAAGAACTCCGCCGCCGCCTCACGCCGCCCGAGGTGTTCCGGCACACGCTGGAGGCCGCCACCCAGGTCGGCCGACCGATGTTCTTCTCGATGATGATCATCATCCTGGCCTTCGTGCCGGTGTTCATGCTGTCGGGCCAGGAAGGCAAACTCTTCCACCCGCTCGCCTACACCAAGAGTTTCGCGCTCATCGCCGCCGTCCTCCTCGCCATCACCGCCGTGCCCGTCTTCTGCACCTGGCTGGTGCGCGGCCCGTTCAAGCCCGAAAGCGAAAACTGGCTCATGAAGGGTCTGCTCAGGCTCTACGATCCCGCGCTCGACTGGGCGCTCGCCCATCGCAAAACCGTCCTCGCCCTCGCCGCCGCCCTGCTCGGCTTCGCCTGCCTGCTCGCCTTTGGCCTGCCCAAGAGCTTGACCGAAAAACTCCCGCCCTCCGTCGCCGGCCACACCGGCGGCTTCGGCAGCGAGTTCATGCCCACGCTTGAGGAAGGTTCCCTGCTCTTCATGCCCGTGCTGCTCCCGTCCACCTCGCTCACCGAGGTGAAGCGCATCATGAGCTGGCAGGACAAGGTCATCGCCGCCCACCCCGAGGTCGTTTCCGTCGCGGGCAAACTCGGCCGCGCCGAAACCGCCACCGACCCCGCGCCCGTCGAGATGATCGAGACGACCATCCTGCTCAAGCCGCCGTCGCAGTGGCGCCCCGGCGTGACCAAGGACCGGATCATCTCGGAACTCACCGACCGGCTCACCCAGGTGCCCGGTTACGTCCCCGGTTTTCTGCAACCGATCGAGAACCGCGTGCTCATGACCAGCACCGGCATCCGCGCCCAGGTCGGCGTCAAAGTCTTCGGCGACGACCTCGACGCGCTTCAACAGAAGGCCTTCGAGATCGAGCGCGTGATCAACACCATCCCGGGCGCGGTCGGCGTCGCCCCGTCCCGCGTGCAGGGCAAGCCCTACCTCGAAATCGTCGCCCGCCGCGACCTCATGGGCCGCAACGGCCTGCGCGTCGCGGATGTGTTCAAATACATCGAGACCGGCCTCGGCGGCTCCGTCGCCGCCACCACGATCAAGGGCCGCGAGCGCTGGCCCATCCAGATCCGACTCGACCGGGCCGACCGCGACGATATTGAAAAACTCGGCGACCTGCTCATCCCCACGCCCTCCGGCCCGATGGTCCCGCTGCGCCAGATCGCCGACATCAAGCGCGTGATCGGCCCAAGCGAGATCCAGAGCGAAAACGGACGCCTGCGCGTCTTCGTCCAGGCCAACGTCCAGGGCCGCGACCTCGGCGGCTTCGTGGACGAGATCAAACAAAGTGTCACCCATAAGGTGACACTGGCCCCGGGCATGACCATCGACTACTCCGGCCAATACGAAAACCAGCTCCGCGCGCGCCGGACGCTGGCCTATGTTTTCCCGGCCGTGATCGGCATCATTTTTATCCTGTTGGTGATGACCTTCCGCAGCGTCCCCGAGGCCGCGCACGTGATCCTGGCGGTGCCCTTTGCGCTCACCGGCGGAGTGCTTCTTCAGGCGATCCTCGGCTTCAATTTCAGCGTGGCCGTGTGGGTCGGCTACATCGCGCTCTTCGGCACCGCCATCCAGACCGGAGTGGTCATGGTGGTTTACCTTGAGGAAGCCGTGGTCGCCCTGCGCAAGCAACTCGGCCGCGAGCTCACGCGCCCCGAGCTCATCACCGCCATCAAGGCCGGCGCGCGCCTGCGCCTGCGGCCCAAGGTCATGACCGTTGCCACCACCGTGGCCTCGCTGTTGCCGATCTTCTGGAGCACGCGCACCGGCGCCGAGGTCATGCAGCCGATTGCAGCCCCCGTGATCGGCGGCATGTTGTCCTCGCTCGTCCACATCCTGGTCGTCACCCCGGTGATCTTCGCCTGGCTCCACGAACGAAAGCTTCGGACTGCCTCGTGAGCGAAAGCTGGGACAATTACGCATGGCGAGAAGCTGGCGTGCAGAAAACATGGTCCAAATAGAAAGGAATCCATAACATCTTGCATCCTTTGGCTGTTTTCGGCCGGGCGGTCGCAGGGTAAGACCGCTGACACAAGCGTTACGCCTAGGTCTGGCTTGCCCACATTTGCGCGCCACTGTCCCCTACCTCATCATTGAGGTGAAATCGCCCACCCAGAAAGACGGCAAGGAACAGCTCAAATCCTACTGCCACGCCACCGGCGCACCTCTCGCCCTCTGGAGCAACGGCCGCGTCCAGCCCGTCATCTGGCATCGCAAAAACCCCAACTACTTCATCCCCATCCCCATCCTGCCCACCGCCGCGCAGGACATCCAGGACGTCGCCGAGCAGCCCTGGACCATCGACACCCTCGTCGAAAAGGAAAAGGAGCGCGAGAAGGACGGCATCGCCGCCCGCACCCTCCGCGACCGCATCCTCGAAATGGAAGACGAGGTCCTCGCCAATGCCGGCGTCGATGTCTTCGAGGAGGTCTTCAAACTCATCTTCGCCAAGCTCTACGACGAGCTCGCCTGTTTCCGCGGCGACCAGCCCCATATCCGCTTCCGCAATACCAACACCGCCGCCCAGCTCAAGGCCCGCATCCAGGGCATCTTCGACGAGGCCAAGGCCAAATGGGAGGGCGTCTTCACCCCCGACGAGAAGATCGAGCTCACCGCCGACCACCTCGCAGTCTGCGTCGGCTCCCTCGAAGAATACAAACTCTTCAACAGCAACCTCGACGTCGTGGACGAGGCCTTCGAATACCTCGTCAACAAATCCTCCAAGGGCGAGAAGCGCCAATACTTCACCCCGCGCCACGTCATCGACCTGTGCGTGAAGATGCTCAACCCCACCGAGCACGAGACCCTCATCGACACCGCCTGCGGCTCCGCCGGCTTCACCATGCACGCCATCTTCCACGTGTGGGACGCCATCCGCCGCGCCGAGGGCAAGCCCGACACCCACCTCTTCACCATGGAGAAGAAGGGCCGCCGCTACGAAAAATACGTCCAGGACAAGGTCTTCGCCATCGACTTTGACAAACGCTCCGTGCGCGTCGCCCGCTGCCTCAACCTCATCGCCGGCGATGGCCAGACCAACGTCCTCCACCTCAACACCCTCGACTACACCAAGTGGGACGAGACCACCTCCGAACAGCTCTGGCAGGACACCTACTTCGAAGCCTGGAAAAAGCTCCGCAAACTCCTCGCCGACAAAAAGGGCAAAGACTACCGCGCCTTCGGCTTCGACGTGCTCCTCGCCAACCCGCCCTTCGCCGGCGACATCAAGCAGACTGACCTGCTCTCCCCCTACGACCTCGCCCACAAAGTCGCCAAAGACGGCGGCCAGGGGAAACTCGAAAGCGCCGTCGGCCGCGACCTCCTCTTCATCGAACGCAACCTCGACTTCCTCCGCCCCGGCGGCCGCATGGCCGTCGTCCTGCCCCAAGGCCGCTTCAACAACTCGTCCGACGAACGCGTGTGCCGCTACATCGCCGAGAAATGCCGCCTGCTCGCCGTCGTCGGCCTCGACGGCAACTCCTTCAAACCCCACACCGGCACCAAGACCTCCGTCCTCTTCGTGCAAGCTCGCCGACTACCCCATCTTCTTCGCCACCCAGCGCCTCCCATCCAAGGACACCCGCGGCGACAAGATCATCGCCCGCCGCCCCGACGGCCGCTTCGCCCGCGACGCCCACGGCCACTGGGTGGTGCAGCACGATTTTTTCAGTGTTAAACTCGACGACGGCACGAGCACGCCCGAGGGCATCGCCGAGGCTTTTGAGGAGTTCGCCAAGAAGGAGAAGCTGCCTTTTTTTCCCTAAGCCCCTTCGATAGCGCCCGCTACAAGGCGCTGCTGGAGGGGCTGGACATCAGCGAACTAAGGCTGAGTGAGGTTTCTCGCGAGATCGAGAAGCTGCGCATTGACGACACGTTCTTCAACAAGCTGGCGGTGCTCACCCAGCGTCGCGTTGAAGCTATGCCGCATGTCCGGCTCGGCGAAATCGCGTCGTTCGTTCGCAAAGGAATCTTCGATATCAACGCCGACGCCTACACGGAGACGGGGGTTCCCTTTGTTCGTATTACGAAC
The DNA here is from genome assembly GCA_903876795.1 of uncultured Verrucomicrobiota bacterium. Lineage (GTDB taxonomy): Bacteria > Verrucomicrobiota > Verrucomicrobiia > Opitutales > Opitutaceae > Rariglobus. The sequence continues at coordinate 17,972 of CAIRBK010000080.1, forward strand.
ATTCAGTCGGGCCTGATTTCGACCGACAATATCGCATTCATCCCGCCGGACATCCACGAGGCAGAGAGCAAGACAGCGCTATTTCGAGGCGACATCGTCTTGTCGAAGACCGCATATGCTGCGGCGGCTTGGGTGAATCTGACCGAATGCAATGCCAGCCAAGACACGGTCGCCGTTCGTTTGTCGCCCGCCGGGCGCAAACGTCTGCGCTCCGGGGCCATTGTCACGTTTCTAAATTCCGCACATGGCCGCGCTCTGATGTGGCGTCAGTTTCAGGGCAACGTGCAGGCGCACCTTTCGCTGCCGGATGCGAAGAAACTGCCGCTCCCGATTTTCGGAGAGCCGATGCAGCAGCTTCTTGAGGAAAGTCTCATCAAGGCAGACGCTTCGACGATCCGGTCTAAACAGAGTCTCGCCGCCGCCGAGCAAACCCTGCTCCACGCCCTCGGCCTCGACGCCTGGCAACCGCCCGAGCCGCTGACCTACATGCGCCGCGCCACGGAGGTCCTAACGGCGGTTCGTTTGGACGCCGAACATTTCAAACCCAAGTTCGACGACCTTATCGCACACCTGATTGCCGGGGGTGACGCGGTTCGACTGGATAAGGTGCTTTCATTCTGCGAACGCGGGCAACAACCGAACTATGCGAATGAGGGAGTAACGGTTGTGAATTCCCGCCACGTGCGGACAGACGCCGTAATCATAGATGGCGAAAATCGCCATGCGACGGTGGAGGACAAAACGCTGTTGATCCGTCACGGTGACATCCTGCTAAACGGCACTGGCGTCGGCACCATCGGTCGAGTCACCACCTATCTCCACGACACGCCCGCGCTACCGGATAACCATGTGACCATTCTGCGATTGCATCCGGAATCGGGCTTCGACCCCGTGTTTCTGGCCGTGCAGCTCGCCGGCGTCGTCGGCCAAACACAGGTCGCACAGCATACGCGCGGTTCCTCGGGGCAGCTTGAACTCTATCCGCAAGACATTCGCCGCATCCTCGTCTGGCGCGCACCCAGGGAAATGCAGCTCGCAGTCCGCAAGAACATCGAAGCCGCCCACGCCGCCCGCCGCGAAGCCCAGGCCCTGCTCGCCCGCGCCCAGCGCGGCGTCGAGATCGCCATCGAGCAAGGCGAGCCCGCCGCACTTACACTGCTGGATGTAAAATAAGATTGTCCGACTGGGCAATTTAGGGCGTTTCTTGAAACGCAAAAACATGGCCGCTGATTCCCTTAAGGCACATTCAGCAGAGAATGTCACCACGGCGGACTTGTCGGTTTGGCCCAACATAACCGCCTTTGTGGCGGGTTTGGCCATCGGCACCGTGATTTGGTTTTTACTTCGCGGCTGGCTACGGAAAACCGAGTTTCGGGGCTTCCCTCATGGTCTCGTGGCCATTGATGCCGCTTTGGTCGCTTTCGTAACCATACTCACGTCGGTATTTGAACTCTGGAAAGCCGCGACTTGGAAGGACCTGACATGGCCGGGATCCTTGGCTTACGCCGGAGTGGGGCTGCTTATCGCCTTGGGCGTAGGCGGTAAATGGCTGCTCTCCGAAGCCAAGGAGCTTTCCAAGAAGGCGTTCGATAAGCTGGAGAGAAAATGCAACGAAACACGTCAAGCATATGACCGGCAGCGGGTGGTCGAGGATCTGGCGCGCGAAGCCATGACCGAAAAGCTGAAACGCCTGCAGGACGAATATGACCGGCCTACGTCCCCGCCCAAAAACGTGGCCGCCGCACTGGACCCGGGTCGGCAATTGCTCATCCTAATCAAGGTGCTTCACGGTTGGTTAAAAAGACACGTCAAGCCGCCAGGCCGCCTGCGAATCGGCGTTTATGGTTTGGGCGAGGACAATCTGACCCTGGAACCATTGTTTTCCTGGGACGGCAGTCGAAACGACGTGTTCAGCGGCAATCACAAAGACCGTATGAAACTGAGCACGGCGGCGGACGCCTCCTCGCATGGCGGCAAGTCGGTGGTCGTGCAGGTTTGGCAGCAGTCCGATCCGTTTGTGATCGTGGCCGATACGGAGGCCGCCTCACGGGAAGGAATGTTCTTCTTTTTTCGCGAGGAGCACCGGCAAACGCTCAAAAGCATGATAGCTTACAAGCATCTTTTGGGTGGTCCGCTGCGCCATGACGCCTTCGTTCTAACACTCGATTCCGATCAAGCCGGACTTTTTTCTGCCGATGTTGAAAAGGAATGCCGCCTGCTATTACCCGCCTTCAGCGTCCGCATAGAACTCGAACTTTTGGCTTCTTACCTGTCTAATACTTCATCAGGGTAGTTTGTCCCCTCATCAATCATGACCGCTATCATGCGCCACTTCCGCACCGTCCTAGCCAATGAGCAGGCGATGCGTGCCGCGTCGCAAGACGCCCGCGAGGTTATCCGTCGCGTTGAGGCTGAGATTCACAGCAAGAAGCAAGAGGCGATCCGCACGGAATCCGGTGCCTGGAGCCCCAATACCGTATCGGGGAATCTCGTGGTTAAAAAGGGCTGAGCGGAAGGAGTGATCATGGACTGTTTGACGGGATCGGCAGGGGCGTTTGCACGACTTCGCCCGCAGCGCCTCAAGTAGCCCGTTCGCCCGGAGCGAAAGTCATTCGTCGGAATCGTGCAGAGATAAACTCCTCGCATGAAGACTTCCGATGAAATCCCCTCCAACGACGCCCCCGTTTACATGGGCCTGCCCCATGAACGCGTCCTCCGCCCGCGCTTCTACGTCGCCCTCGCACTCACCCTGCCGGTCCTCGTCCTCGCGATGGGACCGATGCTCTTCCCGTCGTCCGCGCATACCATCGACCCTCGCCTCTCCGGCTGGCTGCAACTCGCTCTGACCACCCCCGTGTTTTTCTGGAGCGGGCGGTTCTTCCTCCGCCGCTGGTGGCAATCCCTGCGCGAACTCGATCCCAACATGTTCACGCTCACCGTGACCGGGACCGGCGCGGCGTATTCTTACTCGGTCGCCGCCGTGCTCTTTGGGCATCGTTTTCCCGCTTCGCTCCACCTTCCGGGTCACGGCGTGCCGCTCTACTTCGAGGCCGCCGCGTTCATCACAACCATCGTCCTTCTCGGACAAATCCTCGAACAACGCGCCCACGCCCGCACCGACTCCGCCATCCGCGCCTTGACGGACCTCGCGCCCGCCACCGCGCATCGCGTGCGAGCCGACGGACACGAGGAGGACGTCCCGCTCGCCGACATCGCCGTCGCCGATCTCCTCCGCGTCCGCCCCGGAGAAAAAATCCCCGTCGATGGCACGCTGGCCGACGGCGGCAGTGACGTGGACGAATCGATGCTCACCGGCGAACCCGAGGCCGTTGCCAAAACGCCCGGCGACAAGGTCAGCGCCGGCACCCTCAACACCACCGGTTCCTTCGTCTTTCGCGCCGAGCGCGTCGGTCGCGATACGCTGCTCGCGCAGATCATCCGTCTCGTCGAGGAGGCGCAAAACAGCGAGGCACCCATCCAGCGCCTCGTGGATCGAGTGTCCGCCTGGTTCGTGCCCGCCGTGGCGGCCATTTCCGTGCTCACGTTCGCGCTCTGGCTGTGGCTCGGCCCCGCCCCGGCGCTTATCCCGGCCGTGGTCAACGCCGTGGCCGTGCTCATCATCGCCTGCCCGTGCGCGCTCGGCCTGGCCACGCCCGTTGCCCTCGTCACCGGCATCGGGCGCGGCGCGCAGGCCGGCGTGCTGGTGAAAGACGCCGCCGCGCTCGAACGACTGGTCGCCGCCACCACCGTGCTCATCGACAAGACCGGCACGCTCACCGAGGGCCAGCACCGCGTCGTCTCGGTCCGCCCCGAACCCGGCACCACCGAAAACGACCTGCTCGCCCTCGCCGCTTCCGCCGAGTCGCCCAGCGAACACCCGCTCGCCCGCGCGTTGGTCGCCGCCGCACGGGAGCGCCTTCTGCCGCTGTCGGCCGCCACCGATTTTGTCGCCGAACCCGGCCAAGGCGTGCGCGCCTGCGTCAACGGCGTTGTCGTGCGAGTGGGTCGCGCTACCGACGCCACCGCCGATCACTCCAGCGCCACGCTCATCGGGGTGACCGTCAACGATCATTTCGCCGGCACCCTCGCGCTCGCCGATCCCATCAAGGCCACGACGCCCGAGGCCATCCGCGAGCTGCACCGGCTCGGCTTGAAAATCCACATGGTCACCGGCGACCGCGAGGCCGCCGCCCGCGTCGTCGCCGGCGAACTGGGCCTCGACGGTTGCCACGCCGGCGTCACTCCGGCGCGCAAACAGGCGATCGTGCGCGAACATCAGGCGCGCGGCGAAGTGGTCGCGTTTGCCGGAGACGGTTTGAACGACGCCCCCGCGCTGGCCGCGGCCGACATCGGCATCGCCATGGGCACGGGCACCGACGTCGCCATGCAAAGCGCCGGGCTCGTCCTGGTGAAAGGCGACCTGCGGGCGCTCGTGCGCGCCGTGCACCTCAGCCGCGCGACGTTGCGCAACATCAAGCAAAACCTCTTCTGGGCCTTCGCCTACAACATCGCCGGCATCCCGCTCGCGGCCGGGTTGCTCCACCCGTTCACGGGTTGGTTGCTCAACCCGATGTTCGCCGCCGCGGCCATGAGCCTGAGCTCGATCAGCGTCGTCGCCAACGCCCTCCGCCTCCGCCACGCCCGCCTGTGAAACCCGCGCTTTCATCTCGTCCGCCTCCACAAACCAGTGTCACCTATTAGGTGACACTTTTATCGAGCATGCTTCTCGGTTTGGCCTTCCAATCGCCCAAACCCATTTTCACTTAAAAATGACAAATGGGTTTGGGGTCGCACGGGCCTCGGAGGTTGGTTTTATGGGAAGGACAAACGCGTGATCTCCGCCCGCAAACACCTCGACTACGCCCTCGGGTTCATCGAACTCGGCCTCGCCAAAGAGGCCCGCGAGGAGCTTGCCCACCTCACCGCCGCCGAACTGGCCCAGGCCGACGCCCTGGCGGTGCGCCTTGAGGTCGCCATGCTCGAAGAGAGTTGGGACGAGATCCCGCTGCTCGCCCACCCGCTGACCACTCTCAATCCGTCCGTGGAGCGTCCTTGGATCGCCTGGGCTTACGCATTGCGGGAACAGCAGCACGTCACCGAAGCCCGCGACGTGCTGCTGGTCGGTTCGCGCTCGATCTCCAATCCCTCTCCTCTGGTGGACTACAATCTCGCCTGCTATCACTGTCTGCTCGGGAATCTACCCGAAGCGATGCGTCTTTTGAAATCGGCCTTTGTCCGCGATCCCTCCTGGAAAGTCGCCGCCGCCAGCGATCCCGACCTCGCCTCGCTGCGCCCCGATCCAAAGGGTTGACCCGGTCCAGCCCGCAAACAAGCCCCTCGAACCACCATCCCATGCCCATGCTCCGCACCCCCGCTCTTCCCCTGTTGCTGGCCGCCCTGCTCGCCCTCGCCGGGTGCAGCACGTTTGAGAGCCGCGTCAAACGAAAGCCCGACCTCTACGCCACCCTCGACACGACGACCCGGACCCGACTGCAAGCCGGCGAGATCGGCATCGGCGACACGGAGGACATGGTCTATCTCGCCCGCGGCCAGCCCGACGAAAAACACCTGACCACCACCGCCGCCGGCCAGACCACCACCTGGGTTTACAACCGCTACTGGCAGGAATACCGGGGCGATACCCGGACGGGCTTCCAACCGCGCACGCGGCGCGACCCCGTCACCGGCGCGACCAGCACCTACTTGGAACCCGTCATTCGCCCGGTCTATACCGACCGGACCCAGGCGATCATGCGAATAACCTTTGACGCCGGCAAAGTCGTCGCCATCGAACAACCCAAGCCCTGACCGCCACGCCGCCGACAGCGACCGGGCACACTTCGACGCACAACGCCAACCCCGGGAATACCCGACCGACGCCCCCCCCCTGTTCCAAACATGCGCATCGCCGTGATTTCCGACACCCACGGGCATTATCCGATCGGTCTGCCTGCCAAGCTTCACGGAGCGGACGAAATCTGGCACCTCGGCGATGTGGGCGAACCGGAAACGCTGGCGGAATTTGAGCTCCTCGGCGCTCCCGTGCGGGTGGTGCGCGGCAACTGCGACAACTGGCCGGCCTGGCCGGCGACGCTCGACCTGGAGCGGGAGGGCGTGCGCTTCCATCTCGTGCACATCCCGCCCGGGCAGGCGCCGGCCGGCGCGCGCGTGCTGTTGCACGGGCACCTGCATGCCCCGCGCGACGCCGTGGACGTGCGGGGCGTCCGCTGGCTCAGTCCCGGCTGCATTTCGCAACCGCGCGGCCGGGGGTGTTCCTTCGGCTGGCTGACCGTGAAGGACGGTCACTTTACATGGCAACTCGTGCCGCTGTGAGCCGTCACAACATCGCGCTGGCGCCCGGGGCCGCGATTTGTTTACTCGCATCCCCAACGTGAGCGCAGCCGAGCAATCCAGCTTCTTCGATTTTTTTGGCGGTTCCGCCCCTGTGCCCACGGGCATCGAAGCGCCGGCGGACAAGCCCGACGTCGTCTTTGAACGCAGCGCCAAGGCCACGCGTTACCGGCTCACCCTCAAAAAAGACGGCACCGCCGTGGCGATCGTCCCCCTGCGCGGCAGCGAACGCGAGGCGCGCGCCTTCGTCGAAGAGCACCGCGAGTGGCTGGAGCGCGCCCGCGAACGTCAGAAACGCAAGCCCCGCGGCGCCACCGTGTGGACGCTCGGCACGCATGTGCTCTGGCGGGGCGAACTTTCCGAGGTCCGCAAGGCCGTGGACGGCGAACGCCCGCAGGTGTGCATCGCCGCCGACGTGTTCCGCGTGGCTCGGCTCGACGGCGACCTGCGGCCGACGCTGGAGGCGCATTTCCTGCGGCTGGCCAAGGCGGAGCTGCCCGCGCGCACCTGGGAACTGGCGGCTGTCACCGGCATGTCGGTAAGCACGGTGTCGGTGCGCAACCAGCGCACGCGCTGGGGCTCCTGCTCGGCGGACGGAGGCATCTCGCTCAACTGGCGACTGGTCCAGACTCCCGACTTTGTGCGCGACTACATCATTTACCACGAGTTGATGCATCTGAAAGAGATGAACCACTCGGACCGTTTTTGGGCGCGGGTCGGGGAGGTGTGCCCGGGCTGGCGCGACGCCGAAAAATGGCTCAAACGCAACGGGTCGCTGCTCGGGTTGTGAGCCCGGCCGCCTGCCGGCGGGCCTGCGAATAACGTGTTGGCAACTTTGGGAAACTTCCGGTTGCGTTCGGCTCCGGTGCGCCCGACCTTGCGCCCGTCATGACGCACGCATGCAAACCGACCCCTTCACCGGACGACCGACCTGCATCCAAGGCGGACGGCTCCCGTCCGACGAAGAGCGACGCGCGCTTCAACACGATCACCGGCGAAGACTGGAAGCGCTCGCTCGCTTCAGCGCGGCAGCGGCGAGCGTCGGCATCGGCACGGATCCAGACGACGATCTCGTCCTCTGGGAAGCCGACGAAATAGGCCTGCTCGCCGGAGCCGATCCGCTCTGGCATGAACTCGACGAGGCGGCGCACGCGTTTCGCCGACTCCTGCCGATCATCTCGCTGGAGGATTTCGGTTTTCCCGAGGGGGTGGAGGACCTCCTGGCCGAATGCGGCCCCCGCCTGCGGCCCGTCAGCAGCGGCGTCGAGGCGACCGCGTTCGAAGCGGAGGACCGGTCGATCTACAAATTTTTCATGCCGCGCACCGACGGTCGCATCGGCGGCACTTTTTCCTTTCGCCGGGGCGAGGAGGTCGCGCTGCTGGCCGACGCGGCCGACGGGAGTTATCGGGCGATGTTGGAGAAATTCGACCTGATCGTGCGCCTCGAAGGCATGCCGACCGAGGTGGTCGGAGTGACCAAGCAAGAAGGCGTGCTCGTCACGAAACAGACGCTGGGCGAGCGGTTGTCCGAGGGCGCGGACACCTCGGGCGTGCAACCGGCGCCGCTGATCCCGATCCCGTCGCGTTTCCTGCGCGCCCACCGGGATCACCCGAGGCTCTATTTTGTGGACGACCGCCCGTGGCTGGTGGCCGACCTGCACTCCAAAAACCTGGTGCGGGCGATCGACGGGCGGTTGCGGGCGATCGACCTCTTGGCGGCGCCGCTGCCGGCCGGGCTGATCGCGAAGGAGCCGTTGCTGGCCGACTGGCTGGAGCGGGCGAGACTGGACCCGGCCGCCGAACTCCTGCGACCGGTGGATGACGACGAGTTGTGAGCGGCGGACGCCGGCGGCGGCTTACTTTGCCGCGAGGAACTTCAGGATGTCGTCGGCCTGCTGCTTGGTGGAGCCCTTGGTGTCGGCGTAGACGATCTTGCCGTCCTTGATGAGGTAGGCCTGGCGGCTGGCGAACATCAGCGCGCTCTGGCCGAAGGCCTTGACGACCGCTTTGTCGGTGTCGGCGATGAGCGTGTAGGGCAGCTTGTATTCGTCTTTGAATTTCTTCTGGGTCTCCACGCTGTCGGTGCTCACGCCGATGATGCCGACGCCGAGTTTGGCGAGTTGCTCGTAGCCGTCGCGCAGCGCGCAGCTCTGGGCGGTGCAGCCCGGGGTGAAGGCCTTCGGGTAGAAGAACACCAGCGTGTAAGGATTCTGGCGGTAGGCGTCGGCGAAGGCGAGAGGCTTGCCCTCTTCGGTGAGGGCGGCGGGTTGCGGGGCGGGATCGCCGACCTTGAGCGGTTCGGCGGAGGCGAGGGAGAACATGGCGAGGAAGGCGGTGAGGGTGAGGAAGCGTTTCATCAGTTAACTAACGCACGCTGGGCGGTATCGGATGCTTCGCAACGGCCAACGGACTTCTCTCCTGCAAAAACCCCTCCCGGGACGCCCCCTCCATCCGCAACAACTAACCCATTGTGTTAGTTGTTGGTTGGGGTGGGGTGATTGGTGGGGGGCGTTTACTTTTTGAGGCGGGCCTTGAAATCGACGGAGGGGCAGCCGCAGTCGCCTCCGCAGCCGGGCCGGCGGCGCTTTTTCCACGCGCCGCGCAGCAGCAATCCCAAGGTCACGGCGACCACCAGCAAGGCGAGCGGGGTTTGGAGGTCGGAGGACATCGACGAAGACTAGACGTGAACGGATCGAACGGCAAACGGCGGAGAGTTTTCTGCGGATGACATGAGCGGGGAGGGATTTGATGAACCCGGAGATTGTTCACGACCAGCGATTGCTTTGCTGACGATTCTTACCGGGAACTCAGTCCGCGAAGCCGTGATGTCGCCGGTGCCAAGCGGCGTGATTGAGGGCCGGACACAGGCGTGCAGTTTGGGAGAAATGGACACGTCGCAGCGCAAGGGTCACGCGCCAGCAGGTTCAAGGAGAGTCGCCGCCCACGACGGCGGCGCGGCGGAAAAAAGCCGCCGTGGGCTGCCGGGCGCCTTTGCCGAGGCGTTTCACGCAAACCCAGCCGGCCGGCTCAAGCGTCAACTCCCCGGGCATCTCGAAGACCACCACCGGGTCCGCGCCCTCCGGCCACCAGCCTTCCAGGCGCGAAAACAACACGGGGCCGGCTTCGGAAATCATCTCGTAGGGCGGATCCACAAACACCAGATCGGGCACCCCGCCCGCCTCGGGTTTCCACGACAACACGTCCGAAGACAACACCCTCAAATCCGTCCCGGGGCGCGCGGTGCTCTTGGCCACGGCGGCGATGTTTTGGCGGATGCAATCGACCGCCCGGGGGTTTTTCTCCACGAACACGCCGCCGGCCGCCCCGCGGCTGAACGCCTCCAATCCGTAGGCCCCGCTGCCGGCAAACAGATCGACAAAGCGCGCGCCGGGAAGCCGGGCGGCCAGGCTGGAGAAAACCGCCTGGCGCATCCCGTCGGTCGCGGGGCGCGTCACGTCGCCCTTGGGCACCCGCAAGACCACGCCGCGCGCGCCTCCTCCGCTGATGCGCATAACCCGAGGGATTGGCTACTTCTGAATGGCCGCCTCGCGATACTGGATGTAGGCGCTGCGCACCGCGACATAGGGGTCCAGCGCGTCTTTGCGAAGCGCATCGTAGGCGGCGATGGCGCCGGGCAGGGAGTTGACGCCGTTCACGACGGTGACGCCGGTGCTCACCTTCCAGTCATACCAATCGATGTTGTGTTTAAGATTCCAGTTGAGCGGATTCAGGAAGTGGTCGCCCACCATGCCGGTGGTGTCGCGCACGGTGCTGGGGCCGAAGAAGGGCAGCACGAGGTAGGGGCCCTTGCCAACGCGCCACACGCCGAAAGTCTGGCCGGTGTCCTCCTCGGAAATCGCAGCCAGCGCGGGCACGGCGTCGGACACGCGGATCAAACCGCCGATGCCCGCGACCGTGTTGACGGCAAATTTGCCGGTCTCGAGCCCGGCACGTTGGAATTTACCCTGGAGGGCGCTGTTCACGAAACGAATCGGAAAGCGGAGGTTGTTGAAAAAATTGGTGATGCCCTTGCGCACGGGCTTGGGCGTCACGCGCACGTAGCCCTTGCCCACGGGCCGGAGCACGTAGTCGTAGAGACCATTGTTGAATTTGAAGACGGCGCGGTTCATCGGCTCGAGCGGATCGGAGACCGTCACCGATGCATACTCGTCGGGCTCGTCGCTGTCGGCGGGATTGGGAGTGACCGACATGGTTTGCGCCTGCGCCGACCAAACGGTGGCAAAGGAGAAAACAGCGCCGGTGATGAAGGTGCGGAGACTGGGTGTCATTTGGCGAGAGGAGTGGAAAGGGATTGTTCGGGCCCAGCCATCATACGGCTCGGCGGTCCGGCTGGATTCATCCTGAGAAAGGCAGGGAAAGGGTTTGTTCGAGCGACTTGATGACGGCCGGAGCGCCGCCTTTTTGATAGATCGGGTCGAGTTGGGCGCGCCAGTTGGCGATCATGCTGACGCCCTCGATGATGACGTCATAGATGCGCCAGTTGTCACCCGACTGTTCGACTCGGTAGACCACGCTGTATTTTTTGCCGGAGTAGTCGATGGTGGTGGCCAGTTCACGCAAGGACGGGCGCTTGGAGTCGGGAATGACCGCCGGCGAATAGGTGATGCCCGGCCGGTCGCCGGCCTCAAAGCGGTCGGCGTAGTTGCGTATGACCACATCGGAGAAAAGTGCCGTCGCGCGTTTCTGCTGCTCGGCGGTGAACTGACGCCATCCCGGGCCGATCGCGCGGCGGGTGATGGCCTCGAAGTTGAAGTATTTGTTGAGCGTCGGCCGGATGCGCTCCGACAGGCGGACGGTGGTGGGATCGCTGCGGTAGGCGATGGCCAGGACCTCGTCCACGGCGGACTTCAGCATCTCGTGCGGCTCAACGGCGGCGGCGTGCAACGTAACGACGGCGAACAAGCTCGCGAGGAGGATGTTTTTGATGGGTCGCAGGTTCATTTGCTTTCGGCGGGCTTGGGTTTCTTGTCCACGTTGCCGAATGCGAAACGGCCGATGAGCGATTCCAGATCGACGGTGGATTCGGTGTCGGTGATGAGGGCGCCGGGGGACAGAAACTGGGAATCGCCGCCGGGGGACAGGGCGAGGAACTTGTCGCCGATCAGGCCGGTGGTCCTGATCGAAGCGATGGAATCGGCAGGCAGTTGCACGCTCTTGAGCACGCTGAAACTCACCACGGAACTGTAATCCTTGGGATTGAGCTCGACTGCATCGACCCGTCCCACGGTGACGCCGGCGACCACAACGTTGCTGCCGGGATTGAGTCCGCCGGAATTGGAAAAACGGGCCTGCAGGGGATAAGTGGAGCCGCCGGTGAGCGCGCCCGCCCCGATACGCAGGGCAAGGTAGGCCACGGCGGCGAGACCGACGAGCACGAATACGCCGACGATCAGTTCGAGTTTGGTCTGTTTCATAGTTCTTCCTCGGTGGTCACGGTTTCACCGCGACGCAGGGCCGCGACGGTGTCGCGAAGGGCGTGGGAGCTGTCACGGAAGGCGCATACCATGGGGTTTTCCGACAAGCGGAAGGCCTCGGGTGTGCCCTGAAATTGCATCCGGCCGGCATCGAGCAGCGCGACCTGGTCGCTGGCGACCAGCGCCTCGGGCAGGTCGTGCGTGACGAGCACGGCGGTGAAGCCGAACTGGCGCTGGTATTTGACGATCATCTCAAAGACATGGTTGCGACGGATCGGGTCGAGACCGGCGGTCGGCTCGTCGAAGAGCACGAGCTCGGGGCGGGTGACGATGGCGCGGGCCAGCGCGAGACGCTTCTGCATGCCGCCGGAGAGCTGGCTCGGGTAGCGGTCGCGGTGTTTATCGAGGTCGAGCTGACGCAGCGCCTCCAGCGAACGCTCGCGGATCTCGCGGTTGGGTATCTGGGTGGTTTGCTCGAGCGGCAAGGCGACGTTTTCCAGGGCGGTGAGCGAATCGAGCAGGGCGTTGCCCTGGAACAGGTAGCTGCAGCGGCGGCGGAATTCGGCGCGGGCGGCGGCGTTGGAGGCGTTGAGCGCGTGCCCGTCGAAACAGATCTCGCCCGCGTCGGGGCGCACGATGCCGGCGAGGCACTTCAGGAAGACCGATTTGCCGGTGCCGCTCTTGCCGAGCACCGTGATCACGCTGCCGCGCGGCACGGCGAGATCGATCCCCGCGAGCACGACATTGTCGCCGAAGCGTTTGTGGACGCCGCGGATGTCGAGGAACAGGTCGAGGTCGGGAGTTGGGGCGCTCACGGTTTATGCACCAGCAGGGAGGTGATGATGTAGTCGGCCGCCAGCACCACGATGCTGGAGAGCACCACGGCTCGGGTGGTCGAGGCGCTCACGGCGCGGGCGCCGGTCGAGCCGCGGCGTCGGTGGGCGTTGAAGCCGTTGTAGGCACAGATCGCGATGGTGAGCAGGCCGAAGACGGCGGCCTTGGTGAAGCATTCGAGCACATCCTCGGGTTGGACGGCGTTGTAAACCGCCGACCAGTAGACGCCGGATTGGAGGTTGAGGAGCACCGAGCCGGAGAGGTATCCACCAAACAAGCCGACCAGCGAGAAAACCGCGGTCTGGATCGGAAAAACGAGCAACGCGGCGATGAAGCGCGGCGAAATCAGATAAGCGTGGGTGCTTGCGCCCATCGTCTCAAGGGCGTCGATCTGCTCGCTGTTGCGCTGGATGCCGAGTTCGGCCGCAAGGGCCGAGCCGGCCTGTCCGACGAGCATCAGCGCGGCCAAAACCGGGGCCAGTTCGCGCACCAGCGTCAGGGAGACCAATGTGCCGAGCAGTCCCTCGGAACCAAAGCGGTTGAGCACATAAAAGCCCTGCAGGCCGAGCACCAGGCCGGTGAAGAGACCCACGATCACGATGACCGGCACGCAGCGCACGCCCTGTTCGTAAATCGCCCGGACGATGCGCCGGCCGATCTTGCGGGAGCCCACGGCCGCCGTGAACGCACGGGACGAGAACAGGGCAAAATCGCCCAGTTCTTGGACCATGCGTAGCGTGTTCTGGCCGGTGACGCGGATCATTAAAAGTGATGACCTTAGTCATAAGCCCCTGCCATGCAAGGACGGGTTGGTCATTCTTTGGACGGAGTCTGCCCAGGGAACCTGGAAACGGGGCCCCGCCCACTCGCTCATATCCCTCCTGAACAAACGGAAGCCGGTTAGAGACTAGAACCGGCCGTGTTCCAGACCGAAGTAACCGGCGGCGTTGTCGTGGCAGATGTCGCGCACCAGCTTGCCGAGCGCGGTCTCGTCGGCGGGGATCAGGCCCGCCTCCACATCGGCTCCGAGCAGCGCGCAGAGGATGCGACGGAAATACTCGTGGCGCGGGTAACTCAGGAAACTGCGCGAGTCGGTGAGCATGCCCACGAACTTCGACAAGAGGCCGAGTTGCGAGAGCGTGTTGATCTGCATCTCCATGCCGTCCTTCTGATCGAGGAACCACCAGCCGCTGCCGAACTGGATTTTGCCGGCGACGGAGCCGTCCTGGAAGTTCCCGATCATCGTCGCGAACAGGTAGTTGTCGGCGGGGTTAAGGTTGTAGAGCACGACCTTGGGCAACTGGTTGTCGCGGTCGAGCGCGTCGAGGTAGCGCGACAGCGCGCGGGCCTGCGGGAAATCGCCGATCGAGTCCACGCCGGCATCGGCCCCGAGGCGGGCGAGCAGGCGGCTGTTGTTGTTGCGCAGCGCGCCGAGGTGGAGCTGCTTCGTCCAGCCGCGTCGGGCATCGAGTCTGCCGAGATAAACCATCACATACCACACCCACTTGGCAGCCTGCTCGGGAGTGGCGGCGCGGCCACCGCGGGTTTGCGCAAAGATCGCGGTCGCCTCGGCCTCGGTGCAGTCGGCGTCGGGCAGGTTTTCCAAACCGTGGTCGGAGAGACGACCGCCCAGCGAATGGAAAAAGGCGTGGCGCCGGTCGAGGGCGTCGAGGAGCGCGGACAACGAATCGACGGCCAGACCGGCGCGGGCGGCGAGTTGATCGCACCATGCGTTGAACACGGAGGGCGCGGCCACGGCCATGAGTTTGTCGGCGCGGTAGGTCGGGTAGACGCGGGTCTTCAGTCCGCTCTTGGCGATGGCCACATGGTGCTCCAGCGAGTCGGCCGGGTCGTCGGTGGTGCAGACGACGGCGACTTTGTTGGCGGTGAGGATGCCGTGGGTGGAAAGCGCGGCGGTCGCCAGCTTGGCGTTGGCGAGGTCCCAGATTTTCGGGGCGTTGGCCTCGTTGATGAGCAGATCGATGCCGAAAAAGCGGCGCAGTTCGAGGTGCGACCAGTGGTGGAGCGGATTGCGCACGAGCTGAGGAACGACGCGGCAGTAGGCGAGGAACTTGTCGTAGTCGGAGGTGTTTTTGCCGGTGATGAGGTCCTCGTTGACGCCGGCGGAGCGGAGCGCGCGCCACTTGTAGTGGTCGCCGGCGAGCCAGATCTGCGCAAGGTTCTCGAACCGGCGGTCCGCCGCGATCTGATCGGGCGGCAGGTGGCAGTGGTAGTCGTAGATCGGCTGCGGCTTCGCGTAGGTGTGGTAGAGCAGGCGGGACCACTCGGTGGTCAGCAGGAAATCATCATGAAGAAAACCGGCGGCGACGGACATGGGAGGGGAGAACTACCAACATCCAACACTCAACATCCAACGCCGAAGCAAATCTTGCCTCGATGTTGGATATTGGGCGGTGAAAGTTGGACGTTGAGTGTTGGATGTTGAGTGTTGGACGTTCCTCGTCGGCTTCAGCCGACGAGGTTGGCCTTGATGTAGTCGAGGCTCTGCTTGATGGAGACAAACGGATCGCCGGGGCAGGAGTCCTGCTCGACGATGAACCACTCGCAGCCGCCGGCCTCGGCTTCGGCGATGATGCGCTTGAACGGCAGGGTGCCCGCGCCGATTTCACAGAAGGACGGCTCGCCGCCGGCGGAGACCTTGTAGTCCTTGAGATGGATAAAAGGCTGGCGGCCCTTCAGGCGGCGCACCCAATCGACCACATCGCCGCCGCCGCGCTGCACCCAGAAGGTATCGAGCTCGGCGACGACGTTCTCGGGCGAAGTCTCGGCGAACACGCGTTCCAGGAAGGCGGGGCCGCCGGCGGCACGGTAGAATTCGTTGGCGTGATTGTGGTAGCCGAGCTTCAGACCGGCGGCGCGGAACTTGGCGCCGGCGGCGTCGAGCTTTTTGATGAGCGTGTTGATGTGCTCGGGATTGTCGAAGTCGATGCCCGACGGATACGGATAGGCGGTGAGCCTGGTGCCGAGAGCCTGGAGACGGGCGATCACCTTTTCGGGTTCGTCGAGTATGGTCGGGCCGTGCTCATGCGTGGCGCAGATGGTGAGCCCCTCGGCCTTGCAGAGGGCGACAATCTCGGACTCGGGAATCGGCCCGACGCCGCTGATCTGCACCGCAGTGTAGCCGATCTCGCGCACCTTCTTCAGGGTGACGGCTAAATCGGCGGCGGTTTTGCAAAAATCGCGGAGGGTGTAGAGCTGGATGGCGACCTGGGAGAGTTTCATGGTGGGGTTGTTTTTCGTGCTTGGCCCTTGGCGTTTGGAAAGAACCGCCCGGCGGGGCGCTTATTTGCCGAAGGATTTGGCGAAATCGACCGGGGCGGATTCTTTGACAACCTTCTTTGTGCCCTTTTTGCCGGACTCGGCGATCTTGGCCTTGAGCAAGCGCTCGTATTTCTTGCCGTCGATCGGGAGCGTGACGGGCTTTTGGTTCCAGGCGGAGAGCAGCATCGCGTTGGCCAATTCAACCGAGTGAATGCCCTCGGGCGCAGGGGCGAGGAGCTTGGCGCCGTCGAGGATGGCGTCGGTGAAATTCTGCAACACCTCGTTGTGCTGGCCGCCGTGACCGTTGGCGGGGATGACCACATCCCAGGTGGCGGGATTGGCGAATGCGTGCGGCGTGGTGCGAGAGAATTCGCCCATCGGCACCTCGTTGCGGGTGTAGCTGATCTTGTCGTTTTCATAGACCAGCTTGCCGCGCTCGGCGGTGATCTCGAGACGGTTGGTCCCTGGCGACTCGCCGGTGGAAGTGATGAAGACGCCGGTCGCGCCGTTGGCGAAAGTCATGGTCGCGGTTACGTCGTCCTCAACCTCGATCTCGTGGTATCGGCCGAAGGCGCAATTGGCGGAGAGCGTCACCGGCAGGCCGAACATCCACTGGAAGAGGTCGAGATTGTGCGGGCACTGGTTGAGCAGCACGCCGCCGCCTTCGCCGGCCCAGGTCGCGCGCCAGCCGCCGGAGGCATAGTAGGCGTGGGTGCGAAACCAATTGGTGATGATCCAATTCACCCGGCGGATTTCACCGAGTTCGCCACTGCGGATGAGGTCGCGGATTTTTTGATAATAGCGATCGGTGCGCTGGTTGAACATCGCGGCGAAGACCTGCTTCTTTTCTCGACCCTGATAGGCGGCGATGAGGCGCTCGCAATCGGCGCGGTGAACGGAAATCGGTTTCTCCACCATGACGTGCAGGCCGGCCTTGAGTGCGGCGATTCCAATCGTGGTGTGGTCGTAGTGAGGCGTGGCAACGAGGATGGCGTCGATGAGGCCGGAGGCGATCAACTCGGCGGCTGAAGCAAAGCCCTTCACTTGGGGGACGCGGGTGAGCTTGGCGGGATCGATATCCGCTACGGCGGAGAGCTCGAGACGGCTGATTTTACCGGAGAGAATTTGCTGGGCGTGGGAATAGCCCATGTTGCCGAGACCAACGATGCCGATGCGGACTTTGTTCATAATGGGAAGGGGATGGACCGGGGGAGCGGATGCATGTGTATCGAAAATCTTGCCTTGGCGTTCGCGACGGCGAGTATCTGCAAACAATTTCATGGCCGACCCCATTCCCGCCATCCCCGCCCGGATCACCCTGAAGCAAGTCGCCGCCGAAGCCGGCGTGCATGTGTCCACGGCTTGGCGCGCACTCAAGAACGACACCTACGTCGATCCGGTGAAGCGCGCCCACATCCGCACGATCGCCAAGCGCCTGGGCTATGTGCCGGATCCAATGCTGACCGCGCTCAGCCACTACCGGCGCAAGCAACACACGCCGGCTTACCGCTCGACGTTCGCCTGGGTGCACACTTTTCCAGAAAAGCACGGCTGGCAGGAGGCCGTACACCTAAGGGCGTACCACGAAGGCGCGACGGCGTTCGCCGCCTCGATGGGCTATAAACTGGAGGAGTTTTGGCTGTCGGAGCCCGGCCTTAATCCCAAACGCGCCCGTGAAGTGCTGCTCGCCCGCAACATCCGCGGCCTGATCTTTTGTCCGCAACCGGCGGCGAAGATGGAGCTCAAGCTGCCGGTCGAGGCGTTTGCGGGCGTGGCCATCGGCTACTCGGTGGAGTCGCCCCGCCTGCACGTCGTGGCCAACCACCAGCACAGCTCCACCCTCACCTGCCTGCGGGAGTTGTGCCTGAAGGGGCACAGCCGCATCGGCATGGTCAGCGCGTCGGAGACGCTGCGCCGAGCCGAGCACAATTTCGAATCGCCCTACTGCCTGTTCCGCGATGCGCAGGCCGAGGATAAACGGATACCTCTCTTCATGATCGAAGGTCGCGACGAGCCGGCGGTTGTGAGTCCGTGGCGCGAGCGTTTTCTCGCTTGGGTGGAACAATACCGGCCCACCGCGATCATCTCGACGGTATCGGAAGTGAAAATGTGGCTGGAGGCGGCGGGCCACGACGTGCCGGGTGACATCAGCATCGTGACACTGTCGCGGATTTTCGATCCCGAGTGGTCGGGCATCGACCAGCAGGAAAAGGAAATCGGCACCCGCGCGGTCGAGCTGTTGATCAGCCTGTTCCAGTCGGGCGAACGCGGCGTGCCGGCGACGCCGCTCCGGTTGCTGATCGAGGGCCGCTGGATCGACGCAGGCACGGCAAAAAAAATCGGCCCGCCCGTGACCGATCTGCTCAAGCGGATGGGCTGAGGGGCCGTTTACGGAGGCTGTAGGGTCAACGCGGTACGCAAGACATGCTCACGCCGCTCATCGCCTGAAACAGGCTCCTACCTCACGGACGCAAAAAGGCGCGTCCACACGGGACGCGCCTTGAGTTAAAGACAGCGGCCGCCGCCTCTGCGTTGCTCAGGCCTTGGGGCCGCCCTGGGCCAGGTTGCGGGCCCGCAGGCGCAGACCGTTGAGGCGGATGAAGCCCGTGGCGTCGCTCTGGTTGTACCAGCTCTTGACGCCCTCCATGGAGGCGATCTTGTCGTCGTAGAGCGAATACTTCGACTTGCGGCCGGTGGTGATGATGTTGCCCTTGTAGAGCTTGAGGCGGACGGTGCCGGTCACGAACTCCTGGGTCTTGTCCACGAAGGCCTGCAAGGCCTCGCGCTCGGGGGCGAACCAGAAGCCGTTGTAAACAAGCTCGGCGTATTTCGGGATGAGGCTGTCGCGGAGATGCTCGACCTCGCGGTCCATGGTGAGGCTCTCGATCTGCTTGTGGGCCTGCATGAGGATGGTGCCGCCCGGGGTCTCGTAGACGCCGCGGCTCTTCATGCCGACGAAACGGTTTTCGACAAGGTCCACGCGGCCGATGCCATGCTTGCCGCCAAGCTTGTTCAGAGTCTTGAGGACCTGGCCGGGGGTGAGCTTCTTGCCGTTGACGGCCACGGCGTTGCCTTGTGCGAACTCGATTTCGACATACTCGGCCTTGTCGGGGGCGTCCTCCGGAGAGACGGAGAGTTTGAACATGGCCTTGTTGTCCTCGGTCGTCGGGTCGAACCAGGGGTCCTCCAGGATGCCGGCCTCGTAGGAAATATGCAGAAGGTTGCGATCCATCGAATACGGCTTCTTGAGCGAGGCTTCGACGGGAATCTTGTGCTTGGCGCAGTAGGCAATCATCTCGGCGCGGCCGGGGAACTGCTCGCGGTAGGCCTCGATTTTCCACGGGGCGATGATCTGCAGCTGCGGAGCGAGCGCCATGTAGGTGAGCTCGAAACGGCACTGGTCGTTGCCCTTGCCGGTGGCGCCGTGGGCGACGGTGTCGGCCTTTTCCTTCTTGGCGATGTCCACCTGGGCCTTGGCGATGAGCGGGCGGGCGATGGAGGTGCCCAGATAATACTGGCCCTCGTAAACCGCGTTGGCGCGGATCATCGGGTAGATGTAGTCTTTCGCGAATTCCTCGACGAGATCGAGGGTGTAGTGCTTGGAAGCGCCGGTGGCCTTGGCCTTCTTGTCGAGGCCCTTGAGTTCCTCTTCCTGGCCGACGTCGGCCGCGAAGGTGATGATCTCGGCGTCGTAGGTTTCCTTGAGCCATTTGACGATGACGGAGGTGTCGAGACCACCGGAGTAGGCGAGGACGATTTTCATAGGTATGATGGAAAGACGGGGAGGCGGGACGGGCGGAATCAGGCGCGAGCCTGACCGGCGGCCAGCGTGGCCATGATGGCCTTCTGGACGTGGAGTCGGTTTTCCGCCTGGTCGAAGATGATGGAGCGCGGGTTGTCCAGGACCTCTTGGCCAACCTCCTCGCCGGAGTGGGCCGGCAGACAGTGCATAAACCAGGCGTCGGGCTTGGCGGCGGAGAAGACGCGTCCGGTGACGGCATAGGGCGACATCTGGATGATGCGCTGCTTGGTCTCCTCTTCCTTGCCCATGCTCACCCACACGTCCGTGTAAACCACATCGGCGTCCTTGACCGCCTCAAGTGGATCGGTGGTGAAGTGGTAGCTCTTGGCGAAACCTTCCCGCTTGAGGAGGGCGTCGATCCCGGGACCCGGCTCGAAACCCTTGGGACCGGCGAGCGAAATCTCCATCCCGAAGAGCGCGGCGCCTAGGATCCAGGAGTTGGCCATGTTGCAGGCGGTGTCGCCCAGGAAGGCGATCTTGCGGCCTTTGAGGGAGCCGAGCAGATCTCCGCCCTTGGGAGCCCAGCGCTCGGCCAGAGTAAAGGCGTCGGTGTAAATCTGACACGGATGCAGGAAATCGGTGAGGGCGTTGATGACCGGGATCGTGCCGCTGGCGGCAAGGCGCTCGACCTCGCTGTGCTCGTAAGTGCGCACGATCAAGCCGTGCACGAAACGCGAAAGCACCTTGGCGGTGTCCTCGACGGACTCGCCGCGCCCGAGTTGGATGTCGTTCTTGTTGAGGAAAAGGGGATTGCCGCCCAGTTCGTGCACGCCGACCTCGAAGGAGACGCGGGTGCGGGTGGAAGACTTCGAAAAGATGAGCGCCCAAGTCTGGTGCGCGAGCACGGGCGGAGTATGACGGCCGCGCTTGGCCTTGAGCTCCCTGGCCAACGCAAAGACCTCCGCCACCTCGTGGGACTTGAAGTCCGTTTCCTTGAGAAAGTGCTTCATGGAAAAAAGAAGCGCAAATCCCTAAGTCCTCGGCTTCACCGCTACGAGTGCAAAATAAAGACTGCGTCGTTACCTTTTCGAGACGAGCACCGCCCGGATGATCTCCACGGAACGCGCCAGCTCGTCGGCGGTGGCCGTGAGCGGTGGCAACAGGCGGATGACGTTCCCGCCGGCCGAAGGCACCAGGAGTCCCGCCTCGCGCAGCGCCGCGACGCAGGGCAACGGATCGCCGGCGAGTTGGAGACCCACCATGAAGCCGCGCCCGCGCACGCCGAGCAACTGGGCCGGGAAATCGTCCGCCAACGCCTTGAGGGCCGCGATCCAGGGAACGCTTGCGGAGGTGACATGATCGAGCAGCTTGCCGCGTTCGATGACATCCAGCACGGCGAGGCCCGCCGCGCAGGCCAGAGGGGTGCCGCCAAACGTGGTGCCGTGCATGCCCGGCTGGAAGAGATCGGCCGCTTTCTCGCCGACCCAGATGGCGCCGATCGGGAAACCACCGCCAAGACCCTTGGCCATGCCGATGGCATCGGGCCGCACGCCGGCATGCTCAAAGGCGAAAAATTTACCCGTCCGCCCGATGCCGCACTGCACCTCGTCGAGTATGAGCAGCAGGTTGTGCCGGTTGCAGAGCTGGCGCAGGCCGAAAAGGAACTCGGGCGTTGCCGGATGCACGCCGCCCTCGCCCTGGATCGTCTCGACAAAAATCGCGGCCGTCTGGTCGTCGATCAGCGCCTCGAAGGAAGCGAGGTCGTTGAGTTCACCAAAAGCGAAGCCCGGCACCAGCGGGCGAAAACCCTTCTGGATTTTCTCCTGCGGGGTGGCGCTCATCCCGCCGAAAGTGCGGCCGTGAAACGCGCTCTTGGCGCAAATGACCTTGTAGCAGACGCCTTCCTGGCCTCCGGCCTTGGTGGCTCCGTGCAGACGGGCGAGCTTGAGCAGGCCCTCGTTGGCCTCGGCCCCGCTGTTGCAAAAGAACACCCGGCCGGGTCCGGCGTGGCCCACGAGGCGGCGGGCGAGTTCGCCCTGGTTGGGATTGCGGAAGAGGTTGCTCGTGTGGATGAGTTCGCCGGCCTGCCGTTGCAGGGCCGCCACCCAGTGGGGATGGCAATGACCAAGAGCGCTCACCGCGATGCCAGACGTGAAATCGAGATACTTGCCGCCCTGATCGTCCCACACGACCGAGCCGGAGCCGCGCACAAGCGTAAGCGCGGGACGACCGTAGTTTTTTAGAACATACGAATCGTAGAGTTCAGCGGTGGTGGTGCGAGTGATTTCCGAAAGGCCCATGGATCCCAGACTGAAAAAAGTTTCCCGCAGGTAGCAACGGTCTTTCGGAGGAATTACGGGACTTCCACCAGCACCGGCGAGAGGAAATAGGCGGCTCGGCCGCCCGCCCCAAACGGAACGCGGCCCCGCAGGGCCTATTTTTTATCGGAGATCGGCCGTCCGTATTCGTCCACCAGGATGTCGTGCGGCACCTGAACGGTGCGGCCGTCGCTGGTGGTTTCGGTGCGCCAGGTGCGCACGACGCGGGGCTCGTTGGTAAACGGCTTTTTCACGCCGCTCGCGGTGCCCTCGACCGCGCCGACGGCGGCGCCGGCGACATTGCCCGCAACCACGCCAACAGCCGTGCCCACGCCCTGGCCGATGGCCGGGCCCGGTTGCCGAGGGTTGGTGGCGGACTTGCCATCCGTGGTGGAACAGCCCGACAAAAAGGCGGACAATCCAAACAGGCCGCCTGCGACCAAGACCGAGCGCAAAGATTGATTCATGGGTTAAAGAAACGTGGGACCAACCTGCCCCGCCGGTGTTCCGCACGCAAACCGATAGGCGCGAAGAGGGATTGATTTACGGCGAATTTCAGAGCGGAATTTCGTCCATGGTGGCCAAAAACGTGCTTCACGCAGGTGTGTCCGCTTATCTTCAGGAAGCCCGCGCCACCCTGCGGCTGGCCTTACCCATAATCGTTGGACAGGTGAGCCAGATGCTGATGGGCGTCACCGACAGCGTGATGATCGGCCGCCTGGGCGCGGTTCCGCTGGCGGCCTCGGCTTTCGCGGGCAGCGTGTTCTCGATCTTTTTCGTGGTCGGGATCGGCCTATTGCTTCCGGTCGCCGTGCTGGTGTCACGCGAACACGGCGCGGGCGACGACCGGGCGGGGGCATACTGGCTGCAGCACGGAACCATCCTCGCCGTGCTGGCGAGCGTCGGCGCGATGGGCGGGATGCTGGCGTTGTCCGCATCTTTCGACCACATGGGCCAGCCACCCGAGGTGCTTGCGGAAGCCGGGCCGTTTTATCAACTCATCACGGCCTCGATGCTGCCGGCGCTGGTGTTCCAGGCGTTCCGGCAATTCGCAGAGTCGCTGGGAAGGCCGTGGATACCGATGGCGATCCTTCTGGCCTGCGTGGGGCTCAACGTCATTCTCAACTGGATTCTTATCTACGGAAACCTCGGCGCGCCGGCGCTCGGTCTTAAGGGAGCGGGCCTGGCCACGCTTATCGCGCGCGTGGTCGCGATGGTGTGGTTGATAGCCTGGCTGCGTAGCCAGGAGACGTTTCGCCGGGTCTGGCCGGCCACTTGGGTGCGCGGGTTGAGCGGGGAGGGGTTTCGCGAGATGCTGCGGATCGGCGTGCCGGCGGCGATCATGCTCCTGCTTGAAGTGGGTGCGTTCCTTTTGGTGACGCTGATGATGGGCTGGCTGGGCGCGCAGACATTGGCCGCGCATCAGATCGCGCTGAGTTGCGCGGCGTTTGTGTTCATGTTCCCGCTCGGGCTTTCCATGGCCGTGGGCATGCGGATCGGCAAAGCGCTCGGCGAGGGGCGCAGGGATTTGTTGCGGCCGATCGGCATCGGCGCGTGGACGATGAGCACTGCGCTCATGTGCGTCTCGGCAGCGGTGTTTGCGACGGCGGGCACGTGGCTGGCGCGCTGCTTCGTGGACGATGCCGAGGTGGTGGTGCTGGCGGCGCGACTGCTCGTGGTGGCGTCGATTTTCCAGATATTTGACGGAGCGCAGGCGATCGGCGCGGGCGTGTTGCGGGGGCTTTCCGACGTGCGCATACCGACGGTGATCACGTTCATCGCCTATTGGGTGCTGGGGACGCCGATTGCCTACGGGCTGGGGCTGCACACAGACTTCGGCGCAGTGGGCCTCTGGCTGGGACTGGCGTTCGGCCTCGCAGTCGCCGCAGTTTTCCTGGCCCTTCGATTCTTTCGCCTGACACGGCCTATCAACTCAAGTGTCACCTAATGGGTGAAACTCGGGTTGCGAGGATCGACGGGTTGCGCGACGCGGGTTGGAATCGGGAGTTCAATCCAAAGCCTCGGTCAGGGCCTCGATGATGTCCTCGGCCGGTTCGCAGCCGATGGACAGGCGCAGCAGGTCGGGATTCAGGCCGGAAGAAGCCAGCGTGGCGCGGCCTTCGGAGGTCAGGATGAGATCGTAATGCGCGAGGTAGATGAAGGGGCAGATGAGCGTGTTCTTCATGCCGAAGCTCGGGCCTTTGGGCAGACGCAAACGGTCGTAGAACTGCGCCACGGGCATATCCACAATAAAGGACACCATGCTGCCGACGGCTTCGGGCGAGCGGGCGATTTTGAGGTAGTTGTCGCGGGACGCGGGATGCAGCGACCAGTAAAGCTCCTTCACCCGAGGGTGGTTTTTCAGGAATGCGACCACGGCGGGCGCGGTGCGGTTGATCTGCGCGATCACTGCGGCGGTGTCGCCGATCTGCACGGCGAGACGGTCGATATCACGCGAGTAAACCGGCTCCAAAGCACCAGGCAGGCGTACGCGGATGTCGGCCGCGTGCGGACTCTGCGGGTTAACAATCACTGCGCCGAGCACGACGTCGCCGTCGCTGGCTGTGTATTTGGTGAGGGAGTTGGCCACCACGTCGGCATGGGGGAGCACGTCGATATTGAGCGGCGAGGCGATGGTCGGATCGACCACGAAGATCACGCCGTATTCGCGGCAAAGCGCGGCGATGGCGGCGACGTCGGGCGTCTGGATGAGCGGGTTGGTCGGCACCTCGGTGATGAGGCCGGCGATGCGCTCGCCCTGGTCGGCAAAGATTTTTTCTAACGCGTCCAGATCGAACACGTCGGCTTGATAGAGGTGGTCCTCGGAGGGCGTGTCGGTGAATTTTTGAAGGATCGCGATGGTGTCGAGATAGAGCCAGCCGAGCTGGAGCCAGCGGGTGCGGCCGCGCGGGCGTTGCAGGTCCGAGACCACGCGGAAGGTCGCGGCGATGGCGTTCATGCCGCTGCAGGAGAGAAAAACGTCGGACGAGGCGGCGTGTTGATAAAAGCGCGCCACCTGGCCCTTCACGGCGGCGGGCGCGTAACCATCGAAACCCTTTTCGACCTGCGCCTGATCCGGGGCGAGTTCGCCGACGCGCAACAGGTAGTCCTCGGCCTCACGGGACGAGAGGAACATGCCGGTGTGCTGAAGGAAGGTCTTGGCTCGGCTCGATAGGGCGGCGTCCTCGGGAAACATCACGCCGGTAAGCGCGGCCTCGTGCGGTAGCAACTCGGCGGGCGGACCCAGGTGGATGCTCAATTGTTCGGCGGCACGGATCGACGAAGTCAGCCACACCGAACGGCCCGCTAGCCCGAGAGCGCGGAGGAGGTGTGCGCCGGCTTTTTTGGCGTAGGGATGCACCACAAAACGCGGATAGCCCGAAGTCATGTGACGCAGGATATCGGGATCTTTTTCCTCGTAACCGATCACGGAGCGCATGGTCGGCAAGCTGGCGGAGACGCCGTGCAGGCTGATGGGGATGCGCTGGCCGAGCGGAAGATGGGTGAACGCTGACATAAACGGCGAGACTGTCGCGATCCCGAGCCTGCTGGCAACGCCGCTCTTGCGCCCGCACCACCGCAATTTCCCCAACGCCGCCCGGAACAACTAACCCATTGTGTTAGTTGTTCCGGGCGGAAGGAGTGAATCCTGGGTTGAAACCGGGCGCGCCGGGCGCGAGCGTCGGGCCACTCATGAAACTCGTCTCTTGGAATGTGAACGGCCTGCGGGCCGTCCTGCAAAAAGGCTTTCTCGACCATCTCGGAGTCAACGGCCCCGACGTCATCTGTCTTCAGGAAACCAAGTGCCACCCGGGCGATGTGCAGCACGTCGAATGGCCCAAGGGCTACACCGCATTCTGGAACTCCGCCGTGAAAAAAGGCTACAGCGGCACCGCCATCTTCACCCGGATCGCACCGCTCAATGTTTTCTACGGCATCGGCATCGCCGAGCACGACCAAGAGGGCCGGGTGATCACCGCCGAGTTCGCCGATTTTTACCTGATTAACGTCTACGTGCCCAACGCCCAGCATGAGCTCGCCCGCCTGCCCTACCGCCAGCGCTGGGACCGAGATTTTCTCGCCTACCTGCGCACGCTGGAAAAAGCCAAACCCGTGATCGTGTGCGGCGACCTCAACGTCGCCCACGAGGAGATCGACCTCGCCCGCCCGAAGGAAAACGTGGGCAACCCCGGCTTCAGCAACGAGGAGCGCGACGGCTTCCGCGCGTTCCTCGCCTCGGGGTTGGTCGACACGTTCCGCCACTTTGAAAAAGGTCCAGGCCACTACTCGTGGTGGACCTACCGCGCCGGCGCCCGCGCGCGCAACATCGGATGGCGCATCGACTACTTTGTCGCCTCGGCCGCGCTCGCGCCGCGCTTCAAGCGCGCATGGATCTCACCCGAGATCCTGGGCAGCGATCATTGCCCGGTGGGTCTTGAACTGAAGGGATGAACAAGCCCGCCCCAACCACCTCGCCTTGGGCGCGCGTGCGCCGGTCGAAGATTCATGGCCGCGGCGTGATCGCCAGGCGCGACATCCCGTCCGGCACGCGCATCATCGAATACGTCGGCGAACGCATCACCAAGGCCGAGTCGGAACGCCGCGACGAGGCCCGCGCCGCCCGCGCGGCCTCCGGCGGCGACGGCTGCGTGTATTTTTTTGAGCTCAACAAGCGCCACGACCTCGACGGTCACATGAGCTGGAACACCGCGCGACTCATCAACCACTCGTGCGACCCGAATTGCGAGAGCGAGAAGCCGCGCGGTCGCATCTGGATCACCGCCAAACGCGACATCGCCGCAGGCGAGGAACTTACCTTCGACTACGGCTTCGACGTGGAAAACTGGCGCGAACACCCGTGCCGCTGCGGCTCGCCCAAGTGCGTCGGCTACATCGTGGCCAAGAGCCATCGCTGGCGGTTGCGAAAGCGCCTCGCCAAGGACCGCCGCGCCTCCAAGGTGAAGAAACCATAACGGCCTCCCAGGCCGCCTGCCCCCATGCCCGTGTCCACCGTCCGCGAACTCCAAACACTCTGCCTGCGCCATCGGCCCGTGCTTACCTTGGCCGCAGCGGAGAGTCTCACCGGTGGACGGGTGCAGGCGGCGATCACCGCCGTTTCGGGCGCGTCGGGCTATTTCCTCGGCGGCATCACCGCCTATACGCTCGACGAAAAGGTCCGCCTGCTCGGCGTGAAACGCGCCGCCGCCACCCGGGTTGATGGTGTCTCCGCCGAGGTGGCCGCGCAGATGGCCAGCGGGGCGGCGACGCTCTTTGGGGCGGACCTGGCCGTGGCGACGACCGGCTACGCCGAGCCGGCTGCGGAGCGCGGCGTGGACGCGCCGTTCGCCCACTGGGCCATCGCCCATCGCGTGACCGCACGCCGCCGGCGTCTTTTGGCGGGACGCATCGTCTGCCACGGTTTGAAACGCACCGAGGTGCAGGCCGTCGTGGCCGAGGCGGTGCTCGCCGAGCTGGTGGTTTATCTACGCTCAGCGTAGGTTGTCTCCATGTCATCGTCCCGCTCTTCCGCGTCGTTATCCTGGATCGGGGTGCGTGCTTTGGCCAATTTGCGGCGAGGTCCGCTAAGCCCGGTCGCCATGGGCGCGCCGCCCGCAAGCCGGCTGGTGCTGACGGTGGTTTTGAGCGGAGCGGGATTGGCTCTCGGGGTTTTCGGCAGGTTGCTGCACCTCGGTCCGTGGCTGGTGGCGCGCATCGTGTGCGCGTGGATTCCCGCGCCGGGCGCACAGTCGCCCGCCCTCAACCGGCTGAGGCTCGCGTTGCCGCTCCATGTCGCCGGTTATGTGGTCTCCGCCTGGTGGCTGCGGGATCTTTTTTTGTGGTGGGTGGTGCTGACGTGGCTGGTGCTCGCGCCGCTGAGCGGACTGCTCGCTTTGGGTGGACTTCGTCGTCCGGCGGCACGCCTGATCCGCATCATCAGCGGACGCCGTCCGGCAATCATTTTGGTGCCGCGCTATCGCTGGCCGAATGGCGTGAACCGCGTGCTCGGCCTTGCGGGGCTGACGGGGGCCTTGTGCCTGGGCTTCGTGCTGGTGCGCGATCAGCCGATAGAGTTCCTGCGCGGAGGCGAACCCGAGATGGGCGCATGGTCGTCAGCACGGGTGGCCGCGACCTTTGCCACCGACGAGCAGACGCTGGCCACGGTGGCCGCAGGGCTTGATGAATTGGCCGCAGAGTGGCGCGCAGCCACGGCTACAGAGGCGGCGACACCCGATGACGTTCGGCGATGGCGGCTCACGTTCGCTGGTTATCGCACAACGCTGGTGCGGCTTGCCTGGAAATATCAGGGGCATGCCGATCTCGCGCCTGCGGAAGATCGAAACCGGGCGTTGAGGCTGCAAACGCAGGCGGCGACGGCGGCGGATGAGGCGGCTTCCCGTTTCGTCGGGGCATTTGCCGGTCGCGAGGCGGTGATCGCCACGCTCAACGAGGCGGATGAGCGCGGGGCGATGGCGGCGGGATTTTACGACCGGATGCGCGTCCATGCCGAACGTCCGTCAGTTCACATGATCACGGCTGCGGGTGGTTTTTACCGGGCGGACCGAACGGTGGCGCTGCTGCTCGACGAAACTACGATCCGCGAACCGAGGCACGGGCGGGCGTTGATGGCGCGGCCGTTGGTGGAGTTGATGCGTTCGGTCTTGCGCCCGGGCGATGTGATACTCGTCCGACGCAACTGGTATCTGGCGAACACCGTGATGCCCGGCTACTGGACGCAGGCCGCGATTTACACCGGCACGGCCGAGCAATTGCGGGCCGAGGAACTGGACAAAGACCTGCGCGTCCAGAGCCATGCGAGCAGCCTGTTGATGAGTGACGAACACGGCGATATTCCGTCGATCATCGAAGCGACGGTCTCCGGAACGGGGCTCTCCACCGTGGCGGAGGTGATCGGCGGGGCGGATGCGGTGGCGGTGCTCCGGCCGGCGTTGACTCCGTTGCAGCGGCGCGAAGTCGTGGCGCGCGCGTTCGACGCGTTGGGCAAACCCTACGACTTCGGCGGTGATTTCAACGATGGGAAACTCCTGACCTCGCCGGAGCTGGTGGCGCGGGCCCTGGCCGGTTTCGCGGATCTTCCGCCCGTGGAAAGAGACGGTCGCAAGACGCTCACGCCCGACGATATCGTTGCATTTTGGGCATCTCCCGAGGGCGGACCGCTGCTGGCGTATGTCGCCTACGCGGAGGCCGACGAGCAGGCACGCGCTTCCCGCTGGTCGAATCCGGCGTCCCTGACGACGACCGTTCGTCGGCGCTGAGCCGGGCGCGGCGGCGGAAAAGCACAAAAAAGGCGGGCCGAAAAGGCCCGCCTGAGAATAAGCAACGGCTTGATCGCGGTTACGGAGAGAGCTGGTTGAGGTAGTCGATGAACGGCTTCACCTCGGCGGGGATGGGATTGACGAAATTGCCGTAGAGAAGCTCGGGGAGGTCGTAATCAACGGCGTAGAACGCGCGGTTGATCGCGTCGCTGCGGGTGACGTAGCCGCTCTTCACGGTGGCTCCGGCGAAAAGGCCTTTCTGGTTGATGTAAACGAGGACGGGCACGGTGAGGAGTTCACGGTTGGACTTCTCGATCTCGGCGACCCGGGGACCGGCGACGGCGCCGGCATCCACCCCGATGTTAAAGCGGCCTTCAAACAGGAGACGGGGAGTCTGCTCGTCCATCAGCACATAGACGGACTCGATGCGCGAACCGCCAAGCTGCAGGCCCAGGCTGGCTTCGCCGGCGCGAACCACCACGGGCAGGCTCCAGCCATTGGGTCGCTTGACCATGATCGTGCCATAGCCCTCTTGGAAACCGATCAACAGGCCCCCCTTGATCTGGGTGGTGACCACGATGGCCTTGGCTCGTTGCAGCACCTCGGCGGGGATCGCTCTCGCCGGATCGGCCTGGAACTCGCGAAGGATCGCCTCGCAGGTCTCCACACGACTGACAAAACGCTCGCGATCCTTGGCAGAATCGGCGCGGAGCGAGGCGACGGCGGCAAACACGAAGAGCAGGGAGAGAAGTTTTTTCATGACGAGGGAATGAATCGCGCAGGTATGCGCCAGTTGCGGCTCAATGGAAAGCGTGGAGTGCGGGAGGTTCCCGGGAACCTTTTCCAACGCGCGGTTATTCCAAGCCCCGGACGGCGAGGTCGTCCTCGTCCCAGCCGAAATAATGTCCGAGTTCGTGCAGGTAGGTGATGCGCGCCTCATCGGCAAACACCTCCCGGTCGCCCTCGGAAAAATCCCAGAGGTTTAGGACATAGAGGATAATCCCGGGCGGCATAGGCTGGTCCTCGCGCAACTCGGAGCCGTGCGGGGAACCGGTGAACAGCCCAAGGATATCGGGCTCGAAACCCTCCTCGATCAGATCTTTTGACGGCGCTGCCTCGAAGTGGACGGGCACCCGGCTGGCTAGCATGCGCAAGGGGGGCGGCAGCTTGCTGCGGGCGCTTTCCACGGCCGTGGCGGCCAGGTCGGTGAGCTGGGCGGTCGTCATGAATTGAACCAGTGGTAACCTCGGGATGTCTTGAGCGTCTAGCTGGATGTTACGACTCATCTCAATCCCTAAACGAACATGAAAAATCCCCGTAAATTCGTCCTCGGCCTTTGCGTTATCGCCCTCGGCCTTTCCCTCCCCGCCACCGTCATCCGCGCCGAAGACGGCCCGCCTCCCTCCAAAAAAGAACCGGGTCCCAAAGGTGAACGCGGAGAGATGATGAAGGAAAAACTTGGCCTGACCGACGCCCAGGCCGAGCAGATCAAAAAGATCCACGAAGACGAACGCACGCAGCTCAGGGCGCTCAGAGAAAACGAAGACCTTCCCAGGGAAGAGAAGCGCGCCGAGCTCAAGAAAATCCGCGAAGCCACCAAGACCAAGGTGGACGCCCTCCTCACCCCCGAGCAGAAGACGAAGGCCGACAAAATGCGCGATGAAATGAAGGAGCGCATGGAGGAACGCCGCGCGGAAAAAGGTGAAAAAGGCCCCAAAGGCGAAAAGGGCCCGAAAGGCGACAGAGGACCCAAGGGAGACAAGTAAGCCCTTGGCCAGCACCTTCGTTTTGATCCAGCCAGCCGCCGTCGCTTCCGGGTGACGGCGGTTTTTCGTTTTCGACAACCGGGGCCGCCCCCGCAGGCTGCGCCGCATGGCTTTTAATTCAACGCGCGTGATCGTTGTCGGCGGAGGCGCCGCCGGATTTTTCGCGGCCATCGCCTGCGCCGAGACCAACCCCGCCGCGCGCGTCGTGCTCTACGAGGCGACCGCCCACCCACTGGCCAAGGTCCGTGTCTCCGGCGGAGGACGTTGCAACGTCACCCACGCCTGTCCAGAACCGCGTGACCTGGTTAAGCGCTACCCGCGTGGCGGCCGGGAGCTGCTCGGGCCCTTCAACCGCTTCGGTCCGCGCGACACCATCGCCTGGTTCGCCGCGCGCGGCGTCGAGCTCAAGACCGAGGCCGATGGCCGCATGTTTCCGATCACCGACGACTCCGGCACCATCGTGGACTGCCTGCGCCGCGCCGCCGATCAGGCCGGCGTGAAGGTGTTCACCGCCATGGGCGTGCGCCGCGTCCAGCGCGCCGACGGCGGTTTCCAAGTCGAGTTCACCGACGGCTCCGCGGGCGATTTCGACCGAGTGCTCATCGCCACCGGAGGCAACAAAAGCTCCGTCGGGCAGATCATCGCGGCCAACCTTGGCCATACGATCGAGCCACCGGTTCCCTCGCTGTTTACCTTTCACATCGACGACGCGCGCATCCGCGGACTGGAGGGACTGAGCGTGCCGGCAGCCGGCACCGCCGTGCGCGGCACCAAGCTGAAAGATTCCGGCGGCCTGCTCGTCACCCACTGGGGCATGAGCGGACCGGCCATTTTGAAACTTTCGGCCTGGGGCGCGCGCGAACTCGCGGAGCGGGATTACAAGTTTACACTCGTCGTTTCGTGGGCCGAGGGCCGGACGGTCGCCCAGGCGTTGGACACGCTGGTGTCGGCCCGAATGGCCAACCTTAAAAAGCAGATCGGCACTTGGAACCCGTTCGCACTGCCGTCGCGTTTGTGGGAGCGGCTCGTTGCCGCGGCCGGCATCGTGCCGGAAACGGTGTGGACATCGGTGTCGAACGCCTCGTTGCAGGCACTCGCCGGGCAGGTCGCCGCAGCCGAATTCGCGGTGGAGGGCAAAAGCCTCAACAAGGACGAATTCGTGACGTGCGGCGGCGTGCGCCTGCGTGAGGTGGACTTCAAGACTATGGAGAGCCGGCTGTGCCCCGGCCTGCATTTTGCGGGCGAGGTGCTCGACATCGACGGCATCACGGGCGGCTTCAACTTCCAGGCCGCGTGGACCACGGGCTGGCTGGCCGGACGCGCGATGGCCGGGGCGGAATAAACCGCCCGCGCATCGCTCGTGTCCCATTTTCGCGTGGCGTTTCTCGCCCGGAAATGGGCTCATACCTGCCCAAACCATGCTGCCTTCCTACTGGCAACTCCTGCTGCTCATCCTCCCGATTTTCGTGCTGATCGCGCTCGGCGTGGTGCTGCGCAGGGCGAAATGGCTCACGGCCGAGGCCGACGCGAGCCTGCTCAAGCTGGTCGTCAACTTTCTCTTTCCGGCGCTGATTTTCGAGAACGTCCTCGGCAACACCGCGCTGCGCCAGCCGGGCAACCTGCTGATGGCGCCGCTGGTCGGCTTCGCGACCACGGCCTTCGGAATCTGGCTCGCCTTCCACACCGGGCGTGCGCTCGGTCTCAGGCAGGGCGAAGGGTTGCGCACCTTTGCTTTCTGCACGGGCATCTACAACTACGGCTACATCCCGATTCCGCTCATGGCCGCGCTGTTCGGCGGCGGCAGCCTCGGCGTGCTGCTCGTGTACAACGTCGGCTGCGAAGCCGCGATCTGGACCGTCGGCATCCTGATGCTCTCCGGGCTCTCGCTGCGCGAGGGCTGGCGCAAGCTCCTCAACCCGCCGGTCTTCGCCCTGCTCGCGGCGTTGATCATCAACCTGCTCGACCTCGGACACTGGATTCCCGCGGTGGCGGGCACCGTCCTGAAGATGAGCGCGGGGTGCGCGATTCCGCTCGGGCTGATTTTGATCGGGGCGACGCTCATGGAATTCTTCGCCCGCCCGCGCGAGTTGTTCGACTTGCGGGTGACGACGGCCTCCAGCGCGCTCAGGCTGGGCTTACTGCCGGTGCTCTTTCTGCTGCTGGCCAAGTTCCTCCCGTGCCCGGTCGATTTGAAACGGGTCATCATCGTGCAGGCGGCGATGCCTGCGGGGATTTTGCCCCTGGTGATCGCGAAGCACTACGGGGGCCGCCCGCTCACCGCCGTGCAAGTCGTCATCGGCACGACGGTGCTGGGAATTTTCCTGATTCCCCTCTGGCTCCGCCTCGGCCTGGCCTGGGTCGGCGTGTGAGCGCGGACGGCGCCCGGCGGGCAGGTGCGCAGGCAGGGCTCAGCCGTGCACGATCTCGGTGCCGATGCCCTTGTCGGTGAAGATTTCGAGCAGCAAAGAATGGGGCAGGCGGCCGTCGATGAAGTGAACGCGCTGCACACCTTCCTGAAGAGCGCGGACGGCGCTCATGACTTTCGGGCGCATCCCCTTGTCGATGACGCCCTTCTTCTTGAGTTCGTCCACTTGGGAAACCTTGAGCGTGGAGATCAGGGACTCGGGGTCCGACGGATTGGAGAGCAGGCCCGGGACGTCGCTCATGTAAACAAGGCGCCGGGCGCGCAGGGAACTGGCGACGCGGCCGGCCACAAGGTCGGCGTTGACGTTGTAGGGCTTGCCGTCGAGTCCTTCGGCGACCGGCGAGATGATCGGCGTGAAGCCCTCGGAGATTTCTTTTTTGATAAGTTTCACCTTCACCTCCGTGACCTCGCCCACGTAGCCGAGATCGACGGGCTGGCCGTTGTCGTCGATCATGAGTTTTTCGCAGACGAGCACGGCGTCGCCGGCGAGGCCCTTGGGCTTGCCCTTGGCCAGGGAAACGGCGTCGCAGACATCCTTGTTGACGATTTCGTCGAGCGTTTTTTTGACGATGCCGACCGTGGCCTCGTCGGTGATGCGCATGCCATTGGGGGCGAACCGCGACTTGAGACCGGACTGCTCCATGGCCTTGGTGATCGCCTTGCCGCCGCCGTGCACGACGACGACGTTGATGCCGACGGCCGCTAGAAACGCGATGTCGTAGGCGACGCGGTTGCGCACCGCAGGATCGGGGTCGTCCATGAAGCTGCCGCCGTATTTGACGACGAAGGTGGAACCGCGGAAGTCTTGGATGTAAGGCAGGGCTTCGAGGAGCACCTTGGCCTTGGTGGTGATGTCGTTAACGTTCACGTGGCGAAATGGTTGAAATGGGTAAATCATGCGCGGCCGGCATTTCCATCTTATTTCACGACCGTCGGCGGGAATTCACGCGTCCGACTCACTCCGGACGCAGAATCGGCTTCACTCCGCGCGCCGGCACGCCACTTCTGAACGCGTGCCCAGCACCGCCCTCACCTTCTCTTCCCGCGACGAACATCGCGCGTGGCTCGCCACGCAAGCCGCCCTGCCCCGTGGCTTTCGTGTCGGCACGACGCGCTTCGACTTCATGCCGAAGGAAGCACCCAAGCCGGCCAAGATGACGCTCACGCTCATCGCGCTCGACCGGCCCACGCCGGACTTCGCCGCGATGTTCACGAAAAACGCCTTTCCCGGCGCGCCCGTGATCGTAGGCCGCAATCGCCTCGCCGAGCCCACTCTCGGCGCGATCATCATCAACAACAAGATCTCCAACGTGTGCGCCCCAGGCGGCGTCGAGACCTCCGAGCGCGTATGCGCCGAGACCGCGAAACTCCTCGAACTGCCCGCGACCGCAGTGCTCCCCTCCTCCACCGGTGTAATCGGCTGGGGACTGCCCGCCGACGACATCGTCGCCCATCTTCCCAAGGCCGTCGCGGCGCTCGCCGCCGGTTCCATCATGCCGGCCGCCGAGGGCATCGTGACGACCGATCTTTATCCCAAGGTGCGCGGCGCCGCCGTGGGCTCGGGCCGCATCGTCGGCATCGCCAAGGGCGCCGGCATGATCGAGCCCAACATGGCGACGATGCTCGTGTATATCCTGACCGATCTCGCCGTGCCACGCGACACCCTGCGTGCGCTGCTGACAAAGACGGTCAACGCAAGTTTCAACCGCATCAGCATCGACAGCGACACCAGCACCTCCGACACGGTCGCGCTGGTTTCCTCAGGTCTCGTGCCCTGCGAGAATCTCGTTGCGTTCGAGGGCGCGCTCGCGCAGGTGTGCCTCGATCTCGCCGAGGACGTCGTGCGCAACGGCGAAGGCGTGCGCCACGTCATCCGCGTCGAGGTGAAAAACGCCGCCACGCCGTCGCTGGCGATCGCGCTGGGCAAGGCGATCGTCAACGCGCCGCTCTTCAAATGCGCCGTCGCCGGCAACGACCCCAACGTCGGTCGACTCGTGCAGGCCATCGGCAAGCACGTGGGCGCGCACGCGCCCGACACCGATCTCTCCGGCCTCCGCGCGAGCATCGGCGGCATCGAGATTTTCGCGGGCGGCGCGTTCCGCCTGAATCCAGAGAAGGAACTCGCGCTCGTCGCCCATCTGAAGGGGGCGGAACTCTACGCGAGCAAGCCTGCCGCCGACGGGACGTTTGCCCCGCCGGTGGATTATCCGCCGCATGAGCGCTGCGTGGAAATCGTGGTCGATCTCGGCTCGGGCCAAGCGACGGCGACGGTGTTCGGCGGCGACCTCACCCACGAATATGTGAGCGAAAACGCCGACTACCGGAGTTGAGGCCCATTGCCGACTCCGGACTCCCAACCCGCGTATACAGCCTTCCACCCAATGTTCGTATTACGAACATTGGTCCGTGGAACGAGGGGGCCGGGCGGTGCCGGCCGAGGGATGCCCGGCCCATTTCAAGGGACACAAAAAAGCCGCCCTCTCGCGAAGGGCGGCTTTGGTTTGAAAACGTTCCTGACAGCTTAGCGCTTGGAGAACTGGAAGCGCTTGCGGGCGCCGGGCTGGCCGGGCTTCTTGCGCTCTTTCTCGCGCGGGTCACGCTTGAGGTGGCCGGCCTTCTTAAGGGCGGCGCGCAGCTCGGGATTGAGCTTCTGGAGGGCGCGGGCGATGCCGTGCGCGGTCGCGCCGGCCTGGCCGGTGACGCCGCCGCCGACGACGTTGACGTCAACGTCAACCTTGTCGCGGAGTTCGACGGTGAGCAGCGGGCGGTAGGCCTGCTTGGCGAAGTTCTCGTGGGAGAAGTAGGTCTCGAAGTCGCTGCCGTTGGCAGTGAGTTTGCCGCTGCCTTCAGAGAGGCGGACGCGGGCGGTGGAGGTCTTGCGACGGCCGGTGCCGAGGAAAATGGTCTTTTCAGCGCTCATGGTAATCAGACGGAGATCTTGACCGGGTTCTGGGCCTCGTGGTTGTGGGTCGGGCCGGCAAACACGCGGAGCTTGGTGAGCATCTGGCGGGCGATGCGGTTCTTGGGGAGCATGCCCTTGACGGCGTGCTCAAGGATGAACGCGGGGTTCTGGTCGCGCATCTGCTGCATCGTCTTGTAGCTTTCGCCACCCACGAAGCCCGAGAAGAACATGAACTTATTCTGCTCTTCCTTCTTGCCGGTGAGGACGATCTTTTCGGCGTTGATGATGACAACGAAGTCGCCGGTATCGACGCTCGGAGTGTAGGAAGCCTTATGGCGGCCGCGGATAAGGTTCGCGGCTTTGACCGCGACGCGGCCAAGGACCTCACCCTCGGCATCGATCAGATGCCACTTGGGTTGCACGGTCTCTTTTTTGGCGAGGAACGTTTTCATGAGAAAAGAGGTGAACTCCGAAGGTTTGCCCGATGGGTGTCAACCCCTCTTTTGCCGTTGTGAATAAAAAAGCCCGGGCGTCAGCAAGACGGCACCGGGCGGGGCGAAGGCGATTTCGCTACTTAGAAGCCGAATGAGGCGCCGAGGGAATAGACCACCTGATCCTGTTCGTTGTGGCGACCACCGGGATTGGAGGCGCCGGCATTGCTGTAATTGACGGCACCCACGATTTTGAAGGCCTCGGTAAACTTATATGGCACGGCCGCACCGACACTCCAGTAGGCGTAGTCGTCGGCACCGTTGGTTTGTTGCACAAAGCCGCAGGAGGCGGACAAATCGACCGACAAACCGAGCTTCGGTATGGCCACGCTGTGACCGATGCCGGCCACAACGGAGGTCGATTGGTTGTCGAGGTCGTAGTAGGAATACAGGCTGGGGCTGAGGAAGAGGCTGGACTTGAGGCCGGCAAACAGCTCGGTAGCGTCGCCGTCTTGACGCTCGTAAAGGTAACGCGTCACGCCGACATCGGCCGACAGCGTCTCGTTAACGGCGAAGGTGTAGCCTGCATAGAGATCGGCCTCGGAGGAAACCTCCCCTGCAAAATCATCGGAATACCACACCCCGGCATAGAAATCGCCGTAACTGGCTTCCACCGAGGGCTGGAACGAAGCGCCGGCAAGCTCGATGCCCCGAAACACATAGGTGCTCACATAGGTGGCGTCAAAGGTAACGGCGAGCGCTTGCGCAGAGGCGTTGTCTTGGGCGGAAGCCGATAGGCCGGTGGTAAGCGCAGCCAGGGCAAGGATCGTCTTTTTCATAAAAAGGTGTTGGGTTGTGCGGATCGGGATTTCCGCACGCCTTGGGTTCAAGGTCGCCGGTATGCGAGTTATTAGCGGCAAAACTTCAAGTCTTTACTAGCTTGGCCGGGGGGCGGCGACACCCCGCATCGACCGGGTGAAAACCCACCCCAAAAATGAAAAGCCGGTGGCAATCTCCCGCCAACTCCGGCAGGGTGAGACGATGCGCAAATTTGTTTATATGGCTGCAATCCTGGGTGCCCTGGGTGTGTCGGCTGGGGCCTTCGGTGCTCATGCCTTGAAGGATTCCCTGCTGGAACGGGGGACCACATCCACCTGGCAAACCGCCGTCTTGTATAATCTTATACACGCGATCGCCCTGCTGTCCGCTGGTCTTTATGGTTGCACGACACCTGACGCAGCGAAACCGGCGGCGCGCGCCTGCTCAGCCTGGGCGGGCGGCGTGTTTTTGTTTTCCGGTTCGCTTTACTTGCTCTCGTTGGGCGGCCCGCGCTGGCTGGGCCCGATCACTCCCCTGGGCGGCGTTTTGCTGGTGGGCGGCTGGTTGTGCGTGCTGCGGATCATCCCGTCCCGGAAGGGATCGGCGCCGTAAAAGCCTGCCCATGCAAATTCCCGAAGACCTGCGACGCGTCCTGGAGTCCGTTCGCCAAGTCGCCCGCCCGCGCCTGGCGGGAGGCTGCGTGCGAGATTGGCTGCTCGGTCTCGCGCCCAAGGACTTCGATGTCGAGGTCCAGGGGATCACGTTCGACGAACTGCAACGAGTCCTCGCGGCCTTTGGTGCGACCGATGTGGTCGGGCGCAGCTTCGGGGTCATCAAAATCCGTCTCGGCGGCTCTGAATACGATTTCAGCCTGCCCCGGCGTGAATCCAAAACCGGCGCGGGCCATCGTGGTTTCTTGATCACGCCCGACCCGTTGCTCGGGGACGCCGGGGCGGCGGCCCGGCGTGATTTCACGATCAACGCGATCACCTGCGATCCGTTTACCGGAGAAATCTTCGATCCCCACGGCGGTCAACGCGACCTGCGGGACCGCATCCTCCGCCACACCAGCCCGGCGTTTGTCGAGGATCCGCTGCGCGTGCTGCGGGCGTTTCAATTCGCCGCCCGCTTCAACCTCTCGCTCGCACCCGAGACCGCCGCGCTCTGTCGCAATATTGTGGATACCTTCCGCGAGCTCCCGGTCGAACGCATCTGGGGCGAATGGGACAAATGGGCCACCCAGGCCGCCCATCCCGGTCGCGGTCTCGCTGTGCTTGAAGAGACCGGCTGGATTGTCCACTTCCCGGAAATCGCCGCCCTGCGCGGCTGCCCCCAGGACCCCGAATGGCACCCCGAGGGCGATGTGCTCACCCATACACAACACTGCTGCGACGCTCTCGTGCAACTGCACGATTGGCGCGACGCTCCTCCCGCCCGTCGGCGCATCTTGCTGCTCGCGGTCCTCGCGCACGATTTTGGCAAACCCGCCACCACCGCCCGGTCCGAGGTGCGCGGACGCCTTCGCTGGCGCAGCCTCGGTCACGAATCCGCCGGCGGCCCGCTCGCCGACAACTTCCTCCGCCGCATCGGCGCGCCCCACGCCATTCTGGACACGGTGCGTCCACTGGTCGTTCTCCATCTCGCCCATCACCACGGCACGGGCGAATTCAACGACAGCCACATCCGCCGGCTCGCGCGCAAACTCCACCCCGCCACCATCGACGATCTCTGCGCCGTCATGACGGCCGATACCCTCGGCCGCCCCCCGCTTACGGGCGCAGAAAGCATTCTCTTCATCGAGAAACTCCGCGCGCGCGCCCATGCGCTGGCCATACGCACCGCGCCGCCCCGCCCTATCCTGCTCGGTCGCCACCTGATCGCGATCGGCCACAAACCAGGACCGGATTTTACCGCCATTCTCGCTGCCGCCTTTGAAGCCCAGCTCGATGGCGCTTTCACCGACGAAGAAACCGCGCACATCTGGTTGGGTGATTTTTTGCGAAAATTTTCGCCCGACCGGTCGTGACAAGCCGCCCCAGACATTTATCACTCATCCTTAGTCTTTAAACCCATGCCCACCCAACTCGATCAACTCAAGCAACTCACCGTCGTCGTCGCCGATACCGGCGACTTCGCCTCCATGAAGGAATTCGCGCCCCGCGACGCGACCACGAATCCCTCTCTCATCCTCAAGGCCGCCGCGATGCCCGCCTACGCGGCCCTTGTTGACCAGGCCATCAAGGACGCCGGCCCCACCGCCACGCTGCCCCAGGTGATCGACCGCCTGCTGGTCGTCTTCGGTCTGGAGATTCTCAAAATCGTTCCCGGCCGCGTCTCCTCCGAAGTGGACGCCCGCCTCTCCTTCGACACCGCCGCCACCGTGGCCAAAGCCCGCGAGATCATCGGCCTGTATGAAAAGGCCGGCATCGACCGCAAACGCGTTCTGATCAAAATCGCCTCCACTTGGGAAGGCATCAAGGCCGCCGAGATCCTCGAAAAAGACGGCATCCACTGCAACCTCACCCTCCTCTTCTCCTTCGCCCAGGCGGTCGCCTGCGCCGAGGCCAAGATCACCCTCATCTCGCCCTTTGTCGGCCGCATCCTCGACTGGCACAAGGCCAAGAACCCGTCGGCCAACTTCTCCGGCGCCGCCGACCCCGGCGTCATCTCCGTCACCCAGATCTACACCTACTACAAAAAATTCGGTTACGCGACGGAGGTCATGGGAGCCTCCTTCCGCAATACCGGCGAGATCGTGGAACTCGCCGGCTGCGACCTGCTCACGATCGCCCCGGCCCTTCTTGCCGAACTCAAGGCCTCCGAAGCGCCGCTCGTGCGCAAGCTCGATCCGGCGTGCGCCGCCGCCGCCGACCTCAAGCAGGTGTCCTTCAATGAAGCCGCCTTCCGCTTCGCCCTCAACGAAGACGCCATGGCCACCGAGAAGACCGCCGAAGGCATCCGCCTGTTCTCGGCCGACATCGTGAAGCTCGAACAGCTCATCGCCCAAAAACGCGGCTGACCCGCCTCGCCGGCCCGCCGCACTCGCAAAGTCATCGCCAAGCCCGTCCCGCCCGGGGACGGGCTTTTTTGCGCACGCCCCGAGCTGTCCCGTTGACAACCCTCGCGGCCGCTCCTGCCCTCAACCACGCGACATGGAAGACGGCATCAACTTCATCCAGGACCTCGCCATCGTGCTGCTGGCCGCCGGCCTCGTCGGCGCGCTCTGCAAACGCGTAGGACTCTCCGTCATCGTCGGCTACCTCGCCGCCGGCATGATTATCGGACCCCACACGCCGCCGTTCTCGTTTGTCACCGATTTCGCCCGCATCCAGACACTCTCCCAGGTCGGCCTGGTGATCCTGATGTTTTCCATCGGCCTGGGCCTCAGCCTGACAAAGCTCGGAAGGCTCGGCCTGCCGACGCTGATCGCCACCGGCCTGGGTGCGTTCCTCATGATGCACCTGACGCAGCTGCTCGGCCTCGTCGTCGGCTGGTCCTCGCTGGAGAGCCTGTTTGTCGCGAGCATGTTCATGGTCTCCAGCTCCGCGGTGATCGTGAAGATCGTCGGCGAACTGAAACTCACCCACGATGGTGCCGCGCAACGCGCCCTCGGCATCACCGTGCTCGAAGACGTCGTCGCGGTCGTCATGCTCACCATTCTGGCGAGCCGCACGCAGTCGGGCGGCGCCGACGGCGGCACCCACCTCGGCAGCCTGCTCGCCACGATGAGCGCCTTTGTTGTCCTGCTCGTGGGCGCGGGCCTGCTGCTCGTGCCCCGCCTGCTCCGCCGGCTCGAGTCGCGCGCCGATCCCGAACTGCAGACCATCATCGTGGCGGGCGTGCTCTTCCTCCTGGCCATCCTCGCGGCCAAGGCCGGCTACTCGCTTGCCCTGGGCGCCTTCCTGCTCGGCGCCATCGTCGCCGAAATGCCCCAGCGCGTCGCGGTGGAGAAATCCTTCGCCGGCATGAAGGATCTCTTTACCAGCGTGTTTTTCGTCTCAATCGGGATGATGATCGAGCCGCGCCTGCTGCTTGATGTCTGGCCCTGGATTTTGGGCCTGTTTGCGTTCGTGATGATCGCCCGTCCGCTGTGCACCGGGCTGGCGATGACTCTGGCCGGCGCCGCCCCGCGCGAGGCCCGGCGCGCCGGCCTTCTGCTCACGCCCATCGGCGAGTTTTCCTTTATCATCGCGCAGCTGGGCATCAGCAGCCGGATCCTGCCCTCGTCGTATTGTCCGCTGGCGGTCGGCACCTCCATTCTCACCGTGCTGGCCACACCGGTCATAAACCGCCACGCCGATGCCTTGATCGCCCTGTTCGAGCGCCTGGAGCCGCGCTGGTTCACCCGCGCCCTGGAAGCCTACTGCGGCTGGCTGCACCAGGTGCAGTCCCGCCAAAACGCCCCGCCGGCCTGGCAACTCGTCCGCGGCCGCCTGCTCCAGATCGCCGTGGAAATGCTGCTCGTCACCGGACTGGTGATTTTTTCCGCGCACATCATCGCCGCCATCAAAAATACGCTGGCCACCGGCCACGTCGAGGACGCCGTGCTGGACTACGGCTTTTGGGGCGTCTTCGGCCTGCTGGTGCTTATCATGCTGGTCGCATTGTGGCGCAACATCGCGGCCGTCTCGTTGATCCTTGCCGAGGGCTTCGCCGGCGGCACCCGCCTGCCCGCGCCGGTGCTCTGCAACGGCATCCGCGCGCTGGCCGCCGTCGCCCTCGGCTACTGGCTTTATGCCATCCTGCCGGTCGGCGCGCTTCCCGGGTGGGCTTGGCTGGTCATCGCCGCCGCCGCGCTCGCCGTCGTCGGGTTTTGCTCCAATCGCCTGATCTACTGGCACAGCTCGTGGCAGTCTTCAGTCCAGGACGTTTTCACGGAAGACGCCTCCAAGGCCGATCATGCGCGAACCGACGCCCGCATCGCTTTGGACCACGGCCTCGAATCGTGGCACCTGCAACTGGAAGACTGTGTCGTGCCAGACGACGCCGGCTACGTCGGCCGCGACCTCGCGCACCTCGCCATACCCGGCCGCTTCGGATGCTCGGTCATCGAGATAGAACGCAACGGTCACGTGATCACGAGCACCGGACCGGACCTGCGCATCTATCCTGGCGACAAGCTTCTGCTCCTCGGCGAAGCGGCCGCGCTGTCCGGTGCGCGCGCGTTCCTCCAAGGCGACAAGAAACCGGTTGCGGAAAGCTCCGATGAATTTAACGGCTGCGTGCTCCAAACCCATGTGCTACCCGCCGGCCCGCACGCCGGGCGCACGCTCGCCGAACTACGGATCGCCCGGGAAACCGGCGTGCGTGTCGTGGGCATCCAGCGCGGCGCCAACCGCATCATCAACCCGGGCGGGGGACCAGCGACTGGCGGCCGACGACCAACTGCTCATCGTCGGCACGCTTGACGAAATCCGCGCCTTCCGTCGCTGGCTGCGAGGCGGCGGCGAAACCACCCCGCCCTTCCCCCTGGCAAACACCGCCCCATGATCCGCGCCTTCCAATGGGATCTCGCCCGACAGGTCGAGCGCCTCGATTTCCTCCTCGACCAGCTCCCGCGACACGCCGACTGGGGCTACCAGGAACTCTACCTCCACCTCGAGGACGCGGTCCACTACCCGAGCCTGCCCGGCGTCGCCCGCGCCGACGCCTACTCCACGCGCCAGTTTGAGAAACTCGTCCGCCACGCCACCCGCGCCGGCATCAAGGTAGTGCCCATCGTCAACCTCCTCGGCCACACCCAATACCTCATCAAGCACCCCGACCTTCGCGATCTCAACGAACTCCGCGCCCCGGACGGCTCGCCACTCGATCGCGGGCAAATCTGCCCGCTCCACCCGCGCACCCTGGAGATCGCCGAAAAACTCGTGCGCGACATGGCCCCGTTCTGCACGGCGGGCAAACTTCACGTCGGCCTCGACGAGTCTTTCCATCTGGGCAAACACCCGCTCTCCCGCGCCGAGGTGGAGAGCATCGGCCTCGCGTCACATTTTTCCAATTACGTCTG
The DNA here is from genome assembly GCA_903876795.1 of uncultured Verrucomicrobiota bacterium. Classification (GTDB taxonomy): domain Bacteria; phylum Verrucomicrobiota; class Verrucomicrobiia; order Opitutales; family Opitutaceae; genus Rariglobus. Next base: position 61,558 of record CAIRBK010000080.1, read on the forward strand.
TCGGCTGCACACACTCGTGCAGCCGCTCGGCCTGCGCATGGGCCTTTGGGCCGACATGCTCGCGCTCCTGCCCCAGGCGATCCCGCAACTGCCGCGAGGTCTCGTCGCCTACGACTGGTTTTATCATCCATTCCCGCGACATCCGCGCATGGAGCTGCACAACTTCGCCGACTACGACCTGGCGCCCGCGCTGGCCGCACAAGGCGTCGAATACTGGGGTTGCCCCATGAACGGCGGCTTCCGCCACGAGCCGCTGCCCGTCTTCGGCGACCGCCTCGCCAACGCCCAGTCCTGGTGGCGCCGCTGCCGGCAGACACGCGCCGGCGGTTTCCTCATGACTGGCTGGGAACCTCAACGTCTCGCCTTTGAAATGCCCATGGTCGTGGACGCCGCCGCCGCCTGCCTCTGGCTCAACCCCGATATCGACGACCACGCCGGCATGCTTGCCAAGGGCTTCGAACGCGTCTTCGGCGCGGCCGGCGCGCGTGAAGCCGCCCGCGCCGCGCTCGCCTGCGACGAACACGCCTTCGCCGGCTACGCCAAATGGGAAATCCACGACCGCTGGGACGGCCTCGCCGGCCCCGAAGGCCCCGCCCGCTCCGAGCGCACCGCGCGCTTCTTCGCCCGCCTCGCCCGTCGGAATCTTCCCGCCCCCTTCGCCGCCAGCGCCGCGCTCAACTCCACCCTCGCCGCCCGCGAAGCCTTTGTCCGCGAGGCCGCCCGCACCGTCCAAAAAATCCGCCGCCTCCACGCCACCGGACAGGACCGCCTTGCCGCGACCCACCTCGCCGGCGCACGCGCCAGGGCCGCCCGCTTCCGCAATCACCTCGAGTCCGGCCGGCTCGCCGCCAAAACCATGTGGACGCGCACTCGCGACTCCCGCTCGCCCTCCCCCTACGCGGAGATTTTCGCCCGCGACACCGCACGGCTCGACGCATGGCTCCGCTGGCTCGACGCCGTGGACGCAGACCCCGCCCGTTCGCTGGAAGCCGCGCCCGTTCACGGACGCTGGCAACTCACCTTTACCATCCACAACCACGCCCCCGCACTGCAAAAAATCCTGGTCGAACAACGGGCGCCCGACGGTTCGTGGACAACTCTCGCCGAGCGCTTCACCATCGAGTTTCGCGCCAAGGCCGCCCGCCCCCGCGCCAACGTGCGCCGGGAATTCTCCGTGCCGGCGGACTCGCCCGCGCGCCCCCTTCGCATCGCGCTGCGCGGCGTGGGGGAGGTCGCAATCAGCCAATTGACGCTCACCGACGGCGTGATCAAGCTCAGGCCCGCCAATTGGCCGGTCAGCGAACGCCGCCCGCTGGGACTGCCCGCGCCCGCCGGTGGCTTTCCCGACCTCCAACTCACCCGCAATCGCGACGCCATAGACCTGATTTTCTAAACCACACCCATCATGTATTCCCCAGCCCCCAACCGTTACGAAACACCCTCCATCTATCGCCGTTGCGGACGCTCCGGCGTCCGGCTTCCGCTCATCTCACTCGGCCTCTGGCACAATTTCGGCGGCGTGGACGTGTTTGAAAACAGCCGCGCCATCGTCCGCCGGGCCTTCGACATGGGCATAACCCACTTCGATCTCGCCAACAACTACGGCCCGCCGCCCGGCTCCGCCGAGGAAAACTTCGGCCGTATCCTTCGCGAAGACCTCGCCGCCCATCGCGACGAACTCATCGTCTCCACCAAAGCCGGTTACCACATGTGGGCCGGCCCCTACGGAGACTGGGGTTCCCGCAAATACCTGCTCTCCTCGCTCGACCAGTCGCTCAAGCGCCTCGGCCTCGACTACGTCGACATCTTTTATCACCACCGCCCCGATCCCGAAACGCCGCTGGAGGAATCGATGGGCGCCCTCGCGCACGCCGTGCGCAGCGGCAAGGCCCTCTACGTCGGCCTGTCCAATTACAAACCCGAGGAAACCGCCCGCGCCGCCCGCATCCTGCGCGATCTCGGCACTCCCGCCCTCATCCACCAGCCCCGCTACAGCATGTTCGACCGCTGGATCGAGCCCGCGCTGCTCGACGTGCTCGCCTCCGAAGGCATGGGCTGCATCCCGTTCTCGCCGCTTGCCCAAGGACTGCTCACCAACCGCTACCTCTCCGGCATCCCGGAGGACGCACGCGCCGCCAAAGCCCACGGCTTCCTCAAGGCCGACCGCATCACGCCGGCCGTCCTCGACAAGATCCGGCGCCTCGACGGCATCGCCCAAACACGCGGGCAGTCGCTCGCACAGATGGCGCTTGCCTGGACCGTGCGCGACCCGCGCGTGACCACCGCGCTGATCGGTGCCAGCAAAGTCACCCAGCTCGAAGACAACTTCGCCGCTCTCAAGACACTCGACTTCACCTCCGACGAACTCTCGCGCATCGACACGATTCTCGCCGCCTAGCCGCATCATTCGCAGCGACGGCCGCCGCCATGAACCTCGTTCTCTTCGAACCGGACGAACTCGCCGGTCCGCTCCCGCGCACCGACGCGCGTGCAAAACACATCGTCGATGTTCTCCGCCGCCGTCCTGGCGAGACCTTCGACACCGGCCTGGTAAACGGACCTCTCGGCAAAGCCACCGTCGTGAATCTCTCCGCCGGCGAGCTCACCCTCGCGTTCGCCTGGAACCCGCCTCTGCCGCCGCTGCCGACAACGACGTTGTTGATTGGTCTGCCGCGCCCCCAGACAGCCCGCGACGTGCTCCGCGATGCGACCACGCTCGGTGCCACGCAGATCCACTTCGTCGGCACCGAACGCTCCGATCCCAACTACGCCGCCAGCGCCCTGTGGTCCTCCGGCGAATGGCGACGTCACTGCCTGGCCGGCGCCGCCCAGGCCTTCGACACACGCATCCCCGAGGTCACGTGGTCCGGCACGCTCCCGGCGGCGCTCGCGGCGTTGACTCCCGGTGGCCGCCGCCTCGCTCCAGACAACTACGAGGCGACGGCGGCGCTGCAAACGTGTCGCCCAACAGATGACACGTCCCTCGTGCTCGCCCTGGGCCCCGAGCGCGGCTGGGGTGCGGCGGATCGCGGTCAACTGCGGGCAGCCGGCTTCACGCTCGTCCACCTGGGCACCCGGGTGCTGCGACTCGAGACCGCCGTCGTGGCCGCCCTGGCGGTCACACGGGCCGGCTGAACGACCGCGCTCAGCGAACGATCTCGACGGAGGTTACCCGCCAGGAGGCGGTGAGTTGCGCGGGATTTGCCCGGTTGCCGGCCAGTGCGAACTGCTCCAGCCCGAGGTAGGGCGCCCGCTGTCCGAGAGCCTGGTAAAAGCGGATCAGCGCGCCGATGTCGGCGTTGCGCACCGAGAATTGCACCGAATGGACGGCGAACTGGCTGGTGCGCGCCGTGCGGCTGTCGGAGACGTCGTAGTTGGCCAGACCGGCGGCACGGGCGAGCGTCGCCAGTTCGCTTGAAAGCCGCACGCCGTCGAGGCTGCGCGTGGGGTCCAGATGCTCGATCGCCAGCGCGGCCTCCCGCTCGATGCGCTCACGCTGGAGCAACCACCGGCGCTGAACCTCCAAATCGGTCGAAGTCGCGCTGATGGCGCGCCACTTCGCACCGGCACGCTCGCCGACTCCGGAGAGCCAGATAACCGCTCCGAGCAGGGCAAAGGACAGGAGCAGGACTTTCTCGCGCAGCAAACGGGAGAGGAAATAGGCTTTCATGACTTCACCTCCGGGATCGGCGGTACGGGGTCGGGGGGCGGCTGTGGAACCGCCTCGGGCGCGATGGACTTGAACGCGTCGGGTTTGAATTTCACCAGCAGCCGGAACGTGGAGACGCCGTCGCGGCTGCGAGGATCGACCACCTCGGCCTTTTCGCAGCCGGGAAGCCGGTTCAGCGCGGATCTGAAGGCGTCGATTTCGCCCGAGGCACCTGTCTGCGCCTCGACTTCAAGCGCGTGCAGACCGTTCGTCACGGTGCGCACAAACTGGATCGAGCCCGGCCGGACGGAGTTGACCAGCGCGAGCATCTCAAACGGCAAAAGTCGCTTGGTGGAAAGCTCCTCGATGCGCGTCGCGAGCGATTGCGAGGTCATGATGGCCTCGACCACGGGGCGCTGCGCGGCCTCGCGGGCCAGCCGGCTTTTCTGCCAGAGCGAGGCGCCGGCAAGCGCGAGCTCCAAGGCGGCGGCCAGGGCGATCGCCGCGGCGCAGCCAACAAAACAGCGCCAGAGCACCAGGTCGCGGGCCTGCGTGCGGCGGCGCGACGCCAAGTCGCCTTTATCACGCACGTCCAACGGCCCGAGGTCGGCGGCGCTCAAAACGGCCGTGTGCGCACCGGCATGAAAAATCCACTCGCCCTGCGGAGACTCCGCCTCAAATCGCGGCGGAGACTCCAGCGTGATCTCGTGGAGTTTTTCCGGAAAAGCCGCCAGCAAGGCCGTGTGCGCCCGGTCGCGCACGTCGGGCGTCGCGTCCTCCGGCAGGGGCTCGGTGCGCACCTGCGCGGGCACTCCGCCGGCATCGGCAAAAAAGATTCCCGTGATGCTAGTCTCCCCGGGCACGATCAGGACCGTCGCGGGCGCGGGCCGGCCGGACTTGCCCAAGACTGCCACAAACGAAGGCAAGACCGCCTCGGCGTCGGCCCAGGAAGCGGTCTCCTCCGCGGAGAAACGCCTCCGATAGGCGGCATACACCAGCGCGTGATCCGCCCCCGGCAGCCAATGATGTCCGTGGTATAGCTGGCCCAACGGGAACGGCGCGAGGGCCTCGATGGCGAGTTCCGCCTGCGCGGCGACCTCGATCGCCGACGCCCCTGCCGCCACCGGCACGGCGCGCACGAAGAAAAGCGCGTCGGGCAGAAGCGCGACCTGGCGCGGCGGCGGGACGGGGAGAAAACGTTTAAACGAGGCGAGGCTCATGCGGTCGGTTCTTCGAACGGGGCGGGCGGCGGGACAGCCCTATCGTTTTCATGTATTTCGAGAAACGTAAACGGGTATTTCAAATCCGCCTCTTGCGCCCCGGTCTTGTCTGGCTCGGGCACCGGGACCGGTGACGGCGGCTGGTCCCCGGCCCCGGCGGTCGCCTGGCCCGGGGTGGCTGCGGAGACCGGTGGCACCAGCGTGGCACCGCCCTTTGGCGCCACCACAACGGACAACCGGTATGACGAGACGCCCTGCCGCACCGTCACGGTGATCCGGAGGGCCTTCACGTTGTATCCGTAGCCGAGTCGTTCGATCTGACCGCCGGCGATGGCGGCGACGCTGCGCGCGTTTTTGAAAAAACCGGGGCCCTGCGTTTGATAGGAACCGGTTCCCGAGAGGTATTCCGACACCTGCCTCCGCTGCTGCTCGTCGATCGTCTCTTGCGCAAGCAACGGCTCCAGGCGGTTGCCATTGAGGTTGGGCGCCTCGAAACGGTAGAGAGAAAACGTCTCCGTGAACCGCCGATGAAGCTCGTTGGGCAAGCCCGTGTCCTCGTCAAAAAACGCCTGGCGCACGCCCTCGATGGCGCCGAGTTCGGCAAACGACCGCAACGAACGCCCGGGCGGCGCAAACGGCAGCGCGGCATTTTCGTAATCCTCCGCGACTGGTGCGCCGATGGCGGTGGGCGTGTGATCCTTCTGCATCCACCCGAGCAGGGCGTCGGCGAGGCGCTCGGCCTCGGACTGCGGCACCTGCCAGTATTTCAACAACGAGACCAGCGTCTCGGCTTTCACCGATGGCAACGACAGCTTCGCACTCTCGTCCTCCAACTTAACCTCAACCGTGCGTCCATCGGCCGGTTCATAGCCGGCAAACGCGAGGGGATCGCCCCAGCCTTCGGCCGGCCCGTGCAGACCGCCGCCGACCTCGCGAAACTCCTCCAGGACGGCCAGCGTGGTCTCAAGCGCCGAATACGCCTCGATCCGCAGTCGGTTCGCGTCGGCCTCGCGGATGTCCACCAGCAAATCGACGCCCGCCTTCTCGATGAAGAGCAGCAGCGCCGCAGTGGCGAAGACCAGCGTGACGAGCACGATGAGGAGCACGGAGCCGCGCCGGCGGGAAAATGGAGCCGCGGGTTTCATCTCAAAAGGCCGGCACTCCCTGCGTCACTGCGGGTAAAACCACGAAGACATCCTGCGAACGACCGCGATAAATGAACTTCAACCGCAGGCGCTGCGGAGCGTCGAAGTCGCCCTGCGTGTTGCGGCGGGGCTGCGGCTCGTTTTTCCAGTTTCTGAAACCCGCGTCGTAGTAGTCGTAGCTGATGGCAGTGACGAGCGGCGACACCAGCGTCTCGCGGGGAGACTGTTCGGCGAAGTTTTTCTCCAGCCGCGAATGCCACAAGATCAACAGTCCCGTGCCTTCGCGGACCGCCAGCGAGCACACCACCTCGGGCAAAGGCTGGCCCGGCCAGTTGAAAACACGGCTGCCATCGAACAACTCGAAGGTCACCAGCGTCTCCGTGCCGCCGGACTGGGTGCGGATGTCCTTCACCGTGATCGGCGGCTGGTCGGCCGTGCCGGCCGGCGGACGCGTGGCGGCGCGAAATTCGTGCTCCAGAAAGCGCGTCACGGCCCGCGTATGCTGGTCAAAGAGGCGCAGGTCGGTGTTGCGTCCCCAAAGCTCGCCCATGGAAAAGATGAACGTATTGAGCGCCACCATGAGCAGGCCGGCCAGCGCGAGCGCGAGCAGTGTCTCCAGGAGGGTGAAGCCGCGCCGTCTCATTTGTTGACGACCTCCTGGATCTTGGTGATGCGGTCGCGGACGGCCGCGTGCAGCTTGGCTCGTTCGGTCTGGACCGACCAGGTGGGCCGGAGCACGCGGAAGACTTCGCGGAATTTTTGCTCTTTGGCCGCAGCGTCCGCGGCGGCGATCTCGCACTCGAACGTGACCGCGAACAAGTCCGGCAAGTCGGTTGGTTCGATGACTGCGGTCCAGCGCACGCGACGGCCGTCGGCGGAGTCGAATTCGCCGCCCTGTCGGGCCAGCTCGACATCGGGCTGGGCAAGAAGCTGGGCCCGCGCGAACTGCACGTCGGGCTGGCCGCCGGCGGCGCGCCGGGCGATCTGGTAGCCGTTGAGCACATTCACGTAGGCCGAGCCGAGCACGACGGCCGCGAGCGCGAAAATCGCCAGCGCGACGAGCACTTCCAAAAGCGTAAACGCGGACGGACGGGGACGGTTCATGGCGGGGTCTGCGCGGCCAGCATCGGCGCGCACGTCCAGGGATCGATTTCAAGGACGCGCACGGAGCCGTCGCGGTTTCTCAATTGAACACGGAACGGCGAACACGTGCCGTCGGCGTAAAACGTCACGGCTGGCAGTGTCTGCGTCTCGACGAGCTGCCCGCCCACCAGAATAGCGGAAGACGTGCCCACGGATTTGGGCGCGAACCATGCGATCTCGGTCGTCTCCGGCCAGACAAACGGCAGGCGCACCGGGCCTGCGGTTGACGTGGCGACAAATTCGCGGGTCTTGGCGTCCAGCGTCAGACGCACGTCGCGGTTGTTGAGCAGCGCGTCTTTGCGCGTCTCGGCCACGGCCGCCCAGAACAGCTCGGCGGCGTTTTTGGGGCGGTCGCCGAGGAGACGCGAGGCGCCGACCACCAGCACGCCGGTGAGCAGGGCGATCAACGCGATCGTAACAAGCACCTCAAGGAGTGTGAACCCGCGCCGTGCGCCGTGGCGTTTCGGAGCGGAAGCGGACATGGGGCGCGAGCCGGGCGGGGGCCGGCGACTTACCAGTTGCCGATGTCGTCCGCAGTGCCCTCGATGCGGTCGGGCCCCTTGGAAAACAGATCGTAGCCGGTCGGGTTTTTCACGCCAGGGAAGCGATAGGCGTAGGGCTCCTGCCAAGGGTCCAGCGGGAGCTTGTTGCCGGGCGTCTCGATATAGGGCCCCTTCCAGTTTTCGGTCCGATTGGCCGGAGGCGTCAGCAAAGCCTGCAAGCCCTCCGCCGTGGACGGATAGCCCCCCATGTCGATACGATAGGCCGTGAGCGGCGTCTTCACGCTGGAGTTGACGAAGAGGCGGGCGATGTCCTCCTGCTTGCTGCCGAAGATACCGCCGACCTTGGTCACGGCGAGGCCTACCAGCAGACCGATGATGGCAAGAACCACCAGGATTTCCAAAAGGGTGAACGCCCGACGGGCGGAACGAAGGGCCTGACGATTGGGGAGACGCATACAGGTAAATGGAGAGACGCGAGTAAGGGTGAAATGTGACGCGGGTTGCGTACAAAGGCGAACGTAAAGCTGGTGCCCCCGCCCGGACTTGAACCGGGATACGCGGTTTAGGAAACCGCTGCTCTATCCAGTTGAGCTACGGGGACGAACCAAGTGACTCACAAACGCGGGGCAAGTTGGGGGCTGGATTGTAGGTTGACAACCCTTGGTTGCGCCGGCTTTCATTCTCCCCTTTTTCAAATGAGCACGACCGAAACCACCCAGCAGAGCCTCACGCCGGAACAGATTCCGTTCACCACGCCTCAGGCCCTCCGCAACTACGTCACCGACACCGGCAAGATCCTGCCGCGCAAATACACCCACCTGTCCGCCAAGCAGCAGCGCGCGGTCACGAAGACCATCAAACAGTCCCGCAACAACCTGCTCGCGCTTTAAAGCGACGGTTGGGAGTTTTGCTTCAAAGGCCGGAGCTTATACCTCCGGCCTTTTTCATGCCATGAAACCGACATCCACCGCGCGGATCTACCGCCCGACCCGGCGAAACCTGGCCACGCTGGCCAACGTGCTCGCGCGGGGAGGTCTTGTCGCGGCTCCCACCGAGACTGTTTACGGGCTCGCGGCGGACGCACTCAACGCCAAGGCCTGCCGGGCTATTTTCCGGGCCAAGGGCCGGCCGGCCGACGATCCCCTTATCGTCCATGTGGACACGCTCGCCCAGGCTGAGGCCATCGCCGAGTGGAATGAAGCGGCCCGCTTGGTGGCCAAGGCGTTTTGGCCCGGACCGCTTACCTTGGTGTTGCCCAAAAAACCGGGCGTGCCGGGCATCGTCACCTCGGGCCTGCCGAGTGTCGCGGTGCGAATGCCGGCCCACCGGCTTTTCCGCCAGCTCATCCGGTTGAGCGGATGTCCGCTGGCGGCACCGAGCGCCAATCCTTTCGGCTACGTCAGCCCGACAACAGCGGAACACGTGCGAGACCATCTGGGCCGGAGAATCGGCCACATCCTCGACGGGGGAGCGTCCAAGATAGGCCTGGAATCGACCATTATCGACCTGCGAGATACGGCCCATCCTGCCTTGCTGCGGCCCGGGGCGATTTCCAAGGAAGGCCTGGAGCGCGTGCTCGGCCTCACCGTGAGCGCACACGGCCGCACAGTGCCGACCAAAGCCCGGGCGATCGCACCTGGTATGCTGGAGCGCCACTACAGCCCGCGCACGCCGCTGATCCTCAGCCCAGCGCTATCACCCGAACTGATCGGTCGCGTCCCCGCCAACGAGGCCCTGCTGTTTATTCGGAAGCCGGAGAGAGTCCCGCCCTTCAAAAACGTGTTTTGGCTGGCCAGATCAGGCGGCAGTCTGAGCGAGGCTGCCCACAATCTTTTCGACCGCCTGCGCTCGCTGGACACGGGCGGCTGGAGGAGCATCCACGCCGAATTGGCGGCAGGCGACGATCCTCTGGTTGCGGCGATCAACGATCGCCTGTCCCGGGCGGCGGCCAAGGGCTGACTCCGATCCAAAAAAGCGGACCCGGTCGGGGTCCGCCTTTTTTGGATCGATAGGTATCGTGTAGCTCGGGGATTATTCCCGCTCCGGAGTGGGGTCCTCCTTGGACATGACCACGTAATAATCCTTGTAGGACTTGTCGTAATACTGGGCATAGTAATAGCCCGACACCGCCAAGTTCAGGCCGTTGAGGACCGCGCCGAACACCGGGACGTTGGTCTCAAGGAGCTTCTTGGCGCTGAACTGGGCCGCCTTGCGACGAACCTTGTTGAAGAAGATGGTGAAGACGGAACCATCAACCAGCGGCAAGATGATCAGGGCGTCGCTCACGGCGGCGAGGGGCGGGGTATCGAAGAACACACGATCATAGCGCTTGCGCAAATCGGCGATGAACGACTCGAAGTTTTTACCGTTGAGGATCTGCGTGGGGTTCTTTGCGCGGCCACCGGTAGGGATCACGTCGAGATTAGGATGGACGCCACGAATAACCACGTCGTCGATCACGGCGCTACCGGCACAGATATCGATCACGCCCTTGCGATTCTCCAAACGGAACGACTTGTGGATGTTGGGTTTTCGCAAATCGCAATCAACTATGACAACTCGCTCACCGTGAGCGGCAAAGGTCAGGGCCAGATTTGTCGTGGTAAAGGACTTGCCCTCGCCGGGGATCGTGCTGGTCACGAGGATACACTGGGCGTTCTTGCTCTCGTCCTTCAGACGCAGGCTGGAGTGCAGGGTCAGGAAGGCTTCGCTGACTTGGCGGTCGGCGTTGTTAACGACGATCTGGGCCTTGTCGCGTTGCTCCATCTTTTTGATCTGCGGGATGATGCCGATCAGGGGCAGGCCGACGACGCCCTCGATGTCGAAGGAGCTCTTCACGCGGTCGTCGATGAACGCTACGAAGAAAGCGAAGGCCAAGCCGAGGCCCAGACCGCCAACCAAACCGAGGCCGATGTTGAGGGTGATCTTCGGGGCTACGTAATCGCTTTCCTGCGAGGGCACGGCCTTGTCCACCACGCGGGCGTTCTGGGTCTCCATGGTGGAGATCATGGTAGTGTCGCGCATGCGACCGATAAGATTTTGGAGGAGCTCCTCGTTGATCTTCAACTTGCGGACACGCTCCTCGTATTCGACGTTGGCACGGTCCAGTGACATCGTGTCGGAGCTGGTTTGCGCCAGCGAGCCGCGAGCTTCGGCGTCGTTGCGCCGGGCGTTTTGGTAATCGGACTCGATGGTGGCTGCGGCTGTGTCGATGGCCTTCTTCAACTCGCGCTCGCCCTGGGCAAGGGAATTCATGGCCTCCATCATGATCGGATGCTTCTCGCGGTAACGGTCCCGAAGCTGCGCAACGATGATTTTCTTGGAGGAGACGTCTTTGACCAGCTGATCGATGAGGGGCTGGCCGGCAATGAACGACAACTCGGTGAGTGAACCGCCGGCATCACGGCGTTCCTGCACCTGTTTCCAGCGGATTTCGGCGTCCTTGAGCTTCGCCTCGGTCTGGGTGACGTAGAGGTTGAGCGCCTTGAGTTTCTCGGTCACGATGTCCTTGCGCTGATCGAGAGAGATCATGTTGTTCTTCTCGCGATAGGTCTGAATCTCGTTGGCCAGATCCTTGACGGTGCGCTCCTGCTGTTCGGCGCGGATCTTAAGCTCCTCGACCGCCTTCATGGATTCGTCGATACGCACGCGGGCGTTGTAGGCGATGAACTCATCGACGAAGAGATTGGCCACCTTGGCGGCGATCTGCCGGTCGGGATGGCGATAGCTGATGTTGATGAGAAGGCTAAGTCGCTTGGGCACGATCTTGCGGTTCTCGCCCAGCACCTCGATGGGCGTAACCGGGTCGCTGCCCTTGCCCTTCTCGTAGGGGGCCATGAACTGGCGCATATCCTCCCCGGTGATACGCTCGGCCACCTTCTGTACGATGGCGGAACTGCTGAGAACCTCCACGACGGTGTTGAGATCCTCGGTGCCGCGCACGGTGTTGTCCACCACCGCCTCGACGTTTTTCAGGACCGTGGGGTCGCTGCGGAAAATCTGCACGCTGGCAACCGACTGGTAGATTTTGGTCTGGCTAAACGTGTAGACCAGCACGGAGGAGAAAACGACCAGAAATACGACGATGATATACCAGATACGCTCGCGCAGAATCAGGGCATAGTCCCTGAAGCCGCGCTGCATGGCGCTTTCGCCGCCGTAGCCGACGGCCGAGTAGCCCGCATAGCCGTCTCCGCTGTAGCCGTAATGCCCCTGATGATTACCTTGGGACGAGGGTTGTTTTAGATTCGAGTCCATGAAATGAGACGTGCCTGTTAAAGAATGCGCTCGGGTACAAAGACGATGTCGTTCACCAGAAGCGGCCAACTGTTGCTGGAGGTGCCTTTGATGAGATCGTCGGCATTGATGATGTAGGTGTCGGTCTTGCCGTCTGCATTGGTCCGCGTGAGCTTAACCTGGCTGCGGTTGGCCAAGCGGCTGAATCCGCCCGCGCGGGAAATCGCGTCTAGCAGCGTCAGCCCCTGCTCCTGGGGGAAGAGCACGGCACCGGGCTGGTTTACCTGGCCGATGACGTTGACTGAACGCTTGGCATACTCGACCACCACGACATTGACCTGCGGATTGACAAGGTAATCACGGTCGTAGAGCTGGCGAATGAGCTCCTCCGCCTGTCGCAGGGACATGCCCTTGACATCCACTTTGCCGATCAAAGGCAACGTGATGGAATACTCCTGCGAAACACGCACATCGCGCTTGAGATTCTCCTCCTGAAATACCTGCACGTTCAGAAGATCCGAGGGCTGGAGGACGTAGTCTAGCGGCGCGGCGGCCGGAACACGCTTGGTCTCTTCGGCCAAGGAACGGCATGTCAATAAAACGGATACGAGCGCCAGAATGATGAATTTAATCTTGGGGAACATGGTCTCTAACGAAAAAAAAAGGAAGAAGATCGGACGATCTTCTTCCATGGGGGGGGGAATGGTCAAGCCAGGCTAATCAGTAGCGAGCGCTGATCGAGAGAGTCACCAGATTGTTGCTGAACTCACTGGCCGCACCGAGATCGGAGTTCTGCTGACGATAGACATACGAGAGGGTGGAACTCAGGTGGTTGTTGATGATGTAAGTGGTGCCAACTGAACCCTCGTAGTAGTCGTTGGTGTAGCCGGTGTAATCGAGAATACGGTAAGTCACGCCGGCGTTGACGCGCCAATCAACCGTGATGGAGCTGGTGGCTGCGAGAGAGAACTCGGTGTTCTCATAGGAAGCACCACCGGAGGAGGCGTTGCTGAAGTCACGATTCAGGCCGAGCGAGAATTGGGTCTTGTCGGTGTAGGCGTAGGCCAGGGATGCACGGGCACCCAGCGAGCCGTCCTCATCGGCACCGATGTGGGCGTTGCGGGTGTTGTAACCCACGCTGAAGGAGCCGGAGAGCTTGGGAGTGAAGGAACCACGGGCACCCACATTGTAGTAGAAGGAGTCGTATTTGTTGGCACCGGAAACAGTGAGTTCAGTGCGCTTGTAAGTGACACCGGTGCTCGCATCGATCTTCGGGGTGAGCTCGTAGTAAACGTTCACGGGAACCGTATAGCTCTTCTCCTCGGTGGTGCCGGGAGTCTTGTAATCGGTGAAGCCGTAAGAGAGGCCAGAACCAACGCTGAACTTTTCGGAGAGCACATACTCGCCATCAACACCGAAGGCGGTGACATGACGCTCAAGCAGCTTGCCTGCGGTGGGAACCACATCTACCGTGGCCTGATCGAGCTCGTTGAACGAGGCGTTGGCGTTCAGATTCACACGGTCATTATCATAAGATGCGGTTGCCCCAAAACCGAGCAACTGGTTGTTCAGCTTAACGTTGTCGGCATAGCTGGTGAGGGTGGAGTTGGCGAAGAGGTTGCCTTTAACGGCGGAATCCTTGCCGTAGACGAGGTCAAAACCGGGCTTCAAGGTGAAGACCGTATCCTCAATCTCGCCGCTGGAAGGCCCAAGAAGGATGTTGTCGTTATAGGCAACGCTGGCGTCGCCCGTGGCAAAGAGCTCGGCATTGTCGCCGATCGCCAAGAAAGGAGCTGCAATGGCGGAACCGCCGATTGAGCCAAGGATGGTTAGGTTACGGACGATTTTCTTCATGATTAAGCGGGATCAGTTTGAGTAGAGGCAGCCATCAATGAGTAACTGTGGACACCAAAGCAAGCCCGTGATGTTACAAGTTATTCATATGTCAACGCCCCATTTGCAGAAATACTGCCATAGTTGTGCTTACCCATCTGGCAAATGGAAGCCATTCCTGTGGTGACATGCCGAAGGAGTTCGCCTCATTTATCACCCATAGACCAGATGTCCGCCGCTTCCACTCCCGACCCAAGTGCTTTCAAAAAAAGCTCCGTTCGCTCCCAAGAGCCTGCCAAAGGCTTGAAGCGTTTCACCCCGATCACCCTTAGGCGCAAGGGCGATTCCCTGCAGGTCCAGCTTCACTGGAAACGGCTGTTCTTATTCTTGGTGGTGACTGGCCTGACGACATGGTTTTCTCTGGCGTCATCAGCCTTCTTGTTCCTGAAATACAAGCGGGGCTTCTACGAGGTAAAATTCACGGATATGCTGCTGCTGCCGGCGCGCTGGGACGAATACCAAAAGGCGCGTGGCGACTTCCTGATCAAGAAGGCCCAAGAAGACCTCAAGGAGCAAAAATACCGCGAGGCCTTTAATGGCTTGAGGCTCGGCCTCATAAAATCACCCACCAACAAAGAAGGACGGTTGTTGCTGACCCAATTTTACGGACTTTGGAAACGGCCCGACCTGGGACGACAAACGCTCCTGGACGGCTTCCGCTACTTTAAGGATGACGCTGATTATCTTAAAATTCTATTCTCATTCTTACTCCAACAGCAAGAAGACAAGCAAGTTATAGCCTTCTACAAGGAACTTCTGGAAACCGATAAGACCGTTAATCCGCGCAATCAACTCGTGGCCATGGCCGGAGCCTCGGCCTGTTACTTCCGAGGAAACTACGACGAAGCGGAGACCATTCTCCGAGACTACCGCTTGGAAAACGTGCGCGAGGGCCGCCTGCTAACAGCCCGAATCAACTGGGATCGGGGCGCCAAGGATCAAGCACTTGAAATCCTGCGTGCGCTGGCGAACGAATCTCCAGGCGACGTGGAGATTTACAGCCAGACGATCGCCTACCTGCGGGAAGCCGGACGTGATAACGAAGCCCGCCGTGAAAGTTTTCTCCGCTCGCTGGCCAACCCGAGCGACGCCCGTGCCCGCATCGATCAACTCTACGCCAACCACCGCGAGGGCGACACTGTATCCGTAAAAGCCAACACCGAGGATATCTACCGCGACTTCAGCAACGACGCCAACGTGCTGCTCGCCTTGGCCGATTTTGCCGCCAACACCGGCGATCCCGCGCTGGCACGTCGCATCTACGACCACACCAAGGCCATGAATCTGAACTGGGAAGGCGCCGCCCTCATGGCCGTGGAAGCGAACATCGTTGCCAAGAAATACCAGTCCGCACTCGAGCTTGTCCGCCAGTTCCTCAAAGACGACCAGTCTTGGGGAAAACGCTACTACACGGTCTTCAACGGCCTCCAAGCCATCGCCCATTACGGCCTGGGCGATGCCGATGCCGCCCAGCTTTTCCTTAACAATTTTCTCACCCAGACGAATGTTCGCGCTGACAATCTGATGGCCGTCTCCAGGCGACTGCTGGTGGTCGGCGCCAAAACCCAGGCCCGCCAAGTGCTGGAGCAGGCCGTTCAAACCGACGCCCTCAACCAAGCCGCGCTGACCGGTCTCGTCCAGCTCGACCTTGAGCTGAACAACACCCCACCCCTGGCCGCAAACCTCCGCAAGCTCCTCACCATGCGGAAGCCCTCCCAGGACATCCTGCGCACCGCCTACGGCAAGCTCGGCAGCGACCTCTTCCTTTTCTCGCCGGATCGCAGCAGCCTCCTTCAAGACCTTCGAGCCGCGATCAAAGATCAACCCGCCAATTCCTGAGCCTGAAGTGCTCCCCGACCGTCCCGGAAACCGCGCCCGCCGACCGCAGCTCAACCGGCGAACGTAGTTAGAAGCTCCGCGTAGATCTTGGCGCTGGCGACCAGTTCGCGGACCGAGGCGCGTTCATCAACCGCGTGGTAATTGTGACCGCCTGGACCGTAGCCGAGCGTGGGAATCTTCAGGTTGTGCGCGAAGAAATGCATGTCGTTGAAACCGGTCGAAGTCATGAACACGGCCGGTCTCCGGCGCACACGGGCCACGCAGCCCGCCATCGCCCGGAAAAACGGCGCGTCGGGCGGCGTGAAGCACGGGTGATTGTGGGAAACCTTTTCGACGGTGATGCGGCATTGCGGGATGGCCTTCGCCGCCGTGCGCAAGAACCCACGCAATTCGCGCTCGGCGGCCGCCACCGACTCGGAAGGCACCACGCGGCGATCAATCGAAAAACTGGCAAACGCCGGCACGGTGTTGATCTTGCCGCCGGGTCCGGGGGCGAAGACGCCGCCGACATTGAGCGTCGGAGTGCGCACTTTGCCATCGGGCGCGGTGAACGCCCGCGCGGCAAGCGCACGCTTGTGGTCGTCGAGCGCGCGCACCAGGGCGGCCATCTTTTCGAGAGCGTTGACGCCTCTCTCGGGCTGACTCCCGTGGGCGGCGCGGCCGTGCACGGTGACGTTGAGCCAGACCACGCCGTTGTGTCCGCAACACACGCCGCTCCCCTCGCCGCCCTCCATCACGATCGCGTAGTCGGGGCGGATCGGCGCGTGTCGCACCAGCCAGCCTGCACCGAGTTCCGAGTCGGTCTCCTCGTCGGCGGTGAACGAGACCTCGATGTTGAGCTTCGGGTCGGTGCGGGTGGCCTTGAGCGCCCGCAACGCCAGCAACAGCGAGGCATGCGAGCCCTTCATGTCGGACGTGCCGCGACCGTAGACCCAGCCACGCTCGACCTCGCCGCTGAAGGGATCGCCATGCCGCCAGATACCCGAGACCGGGACGACATCGTAGTGGGCGTTGAAATGCAGGGTCTTTTTCGCGCGGCGGGCGGCCAGCTTGCCGAGGACGTTGTAGCGCGGGAAGGCGTGCTGGCCGAGCGGGAGGTGGCTCTTGGCCAGCGCGGCAGGGACGGTGTAGCGGCGCACCTTCAAGCCGGCGCCGTCGAGCTCGGCGACCAGCAGCCGGGTGATCGCGTCGTAGTGATCGCCGGGCGGGTTGACGGTCGGCAGGCGGACCAGTCGCTGCAACAGGGCAACCAGGTCGGCGGCATGGGCGTCGATATAGTCGGAGGGAGACATCGGGCGGAGGCTAGAAGCGACGTTCCGGCGGGCGAGGCGATATTCGCGGAGACACGCGATGATTTTTGACAGCCGCACGACGCCGCGCATCGTCGGCGCAAACCATGTCCCTCTCCGATCTCCGCAAAGATTACAGCCTCTCCGGCCTGCTGGAAAAGGACCTCGCACGGGACCCCTTCCGGCAATTCGAGAAGTGGTTCCAGGAGGCCGAAGCCGCCAAGATCACCGAGCCGAACGCCATGACGCTGGCCACCGCGACGCGCGACGGCCGCCCCTCCGCCCGCACCGTGCTGCTCAAGGGCCTCGATGGTCGCGGCTTCGTTTTCTACACCAACCACGAGAGTCGCAAGGGCCGCGAACTTGCCGAGAATCCGCGCGCCGCCCTGGTCTTCCCCTGGATCTCACTGGAGCGCCAGGTCATCGTCGAGGGTCTGCTCGTCAAGCTCAGCCGCGAGGAGAGTTCCGCTTATTTCCACAGCCGCCCGCGCGCCAGCCAGCTCGGCGCCTGGGTTTCCCAACAGAGCGCAGTCATTGCCGGCCGCGCCACTTTGGAGGACGCCATGAAGGCCTTGGAAAAAAAATACGCCGGTGCCGAGGTGCCCCTGCCGCCCGCCTGGGGCGGCTACCGCCTTACACCGGAGACCGTGGAATTTTGGCAGGGGCGCCGCAGCCGCCTGCATGACCGCCTGCGCTACCGCCGAGAGACCCCTGCGGGCGACTGGATCATCGAACGCCTCGCGCCCTAAGCGCCCCCATGAAAATCCTGCTAACCGGCGCCTCCGGCCTGCTCGGTGCCGCCTTCGCCCAGGCAGCCACTCGTCGCGGCCATAACGTGATCGGCATGGTCGGCACGTTCGCCGGCCACATACCCGGTCTCGCCGAAAAACGTTCCCTGGACCTGACCGACGAGACTGGGGCGACATCGGCCATCCTGGAGGTTTTTCCCGACGCCATCGTCAACTGCGCCGCCGTCTCCGAACCCGCCCGGTGCGAGGCCGATCCCGCCCGCGCCCAGGCCCTCAACGTCGCCCTTCCGGCGCTGCTTGCGCGCCTCGCCCACCACCTCAGCGCGCGAATCATCCACCTCTCTTCCGAACAGGTGTTCGACGGCGCGGATACCGCGCCTTACGCCGTCAAAAGCACCGTCAACCCCATCAATCTCTACGCCCGCCAAAAGGTCGAAAGCGAACGACTCGTGCACGCCGCCGCGCCCGGCTTCGCCATCACGTTGCGCATCCCCCTGCTCACCGGCAACAGCCTCGGAGGCAACCGTAGTCTTCACGAGCGTCTCTTCGCCGACTGGGCCGCCGGGCGGACGCCCCAGGTTTACACCGACGAGATTCGCCAGCCTTGCACCGCCGCCAACGTCGCCGACCTCATGGTCGAGCTTCTCGAGCGCAACGACGTGCGCGGTGTCTTCCATTGGGCGGGTGCGGAAGCCCTGTCGCGCCACGAACTCGCCCGCCGCATCCGCGCGCATTTTAAGTTGAACGACACCGCCGCCCCGCTGGAGCCCGTCTCCCGCGCGGCCGATCCCCGGGCCGCGGCCAAGCGCCAAGCCAGCCTGGCCCTCGATCTCAAGCCCCTCGCCGGCACGGTCAAAACCCCCATCGAAACCTTCGACGCGCAACTCGACCAACTCATCCTGCCGCCCGCCTGTCGCGCCTGGTATTTCAGCGGCTGACGCCCTTCTCCATGCAGCTCGACCTCCTGCCCGACCGCACCGCCGGTGCCGCCGAGAACATGGCGACGGACCTCCTCCTGCTGCAACGCTACCCGGCTCCGGCCCACGCCCGCTTCCGCCATTATGATTGGCGCTCGCCCGCCTTCACCTTTGGCTTCGGCCAAAAAATCGCCTACGTCAGCGGACAACTCGACCTCCTCGCACCTGGGGAACACCTCGACCTCACCCGCCGCCCGACGGGCGGCGGCGTGGTGGACCATCGCGACGACTGGACCTTCTCCCTGGTGATCCCCCGCGGCCACCTGCTCTACGACGCCCGCGCCACCGAGAGCTACCGCCGCGTCCACGCCGACCTCGCCGCCGCCCTCCGCGACCAGGGCCGGCCGGTGGTGCTCAAGGACACCTGCGAAGCCTCCGCCGACGACGCCACCTGCGCAACCGGCCCCACCGTGTGCTTCATCCGCCCGGAACTCCATGACGTCCTTCACGCCGGCACCGGCGCCAAGGTGGCCGGCGCGGCGCAGAAACGCACCAAGCACGGCCTGCTCTTCCAGGGCAGCATAGCCCGGAGCGCGCTGGGCGATCTGGACTGGGAAGCGTTCGCCGGAACCTTCACGTCGCGTCTCGCCGCCACCCTCGGGGCCGAGGCGGTCGCGACCCCGTGGCCCGACTTCGCGGAGGGCGAGCTCGACGGGCTCGCGGAGCAATACTCCGCAACGGAGTGGATCGAGTATCGCTGACGCCCGGCCGCCGCAGCGACGTCGGAAAAGATGAAAAAATCCGGGCGCCGGGGCCGCCACGCCCACGCCCGGCGCCTCCGCAGACCAGCCCTCCGCGCAGAAACCAACCGCATTCCCGGAGGAGAAAAACAGATTGTATCTGAATAATGATACAAATAAGGCCGCGATTCCGGCCGGCTCCAAAAAACCCGCGTTCAGGCCCACTGGACTCTTGCAATTATAATTTGCCCTCTGATGCTTTCGTTGCGCGGCGCATAGTGCGCCAAGCGCCCGAAGGCATTCTTCGGGCGTCATACCAGAACCAAACATCCACACAGGAACATCCCATGGCCAAAGCCAAAAAGACCGTAAAGAAAGTCGCTGCCAAGAAACCCGCCGTCAAAAAAGCGGTGAAAAAGGTCGCCAAAAAGAAGTAACGAGCCCTCCGCCCGTTGCTTTTTTTTTGGCCAACAGCCGCCCGGGAAACCGGGCGGCTGTTTTGTTTTCCGTGCCTCGCCGGTCGCGGCCGGGGGGCGGTCAGTCCATCCAATAACCGCCGCCCTTTTTCCCCGTGCCGACGCCGACGGCCTCCAATTCCTCGACCGCCTCCTCGGTGGGAGCCTCCTCCAACGGGGCAAACCGCTCCGAGGAAAAACCGAGTTCCTGCTGGCCGGCGTGAAAGGGATCGGGCGGGTTGACCAACTCGGCCAGGAGCAGGCCCACGGTCGCGCTGTCGCCTCCCTTGACCACGCGCTCGCGGCCGAGGAACACCTCGCGGACGGTGTAGGTGTTTCCCTTGACGGGCAGCTGCTTGTAGATCGCGCGGATGACCGCGCTGAAGGTGTCGTTTGTGCAGACTACTTTTTGTCCTTTAACCATGGTGGGGGACGTTGGGAGGGTTCGTTAGGGGAGGCAACCGACGAGACGAGGTGCGGATGTTAATCGATGCGGCCCTCGTCAAAGTCGATCAGGTCGGGCACGCTGATGATCTGTTCCGCGCGGTCGGCGCAGCCCATGTTGGTGAGCGCCTCCTTCAAAAACTCGCGGCCGGCGGGGGTCATGCCCTTCTGAACCAGCTCGCGGTTCCACTTTTCGGCGCGGACGTCGGCCGTCAGGAGGGCCTTTAGACCGGACTCGATTTCCTCGGCGGTGGTGGCGGCATGCACGATTTTCTCAATCGCCGCCGGATCTACACCGAGGTGCATGCAGAGGAAGCGGTCGAGGCCGCGCTTGTAATTCTTGGCGTAGCTGGCCGGCAGCGCGCCGTGCGCTTTGACATAGGCGCATTTGGCAAGGAAGCGCGGCAGGTAGAGCAGCCCGGTCGCCGGATGCGGGCGATAAGGCGACGGCAGGCAGGTGAGCACTTCACCAGTCGAACCGGGGATGGGTTTGGAAGGCATGGCGGTTGAATGGACCCGAGTCGCCGCCGGATGGGAATCTCTTTCCACTACTACTCCCAATTGAACACGAATCGGGTGAAATAGACGGTATCCAGCTTCTTCACGCCGTCACCCGGAAGGCTGTTGTAGTCGGTGGTAAGCCCCAGCCGCAGTTTCCAAACCCGCTTCGACAGCGGGATCTCGAAATACGACTCGTGCATGAAGCGGTAGCTGGAGAAATCATCAAAGGCGGGCACGAAGGTCACCTCGTTGACCAGCCTCGTATCCCTGAAGTCGTAGGTGTGATGGACGCCGAGGTCCAAGCCGAAGCTCTGCACCGTATCGTTGCGCTTGTTATCGTAGCTTTCATAGCGGTAGGACAAGCCCGCGCGCCCGGCCAGGTGCTGGCCCTTCTCCTTGATGAAATCATAGCCGAAGCCGCTGCCGGCCACGCTGGAGAGCGCGATGCGCTTCACGCGGTCATAGCCGCTCTCGTCGCGGGCATACCACGAACGGCGCCCGGAGAAGTTGTCGGAGTAATCCACACCGATCTTGAACTGGTCGGCGGAGGTGGTGCCGTTGGAAGTCTGGCGCCTGAAGGCGGAATAAATCTGAAAAACGTCGTGAGATCCCGTGCGTTTGGCGCGGGCGCTCAGGGCGGTGCCGAACTGCTCGCGGTTGCCGGTCTTGCCGGTGATGTCGCCGGCCGCCTCGTAGCGCCACTTCGGCTCGCGGGCGGCCACCGCCGGATCTTTCGCTCCGGGAGCCCAGGTCGCGGCAATCTGGCCGACCTTGGCCGTGACGGGTTCGCCTTCGCCGGAAACGAGCACCCGGCCGTCCTCGGTCATGGACAAAACGCCATTCACCACCCGCCCGTCGACCAGCCGCACGAAGCGCGCCTGGTCGGTTTGCAGGCTGGCGACCTCCGACTGTTTGATGGTGAGATCGCCGGCGTAATCGGTTCCCAGCACGATCCTGGAGCCGTCGATCTTCTTGATGTTGCCCACCAGGCGGGCTCCGCCTCGCGTCTCCACCACATCCGCCATGACCGCACCCGCAAAAAAAAAGGAAAGAGCCAGGGCGGCCAGAGCGCGGGCGATGCGGGAAATCATGATGCCGAGCATAGGAATAAAGGGAGTCGCGCGCGTCAAACGCCCAGCGTGATCCCGACCGGAAAACCCTCCGCAAAGGCGCTCGACAGTACCCTGCCGTCAGCGTTGCTTCGCCTGATAATGCCCGCAGCCGACTCCGCCCAACGCCCCTCGCTCATTCTCGCCGACCGCTGGCAAGACTATCAGTTGCTCGACTGCGGCGACGGCATGAAACAGGAGCGCTGGGGCGACGTTGTGCTCGTGCGCCCCGACCCGCAGATCATCTGGCCCAAACGCTCCGGCCCCGACTGGAAAGCCTGGGACGCCTTTTACCACCGCAGCGAAAAAGGCGGCGGCCGCTGGGAGAACCGCAAGCCCCTGCCCGACTCCTGGCGCATCCGCTACCAGTCGCTCGACCTCACCTTCCGCATACACCCGACTTCCTTCAAACACACCGGCCTGTTCCCCGAGCAGGCGGTCAACTGGGAGTGGTTCTCCGCCAAGATCAAGGCCGCCCGCAGCGCCGGCCGCGAGGTCAACGTCCTCAACCTCTTCGGCTACACCGGCGCCGCCACCTGCGCCGCCGCCAAGGCCGGCGCCGGCGTCACCCACATCGACGCCGCCGAGGGCATGGTCAAGTGGTGCAAGGAAAACGCCGCCCTCTCCGGGCTCGCCGACGCCCCCATCCGCTTCATCACCGACGACTGCCTCAAATTCGTCCGCCGCGAACTCAAGCGCGGCAAGAAATACGACGCCGTCATCATGGATCCGCCCACCTACGGACGCGGCAGCACCGGCGAGATGTGGCGCCTCGAGGACCACCTGTGGCCGCTCCTGAAAGAATGCCGGGAACTTCTCACCGCCCAACCGCTCTTTTTCCTGATCAACGCCTACACCGCCCGCCTCTCGCCAACCGTCGTGGTCAACCTCCTCACCGAGCTCATGGCCGGTCGCGGCGGCACGATCACCGGCGGCGAAGTCGGCATCCCCATCAAGGCCGACGGCAAAATCCTCCCCTGCGGCATCTACGGCCGCTGGGAAGCGTGAAGCGACCCGCCGCACCGCACCCATGAAACCTCTGTCGGTCCTTCTGCTCGCGTTCGCCCCGGTCTGCGCCCTCGCCTCCGACACCGCCGAGACCATTCCGCCCGTCGAACACCTGCCGCTGCGCTTTGGCTCCTTCACGGTTTACACCGAGAACGACAAATACCTGGCCAATACTGACCGCAACTACACCAACGGCCTCAAGCTCTCCGTCCTCTCCACAGACCTGCGCAACTTCACCGACGACTCAGTCCCCGCCCCGGTCCGCGGTCTTTCCCGACTGCTCGGCGGCCTCGTCGCGCCCGATCAGGCCTACAAGCTCGGCCTCACCGTCGGCCAAAACATTTACACCCCCAAGGACACCGGTACCTCCGCCTACCTCACGACCGACCGCCCCTACTCCGCCTGGCTCTACGCAGGAGTCGCGTTTCACGTTTACCGCCCCGCCGACACCGCAGGCGGCACCGACCGCCTCGACGTATTCGAGATCAACGGCGGCACGGTCGGCCCGGCCGCCCTCGGGCGCGAGGTCCAGAACTGCTTCCACGACCTCATCGGCGTCGCCCATGCCGAGGGTTGGGACAACCAGATCCACAACGAGCCCGGCCTGAACCTCGTCTATGAACGCAAATACCGCTTCGCCACCGCCGGCGCACGCACCGGTTGGGGCGCGGACCTGATCCCGCACGTCGGCTTCAGCCTCGGCAACGTCTTCACCTACGCCAACGCCGGCTTCGAGGCCCGCGCCGGCTGGTGCCTGCCCGCCGATTTCGGCAGCAACCTGATCCGCCCGTCAGGCGACTCCAACGGCCCCCGCCGCGCGCCCCTAGGCTTGTTTCTATTCGTCGCGTCCGAAGGCCGCGCCGTGGCCCGCGACATCACGCTCGACGGAAACACGTTTCGCGACAGCCCCTCGATCGACAAACACCCCTTTGTGGCCGACCTCTACGCCGGCCTCGGCCTCGGCACCTCCCGCTGGCAGCTCACCTACGCCCAAGTTTACCGCACCGAGGAATTCAAGGGGCAGGGCGGCCGCTCCGTCTTCGGCTCCATCAGCGTAACCTTTTTTTACTAAGCCGTATCTCTGAAATAAATCAGACCATCGCTGAAGCTCTACAAGCGAGGGAGAAGCATGACATGCCCCGCCCTGGGGCGTTACCGTTTACCACCTAGTACGATACGATTAAGCGACTCCGCCATCGTGCTAAGGCTATCCGTCCGCTGATTCAAATGGATAGCCGAAGCCGAGGTTTCCTCGGCCATGGAGGCATTTTGCTGGGTTAGCTTATCGAGATCGGCCACCGAGCTCGATACCTGCGCCAAACCGGTTCGCTGCTCGGCCGAAGCGGCGGCGATTTCTGCGATGATACCCGCAAGTTCACGCACCCGGCCAACGATATCAGCAAGATTAGACTCCACCCGTATCGTCAGCTCCGCGCCCTTGGCACTGCGATTTTGCGAATCTTCGATTTTGGCCGCCGTCTCGCGTGCCGCCTCGGTGCACCGTTGCGCCAAGGCACGCACTTCATCGGCCACCACCGCAAAACCCGCGCCTGCTACTCCGGCACGCGCCGCTTCAACGGCGGCATTCAACGCCAAGATGTTGGTCTGGAAAGCGATTTCATCGATTGTCTTTAAAATGGCCGCGATGTTGTTGGCCGCGGCACGAATCGCATCCATCGCCTGGCTCAACTCGGCAACCCCGGCCGACCCTGCATCGGCCGCAACGCGGGCCTGCTTCGACAAGCCGCTGGCCTGCTCGGCACGATCTGCATTGGATGCGGTTACACTGGCAATTTGTTCGAGTGCCGCCGAACTGGTTTCGAGTGCCGCCGCACTATGCGATGCACCTTGAGCCAGCGATTCACTCGTCGTCCGCAGCTGGGTTACGGCATTACGTATGCCCTCCGTCTCCACGCCGAGTGAGTTAGACATCATTAAAACCGGTCGCACCACCTTGCGACTCGCTATCCACCAAGCGATTAAACTTCCGAAAATCAAAGAAGAGACAAACACAGCCAAACTCAGATTCCGGCGCTTAACCGAGTCATTATGCAGTTCCTTTAGTTTATCTATGAGGTGGCTGGCCACTTGTTTATCAAGTGCCGCCAGCGCCAGCCCGGCACTCTCGATATTTTTACTAAAATCAGCTATTCGCCTCAGAACCTCAGGGTTGCCCGGTCCCTTCTCCGTCACCGCCGCAAACAACGGCTTTCCATCTGCCATAAACTTCTTCAGGAGCTCATCCGCAGCCATTAATTCCTCATGGGTAACCCCAAGCGCAGCATAGTGAGTACCACTACGCTGCAAGATTTCCGAAGCAAGCCCGGCCAATTCCGCCGCCTTGGTAATGCCGCCAGCCTCGCCCGTCATCATCGCATCGTTATGATTTCGAACTGCATCATCGAAAACAAACCGAGCCTCCCGCATATCCAGCGCTCCGGGGACGCCATCACTGGCCAGCACATCAAATTCGTGCTCCTGCCGCACATTTCCCAATGTGCCCAGCAGAATACTACCGGCATACCCCAAGGCAAAAACCGCGACCACGGCTGTGATATTTGCACCGAGACTAAAGGAACGGGACATGGTTAAACCTTTGAATAAATGTTAATGATCTACAGGCACAAGTTGACGCCAATGCCGGCTTCGTTTTCCAAGCCCGTAGATCAGTGTTTATCGAGTTACTTAATTGTAAGCACTTTCACTTGAGCAGTCACAGATGCGGCGGCCACATAGCCGAGAGCGCCCGGGGTCTTGGACACATAGTCGATTACGGCGGCATCATCGGCGGCTTGCTGGGGCATGACGCCCTTGCCCGTGAAGACCAGTTTCTTCCAATATTTATCAAACTGGTCGGCACTGCGTTGCACTCGCTCTTGCATGACTTGCTCGTGAACGGGCCCGGCAGTGAGAATGGCCAATTTGATAACGCCACCGCCGTCCCACTTGATTTTATTACCAAGCAGCACTGACTTTATATCATCCGCAGAAAGCGATCCTTCGGCGCTCTGCGCATTTACAACAAAAACCACATCGGCGGCCCGGACCGTCGCAGCTACGCCAAACATGAAGGCTAAAATTATTATAATTCTAAACATAGGATTATCTTGGTTAAGTTTATCGGCAAAACCGTTCACAATTAGAAACTAAACGTGGTTTTCAGAACGTAATAGTTCCACGTATCTTCAGTGACTCCGGCATTCGTATTTCCGGCGCTGCCCAACTCATGCGTGCCATCCATGAAGTGGACCTCAGCCTTCACCAGCCACCATGGCATAATCGCATAACTGGTCGCCAAGGCTATGTCCTTATCAATCGTGCTATTCTGATAATCACTATAGGCATAGTAGGCCCCAACACCGATTTTTTCGGTAGCCTGATAGGTCAGTTGAAAATAGATTTCATCCTTTTCATTCAAAGCTGTGTTTGGAATGGATCCAGCAGGAACAAGCCCGCCCATCAGCGCACTATTATTAGTCAAATTGGTCGTCGTCTTGGTGTATTTATACTCAGCCGATGCCACCCACTTTCCACGAGTATATTCAATCGATGCCACTTGAGTCGTATAGCCCAGATCGCCACTGAAGGAAGTAACACCAAAGCCTATATCGATTGGATTAGTTATCAGCGCGCCTCCATATAAAGTATAATAGCTATAGCCAACACGCAGACCATCTACAGGCAGATTCCAAATCAAAGAGCCACCGGCTATCATATTCGGTGCCAGCCCGCTTGAGTTCGTGCCAAGCATTGTGGGCTGTTGATCATCGAGATCCGGGACATAGCCATAAAAGGCCTGATAATCAAAACTGCCTGCCTTCCCCGCGCCTAGGTTACCATAAAGAGAAACTCCATCACTGGCCACTGCGAATGCACGATATGAGCGAGGATAAAAGTTCAATGGCAGCGAGGCGAAGATGCGCACTTGGTCCAGATCCTGCACCTCTGTGTAAAGGCCGCTCGGCGTCTTAATACGGCCGATACGGACGCCAAACTCCTGCGAGAACGAGTAATCAAGATTGGCAAAATCGAGTGTCACCGCACTATAGTCAGATAATGAATAAGCATACACCTGGCCCGCAATTTTCAATCCATTGTCAAAACGCTTGGTGGCGTTAACAGTGGCTTCATTTTGTATAAAGTCCCAAGCGTCATCAGTGGCACCGAGAAAGTTGTATTTATCCGAGTAAGCGACAGTGCTGCTTAGAGTACCATGTATTGCTATGCCGCCTAGCTCGTAAGCATGAGAGACAATGGCGGTGAGCGCGGCTAAGCCTAGTGCTCGAGCGACGAAACTAAGACGATTTCTATTAATCATGAGTTATTGGGGCTATGGTTTGAACGACTTAGGGAGAGATACTGCCTGAGGTCTATCGGCTCATCATTGCATCTCTTTAAGTGTTTTTCGCACATCCCGAGCAGCGGTTAAAACCTCACCCCAGACTGTTCCCAAAAACCACCTGCGGAAATTGACTCAAAACACCTGCATCCCGAAATCCGACAAGAGAAGCCGAATTTTAACCACGAGGGATCTCGAAGGGTATACGACAAAAGCGCTCTGTTGTTATATGACTGCAAAGTCGATAAGACGAACTGCCGTAAATCCCAAAGCCGAGCGCGAATTCGCCGCGATGTGGCATCGCTCTCCGGCACTCAAGGCATGTTTTTCAACGGCTCCGTTACGTTCTTTCATCAACCGACGTTCCGTGCTTAGGATGTGTTTCGGAGTTTAATCGGGTCGACGTGAGCGGAGAAGCGGGCTCGGCCAAGGCGACTGAGACGGAGGCGACCCAGCGGGTCGTGCCGTCGAGGGCAACGCAGGCCCGGCCGGCTTATCATCTCACTCGCAGAGTTCGACGGCCTGAGTTATTTCAGAAACACACCCCAGCGTTCCGCCCATGTCCCTCGCCGACACCTACTACACCACAGCCACCGCCATGCTCGCCCGCACCCGCGAGAAAAACATGCCGGTCATCCGCACCGTCGCCCCGCTCATCGGCGCATCGATCGCCGCAGGCGGCGTGCTTCACACTTTCGGCAGCGGTCACTCCGAGCTCATCGCCCGCGAGATCATCGGGCGCGCCGGCGGCCTCATGCCCGTCACCGGTCTCATCGATCCCGGCTACGGCTTCTCCGAGAACGTCGTGGGCTACGGCACCCGCCTCGCCGAGCGCTACGACCACCACTACCAATTCAAGGCCGGCGAGACCATCATCGTCATCTCCAACTCCGGCAAAAACTCCTCGCCCATCGAGGTCGCCCTCTACGCCAAAACCAAAGGTCTCCACGTCGTCGCCCTCACTTCGCTGGAGATGAGCACCACCGCCAAAACGGTCCATCCCGGCGGCCAAAATCTCCACGCGATTGCCGACTACACGTTGGATAATCTCGGCGTGACCGGCGACGCCATCACCGAGGTTACCCCCGGCCGTTTCGCCGGTCCGACCTCCACGCTCATCGGCGCCACCTTGCTCAACCTCCTCACCCTGGAGGTCATCGACTGGCTCAAAATCCAGGGCCACTCCCTCCCTCTCGTCACCAGTCAAAACATCCCCGGCGGCATGGAAGCCAATATCGCCCTCGCCGCCCGCTACCGCACCCGCCTGAGCAAGTTGATCGGCTGATGGGTTGACCGCGAAGACCTCAAAGCCTCGCCAAGTCCATCACAGCCCCTTTCGATCTTCGCCCACCTTCGTGTCCATCGTGGTTAAAAACCACTCCCCATCCCCCACCCCATGAAAATCGGCGTCGACGGCGGCGGCACCAAGACCGATCTCATCCTTGTCGACGAGTCCGGCGAGATTGTCGCGAGGCGCGTGACGGGCGGCTGCAATCCCAACGTGGTCGGCGTCGATGCCGCGCGCCTCACCCTGCAAGAGGCGCTCGACACGCTCGCCGCCCACCATGAGGTCTCGCACACCTTGCTCTGCATGGCCGGTGCCCCCGCTTTCTGGCGCGAGGTCGCCGCGTCGCTCACCGGCGGAGAGCGTTTCGGCGAAGTTTCCGCCCTCGACGATTCGCGTCCCGTGCTTGAACTGGCCACCGGCGGTTTCCCCGGTCTCGCCTTGCACGCGGGCACGGGCTCCTTCGTGGCCGCGCAGGCACCCGACGGCTCGATCCACTTCGCCGGCGGCACCGGCTGGCGCTTCGGCGACCCGGGCAGCGGTTACGACCTCGGTCGCCGCGCCATCGGCAAGTCCCTCCTTGAGCTCCAGGGCTGGCAACTGCCTACGCGGCTATCAACCCTCGTGCGCGACCACACCGGTCTGGTCAACGCGCCGGAGATCACCCGCCATTTCTACCAGCACGCCGAGCCCAACAAACAGATCGCCGCGCTCGCGCCCGCCCTGCTGCGCCTCGCCGCCGAGGGCGACCACGCCGCGCACCAGATCGTGGCGGAATCGGTCGGCGCGCTGCTGCAACTGGCGGAGGACGTCATCACCAAGCTGTTCGCAGGCTGGCACCGCGACACGATCCGCGCCGGGGTGAGCGGCCCGATCCTCACCCACGCCGCAGTGCGCACGCTGCTCGCCAACCGCAGCTCGCTCCACCTGCGCGCCATCGACGAGGCGCCCATCGAGGGAGTCCGCCGCCTGCTCCTGCGCCACCAGGGGGCGTAAGCGGCGTTCAGAGCCCGGCTTTCAAGGCACGCGCGGCATCAAGCGCGGCATCGGCCGTCTGCGCGGTGACGGTGAAGTGCCCCATCTTGCGGCCGCTGCGGGGCTCCTTTTTCCCGTAGAGGTGGAGCTTGGCGCGCGGCTCGGCGAGGATCGCCTCCCAGGCGGGCGCGCCGACAAGGGCGCCGTCCCGCCACTTCCAAGCGTCGCCGAGGATGTTGACCATCACGACCGGGGACACGACCGAGACGTCGCCGAGCGGCAGGCCGCACACGGCGCGCACATGCTGCTCGAATTGCGAAGTGACGCAGGCGTCGAGCGTCCAGTGGCCGGAGTTGTGCGGACGCGGCGCGAGTTCGTTGACCAGCAGCTCGCCGCGGTCGGTAAGGAAAAGTTCGATGGCCAGCAGGCCGACGACGCCGAGCTTTTCCACAAGGGCGAGCGCGAGCTTCTCGGCCTCGGCCTTCACCGCGTCGTTGATGCGCGCCGGCACGATGGAAAAATCGAGGATGTGCCTCGTGTGGATGTTTTCCGCGACGGGAAAAATCTTCACCTCGCCCTTGCTGCTGCGGGCGACGAGGACCGACAGCTCGCACTTGAAGTCGATGAACTTCTCGATGACGCAGCGCTGCCGGGCGAACGAGGCGACGGCCTTGGCGAGCGAGGCGTCGTCGGAGACCTTGATCTGGCCCTTGCCATCGTAGCCGAAGTCGGCGGTCTTCACGACGCAGGGCAGGCCGATCTTGCGGATGGCGGCGGCGAGGTCGTCGCCGGCCTCGACCTCGGCGAAGGGCACGGGGAAAAAGTTGTTTTTGCGCAGCCAGTTTTTCTCGCGCAGTCGGTTCTGGCAGGTCTCCAGCACGCTCCAGTGCGGGTGGAGTTGCACGAGTTTTTCGATGCCCCAGAGCGGCTCGGCGGGGATGTTTTCGAACTCGTAGGTGACCACGTCCACGCTCTTGGCGAAGGCGGCGAGCGCTTCGCCTTCGGTGTAGGGACGGTTGGTTTCCAGTGCCGAGACCTCGCCGGCGGGACCGTTGGGCTCGGGCTCGTAGATGTGCACGCGATAACCGAGACGCTCCGCCGCGTGGGCAAACATGCGACCGAGCTGGCCGCCGCCGAGGACACCGATGGTTTTGCCGGGAGGGATCATTTTCAGGAAGAGCCAGAGAGAACAAAGGGCGGGCCCGGGCGGGTCAAACCCGACCTGCGGATCACGGTTCGCCGGCACTCGTGGTCACGAGCGCCGGCGAACCGTTCACGCCTCAGGGGAGTTTCGCGTCCAGCACCTTGGCGGTCTGGTCGGCACGGAAGGCGTCGAGGGCCTTCTTCACTTTTTTGTCGCCGCCGGCGGCGAGGATGGCGGCGGCGAAAAGTGCGGCGTTGATCGCGCCGGCCTTGCCGATGGCAAAGGTCGCCACGGGGACGCCGCCCGGCATCTGCACGATGGAGTAGAGGGAATCGACGCCCTTGAGCGTGTGCGATTCGACGGGCACGCCGAGCACGGGCAGGGGCGTGAGCGCGGCGGTCATCCCGGGCAGGTGGGCGGCCCCGCCGGCGCCGGCGATGATGACCTTGAGGCCGCGTTTCTCGGCGGACTTGGCGTAGTCATACATTTTGTCGGGCGTGCGGTGCGCGCTGACGACGTGGTGCTCGGCGGCGATGCCGAGCGCGGCGAGTGTCTGCGCAGCGTGCTCCATCGTGCTCCAGTCCGAGGTGCTGCCCATGATGATGCCGACAAGTGGCTTGGCCATAGACAGAGAGCGATAAACGACCCGCCACCCGCTCGGCAAACCGGTTTTCTCGCTGACAGCGCGGACTTCATGCGTAGGTTGCGGCCGTACAAACCGATTTCCCATGAAAACTCCCGCCACTCTTGCCTGCTCCACCGTGATCGCATCCGCGCTGATGTTCGCCGCCTCCGGCTGCAGCACGGTCAAGCTCGACGCGACCGGCGACACGGCGGCAGTTTACCAACTCAACGAGTTCCGCATGGTCATGAATTCGACCGCGCCGGCAACCTTCGCCGCCACCCAGAAGGCGCTGCGAGAAATGGATCTCTTCGAGACCAAGAGCAAACTCAACACCTTCGACGGCGAGCTCTACGCGCGCAGCCGCAAGGACGACAAGGTCTATGTGAGCATCGCCGAGATGAACAGCCGACAGACCATGCTCAAGATCCGCTGGGGCACGACTGGCGACCAGAAGAACTCCACCGCGCTCTACAAGCTCATCGAGCGCCACCTGCGCTGAGCCGGACGCGCCTCGCAAAAAAACAAAAAGAGCCGCAGGCCCGAAAGCCTGCGGCTCTTTGCTGGATCCGTGAAGACGGAGCGGAGGCTTAGTTGATGTAGCCTTCTTCGCCGTGTTCGGAGGTATCCAGACCGGCGGACTCGACCTCGGGGGAGGCGCGCAAGCCGATGGTGGCCTTGACCACATAGGCGATCACGACGGTGGCGACCACCGAGAGGACCAGCGTCAGGCCGATGGCCTTGACCTGCTCAAGCCAGAGGCTGTTGCCCACCACGTCCTTGAGGTTGATGGCGAGGTTGCCGTTGACCTCGTGCGTGGCCAGAAAGCCGGTCAACAGAGCGCCGAGGGTGCCGCCAACCGCGTGCACGCCGAAGGTATCCAGCGCGTCGTCGTAACCGAACACGGCCTTGAGCTTCACGCAGAAGATGAACGGAACCACGCCGGCGAGGATGCCGATGAGCACCGCGCTGGACGCATTGACGAAACCGGCGGCGGGCGTGATCACGACCAGACCCGCGACGGCGCCGGAGCAGAAGCCGAGGATCGAGGCGTGCTTCTTGAAGATGAACTCCAGACCGGCCCAGACGGCCGAGGCGACCG
>CAIRBK010000081.1 GCA_903876795.1 uncultured Verrucomicrobiota bacterium
ATCACGCCCGCGGGCTTGTCGTCGATAAAGTAGGGAATCGTCATGGGCACGGCGGCCGCGTGAAGCCTGTCCTCAACCTGCTTCACGCATCCGAAAAAGTCGGCGCCGGTGCGGTCCAGCTTGTTCACGAACACGAGGCGCGGGATGTGGTAGCGGTTGGCCTGCCGCCACACGGTTTCGGTCTGGGGCTGCACGCCGCCCGAGGCGCAAATGATAATCACGAGCCCGTCGAGCACGCGCATGGAGCGCTCCACCTCGATGGTGAAGTCCACGTGACCCGGGGTGTCAATGATGTTGATGCGGTGCTCGGGAAAGGACATGTCCATGCCCTTCCAGAAGCAGGTGGTGGCCGCCGAGGTGATGGTGATGCCGCGCTCTTGCTCCTGCTCCATCCAGTCCATCGTGGCGGCGCCGTCGTGCACTTCCCCGATCTTGTGGTTCACACCCGTGTAGAACAGGATGCGTTCGGTCGTGGTGGTCTTGCCTGCGTCGATGTGAGCTGAAATACCGATGTTGCGGTAACGCTCAATGGGGGTTTTGCGTGCCACGTTGAATCCCTTGCCTTGTTAAAGAACAAACGCCTTGGGGGCGTTGACAAAAAGCTTAGAAGCGGAAGTGCGAGAACGCCTTGTTGGCCTCGGCCATGCGGTGAACTTCATCACGCTTCTTGATGGCGCCGCCGCGATTTTCCGATGCCTCAAGGAGTTCACCGGCCAAACGCTGGCCCATCGACTTTTCACCACGCTTGCGCGCAGCTTCTCGGATCCACCGCATGGCCAGCGCCATCCGGCGCAGCGGGCGAACTTCGACCGGAACCTGGTAGTTGGCGCCGCCGACGCGGCGACTCTTCACTTCCACCATCGGGCGGGTGTTGGCGATCGCCGTGGCGAACACCTCCAGCGGGTCCTTGCCTGACTTGGTCTTGATCTGGTCAAAGGCGCCGTAGATGATCCGCTCGGCAACCGATTTCTTGCCGGACTCCATCAGCACGTTGACGAACTTCGAGACTTCCACATTTCCAAACTTGGGATCCGGCAGGATCTCGCGCTTGGGTACTTCGCGACGACGGGGCATAGCTTCCTCTCAAAAACACGTTTCAGTTGAAACGCGGCCCGAGATGTCCAGCGGACCTCGGGCCACTTTTCCCGGCCACCCAAAAGGGCGGCCACTTACTAAAACCACCGGCTCGAATGAGCTTAGGCGGCCTTCGGGCGCTTCGCGCCGTATTTGGAACGGGACTGCTTGCGGTCCTTGACACCCTGGGTATCAAGCGAACCGCGAACCGTGTGGTATCGCACGCCAGGCAAGTCCTTGACTCGACCGCCGCGGATCAGGACCACCGAGTGCTCCTGAAGGTTGTGCCCCTCACCGCCGATATACGAAATGACCTCGAATCCGTTGGTCAAGCGAACCTTGCAGACCTTGCGAAGAGCCGAGTTCGGCTTCTTCGGGGTCGTCGTGTAAACGCGCGTACAAACTCCGCGCTTCTGGGGGCACCGGGCGAGCGCCGGCACCTTGCTCTTGGTGACCTCCGCGACGCGCGGCTTGCGAATCAGTTGACTGATGGTCGGCATTGTTTATCGCATCCAATCCTGTAGGCGCCGCGTTTCCTTACGGCACCGGGTTTTCATTCACAACGGGCGCAATGATTAGCCCCCGCCGAAAGACAAAGAGGCGGGATTTTATTGTCAATCCCGCCCTTCCGTCAACTGCAGCGAACTATCCCTGCGGTTCTCAGACCTCCGCGCCCGAAT
>CAIRBK010000082.1 GCA_903876795.1 uncultured Verrucomicrobiota bacterium
ACCGGTCTCCGTGCTGGGTCAACGACTCCAGCGCTGCGTGATCCCCAAAGAATGTATATTGATTCAGGCTCATTGAGATACAGCCTATGCACAATTTATGCCATTGTTAATCAATGATATGCTAAATTTAGGAGTCCCCATAATGTTCTAATTGTAATCTAGTATGATTTAGCATTACTATATGTCTGGATTTGCCCAACGTTGTTTGTTTGGACTTCTGTTAGTTTAGGCTGGGACCTTGCCGGCCTTGATGGAAACTGTTGGACTGTTTAGGTATCAGTCGGGCTTCCAAGTACAGGTATAATGCGGTTTTTTCCATTTGGGTGTCCACGGATTGGGTTCGAGAAAAAATGGGAAAGTGACGTCTTTTAAGGAAACCGGCCTATCGCGAAAGCTCCCCGAGGGCATCGAGCAGGGGAACTGGCCGGCGTTGGTCTCGGCGGCTCGGGCCGCTGGCCGGCCTCCGTGTTTATCGCCTTGGTCAAGCGCCCTTGCTCGCTCCCGCTGGCCCGGTTTCTTTTACAGAGCAGCCTAAAACGATTCATTGGCAGCAGTCTTGGCTATAGGTTGGTTTTGGTTCGGCTTTGTGTCGTTAAACCTTTGTTTGAAGGAGACGGGAGGACCGGAAGTTTCCAAGTTTCGTGATGGACGGCCATGCTGCTGAAGCTACGCGAAAGAGATGCTGCACAGTGGGATGAAGTTGCTGCGTCGGTTGTCGCCATCGGATACACAGACGAGAATGTGAAAGCCTTGCGCAATGCAAGCGGAGTATTCAGCAAATCCTTATCCAAATGTTTTGATGCGCTCTAAAATGGCGTTGCCCCGCACACATCGGCTCGGCTGTATGCGCTCCTTTTAAACCATGTCTAACCCCACGCTGATCGAAGAATTTGAACGCGCCGGCCAAGGGCACGTTTTTGCTTTCTACAACGAGCTCGCGCCGGCGGCGCGACAGGCCCTTCTCGCGGAGGCCACCGAGATCGACCTGGCCGAGGTCGCCGAACTCACCCGCACGCTGCTCGCCAAGGGCGCGTCGACCGGACTCGACCTCGTCGGCCTGGCGCCCGCTCCCTATGAGCGCCGGCCTGAAAACGGCGGCGACTCCTCCGCCTGGGCCTCCGCCAAGATGGCCGGCGAGGCCGCGTTGCGCGCCGGTCGCGTGGCGGCCTTCACGGTCGCGGGCGGGCAGGGGACCCGTCTTGGCTACGACGGTCCCAAGGGCACGTTCCCCGTCACTCCGATCAAGCGGAAGACCCTTTTCCAGGTGTTTGCCGAAAAGATCCGCGCCGCCGGCGTGCGCTACGGCCGGCCGCTCCACTGGTTCATCATGACGAGCCATGCGAACCACGTCGCCACCGAGACTTTCTTCAAGGATCACGGCTACTTCGGACTCGCCCCGACCCAAGTCCATTTCTTCCGCCAGGGCCGCATGCCCGCCGTCACCCCCGAGGGTAAAATCCTGCTCGAAACCAAGGGCTCCATCGCCATGTCCCCCGACGGGCATGGCGGCTCGCTCCGAGCCCTAGATCGCAGCGGCGCCCTCGACCTCATGGAAAAGGAGGGCATCGACATCCTCAGTTATTTCCAGGTGGACAATCCGCTCGTGCGCGGCATCGACCCGACGTTTATCGGCTGGCATGTGCTGCGCGGCTCGGAGATGTCGAGCAAGATGGTCGCCAAGGCCTATGCCGGCGAGAAGGTCGGCCACTTCTGCGCCCAAAACGGCCGCACCGTGGTCATCGAATACTCCGACCTGCCCAAGTCCTACCAGGAAGAGGTCGATCCCGCGACCGGCGTCCTGCGCTACATCGCCGGCAGCATCGCGATCCATGTGCTCGACACGAAGTTTATTCGTCGCATGGCCCGCGGATCCGATTCGCTGCCCTTCCATCGCGCCGACAAGAAAATCCCCACGATCGACGCCTCGGGCAACCCGGTGAAACCCGACAAGGCCAACGGCGTGAAGTTCGAGATGTTTGTGTTCGACGCCCTGCCGTTCGCCAGGAATCCGGTCGTGATCGAGACGCGCCGCGAGGACGATTTCTCGCCGGTGAAGAACGCGGAGGGCCTCGACTCGCCCAAGACCTGCTCCGACGACCAGCTTAGGCAGTTCGTCCGCTGGTTCGCGACCAACGGCGCGGCCGTGCCCGCCGACGCCACCGGTCTGCCGCCCTTCGCCATCGAGGTATCGCCGCTCTTCGGCTACGACGAAGATTCTTTCGCCGAGGCCTGGAGCAAGATCAGTCCGAAGCCCGCCGTATCCGCCGGTCTCTATCTCGAATAACCCGCCAGTCCCGCCTCTCCATGACCACCATTCCCGCCATCCAAACCGCCGGTCAGGCCGGCAAGCTGCTCCCCGAGACCGTCACGAACCTGACCGACTGGCTCGGCGCATCGCTCCCGTCCTGGGCGGTCGCGAGTATCGACGAGCTCGTCGCCAAGCAGGCGTGGGACGAGTTGAACAACCGTTTCTACCGCGACCTCGAGTTCGGCACCGGCGGCATCCACGGCCGCACCATCGGCCACTTGCCGACTTCCATCGAGGCCGGCGAACCCGGCCCGCAGGGCTCGCCCGCCTACGCCGCCATCGGCAGCAACATCCTCAACGACTTCACGCTCACCCGCGCCACCATCGGCCTCTTTCGCTACACCAAGAAATACCTGGCCGATTCCGGCCGCGCCGACATCCCCGCGCTGGTCATCGCCCACGACGTGCGCCACTTCTCCCGCCACTTTTGCGAACTGGCCGCCTCGACCTGGACGAAGCTCGGCGGCAACGCCTACATTTTCGAGGGGCCGCGCTCGACTCCGCAGCTCAGCTTCACCGTGCGTCACCTGCGCGCCCACGCCGGCGTGGTTATCACCGCCAGTCATAATCCGCCCCACGACAACGGCTTCAAGGCCTACTTCGAGGACGGCGCGCAGGTCGTCGCCCCGCACGACAAAGGCATCGTCAACGAGGTCAACGCCGTGCCGCTCGCCGATCTGGCGGCGTTTCTCTCCAAGGATATGTCCCGCGTGATCACGCTCGGCCGCTCCACCGAAGACGCTTATCTTGGCGTCGCCACCAAGGCCGCCATCGAT
Source organism: uncultured Verrucomicrobiota bacterium (assembly GCA_903876795.1). Taxonomy (GTDB): domain Bacteria; phylum Verrucomicrobiota; class Verrucomicrobiia; order Opitutales; family Opitutaceae; genus Rariglobus. The sequence goes on from CAIRBK010000082.1 coordinate 3,085, forward strand.
ACGTCCGTTTTTCACAAGACCCGGCTCAGGGTTGCGTTCACCAACATCCACGGCACCGGCGGCGTCGTGTCCGTCCCGCTCCTCATCCATGCCGGCGCCGAGGTGCACGAGGTGCACGAGCAGGTGACGTTCGACGCGCGTTTCCCGACGGTCAAGTCGCCCAATCCCGAGAATGCCGAGGCGCTCGCGCTCGCCGTGCAACTCGCCGAGAAACAGCACCTCGACGTCGTGCTCGCCACCGATCCCGACTGCGACCGCATGGGCGTGGCCGTGCGCGGCCCCGACGGCAAGATGCACCTGCTCACCGGAAACCAGATCGGCGCGCTGCTGGCCGAGTACCGGCTCTCGAAATACAAGGAACTCGGCATCATCCCCGCGGGCGGCTCCGACCGCGTGGCCATCATCAAGACCTTCGTCACCACTTCGCTGCAGGACGCCATCGGCCGCGGCCACGGAGTGAAAGTCATCAACACCCTCACCGGTTTCAAGTGGATCGCCGCCAAGATCAAGGGCTACGAGGACCGGCTGAAGACCGCCCTCCTGGCCAAGCAGGGCATCGCCCTCAACTACGACTCCACGCCGTTCGACAGCCGCGCCAGGCTCCTCCAGCAGCACAGCACGTTCTATGCGTTCGGTTGCGAGGAAAGTTACGGCTACCTGCCCAACGACTATGTGCGCGACAAGGACGGCAACGCCGCCTGCCTCATGTTTGCCGAGCTCTGCGCCGCCGTGAAGGCCCAGGGCAAGACGGTCATCGATTATCTCGACGAGATCTACCTCAAATACGGCTTCTACCTGGAAGGCGTGGTCAACCTCTACTACGAGGGCGCCAGCGGCGCGGCCAAGATCAAGCGCATCCTGGAGACTTACCGCTCGTCTCCGCCCAAGGCGTTCGGCGACGTCGCGGTGGCCAAGTTCCAGGATTTTGGCGTCGAGGTGTTCAAGGACGCCGACGGCGAGTCGATCCCGAAGCAGGACCTCTACCTGGTCACGCTGGCCAACGGCTTCAGTTTCGCCGCGCGCGGCAGCGGCACCGAGCCGAAGATGAAGTTCTATGTCTTCGCCAGCGCCCCGGTGAGGACCGCCGCCGAGCTGGCGGCGGTGAAGACCCAGGTGAAGGCCGAGCTCGACCGAGTGAAGGCGTTGATCGAGGCCGACGCGCAGAAGCGCGCTGAGGGCTGATGCCTAGGGTTGTGAATTAAGACTATCCGGACGAAACGGCTCCGCCGTTCCGCTACGAATATAACGGCTCAGCCGTTCCGCTACGAATTGTACGGCACCGCCATTCCGCTACGGATTCAACGGTTCCGCCATTCCGTTACGAATTTCCAAAGTAGCGGAATCGCGGCGCGATTTCGGTTTGGAGATCGTTCAGTCTAAAAGCATCCAGCCAGAGGTATGAACCCAGGATTTGGCCAAGCCTTGCCCGCGCCGGGCGGTTCTCCGTTCCGCGCCGGCGGCTTCAATACCGCGGCACCGACGGATCAATCGCCAGCGACCAGGCTTCGATCCCGCCGGCGACGTTGCTGACGGCGTCGTAGCCGTTCGCGCGCAGGTATTGCGTCACCCGTAGGCTGCGTCCGCCGTGGTGGCAGTGGATGAGAAGGTGTTTGTCCTTGGGCAACGCGCCGAGGTGCTCGGGGATCTGGCGCATCGGGATGTGCTCGGCGCCGGCGATGCGGCACAACGCGACCTCGTGCGGCTCGCGCACGTCGATCAGCAGGACCGCATCGGGCGTTTCCTTGAGCAGGCGGTGGGTTTCCTCGACGGAGAGTTCCAGCGGATGGGATTCGGGCATGGCTCGAAAACACCCGTTCGGGAGGCGTCCGCAAATGGAAATTGCCCCGGGCTCCGCGATCTTTGCACACTCACCGCGATGTCCCAACCCTTCATCGTAATCATCGCCGGCGGCAAAGGTGAGCGTTTCTGGCCCCAGAGCCGTGCGGCCAAACCCAAACACCTCCTGCCCGTGGTCGGAGAAAAGCCGCTGCTCGCCCAGACGATCGACCGCGTAAAAGCACTCGCGCCGAAGAAGAACATTTTCGTCATCACCAGCGCCGTGCAGGAGAAGGCCGTGCGGGCAGCCTGCAAGGCGCTCCCCCCGGCCAACATCATCGCCGAGCCGGTGGGCCGCGACACCGCGGCCGCCGTCGGCCTGGCCGCCGCCATCGTGGGAGCCCGTGATCCTCGGGGCGTGCTGGCCGTGCTGCCCGCCGATCATGTCATCCATGACGGCAAGGCCTACACGGCCGATCTCAAGGCGGCCTTCGCCGCCGCCGCGGCCGACGACGTCATGGTCACCATCGGAATCACGCCGACCGAGCCGGCCACCGGTTTCGGCTACATCCAGCGAGGCGAGGAGTGGGGGCGTTTTGCCCGCCGTCCGGTTTATCGCGTGAAGCGTTTTGTAGAGAAGCCGAAGCTGGAGATCGCCCAGGGTTATCTCGCCTCGGGAGACTACTCCTGGAATGCCGGCATGTTTGTGTGGAGCGTGCCCGTCGTCGAGAAAGCGCTCGCGCAGCACGCGCCGGAGCTGGACGCCGCGCTCAGGCCCATCCGAACCGCGCTGGCCAGGAAGCGTCCGCTGGCGGGTGTTTTGAAGAAAGTTTACCCGACCTTGCCCAAGATCTCGGTCGATTACGCGCTCCTGGAGAAATCCACCAACGTGGTGATGCTGCCCTCGTCGTTCGACTGGGACGACGTGGGCGCGTGGCCGGCGGTCTGCAAACACTTCAAGTCCGATGTTGCGGGCAACGTCTCCCGTGGTCTCGCCCTGGTGGAGCAGGGGAGCAACAACCTCGTGTTCAGCGAGGGCGGCCATCTCGTCACCGTGCTGGGCGTAGATGACCTGATCGTCGTGCATACTCCCGACGCGACGCTGGTGTGTCCCAAGTCGAAATCCCAGGACATCAAGGCGCTGCTCAAGCGCGTCGAGGTGCTCAAGGGCGGCTCGAAGTGGCTCTGAGCCGCAGCCTTCCCAACCATGCGATTCCTCGGCATCGACTACGGCACGCGGCGCATCGGCCTCGCCTACGGGGACGAGCTCGGGATCGCCACGCCATTGCAGGCACTCACCGACGCCGACCCAAAGAAGCGCCGCGAGGGCCTGGCCCAAGTCGTCAAGCAGCGACGCGTGACCGAGTTGGTCGTGGGTTTCCCCTACAACATGGACGGCTCGGTCGGTTTCAAGGCCAAGGAGGTCGAGGGCTTCGCCGAAAGTCTGAAAAAGGAGTTCGGGCTGCCCGTGCACTTTATCGATGAGCGGCTCACCTCGCACATGGCCGAGGCGGGCATGAATCAGAAGCAGCTCCGGGAAATCCGCGGCCAAGGGATCGTGGATTCCCGTGCGGCGGCGATCATCCTCCAGGACTATCTTGACCAGCGTTTCCCGCCGCCTTTGCCGGGCGTCGAGCCCGCATGAAGCCGCCGCCCGACCCTTCCCGCTGGAAATGCACCGTCGCCTACGACGGCACGCACTTCGCCGGCTGGCAGATCCAACCCAACGCCGAAACCGTCCAATCCGTGATCGAGCGGCGGCTGGCCGAGGTGCTCAAGACCCCGGTCGACATCACCGGGAGCGGCCGCACCGACTCGGGCGTGCATGCGCGCGGGCAGGTATTCCACTTCGACGCCCGTTGGCCGCACGCGCCCGCCAAGCTCCTTACGGCGCTGCGCATCGGGCTGCCTCCGACCATCCAAATCATGTCCGCCCGCCGGGTTCCGGCGACCTTCCACGCGCGGTTTTCCGCCAAGGGCAAAATCTACCACTACGACCTCTGCCACGGCGGGTATGCCGACCCGTTCGCGCAGGCCTACACCTGGTCGATGCCGCGCACCCTCGATGTGGACGCCATGCGCGCCGCCGCCGCGCTGCTGGTGGGCACCCATGACTTCCGCGCGTTTACCGCCATGCCGGGCAACGGCGTCGAAAAAGAGGACACGGTGCGCACCGTCAAACGTCTCGACCTTGTCGCACGCGGGCGGCGGCTGCGCATCGCCGCCGAGGGCAACGGCTTTCTCTACAAGATGGTGCGCAGCCTGACCGGCGCGCTGGTCGATGTCGGCCTAGGGCGCATCACGCCGGCCGACATCGCGGATATCCTCGCGAGCCGCACGCGCACCGAACGGGTGTTCACCGCGCCCCCGCAGGGACTGTGTCTGGTGAAGGTGTTTTACTGAACCGGACCCGACCATGAGCACACTGAAGGAATGCCTGCGCGGATTGACCGACATGGTGTTTCCCCCGGTGTGCGTGCAGTGCGGCGGGCTGGTCGAGGGAGGGCGGTTGCGCCATGTGTGCCCGGCCTGCGAGCCGCTCATCCACCTCGTGGAGCCGCCGCATTGCACCACCTGCGGGAGCCCGTTTTTTGGCGACGTGGAAGGCGAGCGGATGTGCCCGCATTGCGAGGGTCTCCAGCCGCTTTATGGCGAGGGACGGACGGTGACGTTGTTCAAGGGACCGGCGCGCGCGCTCGTCCATGAGTTGAAATACCACAAAGGCCACCACGTGGTGGCCGACCTGTCCGAGGTCGCACGCAGTTCGGAGCATGTCATCGGGTTCATTCGCGATGCGGTGCTGGTGCCGGTGCCCCTGCACCCGCGCAAGGAACGCGAGCGCGGTTACAACCAGACCGTGCTGCTCGCCGAAGCGCTGGCCCGGGCGGCGGGTGGCGCGACTCGGGTGGAGTGTGCGTTGCGCCGGGTGGTGGACACCGCTTCGCAAACCGCCTTCGACCGCAAGGCTCGCCGGGCCAACCTAAAAAATGCCTTTGCACTGACCTCCGGCGTGACCATAAACCCCCTTTCACCCTATATTCTCGTCGATGATGTTTTCACCACAGGCTCCACACTTAATTCCTGCGCCGGCGTCCTCCGCCGCGCCGGTGCGTTGAGCCTGAACGTCGTCACGTTTTGTCACGGTTAATTCCCTGCTATGTCGATTTTTAGCAAACCGAAGTATTCCACGGTGGTCGTTAAGAAGAAGGATATCCCCAAGGGTATGTGGACCAAGTGTCCCATCTCGGGCGAGATCGTCTTCAACAAAGAACTGGAGGACAACCAGATGGTTGTCCCCAAGTCCGGCTACCACTTCCCCATCGGGGCACGCCAGCGCATCGCCGGGTTGTTTGACGAGGGCACCTTTGTCGAGATCGACGCCGGCATCCGCTCGGCCGACCCCTTGCACTTTGTCGATTCCCAGAAGTATCCTGATCGCATCAAGAAATATGAAAAGGAAAGCGGCCTGACCGAGGCCGTGGTTTGCGGCACCGGCGAGATCCACGGTATCCCGGTCGCGGTGGCGGTGATGGACTTCCGTTTCTGCGGTGGAGCCATGGGATCGGCGGTCGGTGAAAAAATCACCCGCGCCATCGAGGTGGCGCTGAAAAACAAGACCCCGTGCCTCATCTTCAGCGCCTCCGGGGGAGCGCGCATGCAGGAGGGCATCTTCTCGCTGATGCAAATGGCCAAGACCAGCGCCGCGCTGGGTCGCCTTTCCGAGGCCAGGCTGCCCTACATCTCCATCCTTACGCACCCGACCATGGGTGGAGTCACCGCCAGCTTCGCGGTGTTGGGCGATGTCAATATCGCCGAACCCGGCGCCCTGATCGGCTTTGCTGGCGCCCGCGTCATCAAAGACACGGTCAAGCAGACGCTCCCGCCCGGGTTCCAGACCGCCGAGTTTCTTCAAAAACACGGTTTGATCGACCGCATTGTCGGCCGCCTGGAGCTGCGCGACGAGCTGCGCGACATCTTGAGCGCGCTGCATTTGAAAAAACTGCCCGCGGCCAAGAAGTGAGTGGGCTGCATTGAGGCAGGACCCCGATTACGGACGATGCATGGCGCGAGAAAACGTTAACGCATTCGACCATCCACCATCGCCCGTGAACGGGCACCTCCTTACAGCCCATGTCCACCGACTACGTCGCGACGCAGGAGTACCTCTTCTCGCTCAAGGCCAAGGGCGTGAAGTTTGGCATCGACCGCATGCGCCTGCTGGTGGCCGGTCTCGGGCACCCCGAGCGGGCTACACCGGTCATCCACATCGCCGGCACCAACGGCAAGGGCTCCGTCGCCGCCCTGCTGGAGTCGATCTTCGCGGCCGCCGGCTGGCGCACCGGCCTGTACACGTCGCCCCACTTGGTGAAGCTGGGTGAACGCGTGCAGGTGGATCGGCGGATTTTGACCGAGGCGGAAATCGTCGCCTACACCCGGGAATTGCTGCCCGTCGCGGAGCAGGTGAGCCGGGGCAGCCCGGAAGATCATCCGAGCTTTTTTGAGTTCATGACCGCGATGGCGTTTTTGCAGTTTGCCCGGAAACGCTGCGACATCGCGATCATCGAGACCGGCCTGGGCGGCCGCCTCGACGCGACCAACGTGGTTGAACCGGAGGTGGCCGTGATCACGTCGATCGGGCTCGACCATTGCGAGATGCTCGGCGACACGCTGGAAAAAATCGCGGCCGAGAAGGCGGGCATCATCAAGCCGGGAAAACCGGTCGTGATCGGGCGACTGCCGGCCGAGGCCGAGGCGGTCATCCGCCGCATCGCCGCCGAGCGCGGCGCGCCGGTCCACTCGGTGACCGCAGTCTTTGGCGAAGAGGTGGCGAACTACCCGGCGACGGTCTTTGAGGGCGATTACCAGCGCTGGAATGCCGCCACCGCCGTGCTGGCCACGCGCTGCCTGGATGCCCGCTGGAAACTCTCGGCGGACACCGTGGCGAGGGGCCTGCTGGCGGCGCGCTGGCCGGGTCGCTGGCAACGCACCCGCATAGGCGGGCGGCCGCTCATCCTCGACGCCTCCCACAATCCCGAGGGGGCCGGAGTGCTTGATGCGCATCTGGCCCGGCTGGTGGCGGAGACCGGCCGCAAGCCGGTGGTTGTCACCGGTGTGCTGGGCGCGGCCCGGGCCCGGCCCTTGCTGGAGACGATCAGCCGCCATGCGGCGGAGATCCACTTGGTCATGCCGCAGCAGTCCCGCGCGAGCAGTTTTGAGGAACTGGAGGCACTGATACCCCAAACCTATTCCGGCCAGGTGAGGCGCACGACGGTGGCGTCGGTGTTTCCCGACGCGCGGACCTGCACGGTGGGCGGCCCGGGCGACACGGTGGTGGTGACCGGATCGATTTATCTTTTGGGCGAAGTCATGGCCCGCATCGAACCGGAGCGCGGAGCCATCGAGAACCGCCTGCAGGACTTTTGATTCCCCGGGGCGCTCAACGGCCCTGGCGGGTGCGCCAGTGGGCGCCGGGTTTGCCCTTGGAGTGCCACTTCGGGTTGCCCCCCCCGAAGGCCTTTCCCTTGTAGGTTTTGTCCTGGTTGCTGCCGGAGTCGCCCTTCTGCTTGCCGCCTTTGCCGAAGGATTGCTGGTGCCCGGGGCGTTTGGGTGAGTTGGCCAGCGGGTTGGCCGGATCGATGCGAGGGGCCGCGCCGCCTTCGTAGGCAAAACCCTCGACGGGCACGACCGGGATGGGTTGGCCGATGAGTTTCTCGATGGCGACGATCTCGTTGGCCTCCTGCGGGGTGACCAGCGTGACGGCATCGCCGGTGGCGGCGGCGCGGCCGGTGCGGCCGATGCGGTGCACGTAATCCTCGGCGTGGAGGGGCACGTCGAAGTTGATCACATGTGACACGCCGGCCACGTCGATGCCGCGGGCGGCGATGTCGGTGGCCACCAGCACGCCGACGCGGCCGGTCTTGAATTTATCGAGGGCCTCGACGCGCTGGCCCTGGGAGCGCTCGGCGTGGATCACGGCGCAGGCGTGGTTGTCGAGGCGCAGCTGGTGGGCCACGCGGTCGGCGCCTTTGCGCGTGCGGGTGAAGACGATCACGCTCTTGAAATCGTCGCGCCCGAGCAGTGCGTGGAGCAGGTCGAGCTTCTGGTTCTCGGTCACCGGGTGGATGACGTGGTTGACCGACGCGGTCACCGGCTTCTCGCGGGCGATCTCGATGCGTTGAGGGTCGTTGAGCGCGAATTTGGCGACCTCCTCCAGCTTGGCGGGGAGGGTGGCGGAGAAAAGCAGCGTCTGCCGCTTGGGCGGGCAGAGCTTCACGATGGCTTTGACGTCGTCGATGAAGCCCATGTCCAGCATGCGGTCCACCTCGTCGAGCACCAGGACCTCGATGGTGTCGGGGTTGATGAGTGTGCCGTCGAGAAATTCGCGCAGGCGGCCGGTGGTGGCGATGATCACGTCCACGCCGGCGCGAAGGGCGTTGCGTTGCGGGCCGAGGGTGACGCCGCCGTGGAGGACGACGGACTTGAAATCGGTGAAGCGGCCCAGTTTCTGGAACGAGTCATCGACCTGGACGGCCAGTTCGCGGGTGGGTTCGAGCACCAGCACGCGGGGGCCGGTGTTGCGGTGGGGGCCGAGCCGGTTGAGCACGGGAAGGGCGAAGGCGGCGGTCTTGCCGGTGCCGGTCTGGGCCGAGGCCACCAAGTCGCGTCCCGAGAGCACGGCGGGAATGGCCCGGGCCTGGATCGGGGTGGGTTCGGTGTAGCCCAGCGCCTGGGCGCCGCGGACGAGGCTGGAATAGAGACCGAGTTCGGAAAAGGACATGCGGACCAACAGTGGTCACAACCCGGGCCGAAAGGCGAGGCATGGCTTGGGCTGGAACGGAAAAGCCCGAGCGGGGTCCATCCCTCCGCCGCCGCCCGATCCGGGTGTTTTGACGACCACGCGGAATTCGTCATTGGTCATTCGACATTCCGCCGCCCACCTTTGATCGTTCGCTCCGCCATGCCCGACCTCGCCTACGCCGATCTGCAATCGACCTTTGCCGCCACGCCGTTGTTTGAGGACAAATCCTGGCAACTCTCGCCCGAGGCATGGGCGCTCACGCCCGCGCAGGCCACCGAACTGGCCGACATCGGCGCGGCGTGTCTCGAATACCACCAGGCCCTCGAGGCGCTTTACCTCCGTTCGGCCGCCGGGAAAAACCTCCTGCGCAACAAGCCCCTGCTCGCCCCCTGGGTCGCCGACTACCTTGATCGCGGCAAGCCGGCCGATCTGGTCGCCCATGCGCGCGAACCGAAAAATCGCGGAGCCTTCCCGACCGTGCTACGTCCTGACCTGCTGCTCACCGACGAGGGCTTCACGATGACCGAGCTCGACTCCGTGCCCGGCGGCATCGGGCTCACGGCGTTTCTCAACCGCATCTATGGAGGGGACCCGGCCGAGGGGGTGATCGGCGAGGGCGACGCCATGATCCGCGGTTTTTATGACTCCCTGGCGGCGCTTCGCCCCGAAATCCGCAATCCACTCATCGCGCTGGTCGTCTCCGACGAGGCCGCGACCTACCGGCCCGAAATGCGCTGGCTGGCCGAGCAGCTCCAGTTGCAGGGCAAGCGGGTGTTCTGCCTGGCTCCCGACGACGTGTTTCCGCTGGGGGCGTCGCTCTGTTTCGACGTCGAGGGCAACCCGGAGAAGATCGACATCATCTACCGTTTTTTCGAGCTGTTCGATTTGGCCAACATCCCTACGGCGCACTATTTCTTCGAGTCCTGGGCGGCCGGCGAGGTGGTCATCGTGCCGCCCATGCGTCCCTACCAGGAGGAGAAACTCGGCCTCGCGCTCTTTCATCACCACCTGTTGCAGGACTACTGGGCGGAGGTGCTGGGTGGCCGCACGCTCAAGCTGCTGCGCAAACTCATCCCCCTGTCCTGGGTGATCGACGCCACGCCGCTGCCGCCCGGCGCGGTGCTCGACGGGCCCAAGGTCGGCGGGCGCCCGCTGACCGACTGGCGCCAGCTCGCCGGCGCGTCGCAGAAGGAACGCGATCTCATCATCAAGATCTCCGGTTATCACGAAAGCGCCTGGGGCGCGCGCAGCGTGGTGCTCGGCAGCGACTGCTCGCGCGAGGAGTGGCAGGGCGGCATCGACGTGGCCATCGATGACGCGCCGCGCAATCCGCACATCCTCCAAGAGTATAAAAAACCGCGCCGGGTGAAACACCGCGTCTACGACCGCGCCGGCCAGGTGCGGGAGGTGGACGGGCGCCTGCGGCTGTGTCCGTATTATTTTGTCAGCGGGGGCAAGGCGGTGCTGAGCGGCGCGCTGGCGACGTTTTGCCCGCCGGATAAAAAGATCATCCACGGAATGCAGGACGCGGCGCTGCTGACGAGCCGCGTCAAGCAGCCGGTCGCTGATCCGGTGGGCGCGACGTAGCCCGCGCCGGGGCCCCGGGCTGGTGGTCAGATTTTCCAGCTCTGGAGGATCTTGATGTAGTTGGCGCGCTCGTGGGCGGCCGGGTCGGGGCAACGCTTGAGATTCAGGGCGCCGCGCACCGTGGACAGATCCTCGTGCTCGTGGTCGTGCATCCAGCCGCGCAGGCCGTCTAGCAGCAACGGGATGGCGCGCGGGCCGCTTTCCAGCAGCACCGAGACGAGCTGCACGGCATGGGCTCCCGCCAGCAGGGCTTTGATGAAATCCTCGGGAGTGTGCACGCCCCCGCTGCACGCGAGCGACCCCCTGATCGTGGGCGAGAGGATGGACAGCCAGCGCAGGCGAAGCAGCAACTCGGAGGAGTAGGAGAGCTTCAACCGGGGGACGACGTCCATCTGGTCGATGTCGAAATCGGGTTGGTAAAACCGGTTGAAAAGCACGAGGCCTCCCGCGCCGTGTTCGTCGAGGAGCTTGGCGAAATGCGTGAGCGAGGCGTGATAGGGCGAGAGCTTGACGGAGACGGGGATGTTGATCGTTTCGGTCACGCTCCGAACGATCTGCAGGATGTCGCCCTCGACGTCCTCGCCGGAGAGCGAGGGATCGGTGGCGAGTTGGTAGGTGTTGAGTTCGAGGGCATCGGCGCCGGCCGATTCGATGCGGCGGGCGTAATCCACCCAGCCGCCGGGGCGTCGGCCGTTGAGCGAGGCGATGACGGGTATGCCCAGGGAGGATTTCAGGCGCTCAATGGTGCGCAGGTAATTGCCCGGAGTGAGGTGGTAGTCGTCATAGTGGGGGAAGTAGGACGTGGCCTCGTAGTTGCTCTCGGCCGGGGTTTCCAGGTGGTGCATCAGCGCCTGTTGTTCGAGGTCGATCTGTTCCTCGAAGAGCGAGTGCATGACGATCGCGGCGGCGCCGGCCTCCTCCAGCCGGCGCGCGGTGTCGATGTTGTCGCAGAAGGGTGAGGCGCCGACCACGACGGGGTTTTTCAGGGTCAGGCCGAGGTATCGGGTTTCGAGATTCATGGCGGGGCCTTTCAGTTGACGGCGGGTACGGGAGCAGGGACAGCGGCGGGCCGGACCGGTTCGGCGAGATGCTGGTAATGGGCGTAGTGGCGGCGGACCTCGGCCTGGGCCTGGGCGGCGAGAGTCTCGGCCCGGGCGGGGTCGATGTTTTTCAAGATGCCGAAACGGGTCTCGTTGGCGGTGAATTTGGAGAGGTCGAGCTTGGGGGCGCCGGAGTCGAGCTTGAGCGGGATCTGGCCGGCATCGGCGAGGCGCGGGTCGTAGCGGAAGAGCGGCCAGTAGCCAGTGTCCACCGCGAGCTTCTGTTGATCAAGGCCCTGGTGGAGGTTGTAGCCGTGGGCGATGCAGTGGGAGTAGGCGATCACCAGTGCGGGGCCGGGGTAGGCCTCGGCTTCGCGCAGGGCTTGCACGGTCTGGCTGTCCTTGGCGCCGAAGGCGATCTTGGCGACGTAGACATGACCATACTGGGCCGCGATCAAGGCGAGGTCCTTCTTGGCGGTGGGCTTTCCGCCGGAGGCAAACTTGGCGACCGCGCCCATGGGTGTGGACTTGGAGGACTGGCCCCCGGTGTTGGAATACACCTCGGTGTCGAGGACGAGGACCTTGACGTTGGCGCCGGAGGCCAGGACGTGGTCGAGGCCGCCGTAACCGATGTCGTAGGCCCAGCCGTCGCCGCCGATGATCCACACCGTCTTCTTCACAAAGTCGTCGGCCAGGGCGTCGAGCCGCCGGGCGTTGTAGGAGTCGTCGGATTTAATTGCGGCGCGCAGGGCGGCCACGCGTGTGCGCTGGGCGGCGTAGTCGGCCTCGCAGGCCTGAGGGGATTCCAGAATGGCGGAGGCGAGCTCGTGGCCGACCTCGGGGGCGAGCAGCGTGAGCAGGGCGCGGGCATGTTCGAGGCGCTGGTTGGCGGCGAGGCGCAGGCCCAGGCCGAATTCCGCGTTGTCCTCGAAGAGCGAATTGGCCCAGGCGGGACCGCGGCCGTTCTTGTCCTGGGAATAGGGCGTGGTCGGCAGGTTGCCGCCGTAGATGGAGGAGCAGCCGGTGGCGTTGGCCATGACCAGACGGTCTCCGAAGAGCTGCGTCAGGAGCTTGAGGTAGGGCGTCTCGCCGCAGCCGGCGCAGGCGCCGGAGAATTCCATGAGCGGTTGCAGGAACTGGGTGCCCTTGACAGTGGACGTGTCGATCTTGGCGCGGTCGGCTTCGGGCAGGGAGAGGAAGAAGTCCCAGTTGGCGCGTTCGGCCGCGAGGCGGGGCGGCTGCGAAACCATGTCGATCGCCTTGTGGCGCGGGTTGGCCTTGTCCTTGGCTGGACAGACCTGCACGCAGAGCGAGCAACCGGTGCAATCCTCCGGGGCAACCTGCAGCGTGTAGCGGAAGCCGGGATGGTCCTTCGATTTAAAGGCCGTGGACGCGAAGCTCTCCGGGGCCCCGGCGAGGGCGGACTCGGGGTAGAACTTGGGACGGATGGCCGCGTGCGGGCAGACCAGCGCGCACTTGTTGCACTGGATGCAGAGGGCGGAGTCCCAGGCGGGGATATCAAGGGCGATGTTGCGCTTCTCGAAACGCGTGGTGCCGGTGGGCCAGCAGCCGTCGGCGGGGATGGAGCTGACCGGCAGGCGGTCGCCCTCGTCGGCCAGGAGGCGCACGGTGACCTTGCGGACAAACTCGGAGGCGCCGGGGTAGGTCGGCGCGACGGTGACGGTGGCGTCCGCCGCGACCGAGGCGGGGATGGCGACCTCGGCGAGACCGGCCAGCGAGGCGTCCACGGCGGCGTAGTTCATCTGGACGATTTTGTCGCCCTTCTTGCTGTAGGTTTTTTCGATGGCCTTCTTGATCTGTTTGATGGCCTCGGCCTGGGGAAGGACACCGGAGAGCGCGAAGAAACACGTCTGCAGCACGGTGTTGGTGCGACGTCCCATGCCGCTTGCCTGGGCGACGGCGGTGGCGTCGATCACGAAAAGACGCAGTTTTTTGTCGATGATCGTCTCCTGCCAGTCGCGGGGGAGATTGGACCAGGTGTCGGCGGCGGAGTGGGGCGAGTTGAGCAGGATCGTCGCGCCCGGCCCGGCGTAGTCCAGGATCTTCTGGCGGCCCACGAAGGAGAACTGGCTGCATGCGACGAAGTCGGCCTGGCGAATGAGATAGGGGGCCTTGATCGGGCGGGGCCCGAAGCGCAGGTGGGAGGTGGTGACGGAGCCGGATTTCTTCGAGTCGTAGACGAAGTAGCCCTGGGCGAAATTGTCGGTCTGTTCGCCGATGATCTTGATCGAGTTTTTATTGGCGCCGACGGTGCCATCGGCTCCGAGACCCACGAAGACGCAGCGGCGCACGTCGGCGGCCTCGAGATCGAACGATTCGTCGTAGCCCAACGAAGTGCCGGTGACATCGTCCACGATACCGAGCGTGAACCGGGCCTGCGGTTCCCAGCGCGCGAGGTTGTCGAAGGCGGCGCGGACCATGCCGGGGGTGAACTCCTTGGAGCCGAGACCGTAGCGACCGCCGACGATTCGCGGCGAGTTGGCGAGCGGCGAAAGACCCTGGGCCAAGGCGGCGACGACATTGAGGTAGAGCGGTTCGCCGAGGGAGCCGGGCTCCTTGGTGCGGTCAAGCACGGCGATGGCCTTCACGGTGGGCGGGAGGGAGCCCAGGAACGATTTGACGTGGAAAGGCAGGAAAAGGCGCACCGAAAGGACGCCGACCTTTTCTCCCTTGGCGACAAGCCAGTCCACGGTTTCCGAGATGGTCTCGATCGCGCTGCCCATCGCTATGATGACGCGCTCGGCCTGCGGGTGGCCGTGATATTCGTAGAGGCGATATTGGCGGCCGGTGACCTCGGCCAGCCGGTCCATCTCGCCCTGCACGAGCGCGGGAAGCTGGTCGTAGAAGCGGTTTACGGTTTCGCGTCCCTGGAAATAGACGTCGGGATTCTGGGCGGTGCCGCGCATCGAGGGATGGTCGGGCGAGAGGGCGCGGGCGCGGAAGGCGGCGATGGCCTCTTCACTGATGACGGCGCGCAAGTCGCCGTCGGAGAGCATGGCGATCTTGGACACCTCGTGGGAGGTGCGGAAGCCGTCAAAGAAATGAATGAACGGGATGCGGGACCGGTGGCTGGCGGCGTGGGCGACAAGCGCGAGGTCGTGGGCTTCCTGTCCGTTGTTGGAGCAGAGCAGGGCGCAACCGGTGGCGCGGCAGGCCATGACGTCGGAGTGGTCGCCGAAGATGGAGAGGCCCTGCGCGGCGATGGCGCGTGCGGAGACGTGAAGGGTGAACGGCAGGAGTTCACCCGCGATTTTGTAAAGATTGGGGATCATCAGGAGGAGCCCCTGTGATGCGGTGAACGTCGTGGTAAGGGCGCCTCCGAGCAGACCGCCGTGAACCGCGCCGGCGACGCCGGCTTCGGACTGTAGCTGGGTTACGCGCGGCACCTGTCCCCACAGGTTCTTTTTTCCGGCGGCGGCCCATTCATCGCAGGATTCGGCCATCGCCGAGGAGGGCGTGATGGGGTAGATGGCGATGAACTCGTTGAGCCGGTAGGCGACGGAGGCGACGGCCTCGTTGGCGTCGCAGGTTACAAAGCGGGGTTTGGCGGTGGCACCGGATGATTTCATGGGACTTGGAGCGGGCGGCCATAAAGGGCCGACCGGGCAATCCCGATGATGTCAAAACACGCGCACTAAGACTGCGCACCGGTTGGCGGAGCGTGCGCGGATATTGCGCGGAGAAACGGATCTGTAACGATCAGGCGCGCGCGAACGAAGACGGAAAGGAAGGTTTTGAACGGCGGTTTGGATAACGGTGCCAACGCCCCTTGGCGTTCAGTTTTCCGGGATGTCGCTCAGTGCGAGCCTTCCTCAGCCGGTTTTGAGGCTGCGCTGGCCGAGCGGCTCACTCTGTGCGCCAGGTCCGGGGGGGACGAGATCAACCCCCGGTTGGCAAGAAACTCAAACGTTGACATATCAACAATAGCTATCGCAGCGTTCAATTGTGAAGTCTGAACTTGCCCATGAAGTCGTGCGCCAGGTGCTCCTCACGGCGGATATTTTTCTGCGGGAGAGCCGGCGGTTGTTTCGCCGGCACGGCTTGACCGCCGCGCAATACAACGTGCTCAACCTTCTCGCCACCGAGGCCGGCGGGCTCAGCCAGCGCCAACTTGGCGATCTCTTGGTGGTGGATCGGTCGAATGTGACCGGCCTGGTGGATCGCCTGGAGAAGGCGGGTTGGGTGCGCCGGGAAGACGATCCCGGGGATCGTCGGATATACCGGGTGTCACTGACGCCGGTGGGTCGGCGCCTGTGGGAAAAAATCGCACCGGATTACGGCCGGGTGGTCCGTCTGGTGTCGGCCAAGGTACGCGACCAGGACGCACGGACCGCACTCGGGACGTTGCGTGCATTGCAAGCCGGAGCCGTCGGCTGGCGGCTCCCGGACGCGTGAGTGGACGCAGCGACGGTGTTTCCCCGGTGGTTATTACTCCAACGATCATTTTGTCACCATGTCCCAAGAAGCTTTTTTTCCCCGTTCCTATGTGCCGTGGTTATTGAGTTGGCCGGTGGCGGTGTTGAGCCGGCTGCTTTATCGCTTGCGCGTGCTTCACGGGGAGCGTGTGCCCGGCAAAGGCGGGGCGCTGCTGGTCGCCAATCATCTCTCGTATGTGGATGCGGTGGTGCTGCAGATGGCATGTTCTCGCCCGATCCGGTTTGTGGGGCACGAGGCTTTTCTGAGCAACGGCTGGTTTTTTAAATTGGTTTTCCGGCTCACCGGGACGGTGCCGGTTTCGTCGGGGAACGCTCTGGAAACGGTCCGCCGCGTCACCAGGGCACTGGGCGCGGGCGAACTCGTGTTGATCTTTCCCGAGGGCGGCATTTCGCGCACGGGCCAGTTGATGAAACTGGAGCGCGGCTTCGAACTCATGGCCAGGCGCGCCGGAGTGCCGGTGGTGCCGGTGGCTCACGACGGCCTGTGGGGTTCGGTGTTTTCGTTTTCGGACGGCCAATACCTGTTCAAGTCGCCGCGTCTCATGCGCACCGCAGTGTGCGTTGCGTGGGGGGAGCCGATTCCGGCGGAGCGGGCCGACACCGGCACGGTCCGCGAAGCGCTGCTCGATCTCGGGTGCGCGGCCTACGCGCAACGCCCGCAATTGCAACGAAACCTGGCGGGCGAGATCGTGCGCCGACTGGGGCGTAATCCGGGCCGGCTGCTTTTGGTGGACCGCACGTCGGGACGCCGCGAGATCCACGCCGCCGAACTCTTCGCGGCGGCCGCGGCCCTTTCCCGGCATCTGCGCCGGTCGGTGCCAGAGGATCGCGTGGGGATCGTGCTGCCGCCTGGCGCCGGGGCGACCATTGCGAATCTCGCCGTGTTGTGCGCGGGCAAGGCACCGGTGAATCTTAATTTTACGGCGGGTCCGGCCGCGACCGAGGCCAGCCTGCGGCTATCGGGTGCCAAAACCGTTCTTACCGCCGGCGCCGTGCGAGCCAAAGTCCCGGATTTTCCCTGGCCCGAGCTCACCCTGGATTTGGCGGAAACAATCCGGTTAATCGGGGGTAAACGCGCGTTGTTGCCTTGGCTTTTGGCGGCTTGGTTGCTGCCGAATCAGGCGCTGCCTTGGCTGCTGGGGTTACCCAGGCTGGGCAATCGAACCGAAGCCGGTCTGCTCTTCACCAGCGGCAGCTCGGGCGCCCCCAAGGGTGTCGCCTACAGCCATCGGAACATCCTGGCCAACTGCTGGCAGTTCTCGACCACGTCGATCTTTCCGCCGACGGCCGTCATGCTCAGTTGCCTGCCGGTTTTTCACAGCTTCGGCTTCACGGTGAACATGTGGTATCCGTTGCTGCGGGGGTGTCGCTCGGTTACCGTGCCCGGCCCGCTCGATACGAAGAAGATAATCGAAGCCATACGCGAAGAGGAAGTCAGCGTGATGGTGGGGGCGCCCACATTCATGCGACCGTTGCTTAAAAAGGCCGAGACCGGGGATATACGTTCGTTGCAAGTTCTGGTCTCCGGCGCCGAAAAACTGCCTGCGGATCTTCATGCGGGGTTCCTGGAGAAGTTCCACCTCGATATTCTGGAGGGCTACGGCATGACGGAAGCCTCCCCGGCCACCAACGTTAACCAGCCGGACCCGCCCGCCTGCACCGAAACCGCCTCCGAACAACCGGGCAAACGACGGGGTTCGGTCGGCCGGATGATGGCAGGCATGACTGCCCGCGTGCTCGACCCGGAGACGCACGAGTCGCTGCCGTTTGGATCGACCGGGGTGGTCGCCTTCCGGGGTGCCAACATCTTCGGCGGCTATCTCGGCGATCCGAAACGGACCGCCGAGGTTTTTCACCGCGGCTGGTATGTGACCGGCGATCTCGGGCGGTTCGACGAGGACGGGTTTCTTTTTATCGAGGGCCGGCTTTCGCGGTTTTCCAAGATCGCCGGCGAGATGGTGCCTCATGGAACCATCGAGCAACGGCTCGTCGAGCTGCTGGCCATCGACACCGGGGAAGGCTACCCCCTGGCCGTCACCGGCGTGCCTGATCCCGCCAAGGGCGAGCAACTCGTGCTGCTGACGGCGGTTGTCGCGGTGACCCCCGAATTGGTCAATCAGAAGCTTTCCGCCGCCGGAGTGCCCAATCTCTGGATACCCAAAACGGTGGTGTGCGTGGAAAAAATCCCGGTGCTTGCCACCGGGAAACTCGACCTGAAGGGGTGTCGCGACCTGGCGTTGGCGGCGGTCGCCGCCGAACGGATGGGCACGGGGTAGTCGATGACCGCGCGTGTGCGGCGACCCGCCTAAGCCGTTTTATTTTTTCCCGGCGAGGAGGGTGGCGAGGGCGGCCTCGTCCACCTGGCCCTGCACGGCGTGGAGGTGATGGAGCACCCCCATGCGGTCGTCTTCCCCGGAGGTGGAGATGTCGAGCATCCAATCCTCGGTTTTTTCGGCGGCGACGATGACCTCGTCGGCCCATTTGATCACCTCGGCGGCGGTGACGAAGCCTTGGGTGAGGCCTTGGATGTAGAATTCGGCTAAGGTGCGGTGATTGGGCGTGGAGGACATGGCGGATAAAAGGGCCCAGTGTCCGATGCTCCTAGCCCTGCGGCGAGCGGGAATTATCAACAAATCTGCGGCGCGGGCATGTATCCCGGAATATCCGTCCGCCTTGCGGTTTCCGCGGATCGGGGCGCGGCGCGGGGCGACTGACCGGTTGTTTCGGCGCCCGGGGAGTTATCTTCGTTTTCATCAAGTATAACGGTGTCGGGGGAGCCCGTTAGCTCGCGTTTGGCCTGCTCGTAGTCGCTCTGCGTAACGTAAGGCGGCAGGCGCCCGGCACGGCGGGCTATGGCGCACGTGCGTTCATGAAGCATCTGGCGGGTTACTCGCGCTTGAGAGCTGGAGACACGGCCCGGGCAAACCGGAGAGGCGGTCGGACTCATGCTAGGCGACCTCCGTTTCATGCAGGTTTTGGAGTTCCGCCTTGGAGATTTTTAAGAAAACCATCGAATCTTCATAGCGCAGGCGTGTGACCAGGCTCGTGGGGACGAAAACCTTTTTGTGGGCATACCAATGGCCGGTCTCGACGGCGAGGGACTCGATCACCCAGCTGCGGTCGTTGACCATGAAACCGCTCACCGAACCTATCAGAGAGTCGGTGGCCTGAAGGTGGTAGCCTCGCACCGCGACGGTGCTGTGCAGGTGGATGTCGTCGCGCTGATTGTGCCCGTGGTGGGGGCGCGTTTTGGTGGCGGGTGCGGGGGTGACCACGGGGAAGCCCATGGGACCCCAGATGCCACCGCCTTCCCAATAAACCGGCCAGCCGTAATAACGATAGTAGTCCTCTTCGTATTGGCGCGAAACCGGACGGTGCGCGGCGATCGAAGGGCTGTTCTCTATTTGTTGGCGGGAAAGGTTTACGTGGAGAATCTTTCCGGTGCTATCCAGCCGCCCAAACGAATGCGGCGAGAGCAGCACCAGCCGGCCGGTCAGCCACGAGCCGGTGTTTACCACCAGGTAGCGCACCGCCCAGCTTTTGTCGTCGAAGTAGAAGTCTTTCACATGCCCGATGTCGCCGTCTCGGGCTATGAGTTTGTGTCCATAAAGTTCCTTGATATTTTGCAGCATGGGTAGGTCCTCTTAGAGATTAATGGCGAACGCACGGGTGGGGTTTCCGTCATGTCGTTTCCGTTGTGATTATTACCACGGGAACTGCCTGTGGGCATGGGGTCTTACCCGATCAAATTTCGCGCGGATGCTCCTGCGAGGCAGTAGTAATGGAGCCTTGCCGTCATCCTTGGGCGATCACCCCATGCCATTTTCCTAGCGCATGGCGTAGTGTCCGCTCATACCCATGAACGATCACGTCTATAAGCACATCGAACTCACCGCGACCTCGTCCCTGAATATCGAGGACGCGGTTCGTCGAGCGATATCCCGCGCCCACAAAACGGTCAAAAATCTCAGTTGGTTTCAAGTTGTCGAAACACGAGGCAATATCGATGAGGGTGCCGTGAGACATTGGCAGGTGACGGTCAAAATCGGCTTCCAGGTTGATGAGTGACCGGCGACGTTTGAGTCGCTAGGAACACAAAAAAGGCCCCGATCTTGCGATCGGGACCTTAAAAAACTGGCGGGATGGACGGGACTCGAACCCGCGACCTTCTGCGTGACAGGCAGACGCTCTAACCAGCTGAGCTACCACCCCGAATGGGAAAGAGGGGCTGAACTTAAAACCCGAAGGCCGACTGTCAAGCGTCCTTTAGGCAGGTTTCTTTTTCTTTTTTAACCGGCCGATAACGTTGATCTCAAGGGGACGCGCTTAGCCCGCTTTGCGCAAACCGAGCAGAAACTCCCGGTTGCCGTCGGTGCCGGTGATGGGACTGTCCATGGTGCCGACAAGCACCGAACCGGGCAGTTGGGTCAGCGCGAAGTCACGGATATCGGCCAGCACCGCGTCCTGGACGGCAAGGTCGCGGATGATGCCCCGGCCTTTGTCCACCTCGGCCTTGCCGGCCTCAAACTGGGGTTTGACCAGCGCCACCAGGAACCCACCGCTCCGCAGCAGCGGCCATACGGCGGGCAGCACGCTTTTGAGGGAGATGAACGACAGATCCATCACGACGGCGTCAAAATCGGCGTGCGGCAGATCCCCGGTGCGCAGGGTGCGGGCGTTGATTTTTTCCAGGTTGGTGACACGCGGATCGGCGCGGAGCCTGGCGTGAAGCTGCGCCCGTCCGACATCGACGCAGACCACATTGGCGGCGCCGGCTTGCAACGCGCAATCGGTGAAGCCGCCGGTGGAAGCCCCGACGTCGAGCACACGAGCGCCCCGCAGATCGACCGAGAATTTTTCGATCCAGCCCTGGAGTTTTTCGCCGCCGCGGGAAACAAAGCGCGGCGGTTGCTCGACGATGAGCTCGATGTCGCCGGCGAACTCCTTGCCGGGCTTGTCGAGGCGTTCGGTGCCGTGGAGCACGCGACCGGACATGATCAACGCCTTGGCCTGCGAGCGCGAATCGGCGAGACCCCGGGCGACGAGGAGTTCGTCGAGGCGTTGGCGTTTGGCGGACATGCTCAGAGGGCGCCCAGGGCCTTGAGAAAGGCGCGGGCGAGGATCAGGTGGCCGGTGGTGTTGGGATGAATCCGATCCCAGGCGAGCGTCATCGGGTGGGTGTGCGCGAGCACTTCGTCAAAGGCGGCCTGCGTGTCCACAAAAACGGCTTCGTATTGCCCGGCGAGTTCGCGAACGACGGAGCCGTAGTCGTCCATGCACCGGCGCATGGGATCGGCGCGGTTGGACTCGATCATGTAAGGCGTGGCGAGGACGAGTCCCTTGACCAGCGGACGCGTCCGCTCGACGAGCGACGAGAGGGTGCGGCGGTATTCGTCGATCGGCACCTGGATGTCGGTGCGAAGCGGGGTGTCGAACTGGCGCCAGACGTCGTTGATGCCGATCATGACGGAGAGCCAGTCGGGCTGATGGGCGATCACTTCGGCCTGCCACCGGGCGGCCAGGTCGCGCACCGTGTGGCCACTGGTACCCCGGTTGAGGATACGGATCCGGTCGGCGGGACGGGTGGCGCCGAGCCAGGCCTCGATGAGGCCAACGTAGCCGCGCCCGACGCCGGGAGCGCCCCACGGCGTGGCTTCACCGGACGGATCGCGGCCGGCGTCGGTGATGGAATCGCCGATGAAGAGAAATTTGGTGTGGGCGGGGAGTTTCATGACCGGGTGTGTTTTAACCTTAAAGTTTTTGGCGCGCGGGCGACCAGCACGTCGTGCGGCCACCGATTTCTTCACGAAGCAGCCTGGCGCCGGTTTTGGGACAGCGGCCACCGTCGGTCCATCGATGGGGAAACAACCAGCTCTTGGGCGGATCCACGAGGACGGGGGTTTGGGCGGCACCGATGAGTTTAAGGGCGCGGTCGGCGACCCAGCGAACCTCGCGGTGGAGGAGTTTGATTTCCTCCGGCGCGAGCGATCCTGCGGGTCGTTTCGGATGAATGGCCGCTCGCCAGAGGATCTCGTCGGCCATCCAGTTGCCGATGCCGGGAAAGCGCTGCTGCATGAGCAAGACCGGTTTGATGGGTGTGCGGGCGCGCCGGCTTAAGAACGCATCCACGGCGCCGACGGTGAACGCTTCGGAAAGCACGGGTGGCGCGATTTGCGTCCACCAGGAGGGCGGCTCGGGGCCGATGTGCAACTGCACCCGGCCAAACATGCGCGGATCGCTGAACACGAGGGCGTGCTCCCGCTGGATGAGGACGAGGTGGTCGCTCTTGCGCGGCGCGTGGTCGGCCGGTTGCAGCGAGAGTTCGCCGGTCATTCCCAGATGGATGCCCAGCCAGGCGTTGTCACCGGCGCGGAACAGCATCTGTTTCGCCGCCGCCTCGGAGGAAACGAGCGTCGCCTCGGTGAGCGTTTTGACGATCTGTCCCGGGTCACTGGTTTTGAAGACGCCGGCTTTCGGATGGACGTGGACACGCTCGATGCGGGCGCCGAGCCCGGGATTCCAGCGCTGGCGGAAGTATTCGACCTCGGCGAGTTCCGGCATGATCAGCGGATTTCCCAGTCGTAGGGCGCCGACGAGAGCATTTTCGGTTTTCCGTCGGTGATCTGCACGACGTCCTCGATGCGGCAGCCGCCGAGTCCGGGGTAATAGAGGCCCGGTTCGACGGTGACGACCGAGCCTTTTTTCAAGATGCAGTCGACGGTGCTCATGCGAGGCGCTTCGTGGACCTCCAGGCCCAGGCCGTGACCGGTGCCGTGAAAAAAGCCGACGGAGCCCTTCGGCGTGCGCTTCGTTTCAAAGCCGTGGCGCTCGAAAACATTGAGACATTGCTGGTGGACATGGCGGCCGTTGACACCCGCGCGCGCGGCGTCGAGTGCGGCGATCTGGGCGGTGCGCACGGCGGCCACCAGGTGGCGTTGTTGTTCGCTGGCCCGGCCCTTGAGAAAGGTGCGCGTCATGTCTCCGTGGAAACCGGTGGCGGTCACACGGGGGAAAACGTCCACGATGATCAGTTCGCGGGCGCGGAGCGGGCCGTGGCCGCGCTCGTGCGGGTCGCAGGCCTGGTCGCCGCCGGCGGCGATGGTGTCGATGGAGAGAGCGCCGGCTTCCAGGCAGGCGATCTCGATGGCGGTCTTGAGACGTTCCGAGGTCAGCGGCTTCGCGTCGAGCACGAGTTTGCCCGCCTTGATCTTGCTGCGGCGCAGGAGTGCCTCGGCGGCGGCGATGCCGGCGGCGCTGGCGCGATTGCCCTCGCGGATCGCGGCGGCATCGGCGGGGGTCTTGATCTCGCGCTCGGGGAAGAGAGCGGGCACGGCGGTGAGCTTAACTCCGAGGGCGCGCAGCCGGTCGGCGAGGCCGACGGGGAAATCGTTGGAGACGGTAAACCCGCGGATTTTGTAGTGGCGGGCCAACAGGGCGATGACCTCGGCGGTCCCGACCTTGGTGGAGGGATGTTGGGCGCGGGCGCGGTCCAGCCAAGGCTCCAGCGCGAGCACGGTGTCGAAGCCGGAGGATTTGTTGGCGCGGCCGAATTCGAGGGCGTTGAGAACGGCGATTTTTTTTCCGCGCAGGCCGAAGGCTATGAAGGGGTCTGGCACGCTGAAGCGGCCGAAATGGAGCATGTCGGCGCTGCGGCTGGTGTCGGCGTAGAGAAGCGGAGAGGGGGCGGTGAGGGCGGCCACGATGAAGTTGTGTTCGAGTTGGAAAACGATCAGTCACGTCCTGAGTGAAAAACGCAAATCCGGTTTCGATCCTACTTCGTGCTCTCGTGCTGATGGCGGCGTTGTCGTTTGCGGCCGGCTGCGGACGGGGTGACGCGCCGTTGCCCGCTGCGGCGACCAAGACGGCGGCCGATTTTTTCACCATCCCGGTAGACGGAAAGCCGGTGAGAATGCAGCTGGCGATCAAGCGCGGCGAAATGGAACGGGGCCTTATGGGGCGCACCGATCTGAAATCGGACGAGGGTATGCTCTTCATTTACGAAGCACCCCAGCGGATGAGCTTTTGGATGCGCAACACGCCGACGCCGCTCGACATCGGTTTTTTTTCGCCCGACGGGACGTTGAGGGAAATTTACCAGATGTATCCCTTTGACGAAACGCCTGTCCCCTCACGTGGATCCGACCTGCAGTTTGCGTTGGAGATGAAACAGGGCTGGTTTGAGTTCAACGACGTGAAGCCGGGCGCGAAACTCGATTTGGAGGCCTTGGCGAAGGCCGTTGCCGCCCGCGGGTTGACCCCCTCTTCCTTCGGCATGAAGAGTGGAGGTTGAGGTCCGCTTCTGCTGATTCCCCGGCCTCTCAGCCAGCCATCATGACAGTCGGCGTGCATCCCCTCGCGGGCTTCGACAAGATCCTGCACTACAGGGTGCCGGAGTCGCTCGGCACGCAGGTGGCGGTCGGTTCGCTCGTGCGCATCCCGATCCTGAACCGCCTTCATCTGGGCATCGTGGCGGAGTTTGGCGAACCGGTGGGATTTCCGGTTAATCGCCTCAAGCTGCTCGCCGAGGTGGTGTATCCGTTTCCGGCGTTGCCACCCGATCTGCTCGCGCTGGCGCGCTGGATGTCGAGCTACTACGCCACCAAACACGACGGCATCGTGGAGGCAATGCTGCCTGCGGCCGTGCGCAACGCCGCCAGCCTCAAGCAGGAAAAACTCCTCTCGGTCGCCCGGGCGATCTCGGACGAGGAACTCGCCGCGCTCGTCAGGCGGGCTCCGGCGCAGGCGAAACTATTCCAATTCCTCGCCCAGCAGTTTAAGCCGCAGAAAAAGTCCCTAGTCATCGGCCGCCTCGGCGTGACCGCCGCCGTGGTCTCGGCGCTTGTGAAGCGCGGGCTCGTCCGCGAGGAAATCCGCCGCGTCGAGCGCATTGCCTACGCCGACAACTGGTCCACCGGCGAAGTGGTCGCCTCGCAGCCGCACGCGCTCAACCTCGGACAGCAGGCGGCCGTCGATGCCATCGCGGCGACCCTGGCCGAAGACAAGTTCGTGGTGACGCTGCTCCACGGCGTGACGGGCTCGGGCAAGACCGAGGTTTACCTGCGCGCCATCCATGATGCGCTGGCCGCGGGCGGAGGCGTCGTTTTCCTTGTGCCCGAGGTCGCGTTGACGCCGCAGACCGTGGCGCGGTTGCGCGGGCGGCTCGAAGCCATCGCCCCCGGCCACAAATGCGTGGTCTGGCACAGCCACCTGAGCGAAGGCGAACGCCTCGACGGCTGGCTCTCGCTGGCCACGGGCGAGGCTCGCGTCGTCGTGGGCGCGCGCTCGGCGGTTTTCGCGCCGGTGCGCAACCTCAAGCTCATCGTCGTCGATGAGGAGCACGAGCCCGCCTACAAGCAGGACGAGACGCCGCGCTATCACGGACGCGACGTGGCGGTGATGCGGGCAAAGTTGAACAACGCGCTCTGCCTGCTCGGCTCGGCCACGCCCTCGCTGGAGAGTTTCGCCAACGCCCAGGCCGGCAAATACCGGCTGTTGCGCCTGCCCGAGCGCGTGGACGCGCGCAAACTGCCGCACATCGACATCGTGGACATGCGCATCGAGATCGTGCGCCAGCGGGGCTTCACGTCGCTGTCGCGCAAGCTGGTCGATGCGATGCATGCCCGCTTCGAAAAACGCGAGCAGACGATCCTCTTTATCAACCGCCGAGGCTATTCGCCGTCGATGCAGTGCACCAAGTGCGGGCACGTCGAGGAGTGTCCGCATTGCAGCATCACGATGACCTACCACCGCAGCGACGAGCGGCTGCGCTGCCACCTGTGCGGCCACGAGGCGGCGGCGCCCGCGCGGTGTCCGGCCTGCGGCGCCCCGGAAATTCGCTGGAAAGGCATGGGCACGCAGCGGGTGGAAGAGGCGGTGCACCGCGTGCTGCCCAAGGCCCGACTCGAGCGCATGGACACCGACACGATGTCCAAGAAAAACCGGTTTCGGGAGATACTCACCGACTTCCGTGCGGGCAAAATCGACGTGCTCATCGGCACGCAGATGATCGCCAAGGGCCTGGACTTCCCCAACGTCACGCTGGTCGGTTTGATCGACGCCGACATCTCGATGCACATCCCGGATTTCCGGGCCAACGAACGCACGTTCCAGTTGCTCGTGCAGGTGGCGGGCCGGGCCGGCCGCGGCGACCGGGCGGGCGAAGTCGTGGTGCAGACCTTCACGCCGCAGGCGGAGGCGATCCAGTTTTCACGGCACGCCGACTTCGAGGGCTTCGCGGAAAGCGAGCTGAAGATGCGGAAGGATTTTCGGTATCCGCCGTATCGGCACCTGATCCACCACCTGTTTCGCGGACCGAACGAGGAGAAGCTAAAGTTTTTCACCGAGCAATGGGCGCGTCACGCGGAGAAAGAACTGGCCGGGCGCGTGGAGTTGCGCGGCCCGTCGCCGTCGCCGATCGAGAAAATCAAGGATGAGTATCGCTATCAGGTTTGGTATTTCACCAACGGGGTGACTCGGGTGATCGCGGATTTGAACGCCTTGCGAACGGCGTTTGCCTGGCCCGACGACATCACCCAGGTGCTCGACGTGGATCCGGTGAACCTGACGTAGGGCCAACGAGTGGGTTCCCAGATTCAATAGAACAGATTCCGGTCGAGGCTGCGGTATTGGATGGCTTCGAGGAGGTGGGGCGACTCGATGCGGTCGGAGCCGGCGAGGTCGGCGATGGTGCGGGCGACCTTCAGGATGCGGTCAAAGGCGCGTGCCGAGAGGGAGAGCTGTTCCATGGCCTGCTGCAAGAGGTCGCCCAGAGAGGAGTCGATCGCGCAATGGGCGCGGATCTGAGCGTGGGTCATGCGGGCGTTGGCGGTGGTGCGCGTTCCGGCGAAGCGGGCGAGCTGGCGCCGGCGGGCGGCCTGCACGCGGGCGCGGATGTCGGCCGATGATTCGGCGGGTTGCTCGGTGCGCAGTTCATTGATGGAAAGTGCGGGCGCCTCGATGTGCAGATCGATGCGGTCGAGCAGCGGTCCGCTGATCCGGGCGCGGTAGCGTTGAATCTGTGACGGTGAGCAGCGGCACTCGTGTTTCGGGTCGCCGAGGTAGCCGCAAGGGCAGGGGTTCATCGCCGCGACCAGCATAAAGCAGCACGGCAGGGTGACCTTGCCGGCGCTGCGGGAGATGGTGACGTGGCCGTCTTCCAGCGGCTGGCGGAGAACCTCGAGCGCGCTGCGCTTGAACTCGGGCAACTCGTCGAGGAAGAGCACGCCGTGGTGGGCGAGGGAGATTTCGCCGGGGCCGGGTATGGTGCCGCCTCCGAGCAGGCCTACATCGGAAATCGTGTGGTGCGGTGAACGCACCGGCCGGCGTCCGAAGACATGCGCGCCTTGCCCGCTCAGTGTCTGGCCGGCGGCGGAGTGGATGCTGAGAATCTCCAGCGACTCGTCGAGAGTGGGAGAGGGGAGGATGGTCGGGATGCGTTTCGCGACCATGGATTTGCCGCTGCCGGGCGGCCCGATCATGACGAGGTTGTGGCCGCCGGCGGCGGAGACCTCGATGGCGCGCCGGAGCGCGTGTTGGCCTTTGATTTCCGCGAAGTCGCCGGCGGATACGTCGG
Organism: uncultured Verrucomicrobiota bacterium; assembly: GCA_903876795.1. Classification (GTDB taxonomy): domain Bacteria; phylum Verrucomicrobiota; class Verrucomicrobiia; order Opitutales; family Opitutaceae; genus Rariglobus. The sequence continues at coordinate 30,316 of CAIRBK010000082.1, forward strand.
GCCGCGTGTCAAAGGCGAGGGCGGTGGAGTGGGGGACGGGCTGGATCACCAAGTCTCCTTCGAGGAAACGCACCGCCTGATCGAGTGATTGAACCGGGTAGGCCGCGATGCCCTCAACCAGGGCGGCCTCCTCTGCCGAGACCGGGGGAAGGAGGACTCCGCGTTTGCCGAGTTGTTTGGCCAGACGGGCCAGGGCGAGCGCGCCGCGCACGGGGCGGGTGGCACCGGAGAGGCTGAGTTCGCCCGCTATGAGGAAGTCGTCGATGCCGGGTGCCTGCATCTGCTCGGTGGCGAGCAGGATGCCGAGCGCGATCGGCAAGTCGTAGAACGGGCCCTCCTTCCGCAGATGACCGGGGGCTAGATTGATGGTGGTGCGGGTGCGGGGTGATTGGAAGCCGCTGTTGCTCAGGGCGGAGACGACACGGTCGTCGGATTCCTTCACGGCGGCGTCGGGGAGCCCGACCAGGATCAGCTTGGGGTCGCCGCTTTCGCCTGAATTAACCTCCACGTGAACCAGTTCGGCATCGATGCCTTGCAGGGCGGCGGACGAGAGGGTGGCAAGCATGGCGGGTCAGGAGGTCGTGGGGGCAGCATGACGGCGTGCGATTACGCCGAGGTTGAATTCAATCGCGTCGAGGTAGGGGTTGGAACCGTCGGGACGGGTCAGAAAGCGGTAAACACCGAGGAAATCGTGATCGAGTTTGGGCTTAACGACTTTTTCCCAGAAAACCCGGGTGCCGGCGATGAGTTGTCCGGGAGATTTGAAAAGACGTTTCGAGGAGGGCAGGCCAAGGAAGGCGTCGGATTCGGCGAATTCGTTAAAGAGAAGCTCCAGTTCGTCGGGGTAGTCCGTTGCGGACATTTGCCCGAGATAATCGGCCGAGGCTACCATGCTGGCCAAGATTTGGTCCTCTTGGCGGTTAAAACGCATTTTCATGCCCGTGGTGGATGGACCGGTTAAGCGTATGGCACCCAGGATAATGTCGATTTCGTCGATGCGCAGGCCAAACTGGGGCAGGTAAGCGGCGGCGAGTGCGCAGCTGCGCAGAACGTGGCAGAACGAGTATTTGGCGCCGGTTCCCGCATTGTCCGAGCGAAGTTTCAAATAGCCGCTGTCGTGGAGCAGCGCGCTGGCCAAGCCTAGTTCAAATTGGCGTTGGGAAAAGGCGGGGGCGCCCGAGTGCTGGCGTGCCGCAAACATATCCATGTAGGCCACCGTCACTTGCAGGGTATGTTGGAAATCGTGATACCTGAGGTCGTTGGCCTGGTAGTCGAGATATTGGCCGGTAAAGAGTTTTTCGACGCCCTCAAAAATTTCCCGAATGAAGTCGGTGGAACCGCCGGGGAAGAACTCGGAGACGAGGGAAAGTGCCTCCTCGGAAACAGGTTCAGCGCTCGTGGTTTCAATCGTGAGAGGCATGTCGGGCTTCGGTTCGTTTATGCGGCCAAAGGCTGGCGCAAGACGGGAGAAAAACGAGTTTCGAGTAATGATTTGCGCAAATTTGGGGCAAGCCCAATCTCCCTCGGATTCGCGTAAAAAAAACATGATTCTTGGCATCACAGGCGGCATGGGCGGGGGGAAATCCACGGCTTCCCGTTTTTTCGAGGCAGCGGGTTTTCGGCGAATCGATTCCGATCGGATCGTCCGGGATGAGCTGTTGACCTCGCCGGAGGTGGTCGCGCGGATTGCGGGCCGGTTCACTGATGCGGTGACGGCGGGAGGCGAGGTGCAGCGGCCGGTGTTGGCGGCGCATATTTTCGCCAATGATGCGGATCGGGTGTGGTTGGAAGAGTTGTTGCATCCGCTGGTTTACGAACGCTGGCGAATTCTTCTGGAATCTGCGCCAGCGGCCAACTGGGTGGTCGAGGCCCCGCTGCTTTTTGAGCAGAATTTGGAAAATTGGTTTGATTTCACGGTCTGCGTGGCGACAACGTACCACCAACAGTTTGCTCGGTTGATTGAGCGCGGAATCCCCCAATCGCTCGCCGAGCAGCGCATTTCCAAGCAATTGCCCTTGGCTCAGAAAATAGAAAAAGCCGATTTTGTCCTGTCCAACGACGGCACGCCCGAGTTTCTGCGTATGCAGGTGAACGCATTGGCTGAACGGCTGTCCGGTGCTCGTTGAGGGCCGGTAAGAGTCAGGTTTTAACTTTTTCCCCTCCTATGGATGAATCCGATTTGAACGCCGTCCCTTCCGGCTCTCCGAAGCCCAAGAAAACCACCCGCCGCGCATCACCCCGCGTCGCCGGGGAGGCCGCAGCCAAGAAGAAGCCCCGGGTGTCCCGGAGTCGTGCGGCAAAGTCTTCCGGTGAGGCCGACCCAGCATCGGCTCCCGAGCCCACGTTGTTTGAGTCTGCGCCCGCTCCCGAGGCGAATGTTCAGGTTGTAACGGAGCCCGTGCGCGAGGAGCGTGCGCCCTCCCTTCCGCCCGTCTCCTACGAGTCGGTGGCTCCGGAACGGCCGGTCTTCGTTCCTTCATCGGAAAAGCCCCCCGTAAACGATGGCGCGGGCGATTTTTCGGTCTCAGGGGTGGTTGCAGGCGGATCCGCACCCGATCCAGTGGCGCCGACGCCCCCCCCCTCTTTGAATGAGGCTCCGGCGGTGGACCCATCTTCTGCTCAACCGGGTGGTGCCCAGCACGGCGGTGGCGGGCATGACGATGATCGCGGCCCTTGGTGGAAGCGCAAAAAGGACAAGAAAAACCGCTGGAAGGAAAAGCATCAGAATGGCGGCGGACATAGCGGTGGCCCGGGCGGCGGACATGGGGGAGGGCGCCATGGCGGCCCCCAGCATCCACCTCAACCCCCTCCACCGGTGCTTGCCCCGAAACACTACGGCGACCTGCCCGATCCGGCGCGTTTTGCCGACCTCGCGGCCTTGGATACGCTGGCGGCAGCACTGCAGGCGGGCAATGGCGACGCCCCCATCCAAGTTGACCAAATCTACGCGCTCAATCTGTTCGACCTCACCGGGCTTGCCCGCAGGCTCGGCATGGTCTTCGACGTGACGCCCAATCGTCTCCAAGCGCTAGAGGCGATCTTTGTCCATGCCGCCCAGAAGCAGATACCGCTGCTGGAGCGCGGTCTGGTCGATCTCACGGACAACGGCTACGGTTTTGTCGTTCACGAGCAGGCCAACTACCGTCTTTATCCCGAGAGCACTTACCTGCCCGAGGCTCTCATCAAGCGTTATGCCCTCAAGCGCGGCCACCATGTCGAGGTGGTTGTGCAGTCACCGCAGCCCGGCGACCGTTGCCCGGCCGTCGTCGGCGTCAAAGCCGTCATGGGCAAGACGCCCGAAGAGGTCTCGAAGCTGACGCCCTTCGAGGAGTTGGTGCCCTACTATCCTTTGCAACGCATCCTCTTGGAGGCGCCAGAGATTCATAAAGACGTCTCCATGCGGGCAGTGGACCTGCTCACGCCGATCGGCTTCGGCCAGCGCGGGCTGCTGGTGGCGCCGCCTCGCACCGGCAAGACTGTGCTGCTCCAAAACATCGCCAACTCCATCTCGCACAACTTCCCGGAGAAAAAGCTCATCCTCCTGCTGATCGACGAGCGACCCGAGGAAGTGACCGATTTTAAGCGCCACACCAAGGGCGAGGTGGTCAGTTCCACATTTGACGAGGCCCCGGAAAGCCACGTGCATGCCGCCGAGATGGTGATCGAGAAAGCCCGCCGCCTCGTCGAGCAAGGCGAGCACGTTGTAATCCTCCTCGACTCGATCACCCGGCTGGCCCGCGCCTACAACGCGCTTGCGGCCAACTCCGGCAAGATCATGTCGGGCGGCGTCGAGGCCACCGCACTCCAAAAGCCCAAGCGCTTCTTTGGTTCCGCCCGCAACATCGAAGGCGGCGGCAGCATCACCATCATCGGCACCGCGCTCATAGACACCGGCAGCCGCATGGACGAAGTCATCTTCGAAGAGTTCAAGGGCACGGGCAACATGGAGCTGCACCTCGACCGGGGCCTTTCCGACAAGCGTATTTTCCCGGCCATCAACATCGACCGCTCGGGCACGCGCAAAGAGGAGCTAATCTATCACCCCGAGGAGATGCTGCGCGTCTACGGACTGCGCCGGGCCATGCAGGGCATCCCGCCAGTTGAGGCGATGGATATGTTTATTCAGCGCTTGAAGAAAACCAAAACAAACGCGGAATTCTTGCTGAGTCTGAACCGCTAGGCCAAAACCAGCCGTCCACTCTCAGGATACCCGCCCTGATCACCCCCTTAGCCCCAATCCCCCCACGTGACTCCCGCCGACGATTTCGTCCTCCAACTCGCCCTCGACAAGGGCGTGCTCACCCAAGCCCAGATCGACGCAGCCAATGCGAAAATCGCCGCGCACACCGATCTGACGACCCCGCCGCCGAAGCTGGTGGAGACACTGATCTCGAGTCGCGTGGTTGCGGCCCGCCAGCTCAGCAAGCTGCTGGCGGACGAGTTTGGCATGCCCCTGGTGGACTTGACCGCGTTGCGTGTGCCCAGTGCCGATGCGCTCGCCTTGGTGCCTCGCGCCCTTGCGGTCCGGTATAACGTGTTTCCAGTCGCCAAGGAGGGCGGCGTGCTCAAGCTGGCCGTCGCCGATCCACTGGATGTGGATGCGATCGACAGCATCGGCCATGTGGTCAAGTTGACCGTCGAGCCGTCGGTTGCGCCGCTCGATGAGATCAAGCATGCCATCGACCGGTTCTACGGCAAGGACGCCAACGAGCTGGACGCCATGCTCAACGACTTCTCCGTCGGCGGCGCCGAGGCCAGCACCGTGACCACGGTGCCGGGCGACGGTGCGGCCTCCGCCGAGGACGGCGATGCCCCGATCATCAAGCTCGTCCACCAGATCATTCTCGAAGCCATCCAGCGCCGCGCCTCGGACATCCACTTGGAGCCGCTGGAGAAGCGTTTCCGGGTGCGCTACCGCATCGACGGCGTGCTGCTCGAGGTGGAAAATCCCCCCAAGCGCCTCCAACTCTCCATGATCTCCCGCTTGAAGATCATGGCCAACATCTCGATCGCCGAGAAACGCATTCCGCAGGACGGCCGCATCCAGATCAACATGACCGGAAAGCAGATCGACTTGCGTGTGTCGTCCCTGCCCACCGCGCACGGCGAGAGCATCGTCATGCGTATTCTCGACAAGGAGGGTCTCCAACTCGGCCTGCCCGAGCTCGGCTTTTTCAGCGACGATCAAGCCGTAGTCGAGCGGCTCATTTCGCTGCCCGACGGCATCATGCTCGTCACCGGCCCGACCGGTTCGGGCAAGACCACCACGCTGTATTCGTGTCTCCACTTCATCAACAAGCCTGACCGCAAGATCATCACCGTGGAAGATCCGGTCGAGTATCAGCTCGGCGGCATCAACCAGGTTCCGGTTCGTCACGACGTCGGCATGACGTTCGCCTCGGCCCTCCGCGCCATGCTGCGTCAGGCTCCCAATATCGTCATGGTGGGCGAAATCCGCGACTTGGAGACGGCGGAAATCGCCATTAACGCCTCGCTTACCGGCCACATGGTGTTTTCCACCCTGCACACCAACGACGCCCCCGGCGCCATCACCCGTCTGATCGACATCGGAGTGAAACCTTTCCTCGTTTCCACTTCGTTGCGGGCCGCCGTGGCCCAGCGCCTTGTCCGCAAGATCTGCAAGCAGTGCAAAAAGCCCTACGCGCCCGAGCCCAACGAGCTGCGCTCGCTTAACATCACTCCCCAGCAAGCCGCCACCGCCACGTTCATGCGCGGCGAGGGCTGCCCGAATTGCAATGGCACCGGCTATCGCGGCCGCGCCGGCATCTTCGAGATGTTCGTGGTCAACGAAGAGATCCAGCGCATGATCTACGACAACGTCGGCACCGCCAAATTGCGCGACAAGGCCCGCTCGCTCGGCATGCGCACCATGCGCGAAGACGGAGTTCGCAAGGTCCTGGCCGGTCAGACCTCCATCGACGAAGTCGTTTCGATCACCGTCGGCGACGCCAGTTAAGTTTGGCCCTTCCTCCTGCGATGAGCTACGAAATGAACGATTTGCTGGAGCTGGTGGTGGAGCAGGGCGCATCGGATCTCCACCTGCAAGTCGGCCAACCGCCGACGCTTCGCCTGAGTGGCACGATGGTCCCGATCGACGGTCCCGCCCTTACACCGGCCGACACCGAGAAGCTCATGCTCTCGATAACACCGGATAGCCATCAGCAGAACTTGAAACTCAACGGCGGCTCCGACTTCGGTTTCGCCTACATGGATAAGGCCCGTCTCCGCGTGAGCGTGCTCAAGTCCAAGAGCAATTACGGCCTGGTGCTGCGCCAGATCCCCAACAAGATGTTCAGCCTTAGAGAAATCGGGCTGCCGGACAAGATCCGCGAGCTTCTTTACCGTCCCCGCGGGCTCATTTTGGTGACTGGCCCGACAGGCTCCGGTAAATCAACCACGCTCGCCTCGATGATCAATTACATCAACGAGACTCGCGACGGACACATCATCACCATCGAGGATCCGATCGAGTATTATCACACGCACAAGCACTGCATCGTCACCCAGCGGGAAATCGGTGTGGACGTGCCGAGCTTCTCGGAGGCCATCCGCCGTGCCCTGCGCCAGGACCCTGACATCATCTTGGTGGGCGAAATGCGCGACCTTGAGACCATCGAGGCGGCGATCAGCGCGGCCGAGACCGGCCACCTTGTGTTCGGCACCCTTCATACCAACGGCGCGGCCAAGACGATTGACCGCATCGTCGATGCCTTCCCCGCCAACATGAAGGACATGATCCGCACCCAGCTCGCATCCTCCATCGTCGCGGTGATCTCCCAGGTGCTTTGCAAAAAAATCGGCGGCGGACGCATCGCCGGCTACGAGATCATGGTCAACACGACCTCGATCGCCTCGCTCATCCGCGAGAACAAGACCTTCCGCATCTCCTCCGACATCCAGACCGGGGCCAGCCTCGGCATGATAACCATGGACGCCCACCTCATGAGCCTGGTCAATCGCGACCTGATCACCCCCGACGAGGCCCTCGACAAGGCTCAGGATCCCCTCGTGATGCGTGAAAAACTCCTCGCGATGGGCGCCCACCTCCGCCAGCTTTAACCCTAAGTATCCGCTTTTCCCCACAGCGCCGTCCGCTACCCCATTTATGTTCGAAAGCCACAGTCAGGCCATTCTGGAACTTTGCCGCGATCAGCACCTGGTCGCGCTACCCACGCTCAACGATATCAACGAGGAACACAAGGCCACCGGCAAACCGATCGCCGACCTCCTGGTCGAGATGGGGCTCCTCGAAAAAGAGACGTTGCTTCGCAAGATCGCCGAGCATCTCGGCTGCGAATATCTTGAGGGTCAGGCGGGCGACATCCCCGCCGACGTCGTCAACGCCGTCCAAGGCAACCTCGCCCGCATGTATGGCGTGGTCCCGCTGAGAGCCGACGCCCAGAGCATCGACCTCCTGGCCGTTGACCCCTTCAACAGCCAAGTCATCGACGACCTCACCTTTGCGCTTGGCAAGGACGTGCGACTGGTGGTTGCGGATCCGGGCCGCGTGGACGGCCTGCTCAAGCTCCACTACGGCGAGGACGACGCCACCATCGACGATCTGCTCAAACAGATGTCGAGCGACGACCACGATGGCGCTCCCGCGAGCGACAAGGAGTTGTCCGAGCATGACCTGGAGTCGATGGCCGGGCAGACGCCTATTATCCGTTTCGTCAACCTCGTGATCGGCCAGGCCATCCGTGACAAAGCCTCCGACATCCACTTCGAGCCTTTTGAGCACGAGTTCAAGATCCGCTACCGTATCGACGGTGCGCTCTACGAGATGGCGCCACCGCCCAAGCATCTCGCTCTGCCCATTACCTCCCGCATCAAGGTGCTCGCCGCGCTTAACATCGCCGAGCGCCGCATTCCTCAGGACGGTCGTATCAAGCTGACCCTCGGGGGACGTCCGGTCGATTTGCGCGTCTCGACCCTCCCCACCCAGTTCGGCGAATCCGTCGTGTTGCGCGTCCTGGACCAATCCGCCGTCCAACTCGACATCACCGCACTGGGCATGCCGACCGACGTTTACGAGGGCATCACCGAAATCATCCGCCGTCCCAACGGTATCTTCATCGTTACGGGGCCGACCGGCTCCGGCAAGACCACCACTCTTTACTCCGCGCTGCGCTTAATCAACACGCCCGATCTCAAGCTCCTCACCGCCGAGGACCCGGTCGAATACGAGATTGAGGGCATCATGCAGGTGCCGGTCAACCACGCGGTCGGCCTGAGCTTCGCCGCCGCCCTCCGCTCCTTCCTTCGTCAAGATCCCGACGTAATCATGGTGGGCGAGATCCGCGACTTGGAGACCGCGCAGATCGCGATCCAGGCGTCGCTCACGGGTCACTTGGTGCTTTCCACCCTGCACACCAACGACGCGCCCGGCGCGGTCACGCGCCTCGTGGACATGGGCGTGGAACCGTTCCTGATCGCCTCTTCTTTGGAGGCGGTGCTGGCCCAGCGCCTCGTTCGCCGCATCTGCAAGAGCTGCCGCACGCCCTACGAACCGCCGGCGGCTCTGCTCCAGCAGCTCGGCATCGACCCGGTCGATATCGGCAACCGCGAGTTCTTCTACGGCAAAGGCTGCGACCATTGCAGCAACTCCGGCTACAAGGGACGCATGGGCGTCTACGAATGGCTGCGCATGAGCGAGGCCGTCCGCGATCTGGTTGTGCAGCGCGCCTCCACCCTTGTGATCAAGCAGAAGGCGCTTGAGCAAGGCATGCGCACCCTTCGCGATGACGGTCTTCGCGCAATCTTTGACGGTGCGACCTCCATCGAGGAGATCATCAAATACACCTGATTTAACGTCCTGGTTTTCAGTATCGCCTCCGGTTTTCCATCCCCAAGTTTAAACACCGCCCCACCCTATGCCAAAGTTCACCTACAGCGCCATCGAGTCGTCCTCGGGCAAAGAAAAGAAAGGCGTCGTCGACAGCGCCTCGTCCGAACAAGCCTCCGCCGAGTTGAAGGCGATGGGCCTCATCCCCACCTCGCTTGCCCCCGAGGGTTCTGGCTCAGCCGCCGTCAAAAAGGACGTTCGCAAACCCGTCGTCGCCTCGCCCGCCGCCTCCGCACCCAGGGCCAAGAAAAAAGGCGGCATCACGTTTGGTCGCATCATCAACAACGCCGGCCTCACCGTATTCACCCGCCAGCTGGCCACGCTGGTCAATGCCGGCATGCCGATCATGCGCAGCTTGGAGACATTGGCCCGCCAGGAGAAAAATCCCCTCTTCAAGGCGGTCATTGAGTCGCTGGTTGAGAGCATCCGCTCAGGCGGCAACTTCTCCGACGGCCTTCTCCAGCACCCCAAGGTCTTCGACCGTCTTTACGTCAACATGGTGAAGGCCGGCGAAGCCGGCGGCGTGCTTGGCACCGTGCTTGAGCGTCTGGCCCGCTTCATGGAAAAAGCCGAGAAGATCAAGGGCAAGGTGAAGTCCGCCATGACCTACCCGATCATCATCGTTTTCGTGGCCGTCGCCATCGTGGGCGCTCTGATGGTCTTCGTTATTCCCCAGTTCGAGAAGATTTTCTCGGGCATGCTCAAGGGCCAGTCGATGCCCGCCCTTACGCTCGCCGTCCTCTCGGTCAGTAATTTCATCAAAAACAATATTCTGGTGACCATCGGCATCGTGGTCGCCTGCTATTTCGCGTTTAAAGCCTGGCACAAGACCCGCTCGGGCACGCGCGCCGTGGACTGGGTTCTTCTCCATGCTCCCGGAGCCGGTCCGCTCTTTCTGAAGTCCTCCATCAGTCGCTTCACCCGCACGCTCGGCACCCTGCTTGCCTCGGGTGTTCCGATCCTGCAGGCGCTGCTTATCACGCGCGACACCTCCGGCAACGTCCATGTGGCCGACGCTCTCAACATCGTGCACGACCGGGTCAAGGAGGGCGACAACGTGGCTCGTCCCCTCGATTCGACGAAGGTGTTTCCGACCATGGTGACCTCGATGATCGAGGTGGGTGAGGAAACCGGAGCGCTGCCGGACATGCTCAACCGCGTGGCTGATATCTACGACGAAGAGGTGGACAACTCGGTGGCCGGTCTCACTTCGATCATCGAGCCGATCATGATCGTGTTCATGGCCGTGGTCGTCGGCACGATCGTCATCGCGCTGTTCCTCCCGATCGTGAAGATCATCCAGAGTCTCCAGTAACCCTCGGCGATGCCGCCGGGCACCAGCCCGACTGGGGGTTAGAACGCCAACAGAGAAGGCCGGCTTTGAGAGTCGGCCTTCTTTGTTGGCCCGTTTCTTCGGCGATCAATGGAGAATCTGCGCGCCTAAGTTATGAACCCAGAAACCGCATTTGGATCGGGTTCCTGGATCCCCATTCGCCTCAACATCATGCGCGATCCTTTCCCTCCCATCTGTGGATTCCTGGAAAACAGACCGCTTGGTCTACATCCGCAGTCTGTCGGGCGCTAATGTCAAAAAGTCAGCGTTCTTTCACCAGCCTGGTCGGCGGTTGGGTGCGGGCGGCCTTATTGCGTTACCCTGAGCGGCTTGGTGAGGAGCACGCTGTTGAGTCCTGGCAGTCGCTCGGAAAATTCGTCGGCGATAGTTGCCTGGCGGAGGGTGCGTTGAACCATGCCCATTTTGGCGTCGAGGTTGTCGATCATCGAGACAAAGACCGCCTCGGGCGTCGCCGCATACACGGCCGCGCCCCACTCGGGTTCACCCTGGTGGCTCAAGATGATGTGTTCGAGTCGCTCCAGACGTTCGGGCTCGAGCCGGGCCTTGATGCCGTGCTTGCGGGCGAGTTGATAACCCAGCACCACATGGCCTTGCAAGATACCCTTGCGACTGCGCTTGGTGGCCAGCGTTCCTTCGTATTCGGTGGTCTTGCCGGTGTCATGCAGGAGGATGCCGGCCATCGCGAGATCGGAGTCCACCTCGGGATAGAGGGGCAGAAGCGCCTTGCACGCGCGCGCCATGTGAATCGTGTGTTCCAGCAGGCCGTGGCGGTAGGCGTGGTGCATGGAAACCGCGGCCGGGCACCACTTGAATACCTCGCCGATTTCCTCGAACACGCCGCGCACGGTCATGCGCAGCTCGTCGTGGGTGATAACGTCGATGAACGTCTGGAACTCGGCCCACAGCTCAGCCGCAGGCTCCGGGGCGACCTCGACCAGGTTGTCGATCAGCCCGGGCGCGCCGAGTTCATCCTCTGAAAGGGGCACGACTTTAAGAAGCTTGGGCGAGAGCCGTCCTTGGTAATAGTCGATGCGGCCCTCGACGCGGAGCACGCCGCCCTCGCCGGCGGTTTTGACCGTGTCGAAAACCGCGCCGTCGCTGAACAGTGTGCACCCGAACGAGCCTGTCCGGTCGCCGAGGTCGAGCGTGAGAAACGGGTTGCCGTTGGAGGCGGTCTTGGTCGCGAGTTTTTTGACGACCAGCACACTGGCGAAGGGCCTGCCGGCGGCTTCTTCCAGGCTTTTGAGTTCGCGGACGTTGAGCAGGGGGAGTGTGTCGGACATGGCGTTGTGGGAACAATGGTTCAGAAGAACCGGCTTTATGTCGCGATGAAACTCGCAGGTTGAGCCCGGCGGCGTAAAGCCGATGTCTTATGAATCTGGCTCAATGCCAGCGTCGCCCGGATCACAAAGCGTCGTTCGGGATTTGCTCCAACGAACGCCGGTGTCGCCGACCGTTTATGACAAAGGCGTCCGTTAGGGTGTGTTTTTGAAATAACTCAGGTCGTCGAACTCTGCGAGTGAGGGGAGCAGCCGGCTGGGCCGGCGTTGCCCTCGACGGCACGACCCGCCGGGTCGCCTCCGTCTCTGTCGCCTTGGCTGAGCCCGTTTCTCCTCTCACGCAGACCCGATTTATTTCAGAAACACACCCTAACGGCGTGCTTTCTTTTCTCCGTAACTCCGGGGGCGGTTTTGCCCGGGTGCGTTGTGCTGCTGCGTGTCCTTGCCTGCGGGAATGATTCCCGATTGAACCAGCGACCATATGTCCAATCCCGAAGCCAAGCTCGCCGAAATCGGTCTGAAACTGCCCGCCACCGCCGCCGCCGCCGGCAACTACCTGCCTGTCGTGCGCACGGGCAACCTGCTGTACTGCGCGGGCACCATCTCGATCCTGGATGGCAAGATGACCCACGAGGGTCAGGTCGGCCGGGAGCAGACGATCCAGACCGCCTACGAATCGGCCCGGGTGTGCACGCTCAATACCCTGGCCAACATCAAGGCCGCCGTCGGCTCGCTGGAGCAGGTGTCACGCGTGGTCATGGTCAACGGCTTCGTCAACGCGGTGAGCGGCTTCGCCGACAGCCCTGCGGTCATAAATGGAGCGAGTGACCTGCTGGTGGCCGTGTTTGGCGACTCCGGCAAACACGCCCGGGCCGCCGTGGCCGTGGCCGGCCTGCCAAAAAACTCCACCGTCGAGGTGCAGATCGTGGTCGAACTCCGGGGCTGAGCCCCGATCGATTGCGCCATATTCCGGTGGTTGCGTGAATTAAGCCTATCCGGACGAAACGGCTCCGCCGTTCCGCTATGGATTTCAAACGTAGCGGAATCGCGGAGCGATTTCGGTTTGGAGATCGTTTTTCTAAAAACCTCCAGCCAGTGGCATTGCTCGGCGGGTGGGCAGGGCAGCAGCCCGTCTGTGGGTGATGAATCGGGGCCACTCAGTGACGCCCGATTCGCCCATGATGCGGGTTGTTTCTAAAGGGCCAGGAGCTGCTTGATCAGCACTTTCGGATTACGACCGCTCTCCTCGTAGATTTTCAAGCGGGCTTCGGGCAGAACGGTTTTTTCAGTCTCCTCAAAGCCAAGCACCGACGTGAAGAAGGAGTAGCTCTGCGTGGAGAGCGCCACGATCGTGGTGACACCCTTTTCCTTGGCCCGCAGGCACGCGTAATCGACCATCTTCCGGCCGACGCCGCGGTTGTGGTAGAAGGGCAGCACGTAGAGCGAGCCGATCTCGGCGAGGTGCGGCTTGTCGGGGTAGAAATAGAGCGTGACGCAGGCGATGATGTTTTCGTCGATTTCGAAGACGTAAAACTGGTCGATGTTTTTCTCGATCGACTGCTGGGTGCGGTGGATGAGTTCCTCGCGCTTCACGGCGTTGCGCGTGAGGTTGTAGAGGAAACGCACGTCGCGCTTGGTGGCCTTGCGGATCTGCTGGTAGTCGTTGGCGTAGATGAGCGAGCCCACGCCCTCACTGGAGAATATCTCGTTGATAAGCCCGTCGAACGTGCGGCCGTCCACGATGTGTACGCGGGGAACTCCGGTCTCGATGGCGCGGATGGCATGCGCCGCCTTGCTGCGAGAGAGTTCGTTGATCTGCTCGGGGTGTTCCCTGAGCAGGGCGCGCAGAGAGTCCACCGCGATGTCGCGCTTGATCTCGCCGTTGATTTCGAGGCCGGCCTGCGGGGTCAGGTAGATGATCTTGGAGGCGCCGAGCGCCTCGGCGACTTCGGCGGCGAGAAGGTCGGAATTGATGCGCAGGGAACGTCCGTCCGGTCCGTAGCCGATGGGTTGGAGGATCGGGATGATGTCGGCGTTGATCAGGTGGGAGATGAAGTCCTTGTCGATACGGTCCACCTTGCCGGTGAACTGCTGGTCAACGCCCTTGATGATGCCGATGGGCAGGGCGCGCACCGAGTTGGAGATGGCGCACTTGAGGGTGTTTTGGGTGAGCCCTTCGAGGATGAGGTGGGAGACACGCGAAGAGGCGCGGATGGCCAGGTCCAGCGTGGCGGAGTCGGTCACGCCGGTGCCGTCGGCGTTGGAGATGGCGATGTGGCGAGACTCGGAGAGTTCAATGATCTGCTGGCCGATGCCGTGCACGAGAACGACCTTGATGCCGAGGGAGCGCAGCACGGCGACGTCCACGGCCAGGTTGCCGAAATTTTCGTCGGCCACGATCGAGCCGTCGATGGCGAGCACGAATATCTGCCCCTGAAAACGCGGGACGTATTTGAGGATACCCCGCAGGTCGGTGGGCTTGATCGTTGCAGTGCTGGCCGGGGTGGCCGGCGTGGCGTGGCCGTTGCTCATCGTTAGATTGGGCAACGTTAATCGGGGAAGCGGGCGGGCGCGTCAATAGTGGCGGACCGCGCCGCGATCTTGCTGAACTTGACGGATACAACTGTCCGTCGGGATCCGACTGCCGTTTCCGTGATCAGGCGGGAACGGGGGAGGCGGGGGATTGGCGTTTAAACTGCCGGGCTGCCAGGCTGCGGATCAGGGAGGTTTGCGCCGGCGTGATGGTGATCTTGCGCGCCAGTTTCCAGCAGACGTAAACAAAGCCTTCGGACGCGTGTTCGTCGGCGAAGGGGAGAAGCATGAAAGCACCGGGGCGGGCGGCTTTGATTTGCATCCACTCGGGCAGGTAGTTGTCCAAGCTCGCGTCCGACGCGTCATGGATGAGCACGGTTTCGCGGCGCATCAGGCATACGCCGAAGACCGTTCGGTCGATCGATCGGCAGACGAGGCCCTCGGGGATGTTTTCAACATAAACTCCCGTCGAGTGCCCCAGGGTTGCCTGTTTGCCCTTGGGTTTGCCCAGGAAGACCGCCGCGTGATCCGCCTGCATGAGTTCCCGCATGGTTTGAAGGGCTTCGATCCAAGGGTCGGTTGAGGCGGACTCGGGTATGCCCGGCTGAGCGGGCTCCTGCTTGGATTCAAAAGCGGAGGAACGTGCGAGTTGGGCGGCCCAATCGTCGGTTTCGTCAGGCAGGGGCGGGCTCGCCGGTTCGGCGGGCACCGGCGTCGATTCTGCGATCGGCACCTGCGGGACCGATGCTGAGTTGGGGATGGCCTCGGGCGTGTGATCGGAGGGGGATTCGCCCGGGGTGGTCGTCGTTTCGGTCGGCGGGGAGTTGGGCGGGGAAGCCGGTGGCACGGCCTCGGGAGTGGCCGCCGGTTGCGCGGACTTGACGTGCGTGCGGATGAGCAAAAACGCGGCGACCGGGATAAAGCCACCCTGCTTGGTAAGCGTGCCGAGGTGTTCGTTGGTGTGTTCGAGCGCCGGGTCGATCATGTCGCGGGCGTCGGGCAAGATTCGCTCGAAGCGTCGGGCCAAGGCGCGCGAGTGACGTATGAAGGCATCGGCATTGGACTTGGGCGACAGGGCGAGGGTGGCCAGTTGTGAACCGAATTCGCAGATGCCAAGGACGCGTCCATTATGCAGGCTGGCCACGCCGCCCAAGGTCTCCGGCTGGCAGTCGCGCAGGGCGTAGGTGATCTCTTCAGGCATGCGCAGCAGGGCGGCCAGACGGCGACTCAGCTCCAGAGGCGTCATGCCAAACATACCGCGGAAGGCGATCTCATCCGGCATTTTTTCCCGGCGCACCAAGGCTTCGCGGAAGTGCTCGAGCGAAACGGAGGGCAGGATGACCTTGCCCAGATTGCGCAGCGTGCCGCAGGTGAAGAGCAGGTCGGGATCGGCGTAGCCGGCCGAAACGGCGCACGAGCGGGAAATCAGACCGGCGCAAAGTGCTTGGGCGGCGGCGTCGCGTTGCTCGGGGCTGTTGCCGGCGGCGGCAGCGTTATCCATGAGCATCATGGATACGGCGAGAGTGCGGACCTTATGGAAACCGACTTGGTGGACCGCGTGGGTGAGGCTCGTGAGCGGCGTGATGCCGGGATTATGCCGGAGGGTATTGGCGGTCCCGAGGATGCGAGTGACCACCACGGGATCTTTCTCCATGATGTCGGTCAGTTCGCCCATCGAGATTTTTTCCAGATCCGTGGACAGGGTCTGGATGATGGCCAGCAATTCGGGCAAACCCGCGCCCTTGCCGGATTGGATAAAAGTCCGTGCGCGGTCCAGGGTCTGTTGGGAGGTAAGCGGTTGAAGCGGCACCGGCGTGTGTCCTGAGATTACGGCTCAATCTCCCCTCGGGTTAAGTCCTCATTGCCAATATCATTCACCGCGCCCACTCCGCGCTTAAATCAGATGGGTGATGGATCATCACGGCTTTCGGCGGCAGTTCCCGATTTGCAAACCCGATGATGAGATCGAGGCCCGTGGGAGTTTCCGCTTGTCACCACCCACGCCCAATTCAGACCCGGGCCAATTCAGGACATCGCCCAACCCAAAACACGCCCTAGACATTTGCGGCGGCTTTGCCACAACCACGACATAACCATTACCAACATGCCCGCCACCGTCTATCAACTCATTCACCTCGTTTCCCTTTTTGTGCTGTTCGGCTACACGTTTTATGCGTTCGCCGCCCCGGCCGAGACGCGCAAGCGAGTTCTCATGGTCACCGGCATCGCCAGCCTGCTGGTATTGATCAGCGGGTTCGGCCTGATGGCCAAGGTATATCAAAACCAGTTTCAGGGCTGGATGATCGTGAAGCTGGTCGCCTGGCTCGGTCTCTCCGCGCTCGCCGGCATCGGTTATCGTCGTCGCGGCGCGGTCGGGGTGCTGGCGGTGATAGCCTTGGTGCTGTTGGTGGCCGCAGTGGCGGCCGTGTACATCAAGCCGGCGCTCTAAGTTGGCCGAAGCGGACCCGATGAGCGGCTCCCTCTGCGGCGTCTGGGTCGATGACGCCGGTGGCGTGCATACCTGTTTGGCCACGCCCGACGGCGGGAGGGTCACTCAGCGCGCGGGGCTCCGGCCCTTCGCCTGGCTCAATGCATCCGTCACCGCCACCGCCGACGGCGTGACCTGCGAGCCGCTGAAAGGCGCGGGACCCTTCAACCGACTCGCTCATGCCGACACGTTGGGTGTCTTTGACGGCTTTGTGAAGGCGGCCAAGGACAAGGGAGGCGTCGATGTGGTGCGCCCGCTTGAAAGCCAGTTTCTTCTTCAACACCGCGAGCGCCTCTACCGCCACCTGGGTTTTGCCCAACTGCGCCGCTGCCAGCTGGACATCGAGACCGCCTCGGCCGACGGCGCGTTCAGCGACGCAGCCAAGCCCGGCGACCGCGTGCTCGCGGTCGGCCTGCGCTTTGGCGAGCGCAACCGTCTCCTCGTCCTCGACGAGCTGAGCGACGCCGGAGAGAAACGGCTTCTTGAGGCTCTCAACGTCGCGCTGGCCGAGGAAGACCCCGACGTCCTCGAGGGTCACAATATCTTCAAGTTCGATCTCGATTACCTGCGGCAACGCGCGAAAAAACTCAAAGTCTCCTGCTCCTGGGGCCGCTTTGGCCAGAAGGCCGTTTTCCGCAACAGCCGCCTCAAGGTCGCCGAACGTTGGATCGATTTTCCCCGGTGCGACCTGCCCGGCCGCACCGTGATCGACACTTACCTGCTGGTGCAGCAATACGACATCACCACCCGCGAACTTACTTCGTATGGTTTGAAGGAGGTCGCGGTTTATTTCGGCATCACCGACGAGAACAGCGAGCGCACCTACCTGGCGGGGGACCGCATCCAGGCGGCGTTCACGACGGATCGCGAGCGATTCCTCGCCTACCTGGCGGACGACCTTCGCGAGACCCGGGGCATAGCCGATCTGTTGTTGCCCACGTATTTCGAGCAGGTGCGCACGTTTCCGATACTCCTTCAGGACGCCGCGCTGCGCGGCACCACCGGCAAGATCGACCTGCTCTTCCTGGAGCACTACTACCACGCCCGGCAGGCCTGCCCGGTGCCGCCGGAGGTGTTGCCGTTTGAAGGCGGCTACACGCGCAGTTTTGAGGAAGGGGTTTTTCGCCACGTCCTCCACTTCGACGTCGCCTCGCTTTACCCGAGCCTGCTGATGTCGATCGGGCGCAATCCCCGCAATGACACGCTTGGCGTGTTCATGCCGCTTCTCGCCGAGTTGCGCGAATATCGCCTGCGCTACAAGCAGCTCGCCAAGACCGCCGCCACCGCCGACGAACGCGCCGAGGCGCAGGCGCGCCAGACGAGTTTCAAGATCCTCATCAATTCCTTCTACGGCTACCTCGGTTTTTCCGGCGCGCGCTTTGGCGACGGAGAACTGGCCGCCGAAGTCACCCGTCGCGGACGCGAGTTGCTTCAGTCGCTCATCGACGCCTTCGCCCGAAACGGCTGCCGGCTGCTGGAGGCCGACACCGACGGCATCTACCTCTCGTCCGAGGAGTTTTTCGACCGGCCCGAGACGCTGCTCGAAAATGTAACCGGCGTGCTTCCGGCCGGCATCGAGTTGGAATACGACGGGCGCTACGACACCATGTGGTGTTACAAGGCCAAGAACTACGCCCTCTACGACGGGAAAAAGGTCACCATCCGCGGCAGCGCGCTGCGTTCACGCGGCATCGAGCCTTATCTGAAAAAACTGGGCGACCGGCTCATTCGTTTCCTGCTCGGTGCGAGCAACGACTCGCCGTTGGTCTTGCTCGACCACTACCGGGCCCGGCTCGCCGACGGAACGCTCCCGGTTGCCGAGGTGGCCAAGGCCGAGGTGCTCGGCATGAACCCCGATGCTTACGAGCGCTTCGTTGCCGAGGGGGGCAAGCCCCGCCGCGCCTCGGCCGAGGCCGCCCTCCTGATGAGCCCCCGACCGCGTATGGGCGAGCGGGTCGCCTATTACATCACGCCCAAACAGAAGGGACAGACCAGCGACTGGCAGCGCGCCCGCCCTGTCGCGCTCCATCACAGCGTCAACTCGCCTTATGACACCGGCTTTTATGCCGCCAAACTCGACGACTGGTTGGACCGCTATGGTTCTTTTTTGGGTATCAACCCCGCCGGCGGCACTCAGGAGGAATTGTTCTGAAACTTTTGCCCATGAAGGCATTGATAGGATGACCGAGACTTATCAGCAGTAAATCACCCAACAAACTTGTTTTCCACCTTGATGAAGGCCGATGCAAGTTTCAGGTTTTCACTTCACCATGACCACCGACTCCGCCGCTCCCAAGCCCCTCGTTGCCAATGAAGGCATCAAGACCGCCTCGCGTCGCCTGCGCGGCAATCTCAAGGCGGAGTTCGCCGACGCGTCCACGCCGCACGTCAGCACCGACGCCGAGCAGCTCATCAAGTTTCACGGCACCTACATCCAGGACGACCGCGACCAGCGCATCGCCTTGAAGAAGGCCGGCAAGGACAAGGCCTGGTCCTTCATGCTGCGCGTGCGTCTGCCCGGTGGCAAAGCCACGCCCAGGCAGTGGCTGGTCCTCGATCAACTCGCCGGCCAATACCAGTTTCCCTCCCTGCGCCTGACCACCCGCCAGACGTTCCAGTTTCACGGCGTGCTCAAGGCCCAGATGAAACCGCTCATCCAGACCATGCACCAGGTGCTGCTGGATTCCATCGCCGCCTGCGGCGACGTGAACCGCAACGTCATGGCTCCGGTCAACCCCGAGCAATCACCCGTGCAGGAGCTCGTCTATCAGGACGCCAAGGGCTGGTCCGATTACGCCCTGCCCAAGACCCGCGCCTACCACGAGATCTGGCTCGACGAGGAACTCGTTGCCGGCGGCGAACCCGAGCAGGAGCCCATGTATGGCGACACCTACCTGCCGCGCAAATTCAAGACCGGCTTCGCCGTTCCGCCGTCCAACGACGTGGACGTTTACTCGCAGGATCTCGGCTACATTGCCGTGATCGAGAACGGCCGGCTGGCCGGTTACGATGTGACGGTCGGCGGCGGTCTGGGCATGAGTCATGGCAACGAGGAAACATTCCCGCGTATCGCCGACACGCTCGGCTTCATCACCCGCGACCAGGTCAACGCCGTGGGCCATGCCGTGATCACCACACAGCGCGATTTCGGCGACCGTACCAATCGCAAGCACGCCCGCCTCAAATACACCATCGAGGATCGCGGCATCGCCTGGTTCAAGGCCGAGGTCGAAAAGCGCGCCAGTGTCACCTTCGGAGCCCCGCGCGCCGGCAAATTCATCACCATCCAGGACCAGCACGGCTGGCACCAAAACGCCGACGGCTCCTGGTTCTACGGGCTGCACATCCTTTCCGGCCGCATTATCGACCGCGCCGGCTGGCCCATGAAGACGGCGCTGCGCGAGGTCGCCCAGCTCCTCGAAGGCACCCGCGGCGACTTCCGCCTCACGCCTTCGCAGAACCTCACCATCTCCGGTGTCTCCGCCGAGCTTAAGCCGCAGGTCGAGGCCATCCTGGCCAAGCATGGCCTCGACAAGGAAAACGAGCGCTCCGGCCTGCGTCTCAACGCGTTGTCCTGCGTCGCCCTCCCGACCTGCGGACTGGCCCTCGCCGAAAGCGAGCGCGCTCTGCCCGACATCCTCGCCAAATTTGAAAACGTCCTCGACGAAGCCGGCCTGCGACATGACGCCATCAGCCTCCGCGTGACCGGCTGCCCCAACGGTTGCGCCCGCCCGTATCTCGCGGAGATCGGTTTCGTCGGCAAGGCGCCCAACAAATACGCGCTGTACCTCGGCGCCGCTTACAACGGCACGCGACTCAATCGCCTCGTTTCCCCGAGCATCACCATCGACGACGCGGTCAAGCTTCTCGATCCCGTGATCAAGCGTTACGCCAAGGAGCGCGCCGTCGGCCAGACGTTTGGCGACTGGTGCAACACCGTTATCCTGCCCGCCGACGCCACCACCCACAAGGTCGGCACCGGCGGTCTCGTTCCCGCCGCCGCAGCCAAGCCCGCCGCCCCGTCCGCCTGATCCCCGGGGTTCGTCCGAACGGCCGGCCTCACTTGCGGCGACCAGAAAAAAACCTCGCGGTCCCGACGGTCCGCGAGGTTTTTTGCGACTCAAGCGAGCCGTATGCTTAGAGATATTTGTCCGTGACGGCGCCTTCGGAGGCGCTGGCGACGAGCTTGGCGTATTTGGCCAGCACGCCGCGGGTCTCGCGGGGCGGGCGGGGCGTGTAGGCGGCCATCCGGGCCGCGTAGTCGGCGTCGGAGACAAGCAGGCTGATGGTGTTGTTGACCGCATCGATCTCGATGGTGTCGCCGGAGCGCACGATGCCGATGGGGCCGCCCTTGGCCGCCTCGGGAGTGATGTGGCCGACATCGAAGCCGTGCGAGCCGCCGGAGAAACGACCGTCGGTGATGAGGGCGACGTCCTTGATGAGGCCGCGACCGGCCACGGCGGAGGTGGGGGAAAGCATCTCGCGCATTCCGGGGCCGCCGACGGGGCCCTCGTTGCGGATGACGACCACGTCGCCCTTGACCACATCGCCGCGGAGGATGCCCTGGAGCGCGTCTTCCTCGCCCTCGTAAACCTTGGCCGTGCCCTTGAAGTAGAGGCCTTCCTTGCCGGTGATTTTGCCGACGGCGCCGCCGGGGGCGAGGTTGCCGCGGAGGATGCGCAGGTGGGTCTCGGTCTTGATGGGCTGGTCGAAGGGACGAATGATGTCCTGCTCGGCCGGGTAGGCGGGGTAGGGCTTCACGTCCTTGAGGGTCTCGGCGAGCGTCTCGCCCGAGACGGTGAGGCAGTCCCCGTGGAGGAGGCCGCGGTCGAGCAGCATCTTCATGAGCGGGCGGATGCCGCCGATGCGGATGAGGTGGGCCATGCCGTATTTGCCGAACGGTTTGACGTCGGCCAGGAGGGGCACGCGGGCGCCGATGGTCTTGAAGTCCTCAAGGGTGAGGGGAACCTCGGCCGAGTGGGCGATGGCCAGTAGGTGGAGCACCAGGTTGGTCGAGCCGCCGAGTGCGGTGCACACGGTGATGCAGTTCTCGAAGGCTTTGCGCGTGAGGATGTCGCGGGGTTTGATGCCCTTTTGGAGCATGGCCATGACGGCGGCGCCGGCGCGTTCGCAGTCGTCGCGCTTTTCCTTGCCGATTGCGAGCTGGGCGGAGCTGTTGGGCAGGCTCAGGCCGAGGACCTCGATGGCGGATGCCATGGTGTTGGCGGTATACATGCCGCCGCAGGAACCGGGGCCGGGGATGGCGCATTCCTCGACCTGCTTCAAGCCGGCGTCGTCGAGCTCGCCCTTGGCGTGTTTGCCGACGGCCTCGAATACCGAAACGATGTCGAGGGGTTTCTTTTTCTCGGTGTCGTGGGGCAGGAAGCCAGGGAGAATGGTGCCCCCGTAGATAAAGACGGCCGGGCGGTTGAGGCGGGCGATGGCGATGAGGGCGCCGGGCATGTTCTTGTCGCAGCCGCCGATGGCGACCAGGCCGTCGAAGCCTTCGGCGGCTACGGCGGTCTCTATCGAGTCGGCGATGACGTCGCGCGAAACGAGCGAGTAGCGCATGCCGAGCGTGCCCATGCTGATGCCGTCGGTGACGGTGATGGTGTTGAAGTAGACGGCCTTGCCACCGGCGGCGGTGACTCCCTTGCGCGCGTGGTCGCTGAGGTCGCCGAGGTGGACGTTGCAAGGCGTCATATCGCTGGCGTTGGAGACGACGGCGATCTGCGGCTTTTTGAAGTCTTCGTCGGTGAAGCCCACGGCGCGGAGCATGGAGCGGGCTGGAGCCCGGTCGTTGCCATCAACAACGACGGAGGAGTGCGGACGAGGAACGGGGAAGGATTGGCACATGGGATTTAAAAACGGTGACGAAACCAACGGGGCGCACGGGCGGCAAGTGGAGAGTGCGCGGTATGGAATTGCCCCGGGTGATTTCCAATGTTGCGTCGGCTTCCGGCGACCGCATCACTCTCGGGTTTCCCACCGCATGGCGTTCAACCTCAAAAAAGTGCTCAAGGCGCTGCTGTTTTCCTCCAGCCAGTCCCTTTCGGTTAAGGACATCCAGACGGCGTTTGCGCGCTATCACGACCAGGCCGCACTGCCGTTGGCGGTGATCGATTCGAGCGCAGAAGGCTCCGAGCCGGTCGAGGCACCCGCCGGCGAAGCCCCTGGTCAGCCGAGTTACGCGACTGCGCCCGTTGCCATCGAGGGGGAAGCCATGGAAGCCGCCCCTGCGGCGCCCGTTGAGACGGATGCGGAACTTTATCAAGACGTGCCTTCGCTGATCACCGCCACACAGATACGCGAGGCGATGGACGAGCTCGCCGCCGAACTGCGTGCGGCCGACGATATTTACCTGCTGATCGACGGAGCGAGCGGCTACCGTCTGGTGACGCATCCCCGGTTCGCCCGTTGGATTCGCATCCTCCGGGACGAGCCCGCTCCTGCGAAGCTCACCCAGTCGGCTTTGGAAACACTCGCAATCGTGGCCTATCGCCAGCCAGTCACGCGCACCGAAATCGAGACCATCCGCGGCGTGTCTTGCGAGACCGTGATGAACCGCCTGCTTGAGCGGGAATTGGTCTACGTCGTGGGACGTGCCGATCTCCCTGGGCGGCCACTGCAATACGGCACAACCGACAAATTCCTGGAATTCGTCGGAGTGAAGTCTCTGGTCGAGTTGCCCGCGTCCGACGTGCTTTCGCCGCGCCAGATTGACGAATGGCTTAAAAACGCCACCAACGCCACGCCGCCTGCCGACGCCGAGATGGGACTGCCGCTTGAGGAAGGTGAGGGCGAATCGCCCAACCTCGCTCCGGTCGAGGTCGAGCACGTCGAGGCGTCCTCCGCCGAGAGCGTCGATGCTGCTGTCGAGACGCTGTCCGCGCCCGAAACTCCCCTGGCCGACGACGAAAAACCTGTTTCCGCCTGACCATGTCCGACCCGCTTCAACCCATCCGGGAGAAAATCGACGCTCACGACCGCCAGATCGTCGAACTGCTCAACAGCCGCCTCACGCTTGCCGCCGAGATTGGCAAACTCAAGCGCAGCTCGGGCGGCCAGATTTACGTGCCCGAGCGTGAAGACGCCGTGTTTCGCAAGGTCACCGCGCTCAATCAGGGGCCGATCAAAAACGAGGCGCTTCAGGCCATCTATCGCGAGATCATGTCGGCCGCCATCGCACTCGAAAAACCGCTGCTTATCGCCTATCTGGGGCCGGAGGCGACCTACACGCACGCCGCAGCGATCAAGAAATTCGGCGCCAGCGTCGATTACACGGCTATCGCGACCATCACGGATATTTTCACGGCTGTTGAAAAGGGCGAGGCCGACTACGGCATCATCCCGATCGAGAACTCCACCGAGGGTTCCGTGCGGGAGGCGTTGGACAGCTTCGTCGAGAGCGAGCTTAAGGTCGTCGCCCAGGTGGTGTTGGAGATCAACCACGCGCTGATCTCGGCCACGCCGCTGGAGAAAATCGAAAGAGTTTACTCCAAAGATCAGGCGCTTGCGCAGTGCCGCCACTGGCTGCAGCGGCACCTGCCGCATGCACAGCTTATCGACGCGTCGAGCACCGCCAAGGCGGTGCAGATAGCCAAGGATACGCCCGGCGCGGCCGCCATCGCCGCCGAACTGGCCGCGCAAGTGCAAGGCGTGCCGGTCGTCGCCCGCAACATCCAGGACCAGTCGGACAACACCACGCGTTTTTTCGTTATCGGCAAAAAGGCATCAGGCCCGGTCGGCGGCGGCCGGGATCTCACCAGCCTGGTGATCTCGCTGGGCGACGAGGCGGCGTCCCATTCGGGCTCGCTGCTCAAAATGCTCATGCCTTTCGGCCAGCGAGGCATCAATCTTTCAAAGGTCGAGTCGCGTCCGAGCAAGCGGCGTCCCTGGGACTACCTGTTCTTTATCGACGTGACCGGCCACCACGAAGACGCGCCCATGAAGGAAGCCATCGCGGAACTGAAGAAATTTTGCCCGCTGGTGAAGTGGCTCGGCAGTTATCCGGCGGTGCAGTGAAAGGCGAGCTTTCACAGACGAGTTTCACAGTCCTGTTATATTCATTGCCCTGGCGGAGAGCCGCGCTGCCATCACATAGGCCGGCAGGAGCAAGGCAGTGACGAACCAGAACGCCGCACGGGCGATGGATCTATCCTCGAACTCAGCTTCGTGCAAATCACGGTGTACCTCGAACGCGTCCCAGCTCAAACTGGCCACCAGCCAGGGAATGATGGCGTGACCGACGGTGGTGATGAGCTCGGGCCGGTGATAAATGATCACAAACGCAAGGGTGCTGG
The DNA here is from genome assembly GCA_903876795.1 of uncultured Verrucomicrobiota bacterium. Classification (GTDB taxonomy): domain Bacteria; phylum Verrucomicrobiota; class Verrucomicrobiia; order Opitutales; family Opitutaceae; genus Rariglobus. The sequence continues at coordinate 55,139 of CAIRBK010000082.1, forward strand.
ACATCGCAAATAATTGCCCGAGGACAAACCACCATGGTTCGCGTTCCCGGATGTCGATGGCGAGACCGGCCAGTCCAAGGAGCAACAGCAGCCCCGCGTAGCACCAGGCCCACCAAGGCAGGGTGAATTCAGCTATGGCTTCAATCATGGCGGCAGTGAAATCTCCACGCGAGCGCGCAGCAGCGGGGTCGGCTTAGAATGCAGCGTTGGCCGACATTCCGACCAGGCACTTTGGCAAACGTTGAGCTTACCGCGCGATCAGCTTCAGGAACTCCTCGTTGTTTTTCGTCTTCGACAGGCGGGCGATCATCGTGTCGGTGGCTTCCTCGATTTTCTGGGCGACAAGGGCGCGGCGGAAGAAGTGAATCGCGTCGAGCTTCTTGGCGTCGATGAGCAGCTCTTCCTTGCGGGTGCCGGAGGACTGGATGTTCATCGCGGGCCAGAGGCGCATCTCGGCGCATTTGCGGTCGAGGACCAGGTCGCTGTTGCCGGTGCCTTTGAACTCCTGGAATATCACGTCGTCCATGCGGCTGCCAGTCTCGACGAGCACGGAGGCCACGATGGTGAGCGAGCCGCCCTCCTCGACGTTGCGGGCGGCGGCGAAGAGCTGGCGGGGTTTTTCGAGGGCACGAACGTCGAGACCGCCGGAACCGGTGCGGCCGGAGTTTTTGAGCGTGTTGTGGGCGCGGGCGAGGCGGGTGATCGAGTCGATGAAAAGCACGACGTCCTTGCCGACCTCGACGAGACGTTTGGCGCGCTCGATGGCCATGTCGGCGATGCGCACATGGCTGTCCACGTTTTCGTCGTTGGAAGAGGCCCAGATCTCGGCGGGGACGCTGCGGCGGAAATCGGTGACCTCCTCGGGACGCTCGTCCACGAGCAGAATCATCACATGGCACTCGGGATGGTTTTGCAGAACGCCCAGAGCCATGTCGCGGAGAAGGGTTGTCTTGCCGGTGCGAGGCGGTGCGACGATGAGGCCGCGGGTGCCCTTGCCAACGGGGCAGAACAGATCGACGGCGCGGGTGGTCATGCGGCCGTCCTTGAGCTCCATCTTGAGCTGTTTGTCGGGCGACATGCTCGAGAGCGCGATAAAGTCGGGTTTGTCACGACGTTCTTCTATGGTGAGGCCGTCCACGGTCTCGACGAATTTCATTTTGGGGTTGGGGAAGCGCCCCTCTGCCGGCCAGGCCGTGCCGGTGATGCGACTGCCGGCGCGCAGCTTGAAACGTCGGATAAGCTCCTTGGGCACAAAGGTGTCGGTCGGGCGGCGTTTGCCGTAGCGCGTGAGTTCGAGGAGCTGTCCGTTGCCGCCCTTCTGGAGATCGATGTCGAGGATGCCTCCGACTTGGATGACGTTTTCGGGTCTCTCCATCGGCGGAGTTGCTACCGTCGTGGAGACGGGAGCCACTTGGGCTGCGGGGGAAGCCTCCGACGGATTGGATTCGGCGGGCGGTTGAGCGTGGTTATTAGCCATGTTGGTAAAATGTTGTAGCGGAATGGATGCGGTGCTTGACGCAACGATCAGCCGACGAAATAAGGACCATGAAAATACGTGCGGTGGCGCACGTCTTGCGAATCCCCAACGAAAGCCTCTACGTGTCGGACCAAAAGATTACCTCATCAGCCCGCGAGAAGCGGGTGTTTAAGCCTTCGGCCGAGTTTCAACGTCAAGCCAATCTCGGGAGTCTTGCCTCTTATAAGAAGCTCCACTCCGAGTCTGTCAAGAGTCCAGAAAAGTTCTGGGGACGGCAGGCCAAGGAGTTGCTCTTATGGCGCAAGCCGTTTAAGGAGGTGCTCAAGTGGCAGCCTCCGCACGCGCGGTGGTTCACCGGCGGCAAGCTGAATGTTGCCGAGAACTGCCTCGATGTGCACCTAGGCACCGTTCGCGAGAACAAGGCCGCGATCATTTTCGAGGGTGAGCCTGGTGATGTGCGCACGATCACCTACAAGCAGCTTTCGATGCATGTGGCCCGGCTGGCGCATGTGTTTGAAAATCTGGGGATCGCTGCGGGCGATCGCGTGGCGATCTATCTGCCGATGGTGCCGGAGGCCATCGTGGCCATGCTCGCCTGCGCCCGCATCGGCGCGGTCCATACGGTTATCTTCGGCGGTTTCAGTTCGGAGGCCATCAAGGACCGTATCAACGACTGCAAGGCCAAACTCGTCATCACAGCCGACGGCGGCTGGCGCCGCGGCAAGGTCATCGAACTCAAGCCGGTCGTGGACCGCGCGCTTGAGGGCGCGCCCAGCGTGCAGACAGTGATCGTGCTCAACCGCACCGACACGCCGGTGAAAATGAGCGAGGGACGCGACATCTGGTGGCACGATGCATGGAAGGGCGGGCCAAACCAGCACACGGCCAAAGCCTTCGACAGCGAGCATCCTCTCTTCATCCTCTACACCTCCGGATCGACCGGCAAACCGAAGGGCGTTTTGCATACCAGCGCGGGCTACCTGCTCGGCGCCAAACTGTCCTCCCACTACATTTTCGACCTGAAGGAAAACGACCGCTACTTCTGTTCCGCCGACATCGGCTGGATCACCGGCCACAGTTATGTTGTTTACGGTCTGCTCTCCAACGGGTCGACCGTCTTTCTCTACGAGGGCGCGCCCAACCAGCCCGAACCCGACCGGTTCTGGCAGATGATTGACCGTCACGCTCTCACCATCCTCTACACGGCGCCCACGGCCATCCGTGCGTTCATGCGCTGGGGTGACAACTATGTCCTCCGCCACCGTCTAGACTCGTTGCGTCTGCTTGGCTCTGTCGGCGAGCCGATCAGCCCCGAGGCGTGGCGTTGGTATCACAAGATGATCGGCAAGGGTCGTTGCCCGATCGTGGATACTTGGTGGCAGACTGAAACCGGTTCCATCATGATCGCCCCCATCCCTGGCGCGGTGCCGCTAAAGCCCGGTTCTGCCAGCTTGCCGTTCTTCGGTGTGTCTCCGAAGGTCGTGGACGATAAAGGCAAGGAGGTGCCTCGCGGCACCGACGGCAAGATGGTGATCACGAAGCCTTGGCCCTCGATGCTCCGCACCCTTTGGGGGGATGACGAGCGTTTCCAAAAGACCTATTTCGGCGACTATCCCGGCCTGTATTTCACCGGCGACGGCGCCAAGCAGGACAAGGACGGCTATTTCTGGATATCGGGGCGCGTGGATGATGTGCTGAACATCTCCGGCCATCGCATCGGCACGGCCGAGGTCGAGGCCGCCCTCGCTTCCCATCATGCCGTGGCCGAGGCTGCCGCCGTGGGTCGCCCCGATGACCTCAAGGGACAAGCACTGGTGGTCTTCGTTTCTCTCAAAACCGGCACCGTCGCCGACGATAAACTCAAGGATGAGCTGCGCGCCCACATCGGTCGCGAGATCGGCTCGTTTGCCAAGCCCGACATGGTTCGTTTTGCAGCGGGACTGCCCAAGACCCGTTCGGGCAAGATCATGCGCCGTATCCTGAAGGAAATCGCGGCGGGCCGCGAGGTGAAGGGCGATACGACGACGCTGGAGGACTTCTCCGTGATTGCGGCGCTGCAGGCCGAAGATTGAGTCAACGTTGGAAAACGCCGGGCCTCTCATCAGCGGGTCCGGCGTTTTTGGGGCACATGGGAGCTGCCGTCAGGCGCCCTAGGGTTTGAGCCCGCTGGCGAGCAAGGTTTCGAAAAACGGCTCCGTTTCCTCCCTTGCGACCGTGTTGACCTCGACCTGCTGGAAGCCGGACTTTTTCAGAAACCCGTGCAGCGTGCTTTCCTTGAAGCCGAGCCAGACGTCTGCGTAGAGCTCGCGGGCCTTTTCAAATGCGTGCTCTTTGAGGTCCAGGATGAGAATCTGTCCGCCGGGCTTGAGGATTCGGCAGGCTTCCTTGACGGCGGTTTCGGGATGTCGGGCGTGGTGGAGAGCCTGGCTGAGGATGGCGAGATCGACAGACTTGTCGGGCAGGGGGACGCTTTCGATGTCACCGAGCTTGTAGCTGAGATTGGCGAGTCCGTTTTTGACGGCGAGCTCGATGCCGACCTCGACCATGCGCGGGGAGTTGTCGATGCACCAGACCCTGCTGGCCCGGCGGGCCAGCAACTGGGAAAGCAGGCCCTCGCCGGCTCCGAGATCGGCGATGACGATGTGCGGGGTTAACCGAAGTGCCAGGTGGCCGATGGCTTCCCAGGATCGGCCCGGGCAGTAGTTTTTTCCAAGCTTGCCGGCAATGAGGTTGAAATACTGCTCCTGATGGTCGCGGCGTTTTTTCAGGATGCGGTCAAGATTGGCTCCGTCCTCGGCGAGTTCGGGCAGGTGGGCCACGGAATCACAGGCTGCGTGGAGCAATGCGATGGTGCGCTGGTCCAGCGCCGGGCGGAGAGAGTAGAAGGCTTTTTTGCCGTCACGGCGATCATTGACGAGTTCGGTCTGCCGAAGGAGCGCCAGCTGGGAGGAGATACGCGACTGGGCCATGCCGAGGATTTCCTGAAGCTCGGCCACGGAGAGTTCCTCACGGAGCAGGAGGGCCAGCAGGCGCAGGCGGGTGGGATCGGAGAGGAGCTTGAGCGTGTCCCAGGATGCGTTCACTTCAGATGTATTCGCGGCGCAGATTGCTGGGCAGCAGCCCGAGTTCCTCCCGGTATTTGGCGACGGTGCGGCGTGCGATGTTGATGCCCTTGTCCTGAAGTTTGGCGACGATCTCTTGGTCGCTTAGCGGCTGGCTGCGGTCCTCGCCCTCGATCAGGTCATTTATCATGTCCTTCACGCTTGTGTTGGACACGGAGTCGCCGCTTTCGGACTGATAACCGGGAGTGAAAAAGAATTTAAAATCGAAGACGCCGTGGGGGGTTTTTATGTATTTGTTGGCGATGGCGCGACTGACGGTGGTCTCGTGCACACCGACGACGTCGGCAATCTGCGTCATGGTGAGCGGGCGCAGTTTGGAAACGCCCGCTTCGAAGAACTCGTGTTGGACCTTGAGGATCTCCCGGGTGATGCGCTCAATCGTCTGCTGGCGCTGGTCGATGGAGTTGATGAGAAACTTGCCGGAGCGGATGCGCTCGCGAAGGTAGTCACGCTCTTGTTTGGAGAGGGCGCCCTTTGCAATGAGGTCCTTGTAAGTGGTCGAGATTCGCAGGCGGGGTATGTAGTCGCTGTTGAGGTGAATCTTCCACTCTTCACCGTCCTTTTCAACGGTGACATCGGGGACGACCACGCGATTGCTGTCGTCGGCGAAGCGACGACCGGGCGCGGGGTCGAGCGTGCCGATTTCCTCGATTGCTTCCTGGACGTCGTCTATGTGGACGCCGAGTTTACGGGCGATCTCGGGGATGCGACGACGCGTGAGGAGGTTGAAGTGTTCCCGAATGATGCGGGCCGCAAGCCCGTCGGCCCTGCCCTTGGCGGCGAGTTGAAGGATGAGGCATTCGCCGAGACTGGCCGCGCCGATGCCTGCGGGCTCGAAGGTTTTAAGCTGACGCGCGGCCTCTTGCACGGAGGCAAGGGCGATGCCGGTCTGGAGGGCCACATCCGAAGGGCCCTGGGTGAGAAAACCACGGTCGTCGAGGCTGCCGACGAGGTATCGCATGGCGTTGAGCACGTCTTCAGGCGTGTCGGCGAGTTCCGCCTGTCGCATCAGGTGCTCTTGCAGAGAGGTCTCGTTGACGAGGGAGTCAAAGAAGTGCTGGCGGCGTTCCGCGTCTTCGGCGGTATAAGGCTGTGCCCCGCCGGCTTGTGACATGTAGTCCTTCCAGTCGTCGTCGAGCTTGGTGAGAATGTCGTATTCCTTGGAGAAATCCATTTCCTCCCGGTTGTCGGCGCCTTCGCCGCTCTCATTGTTTTCGGCGGCGCTTTCCTGCTGTTCTTTGTCCAAGCTGACTCCTTCCATGGGCAGCTCTTCCAGGGTAGGGTTGTTTTGAAGTTCCTCCTGGATTACGGAACGGAGGTCGAGGGCGGCCACCTGCAGGATTTTGAGCGAGTGGCGGAGCTGCGGCGCCAGAACCAAGGACTGGTTCTGGCGTTGGCGTAGGTCTTGGCTGAAGCCGGAGCCGCTCATGATTTGGCCCGCAAGGAGGCAATCTCGGTGGCATGCGGGGGATCGGCCATGATGGCCTTCAGGTAAGCGCCGAGCTTTTCGTTGGTGGGGCCGTAGCCGTCGCTGTAAAGATAAACCTCAAGATCGTGAAGCATCTCAAAGGCGCTTTGGTAACGCTTGTCTCGGTCGCGCTGGAGGGCTTTCAGGATGATTGCCTCAAGCCTCGGGTCTATCTCGGGCCGGAGCGCCGAAAACTTGGGGATCGGCATGGAAAGGATGTTTTGTCGGGAGACCAGTCGGTCCGCGTCGCGGAATAAATTACGCCCGAGCAGAAGCTCGGTGAGCACGATCCCCAGGGGGAAGAGATCCGCGCGGGCGTCGGTAACAGCATAGCTCGCCTGTTCGGGTGAGAGATACTCGTCCTTTCCGGCGATCACCTTGCCTTCCTCATTGTACATGAGGTCCAGTGCCTTAGCGATTCCGAAGTCGGTCAGCTTCACGTCGCCTTCGTAGGCGATCATGACATTTTTGGGTCCAATGTCCCGGTGCACGATCCCCAAGAGACGTCCTTCGCGGTCGCATTTTTGATGGGCGTAGGTCAGCCCGCGAGCTATGCGAGATACGATGAAGGCGGCGATATCGACGGGCATCAACCGCCCGATCACGGCCTGGCGCTCAATCAGTTGCTCGAGATTAATGCCCGATACATACTCCATCACCATGAAATACTGACCGCCGATTTGTCCCAGGTGGTAGGTTTGGACGATGTTGGTGTGGATCAAATTGGCGACGAGGCGGGCCTCACCGATGAAGTTTTTTTGAAATTCGGGAATCGTTGAGTATTCCTCGCGGATCAATTTTACCGCCACCACTTTGGTGAAGCCACCAGCGCCGCGCTGGACGGCCTCGTAAACCACGCCCATTCCGCCTTCCGCTATCGTGCGGGTCATCTCGTAGTGGAGTTCGTTGAAGATGTGTTTGATGGCGGCCACGACTCGAAATGGAAGGCGAGTCCTGCGGCGCTGGCAAGAGGGTAAATCATCCCTAGCACGGGAATTGCTGCACCCGTTGACAGCAGTCTTCCGATGCCTAGCTTGGATTGATGATTTTCCTTAGCCCAAGGGCAGCAGAACAAGTCCGCCGCATGCAAGCCGATCTTCCCGACGCCACCCGACCCTTGCGTGTGTTGATCGAGACCGGCGGGTGTTCAGGTTTTCAATACGGGATGTCTTTTGACGAGGCCAAGGCCGAGGATGCGCGCTTCGAGAGCGAGGGTGTGCAAATAGTGATTGACCCCACCAGTCTCGCCTACCTCGACGGCTCAAACATCGACTTCGACGACGGGCTTCATGGAAAAGGTTTCGAAATCAAGAATCCCAACGCCCAGAGCACCTGCGGTTGCGGAAAATCGTTTAGCTGATTTCGCAGCGGGGCGACGGGTTGGCAGGTCCGAGGTTCATTTTTTTTCCGCTATGTGCAGCGCGACCGCTCCGAGGGTCATGCGGATGGCGGATGCGGACGAGAAGCCGGCGCGGGTTATTTCGGCCGAGATTTCTTCATGGCCGGGATATTTTTCTATTGAACCACAGAGGTATTCGTAGGCTCCGCGGTCGCCTGTGACGCCTGAGGCGATGGCAGGCAGAATTCGCTTAAGGTAGAAAAAGTAGATCGGCCGGAACCATTGAAAGGGCTGGGAAAATTCCAAAAGAAACAGTCGCCCGCCGGGCTTGAGCACACGCCGCATCTCCGTAAGCACGCGGTGCCTGTCGGCCATGTTGCGCAGGCCAAAGGAAATCGTGACCGCATCGAAGGTCTCGTCCGCCAGGGGCAGCGCCATGCCATCGCCTTGGGAAAAAACCACGTTGGGGAAGCGTCCGCTGTTTTCCTGCTTGAGCTTCGCCTCATCCAGCATGGGCTGGCAAAAATCCATGCCGGTTATGGCCGTCGAGGCGGGTAGGCCCTTGCTGAGGCAGAATGCCACGTCCCCGCTGCCCGTCGCCAAATCGAGCACTTTGGCGGGCCTGAGTTCAGAGACCTTCTGAACCAATCGCCACCGCCACCATATGTCCACGCCACCACTCAGAAGTCGGTTTGCGACGTCGTAGCGACGGGCGATGCGGGCAAACATCGAGTTGACGGCGGTCGGGTCGGGCATGGGAACAAAAGATTTAAAAGAAGGCTGAAATCGAAGCCGTCGCCAGCCTAAAGCCGACCGGTCCCTGGTGCAACCGTCCGCATAAAAACAGAAAATGCGGGCCGTAGCTATCAACCGACCGTAGATTGTGCCGATAGTGATGTGCTTATACGTTCATTCCGAAATCATTGCGTCTGATTTTAGTTGGAAAATAATCACCATGGGAACATTCCTCTGGAACTTAGTTCAATACAGGCAGTTACCTTATCAGAAGGAGTTTTTAAGACTCTTCACGGGTGAAAAAAATGCATCCTTTAATTGACGCAATTTGTGACTGGAAAATAACTTATACCACCCATCATTCCACAAACCCAAACAAACATGTCCAACAATCTCACTAAACGAGAAATCGTTTTGGAAATCTACGAAAAGACCGCCTTCCCCCAGAAGGAGGTCGTGGCGACTGTACAACTCACGCTTGATATCATCCAAAAAGCCCTGGCTGAGGGGCGTAACGTCGAGTTGCGCAATTTTGGCGTACTTGAAGTGCAGCGTCGCAAATCGCGCATCGGTCGCAATCCCAACAAGCCGGCGGCCGAGGTGGTGATCCCGGAGCGGGCAGTTGTGAAATTCAAGGCAGGCAAGGTCCTTAAACAACTGCTCAAGAAAATCGACATAGCCAAGCTCTGATCCGGCCAGCCGCTCAAGGATCTGAGTTTTGCGAAGCCGGCCCGTGGTGGCCGGCTTTTTTCATGTCCATACCCCGGGGGATTCGGTGTCGGTCCTGAATCCTCACTTCACTGCGTGCGTTTTTAGAATCGCCCTCGTCTGAGGTGTTTTTCAAGGTGCCCAGATCCATGGCCCAGTTTCAATCCCTGCCCGGTTTTCGCGAGTTCTATCCCGACGCGTTGGCGCGTCGGAATCATATTTTTCGTCTCTGGCGGCAAACGGCCGGGGCCTATGGTTTCCAGGAGTATGATGCGCCGGTTCTCGAGCCGCTTGATCTCTACAAGACCAAGTCGGGTGACGAAATAGAGAGTCAGCTTTTCAGCTTTACCGACAAGGGTGGGCGGGAGGTCGCTTTGCGTCCAGAAATGACGCCCACCGTTTGTCGTCTCGTCGGCGAAAAAGCCAATGCGCTCAAGCGGCCCATTAAGTGGTTCAGCATCGCGGAATTCTACCGCTATGAACGCATGCAGAAGGGTCGCGGTCGCTGCTTCTTCCAGCTCAACGCCGACATCTTCGGCGAGGCCGGTGTCGAGGCCGAGACCGAGTTGATCGCTTTGCTCATTCAGTGCTTCGGTGCCTTTGGGCTTACGGCTGAAGATTTTTACGTGCGTCTGAGTGATCGTAACCTGTGGTTCTATTACTTGGAGGCGCTCGGTCTTGATGAGCCGCGTAGTCGTGCCGTGCTGAGCGCAGTGGATCGCCACGAGAAGATGGGGGACGACGCGTTCAAAGACTACACCGACCAATTCGGCGCCTTGGATTCCGGGCTGAAGACGAAGGTACTCGCCTTCTTGCAGATCAAGTCGCTGGCCACGCTCGAGGCGGCGGTCTCCTCGATCCCGGGTGAAAAACTCGGTGCGCGTCTGGCCGACTGGCGCAAGCTCCTCGGCAACCTCACGGCGATGAGTCTGGGCAAATTTGTCGAGGTGGATCTAGGCGTCGTGCGTGGCCTGGCTTACTACACCGGCTTCGTGTTTGAAGCGTTTGATCGCAAGGGCGAGTTGCGTGCCTTGGCCGGTGGAGGGCGTTATGACAGCCTGATCGGCAAACTTGGGTACAACGACATGCCTGCGGTCGGTTTCGGTATGGGTGACATGACGTTTGGCCTGTTGTTGGAACAGCGAGGTCTCACGCCGACCGTGACCCAGCCAACGGACGTTTATGTGGTCATCGGCGGCGAAGCGGAACGACAGGCGGCTTTTGCCGACATCCAGTCGCTGCGGTCCGACGGTTACCGGGTGGACTACCCGCTCAAGGATCTCGCCTTCGGCAAACAATTCAAGGCGGCCGGCGAATCGGGCGCGAAGCTCGCGCTTGTTTACGGCGGCGAAGAGCTCGCGAAAGGCGTGGTCAGAATCCGCGACCTCGCGGCGCGCACCGAGATGGAGGTGCCGCGTGACCAGGTTTCTGTCGTTGTACGCGACTTTTTTTCGGGTGGAGCGGAGTGAGCGGGGGCCGCGCTTAAGGCAGTTGCCCGGACCAAACGCGCCGGGCTGCGTCTGATGCGCCTCGTTTTGGAGGTCTGCTTATTGAGTTGGCAGATATTGAAACATGGAAAACGTTGCCGATCTCCAAGTATGACGAACCGCTTTTACAGCCCCTTTGACCAAGAGGCGTGGGGTGGGGTGCGGAAGCGGGATTACCGCACGCCGTTTCAGGTGGATCGCGACCGTGTCATTCATGCACATGCGTTCCGGAAGCTGCAGTCTAAGACGCAGGTGTTTCTTTCGGGTGAATATGATTTTTACCGCACGCGGCTAACCCACTCGATGGAGGCGGCCCAGATCGGACGTTCAATCTGTCATTATCTGCTTTCGCAGGGAGGACCGCTTGGCCCCGAGTTCTTCATTGATGGCGATCTGGTCGAGGCGGTTTGTCTCTCGCATGATCTGGGGCATCCGCCGTTCGGGCATTCGGGCGAACGCACGCTGCAGGAGTTGATGAAGCCCTACGGTGGCTTCGAGGGCAATGCGCAGACGTTGCATCTTTTGGCGGAGACGATCTACCAAAACGAATCCGGCGTGAGCGGTATGATGCCGACGCGGGCGCTGCTCGACGGAGTGTTGAAATACAAAAAGCTCCACCGCGAGTTCCCCCAGCCTCCGCGCAACCATTTCCTCTACGATCCGCAGTGGGTTTATCGCGATTTTGTTTTTGGCGGGGCCGCTATTCCGGTCGAGCTTCATGCGGGCGAGTCGCTCAACGCCTTCAAGAGCGTCGAGTGCCAGATCATGGATTGGGCCGATGATGCGGCCTACTCACTCAATGACATCGTCGACGGCGTGAAGGCGGGGTTTCTCTCGATTGATCGCGTCGAAAGCTGGGCGGCGAGCGCGGGCATCGACCCCGAGAACCAGCGGCATCTCGAGACGCTGTTCAACGCGATCCGTGGCGACCGACTTGAAGCGGTGTTCGCCGAAAAAATCGGGGGCTTTATCACGGCCTGCCGGCTGCGTCATCGCATGAATTTCATGGCACCCCGGTCCCATCGATATGCTTACGAACTGGTGGTTGCGCCCGAGGCTTTGCGGGAGGCTCATTTTTTCAAGACGATGGCCAACGACATCATCTTCGAGAGCCCGCAGCTCCAGCAGATCGAGCACAAGGCGCGCAACGTCCTCTTCAGCCTCTGGGATTCGTGCTGGCGCAACTATGTCGAGAAAGGCGACCGCGTGATCAACATCCTGCCACCGCGTGTCGGGCGTCTGATTGACGTCGAGACCGATGTCGCCGGCAAGGCGCGCAGGATCTGCGACTGGCTCGCCGGTCTGACCGATGGAATGATCGTACGCACCTTCAAACGCCTGAATGATCCGGAATTTGGGTCGATCCGAGACTTGAGTTGAGGGGACCGATGGTCCGTGCGCGCAGGCGTCTACGGCTTGAGATAGCCGGCGTTTACAGCCTCCTCAATCATGCGCGTGGCGTAGTCCCAGACGGCGGGCGCACCGTCCGCGATGTGCTGGTTGCGGGCTATCACGCGGTCCCGGGTTACACCATGTTGCCGCCAAGAGGCGCCTTCGGTGAAAAAATTCTGGAGCATCGGCTGCAGCCGGTCCATGGCGGCGGCGAACTTCGCTTCGGGCGTCGTGCGCGCCTCGAATTCGTCCCAGTATGCGCGAAACTCGTTGGCCTGATCGGCCGGTAACAGGCCAAAAATACGTTCGGCCGCACGCGCCTCGCGGTCGTGCTGGTCGGCCACCCTCGCTGCATCGTAGGCAAACGTATCCCCCGCGTCGATTTCGACGAGGTCATGGATGAGCAGCATTCTCAAAACTCGCGAAACATCCAGATCACGCGTATTCGCGTGTTCGGCCAGAACCACGGCCATGAGACAGATATGCCAGGAATGCTCGGCATCGTTTTCTTGTCGTCGGCTCTGCGTGAGAAGGGTCTGCCGCAGGATTTCCTTGGCTTTGTCCACCTCGATGATGAATCGGATCTGTTGTGCCAATCGCGCATGTGCGGTCATCCTCGCAGCAATGGCCGCTTCCCCAAATTTGGCGAGATAGGACTTGCTCCAGAGTCTTGGGTGCCGGGGTCTTCGGCCCGGTTTAACCGAACGGAGTGCGGATCGGAAATTGAGTGCCGGAGGGTGAAAACCTTTTCCTTGCTTGCCGCCGCCGGGGGCTCTTCGATCAAAGGCTATTTTCCCATGAAAATCCTCGTCGCCGACAAGATCTCACCCAAGGGAGTTGCCTACCTGCGTCAGCAGCCGGGCTTTGAAGTCATCGAGGCCTACGGTTCTTCTCCCGAGAAGATTCTTGAGCTCGTGAAGGATGTTCACGCCATCGCGGTCCGCTCTGAGACCAAGATCACCCGCGCCGTTCTCGAGGCGGCCCCCTTGCTGAAGGTCGTTGGTCGCGCCGGCGTAGGCGTTGACAATGTAGATGTGGATGCCGCCACCGAGCGAGGCGTCGTTGTTATGAACACCCCGGCGGGCAACACCGTGGCCACCGCCGAGCTCACCTTTACGCACATCCTCTGCGGTGCCCGCCCCGTCGCCCAAGCCGCCGCCTCCATGAAGACCGGCCAATGGGACCGCAAGAGCTTCAGCGGTATCGAACTCTTTAAGAAAACCCTTGGTGTCGTCGGGTTGGGCCGCATCGGTGGCGAGGTCGCCAAGCGCGCCCAAGCCTTTGGCATGACCGTGTTGGCCTACGATCCCTATCTGTCGCCTGCCCGCGCCAAGGCCATGCAAGTTGAGTCCGTCACCCTCGATGAACTCCTCGCCAAGTCGGACTATATCACGGTGCACATGCCGATGACCGACGACACGCACCACATGATCGACGAGGCCGCCTTCGAGAAGTGCAAGAAGGGCCTGCGCATCTTCAACTGCGCCCGCGGCGGCATCATCAAGGAAACCGCACTGATCGCCGCCCTGAAGTCCGGCAAGGTCGCCGCCGCCGGTCTCGACGTGTTCGAGGAGGAGCCCCTGGCCAAGGAAAGCGAACTCCGCTCTCTCCCGAATGTCGTGCTCACTCCCCACCTCGGCGCCTCCACCACCGAAGCCCAAGAGGCGGTCGGCATCGAGGTCGCCGAGCAGATCGCCGATCTACTTGTAAGCGGCGCCGTGCGCAATGCCGTCAACCTCCCCTCGGTTGACGCAGCCACCGCCAAAATGCTCGCCCCCTACATCGACCTCGGCGCCAAGCTCGGCACGCTCGTCCAACAGATCGCCCCGCAGCAGATCGCCACGCTTCGCATCGTCTACGCCGGCAAGATCGTCGACATCGACGCGAACGCCATCACCCGCTCCATCGAACGCGGTTTTCTCCGCCGAATCAGCGAGGATGTGAACACCGTCAACGCTCCGTTCGTGCTCCAGCGTCTCGGAATCCAGGCCGAGGTAGTGAAGAGCAACGTCGCTTGCGACTACGCCGAGCTCATCACCGTGGAGGCCGTCACCGCCACCGGCGAGTTGTTCTCCGCTTCCGGCACGCTCATCGGCAAGACCAACGAGCCCCGCATCGTCGGCATCAACGGCCGCGAGGTCGAAGTTGCCGCCGAGGGCAAGCTCCTCGTCCTCGAAAACGTCGACCAGCCCGGCATGGTCGGCGCCGTCGGCACGCTCCTCGGCAAGGACAAGGTCAACATCGCGGACATGTCCCTGTCGCGCCTTACGCCCGGCGGCACCGCCTACATGGTGGTGCGCGTGGATAACGAGCCGAGCGAAGCCGCCCGGAAGGAGATCAAGGGCAACCCGGCCATCAAGCAGGCCAAGTTCATCCAGCTCTGAGACGGATACATAGAGGTAGGAGCCTGCTTGCAGGCGATTTCTAAACCCATCGCGAGCAAGCTCGCTCCTGCTTCAGTCCACCCATGTTGATACCGCTTATCACCGCCGCCGTCGTCGGCTATCTGCTCGGAGCACTTCCGTTCGGCTTGCTCGTGGCGCGCGCTCACGGGATCAACATCTTTGAGCATGGCAGCAAGAGCCCTGGCGCGACCAACGTGAAGCGCGTCCTTGGCAAGAAGGCCGGAAACACCGTCTTCGTCCTCGACGCCGTCAAGGGCGCGCTGGCCGCCGGGTGGCCTTTACTCCTGGCCTCGTGGGCCGCACACCGCGCCTCCGCCGTTCGCGACGCGGCCGGATGGACCGTTTACACGGCCAACGTCAAGGTCCTCACGCCCGAGCTGGTCACTCCGGTCGCCGTAACCGGTCTTTTGTGCGCGGTTATCGGACACAGTTTTTCCTGTTTCACCCGCTTCAAGGGCGGCAAGGGCGTCGCGACTTCCGCCGGAGGCTTCGTGGTGCTGATGCCGGTTGTCACCCTGATCGCCTTGGCCGTCTGGCTGGCGACGTTCTACGGCTCGCGCTATGTTTCGCTCGCTTCGATCCTCGCCGCTGCGGCCATGCCGGTAGCAGCGTTTTTTCTGAAGCAGCACACACTGGTCGTGGTCCTTGCCGCCGTTATCGGTGCCTTTGTGATTTTCCTGCACCGCGCCAACATCAAACGCCTGCTCGACGGCACTGAAAACCGTTTTGTCAAAAAGTCCGCCCCTGCCACCGCCGAATCTCCAGTCCAACCATGAGCACCAGCACCATCAACATCGGCATCTGCGGCCTCGGCACCGTCGGCCAGGGCGTGTGGAAACACATCGAGTCCAACCGTGCGGCCCTCGAGTCCCGCCTTGGCGTCACGCTCAACCTTGCCCGCGCCTCCGTGCGCGACCTCAAAAAGAAGCGCACCGTGCGCATCGCCGCGTCGAAGCTCACCGACGATCCCTTCGAAATCGCGACCGATCCCGACATCCACATTGTGTGCGAATTGATCGGCGGCACCACGCTGGCCCGCGATCTCACGCTCGCCGCGCTCGCCCTGGGCAAGACCGTCGTCTCCGCCAACAAGGCGCTTCTCTGCAAGCACGGTCCGGAGATATTCGCCGCCGCCCGCAAGCACGGCGGACACTTCTTCTTCGAAGCCTCCGTCGCCGGCGGCATACCGATCATCAAAGCCCTGCGAGAGGGCTTGGTCGCGAATCGTTTCAAGCTCATTTACGGCATCCTCAACGGCACCTGTAACTATATTCTCACGCGCATGGACCGCGAAGGTTTGTCCTACCCTGAGATTCTCAAGGAGGCCAAGGAGCTCGGCTACGCCGAGGCGGACGAGTCCCTCGACGTCGAGGGCTGGGATACCGCGCATAAGGCCTCCATTCTCGCCTTTCTGGCTCATGGCACCTGGGTACCCACCGAGAAGATGCTGGTCGAGGGTATCACCCAGATCACCCAGGCCGACCTGGCCTTCGCGCGAGAGCACGGTTTCGCCATCAAACTCCTCGCGGTGATCTCGCAAGAGACCGACACAGGAGAGGTTTTTGTGCGGGTCCATCCGACCCTGATCCCCAGGACCAAGGTGCTGGCCAACGTCAACGAGGTTTACAACGGCATCTCCGTCACCGGTGACGTCGTTGGCGAGACCGTGTACATCGGACGCGGCGCCGGCCAGGATCCTACCGCCAGTGCGGTCATCAGCGACATCGTGGACGCCGTCATACTCCTTAACCGCGGCAACGCGCATCTGCCCGCCCCGATTGAGACAATGGCGCCGATCACCCCGCTTCAGAGTATCACCGGTGTTTATTACCTGCGGCTTGAGGTGAAAGACGAGCCCGGTGTGTTGGCCAAGATCGCCACCGCCACCGCCACGCTCGGAGTGAGCATCGCCAGCGTGCTCCAGCGTCCCAGCGAGACCCCCGGTGCCGCCTCGTTGATACTCACCACCCACCGGTCCAATGAGAAAGCCATCCGTGCCACCGTTGCCCGCCTGAAAAAACTTTCCAGCGTCCTCGGCGAGCCCGTGCTGCTACGCATCGCCGACTTCGTCGGCTGATTTGCCCCGACCCTTTACCAACCCAACCCATGGCCAGAATTGTTCAAAAATACGGCGGCACCTCGGTCGGTGACGTCGAACGCATCCGCAAGGTCGCCGAGCGTGTGAAGGCGATCCGCGACGAGGGCAATGAACTCGTCATTGTCGTGTCCGCCCGAGCCGGCGTCACCAATGAGCTTATCGCCCGCGCCAAAGCCGTGTGCGCCAACCCCAGCGAACGTGAGATGGACCAGCTCCTGGCCATCGGCGAGCAGGAGACCATCGCCCTCACCGCCATGGCCCTGCACGGCGTCGGAGTGGACGCCGTTTCCTACACCGGCGCGCAGGCTGGCATCTTTACCGACACCGTCCACACCAAGGCCAAGATAAAGACGATCAACGCCAAACCCATCGAAAAAGACCTCAATGAGGGCAAGGTAGTCATCGTCGCCGGCTTTCAGGGCATCAACGGCGAGGGTGAGATCACCACGCTTGGCCGCGGCGGTTCCGATCTCACCGCCATCGCGCTCGCCGCCGCCCTCAAGGCCGACAAATGCGAAATCTACACCGACGTGGACGGAGTTTACACCGCAGACCCGCGTGTTGTTAAGGATGCCAAGAAGCTCCAGGAAATCTCCTACGATGAGATGCTCGAACTGGCTTCATCCGGCTCCAAGGTCATGCAGTCCCGCTCCGTCGAGTTCGCCGCCAAATACGGCGTCGTTTTCGAAGTCCGCTCCTCCTTTAACTACAACCCAGGAACCATCGTGAAACAGGAAATCGCCTACATGGAAAAGGTCGTCGTGCGCGGTGTCGCCGTCGATAAGGATCAGGCCAAGGTCATCATCTCCAACATCCTCGACAAACCCGGCTCCGCCGCGAGGGTCTTCCGCGCCCTTGCCGACGCCAATATCATCGTCGATATGATCGTCCAAAACGTGGGCCGCAACGGCATCGCCAATCTCACGTTCACCGTCCCGCTGACCGATAGCGTCAAGGCCCAGCGCACCATCGAGCCGTTGCTCGATGTCCTCGGCGGCGGCCAGATCGCCATCCACGAAAACATCGCCAAGCTCTCCGTGGTCGGCGTCGGCATGAAGACCCACTCCGGCGTTGCCGCCACGCTCTTCCAGGCCCTTGCGGACGCGGGCGTAAACATCGAGCTCATCAGCACCTCCGAGATCAAAATCTCCGTCGTGATAGACAAGTCCAAGGCCGACGACGCCGCCCGCGTCGCCCACGCCGCGTTCGAATTGGATAAGCTCTGATTTCAGAAAACTGGCGGGTGGCGTGTAGTCAGTGGAGAGCATCCGATCTCCGATCACTCGCACCCCGCCAGACGCCGCTTCAAAATGCGCTTCGTCTCCACTCGCGGACAAACTCCTCCGCTCGGTTTCTCCGAAGCTGTCGCCACCGGTTTGGCACCGGACGGCGGACTCTATCTGCCGGAGACGCTTCCGCAGTTCACTGCGGCCGACCTGGCGCGGTTTGAACCGCTCCCTTATCACGCGTTGTGCTTCGAGTTTTTGAAACTCTTCGCCACCGACATCGAGCCGTCCATCCTCCGCGCGATCATCGCCAAGAGCTACACGACCTTCACGCATCCCGACATCGCACCGATCGTGAAACTCGACGCGCGCACCTCGGTGCTGGAGCTTTTTCACGGACCGACACTCGCCTTCAAAGACTTCGCCCTCCAGCTCCTCGGCAATCTCTACGAATACCAGTGCGCCAGGCGCGGGCAGACGATCAACGTCCTCGGGGCCACCTCCGGTGACACCGGCTCGGCCGCGATCCACGGACTGCTCGGGAAACCCGGAACCGCGATTTTTATTCTTTATCCGAACGGCCGCACCTCGCCGCTTCAAGAGCGCCAGATGGCCTGCACCGGAGCGGACAACGTTTATGCTCTCGCCATCGACGGCTCGTTCGACGACGCGCAAGCCGCGCTGAAGGAGCTTTTCGCCGACCAGGAGTTCCGCACGCGCCATCGCCTCTCGGCGGTCAACTCCATCAACCTGGCCCGCGTCCTGGCGCAGTGTGTTTATTATCTCTACGCCTACTTGCGGCTGCCTGCCGCGACGCGCGCGCAGACCGAATTTGTCGTGCCCACGGGTAATTTCGGCAACGTGCTGGCCGGCTGGTTGCTCCAGAAAATGGGCGTGCCGATCCACAGCTTCAAGGTCGCCACCAACCAGAACGACATCCTCTACCGCCTTTTCACCACGGGTGATTACCGCGTCTCGTCGGTCGCGCCCTCACTGGCACCGTCGATGGACATCCAGGTGTCTAGCAACTTTGAGCGCTTCCTCTACCTCAGTCTCGGACGCGACGCGGCCAAAGTTCGCGAGGTCATGCAGACGTTCAAGACAACGGGAGGCTACACCTTCGAACATTTTGATCGCGACACGTTCAGTGCCTCGCGTTGCACCGACGCCCAGATCCCCGGGATCATCCGGGATGTTTACAACCAATACCGCTACGTGCTTGATCCGCACACCGCGTGCGGGTTCGCCGACTTGGCGAAAGAACGCCCGAGCCTTGTGCTGGCGACGGCGAGCCCGGCGAAGTTTCCCGATACGATCATCGCCGCCATCGGCGTTGAACCGAAAGATCCGGGCTTGGAGATGCTCAAACAGCGTCCGCTCAAGAAGCACCTTTTGAAAGCCGAAGCCCCCGCAATCCGGGCTTTCATCGACGCCCACGCGGTCTGATGCGCCTCCGCAACGCCGGCGCAAAAACGACTCGACAAGCACCGCAGACCCCGGATTGTTCGACCAGACATGCAGTTCTCCTCGATCATTTTCGCGATTATCATTGCCCGTCAGCCCGGGCAGGATGTCGCGGCGTGAACCCTAAGGACCACCCAAGACTTTCCTGAAACCCCGGGCCATTCGCCCGGGGTTTTTTGTTTTTCCAACCTTCACCAATCCGCCCAACCTCCTCCTTTCGGCGCACCGTCTCCGATCCTCTTCCCATGAGCACCCAGACCGTTAAAATCTACGACACCACCCTGCGTGATGGCACCCAGGGTGAAGGCATCAGCTTCTCGGTCACGGATAAACTCCTGATTACCGAGAAGCTGGACCAGTTCGGCGTAGACTACATCGAGGGCGGCTTTCCGGGCTCCAATCCGCGCGACATCACTTATTTCCAGGAGGTGCGCTCCTTGAAACTCAAGCACGCCCGCCTCGCCGCGTTCGGTGCCACCCGCCGTGCCGGCATCAAGGCCTCCGAGGACGCCCAACTGAAGACCCTGCTCGACAGCGGCATGCCCGTGCTGACCATCGTCGGTAAAACCTGGACCCTTCACGTCACCGAAATCATCCGCACCACTCTCGAGGAGAACCTCGCGATGATCGAGGATTCCGTCCGCTATCTCTCGGCCCAAGGCCGCGAGGTCATTTACGACGCCGAGCACTTTTTCGACGGTTACAAGGCCAATCCCGACTACGCGCTGCAAACCCTCGCGGCGGCCGTTCGCGGCGGGGTGAGCAACCTTTCCCTGTGCGACACCAACGGTGGCACGCTGGTCGAGGACTTTAAGAGCATCGTCGGCCGCGTCGTGAAGGAGTTTGGCGGCGACAAGGTCGGCGTGCATTGCCACAACGACAGCGGTCTCGGCGTGGCGCTCTCGCTCGCGGGCATCGGAGCGGGCGCGACGCTCGTTCAAGGCACCGCCAATGGCTACGGTGAGCGCACCGGCAACGCCAATCTCTTCACCATCCTGCCGAGTCTCTTCCTCAAGATGGACCGCACCGCGCGCTGCGCCGCCAACCTCGGCCAGCTCCGCGACCTTTCGCTCTACTTCGACGAACTCGCCAATCTAAAGCCCGACACCAAGGCGCCCTACATCGGCGCATCGGCTTTTGCGCACAAGGGCGGTCTCCACGCCAACGCCGCGCAGAAGGTGAAGTCCTCCTACGAGCACATCGACCCGGCGTTGGTGGGCAACCGCACGCGCGTGCTCGTCTCCGACATGGCCGGTCGATCCAGCATCGCCATGAAGGCGAAGGAGCTCGGCCTCGATCTCGATGAGAAATCGCCCGCGATGAAGACCCTTATCGACGAACTCAAGGACCTCGAGTTCCGCGGCTACGAGTTCGAGGCGGCCGACGCCTCGCTCAAGCTCCTCATAGCCCGTGCCCTCGACCAGACCCAAACCTTCTTTGCGGTCGATGGCTACCGCGTGAGCGTTGAGCGTCGCGGGGGGGAAACCATTTCCGAGGCCACGGTTAAGCTCAACATCAACGGACGCTCCACCCATACCGTTGCCGAGTGCTCCGGTCCGGTGGGCGCCCTGGACAAGGCCCTGCGCTTGGCACTGGAGGACGTTTATCCGCAGCTCAAGCGGCTCGAGTTGCGCGATTACAAGGTGCGCATCCTCGACAGCCGTGCCGGTGCCAATGCCCGCACCCGCGTTTTCATTGAAAGCGGTGACGGCCGGGAGATATGGGGCACGGTCGGCGTGAGCGACAACATCATCGACGCTTCCTGGGACGCGCTCACCGACGCGGTGAACTTCCTGCTGCTTCAGGGCTGATACGCCGGCGTCACCCTGACCCTGCGAATCAAGTCGTGCGCTGCTTTTACCACCCGGATTATACCTTCCCCCTGCCGGAGGCTCATCCGTTTCCTATGGATAAGTTTTGGCGTGCGGTCGCGATGATCCGCGAAGCGGCCCCGCCGGGTATTTCCATCCACGGAGTCGAACCGGCGCCCGAGTCGGAACTCCTGCGTGTCCATACCCCGGCCTATCTCAATAAAATCCGCTCCGGTTGTCTCGAACCCGCGGAAGCGGTGAAACTCGGCCTCCCGGCCGGGGAGGCCCTGCTCGTCCGTTCGCGCCTGGAGGTTGCCGGCACGATCGCCGCGATGGAGGCGGCTTTGGCCGACGGCCTGGCCTGCAACCTCGCCGGCGGGACTCACCACGCCTTTGCCGATCGCGGGCTTGGCTACTGCGTGCTCAACGATGTGGCCGTCGCCATCCGCGCCCTGCATGTCCGCCGTCCGAACGCCCGGGTCGCAGTGATTGATACAGACGCCCACCAGGGCAACGGCACGCATGGTATCTTTGCTTCAGACGACCGGGTCTTCACCTATTCTATTCACGTGGGCAAAAACTACCCCGCCCACAAAACTCCGGGGCGGCTCGACGTCGAGCTGCCGCGCTACGTCGGAGGACTGGATTATCTTGAGCAACTGGAAGCCACGTTGGCGCCTGCACTCAAGGAATTCGCCCCCGATCTTGCGTTCTGGATAGCCGGTGCGGATCCCCACGAAAACGACCGCTTCGGGCAAATGCGTCTGACCGACGCGGACATGGCTACCCGTGACCGTCATGTGCTCGATCTCGTCACTCGCATGCGCGTCGCGACCGTCGTCCTTTATGGCGGTGGTTACAACCGGGATCGCGTTCACACCGCACGTCTGCACGCGCGCACCGTGCTTCTGACCGCCAGTTATCACGCTGACCACTACGGATGGGAGAAATAGCCTGGGTCGTGCAGCAAGGGGCTTGAGGCGAAGCCAGGACGCAGAAGGCTGTGAAACCCGACGGACGAGTTTACCAACCGGCAAATGTCTTGGCGACGGCCGCCTTGTCAGATGCTCCAAAAAAAGAAGTTCCGGCCACGAAGGTATCGACGCCGGCCGCGCGGCATTCCGGTCCGGTTTTGAGATCAATGCCGCCGTCCACTTCCAGGCGGAACGTCAGACCTCGCTCCTCTCGCCAACGGGCAATCCGTGCGATCTTGGGCAGCATGTCCCGACGAAAGGGTTGCCCGCCGAAGCCGGGCTGCACGGTCATGACGAGAACGAGGTCTACCTTGTCCAGGAGGGGTTCGATGGCCTCGGCGGGGGTGCCGGGGTTTAAAACGATGCCGTTTTGGCAGCCCAGCTCGCGAATGCGCGCAAGGGTGGAGGTGTGGTCGTAGACGGGCTCGATGTGGATGCTGATGAGATTGGAGCCGGCCTTGGCAAAGGGCTCTATGTAGCGCTGGGGCTCGTCGAGCATCAAGTGGGTGTCAAAAAACAGCCCTGAGATTTTCCGCAGTGCGGCGACGGTCTGCGGACCGAAGGTCAGATTGGGGACGAAGTGGCCGTCCATGATGTCGAGATGGATCCAGGGGATGCCAAGGGACTCGACGCTCTGGGCGCTGGAGGCGAGGTTGGCGTGGTCGCCGGCGAGAATCGATGGGGCGAGGACAGTGGCGTGCATGCGGAAAACCCCAATCAGGGGGCTGGGTATGCGCGAAGAAAAGCGCGAATTGCGGACTGAAGAGGGAAGGGGGCGATTTTAGGGAGAGGATCGCCCCGGGTAGGCCCGGGAAATCCCGGACGATTATTACGAGGAGAATCGAGCTAAACGATCACCACACATCAAGCGCGGCGGCGCGGATGTTTTTGGCCAGGGTTTCAGCCAGGACGGGCACGTTTTGGAATTCGGCCTGAAGTTGTTGGCCACCATCGGTGAAGATTTCGCGCGTGGCCGTGGCCTTGCGCTTTTCGAAGAGAAAGGTGTTCGTGCGGTTGTCGCGCAGGGATATTTCAGAATCGAGTGAGATATCGAAGTTGCGGGCCAGGCCACTGTCGCCGGGGCGACCGGTTTTCTCCGAACGGCCATATTTCACGAGGCGCACGGTGAGCGTGGCATCGGCCTCTTCGGGCGTGTTTACCAAGATGATGCGCGGGTCGTTCAGAAAGGATTCGCGTAGCAGGGTGCTGACTACGGCGACCGCCTGGGGAACCTTGGCCTCGTTGACGACCGGGGCGACATAGAGCGTGCGAAAAGAGAGCTGGCCGCCTGTCCCGAGTTTGTAGTTGGAGCAGCCGGTCGAGAAAAGAAGAGCTGCCGCACAGAGAAAAATGAATGCACGCATTTAAGGTAAAGTGCCCGTGAAAAGCAGGGGCGTACGGGCCTCAGAACAGCCAAAAACTACGCTTGGGAGTGGGGCGGGGGAGTTCGGGAGTCTTGGCCTTGGACTCGGCTTTTTCGACATCGGCGAGGCGTTTGCGGGCCAGTTCGGCCGAGGGCGAGTCGGGATAGGCCGTGATGGCTTCGTTGTAGAAAACGCGGGCTGCCTTGAAATTGTCGCGCTTGTAGAAATAAAAGTCTCCGATTTTGATTTTGCTGTCGGAAAAGGTCTTGCGCACATCTGCGAGCCCTTTTTCGACGCCGGGGACGTTGCTGTCGGCCGGGAAGAGAATCAGAAAATCTTGGAAATAGGTGATGGCCTGCTGGGTGGCGCCTTGATCGTAGTAGGGTCCTTGGACGAGTGAGGCGTGAGCTTGCGCGAGTTTAAAATAGGCTTCGGGGGCGAGCAGGCTCTTCTGGTAATCGTTGATCATTCGATCTAGCGCGTCGATCGCGAGGTCAGGCTCACCGAGTTTTTGATGCCCGCGAGCGACGTTCATGAGTGCGAGCGGAGCGTAATCGCTGTAGGGGGCTGTCTCGACGATCACATCGAAATAGGTAACGCCCTTGGCGCGGCTCTTCAAACCTGGGATCAGGCCGAAATAAAGGGGGCGTTTTCCTTCGAGGAGATCGTTGGCGATGCGGTATTGTTGGCCGATGATTTCGTTGAAATGCTGCGAGTTGGGGTATCGACCCACGACATTCTGGAAATTTTCGAAGGCCTTGGCGTATTGCCGACGCGACTGGCGGATGAGGCCGGCGCGATAAAGGGCCTCCGGGGCGTAGATGGAGTTGGGATACCTCTTGGCGATCTTCTCGTAACGGGACATCGCGGACGACTTCTTGCCGTTCTCCTCATCGGCGCGTGCCTTGTTCATCGAATCGAGCGCGTTACGGCCTTCATCCGGCAGTATGCCGGAGAGAGCGCCGCCCTCGACTTTCCAGCCTGTTTGCGGGGTCCATACCAAATCGGCCCGCAAGGGGGTGGTCGAGACCATCGCCGCGACTAAACCAACAAGTGAAAAGAGGGACAGAATGCGGGCGAATAGTTTGGGCATGTCGTAAAGAGTCACCAGCGAACCAGCGCGGAACCATAGGTCAAGCCCGCCCCGAACGCGACGAAGAGGGTGGTTTCGCCCGGTTTGATGCGGCCGGAGCTGCGGGCCTCGTCCAGGGCGAGGGGAATGGATGCGGCCGAGGTGTTGCCGTAGCGCTCGAGATTAACAAAGAATCGCTCGGCGGGCAGTTCGAGATAGCGGGCGATCGCGTCGATGATGCGCAGGTTGGCCTGGTGGGGGATTACACAGCCGATTTGAGCCGGTGTAATCTGGTGCTGGGCGAGGATATCCCGGGCGGCCTCCTCCATCTCACGCACGGCGATCTTGAATATCTCACGACCCTTCATGCTGACAGTGCGAGGGGTGCGGGCACCCGTCGCGGCCGGATCCGGTGTGTTGCTGCCTCCATCGGGGATGCAGAGCAAGTGGGTATGGGCTCCCTCAGTATAAAGTTTGGTGCCCAGAATTTGGCCGGTGCCGCGTGTCGGTCCGAGCACCACAGCGCCGGCACCGTCACCGAACAGCACGCAGGTGGTGCGATCCTTCCAGTCCAGCACCGACGAAAACTTTTCCGCGCCGATGACGAGCGCATGCCGGTAACGACCGGAGCCGAGCATGGCCCACGCGGTATCGAGCGCATAGATAAAGCCCGAGCAGGCGGCGTTGAGATCGAAGCACGCTGCGTGGGTTGGGACGCCCAGCTGGTGTTGCACGAAGCAGGCGGTCGCCGGCATGGGCAGGTCCGGCGTAACGGTGGCGACGATGATCAGGTCGATATCGGCGGCGGTGACTCCCGCGTCGGACATGGCCAATCGCGCGGCGGCGGCCGCCATTTGCGAGGTGGTCTCGTTCGGCGCCGCGATATGGCGCTCACGGATGCCGGTGCGGGTAAAAATCCACTCGTCGGAGGTGTCCACCAACTTGGAAAGATCGTCGTTGGTGAGGATTTTTTCGGGGGCGTAGGAACCGGTGCCGAGAATGGCTATGGCGGGGGAACCCATTTTGTGCGAAACGAAAAATACTTCCGGGATGCGTCCACCACCCGGTGGTCGGGCACTCAGGCGGTGGAGCTCTCCCGCGCCAAAGGGGTCGCCGACTGAGGCGGGCGAATGACGGCGTTGGCCCGTGCGGCATCGGCCGCGATGAGATGAAGCATGTCAGCCTTGATGATCTTGCTGGCGGCGTGGATGGCGTTTTTTATGGCTTGGCGATTGCTGGAACCATGAGCCTTAAGCACGTTGCCACGGAGGCCGAGTAGCGGGGCGCCGCCGTAAACCTCGGGGTTCATGCGTTTTTTCAGCGCCTTGAACGCGCCTCGGGACAGTATCGCCCCGCTCATGCGCAGTGGGTTGGCCTTCAGTTCGGCTTTGAGCGTGTCGGAGAAAAAGTGTGCCAACGACTCCCAGCTTTTCAGAAGAAGGTTGCCGACAAAACCGTCGCACACGGCGACTTCGCAGTGGTCGGTGAACACTTGGAAACCCTCGGTCGGTCCCGCGTAATTGACGAGATCACCGATGTTTTTGAGGTGTTCATGGGTCGCGCTTATGAGGGCGTTGCCCTTACCTTCCTCGGTGCCGATGGTGAGCAAGCCGACACGAGGGCGTGACACCCCGAAAACCACTCGGGCGTAGTGGGCACCCAGAATCGCATTGTGCACAAGGTGCTCGGGCTCGGCCTCGGGGTTGGCCCCCGCATCAATCAGGATAAAGTGGCCGTTCTTACGGGGAATGATCGCGGCCAGAGCCGGCCGGTCGATGCCGTCAAGCGTGCGCAGTTTGATGGTGCCTCCGGCCATGAGGGCTCCGGTGTTGCCGCAACTTACAACCGCCGCCGCCTCGCCGGATTTCACCAGGTCAATGGCGCGAAACATCGAGGCATCCTTTTTCCGCTTTAGCGCGGGAATGGGTTTGTCCTCCATGGTGATGACCTCGGAGGCATGAAAAAGCCCCAACGAGGGATGCTCGACGAGGCCGTGCTTGACGAGCAAGGGCTTAAGCACGTCCTCATCACCCACGAGGGTGATGGGGTTGAGCTCGTCGAACTCCGTCAAAGCGAGCTTTACGGCCGCCACCACTTCGGGTGGGCCCAGATCGCCTCCCATCGCGTCAACCGCGATGCGCCCGGTTAATCCGGAAGATGAAACCATCGCGAGGGATGGTGGATGCCCGTTTGATGCGAGACGCGAGGCTTAGACCTCGACGTTGACCACTTGGCGGCCGCGATAAGTGCCGTTGGTGGGGTTCACGTGATGGGGGCGGAAAGCGGAGCCGTCGGTGGGATCTTTGGCGATTTGAGGAGCCTTGAAAGCGTTGGCGGCGCGGCGGTTGGCGCTACGGCGTTTGGATTGCTTGCGTTTCGGATTAGCCATGGTCGGTGTAGGTTAAAGGGTGGGTGACGTTCGTGTGACGAGGTCTTTTATTGGTGGTAAAGGTTGAACGTAGAGCCCGGCGCTTTCGTGCGTCAAGTGCCATCTCGGATCCCAGCGTGTTCTTTGGCGGTTTCAGTTCACCAAGAACCAGGCACCGATAACCAGTGCCAGCGCGATTCGATACACCGCAAAAACGCCGAGTCCGTGGCGGGCGAGGTAGTTGACGAGAAATTTGACGGCAAGAGCGGCCGATATGGCCGCGACCAGGCTGCCCAGGATCACCGAGGATGTGCCGAAGACTTGGATCATCGCGGGGCCGGCCTTGTAGCCTTTAAGCAAGGCGGCACCTGTGAGAATGGGCAGGCCGACCAGAAAACTGAATTCGGCCGATCGGGCGGGGGATAGGCCGGCAAAGTAACCGCCGACCATCGTCACCATCGAACGGCTCATGCCCGGCCATAGGGCGAAGCATTGCATCAGGCCGATGCCGAAGGCCTGGCGGATGGTCAGGTCGGAGGGCTCCAGGCGGGAGGCGGCGGAGGCGCGCTGTTGTTTGCGCCAGCGTTCGGCGGCCAACATCAGCACCGAGCCGCTCACGAGTGCGGCGACCACGGCTTCGATTGAAAACAGATACTCGTCGATAAAATTGCCGGCGGTGAGGCCGAGCAAGACTGCCGGGATGCACGCGACGATGATGTTCCGAAGCAGGCGCAGGCCGGCACTGTTCTGTCCGATCAGGCCGCGCAGGATGCCCGTGAGTTGTCCCCAGTAGATAAGAACAACCGCCGCGATGGCGCCGGCTTGGATCACCACGGTGTAGGTGTCGGCGGCGAGTTTAAGGGTGAGCGCCACGCCCTCGGGGTGTTGGGCGGACGGCTTTTTATACCAGAGCGGATCGCCGGCGGCATCCAGCAGTGGTTCCTCTTTTTCCAGGCCCAGCGCATGGCTGGCGATGATCAGGTGGCCGGTGGATGAGACGGGCAAAAACTCCGTCACGCCCTCGACAATCCCCAGGATGACCGCGTCGCGGGCGCTGAGCTCGGCGAGCGGTCCGGTGGGCTTGTCGGCCGTGGTTTGCGAGAATGCGGGCAAGGAGAGCCACCAAGCGGTGCCTAGGATTAATAAGAAGCGGAGCACCCGCGTGTGCTCCCAGAACGCCGGTGTTCTGTCGAGTTTATGCTTCCCTCGCGCCGAGGTTTTTCGCTTCCATCCGCGTCATGCCCGACTTGATCGATCTCATCGCCCAAATGCAGGAGCGCCAGAATTTGACTCCCGACAACGTCGAGATCGCCGCCGCCGCCCTGGCTTCACCCGAGGTGCCCGACCAGACCAAGGTCGCTTTTTTGTCCGCCCTCGGCGACAAGGGCGAGACGCCCGAAGAAATCGCCGCATTCGCCCGGGCGTTTCGTTCACGGGCCATCGACCCGGGAGTCGAGGCTTGGTCGGCCGACTCGATCGATATCGTCGGCACCGGCGGCGACATGGCTGGCGGATTTAACATATCCAGCATGGTCGTGTTTACCTTGGCCTGCGCGGGAGTGCCCGTGATGAAGCATGGCAATCGAGGGATCACCTCCAAATGCGGCAGTGCCGATCTTCTGGCCGGGCTGGGGGTTGATCTGGAGGCTCCGCACGAGAAGGTGCGCGGTGCCTTGGCTGCGCTGGGCTTCGCCTTTTTCTTCGCCCCGGCCTATCACCCTACCTTCAAGCACATCGCGCCAACCCGTAAACTCCTCGCTGCCCAGGGGCGCCGCTCGGTTTTCAACATCCTCGGTCCGCTCATCAACCCTGGTCGACCGGCCCATATCCTCCTCGGTGTTTTTTCCGAGCCCTGGGTGGAAAAACTGGCCGATGTGCTCGACATTCTGGGCACCCGCGCGGGGCTGGCCGCGCATGGCGTCATCGGTCCCGACCGAGGTATTGATGAACTCACCACAGCCACCCCGAACCGCGTGCGTGGCATCGGCCGCCTTCGCCAAATCGAGGGTTTTTGGCGGCCCGAAGAGCACGGGTTTTCTCCCGCGCCCTTCGCCGACCTTGAGGGCGGCGACCTTGCGACCAATCTCGCAATCGTTGAGGCGCTACTCGCCGGACGTGCTCCGACCGGCCTGACTGACACCATCGTCTATAACGCCGCGACCGCGCTCTGGATCGTCGGCCGCACGAAGTCGGTCGGCGAAGGCACAGGCTTTGCCCGCGAGCTTTTGCTGGGGGGCGCCGTGAGGGACCGGATTGCGGCCACCCGAGAGTTTTTTAAAAAATGAAACGCATCTATTTCGGCACCGACGGGGTGAGGGGCCCCTATGGCGGTCCTGTTGTCAACGAAGCGTTTGCCGCGCGTCTCGGGCAGGCGGCCGGCCTTTGGGCGGGCGGCCGGGGTCGCGTACTGATCGGCCGCGACACCCGCTCTTCGGGGGATGCGCTGGTCCGGGCGGTCGCCGCCGGTCTCGCGGCAGCCGGATTGAAACCCGTCTCCCTGGGCGTGCTGCCCACGCCGGCAGTGGCTCGCGCCGTGCGCATGACAGGTGCCGTCCTCGGGGTCGTCGTCACCGCCTCGCACAATCCGGCGCCGGACAACGGCATCAAGTTTTTCGCGGGAACGGGCATCAAGCTCACCGACGAGGACGAAGTTCGTATCGAGTCCCTGTTGCCCGACGAGGCGTGTACTCCGCTCGCCGTGGTGCCCGCTCAAGACGGCGTCGCCGACTACATCCTGGCCGCCGGGCGTCTGCTGCCGGCGGACGCCTTGGCGGATTGGCGCGTCGTGCTGGACACGGCGAACGGCGCCACGGTCGGCACCAGTCCGGTTGTCTTGAGGGCGCTCGGTGCGGAGGTGGTCGGAATCGGCAATGTCCCCGACGGGCATAACATCAACGCCGGCGTGGGCAGCGAGCACCCCGGGGAACTTGGCGCGCTTGTCGTGGCAGCGGGAGCACGCATCGGCATCGCCCACGACGGGGATGGCGACCGTTGCGTCCTGTGCGATGAAACCGGGTCGGCGCTAGACGGAGACGAGATCCTCGCGATTTTGGCACGACATGCCCTCGGTCGTAGCCAGCTCGCGTCCGCCACGCTGGTGGTCACGGTCCAGAGCAATCTGGGAGTGGATGCCGCCATTGCCGCAGCAGGTGGGCGTGTGGTTCGGACCCCCGTGGGCGACCGTTATGTGATCGAGCGCATGCTCGCCGAGGGCGCCACGCTCGGAGGGGAGTCCAGCGGGCATATCATCTGTTCGGATACATCGCCGACGGGCGACGGGCTGGTAGCCGCGCTCAAGGTCATCGAGGTCATGCTGGCCGAGGGGCGTCCGCTTTCGGAGCTGAGGCGGGTTTTGAGGAAATTCCCCCAAGGCACCCGCAACCTCAAGGTTAGAGAGAAACGCGACCTCCCGGGCTGCGCCACGCTTTCCGAGGCCATAGCCGCCCTGGAGGCAGATTTGGGAGCCCATGGCCGGGTGCTGGTGAGGTTTTCCGGCACCGAGGCCAAACTGCGACTGTTGGTGGAGGGGCCGGACGACGACATCGTATCCGCCGGGCTTGAACGGCTCGTTCGGGCGGCGGCGGTTGATTTGGAGCTTCTCTGATCGGTCAATCTAGCGTTGACCGCCCGGGTTGGCATGGGTTCGTTCATGACATCCCCTATGCCTGAAGTCCCCGTCTCCTCGCTTGACCCCCGTGTCCAGAAACAGATCGAAAACTCCCAGATCGCGCTTCAGCGCGGTCAACTTGACTACGTTCTGGACGTCACGACCCAGGTTTTGAAAAACGCCCCCGGCTGCCTGCCGGTCCGCCGCCTGCAGCGCGTTGCGCAGCTTCGTCAGATCGCCGGCAAAACCAAGCTTTTCGCCAAGGCGTTCGGCTCTGTTACCCAGGCCGGATTCCTTTTCGGAGGCGGCAAGAAAGAGCCTTCCAAACTGCTCGAAGCGGCTGAGAAGATGCTATCCAGCGACCCGACCAGCGTGCCAGCCCTCAAGATGCTCGCCGATGCCGCGCACGGCTTGGACTTGCCCGAGACGGTCGCTTTCGCCTGGGAGGCGATCCATGAGCTCCACCCCGCTGATCGGGAGGCTCTGCTTAACTTGGGCGAGGCTTATCTCGCCGCCAAGCGTCCCAAGGATGCCCTTCGTGCCGCCGATGAGTTGCTCAAGCTCAAGCCCCAGGACGGCGACGGGCTCGCGTTGATGCGCAAAGCCGCCGTGGCCCAGACCACCGACAAGGGCAATTGGGAGGAAAAAGGCTCTTTCCGCGACAAGCTCAAGGACGAGGCTCAGGCGGTCATGTTGGAGCAGGCCTCCAAAGTCGTCACGTCCGAGGAGATGACCCAGAAGTTGATCGACGAGGCCCTCGAGCGCCTCAAGGCCCAGCCCGACAACTTAAACCACTACCGCAGCATCGTGGACGGCTACAAAAAGCTTAACAAACTCGAGCAAGCCGTGGAGTACATCCGCAAGGCCCGCAGCCTGCCTGCCGGTGCGGCCGATACCACCTTGGCCAAGCAGGAGAGCGACCTACAGACGGCGATTCTTGAGCGTCGCATCCAGGAAATCGAGGCGCAGGTCGCGCTTTCGCCCGGCGACGCAGCCCTGGTCGAATCCCTCGCCAAGGCCCGGCGCGAATTTGCCGAAATCCAGCTCGCCGAGGCCAAGTCATTTGTGGAGCGCTATCCCAACGACTACGGCGCCCGGTTCACTCTGGCCAATCTTCATTACGCGGCCGGTGATTTTCAGAACGCCATCGCCAACTATCAGCAGGCGCAGAAGAACCCCAAGGTTCGCATCCAGGCCATCACCGGCATGGGCAAGGCCCTCAAGGCGAGAAAGATGTTCGACCTCGCGGTTGCTCAATTCCAGACCGCCAAAGGCGAGCTTCAAGTCATGGACGACCTGAAAAAGGACGTCATCTACGAGTTGGCGAGTTGCTTTGAGAGCATGGGGAAAAAGAACGAGGCTATCGCTGAGTTTAAGATCATTTACAGCGAGGACATCGGCTTCCGTGACGTGGCCGACAAGATCAACGCCTTTTATTCGAGCTGAGTTCTTCCGACGTTGGCAGGTTTATCGGGCGGGTCCCCCGGGACCCGCCTTTTTAATGTCATCCGAGGCGAGGTCCCGCTCTGTGATTATTACGGCGAGGGCCAGCAATGCCAGGCTCCCCAGCAGCCGAGGGATGCTTTCGGGAGTTTCACCGAAAAACAGCAGTGAACAGGCCACGGCAAGCGGCACCTTGGCATTGTTGAATGCGGCCAGCGTGCCTGTGTTCACATGGAGTGCACCGTAGTTCCAGAGGAAAAATCCGGCACCCGAGGCTAGCACGCCCAGGTAGGCGAGCACGGCCCATTGGGAAACCGACGGGGCAAAGCCGCCCCAGTCCGTCATCAGCAACGATGTCGCCGACGTGGCGGCCAGCGCGCCCGCGCACGGCCAGAAGAAAATCGCCGAATCTTTCAATCCGGCGGGCAGGGTGGGGCGGATGCGTTTGTAGGCGATCTGTCCGGCGGCGAAGCAGAGGTTTGCCGCCTGCACGATAAGAAAGCCGGTGATGATGGAGTCGCTCGCGTGTTTTTCCCAAATCAAGATGGCGGCCCCCGCCACCGCCAGGCCTGCCGCCGCCATATGTCGCCAGCGGGTGCGGTTCTCCACTGCGGCGTAGAGCAACGCCACATATGCGGGCGTCAGAGTGGTCGCGAGTGCGACTTCGTGCGCCTTCAGGTAGCCAAAGGCGGTGATGTAGAGCACATACATCAGGCCAAATTGGACCGCGCCCAATGCCGAGAGCGAGATTACGTCCCTGCGGGGCAGGGCGCGCGGACGTAGAAACGGCAAAAAGACCGCCGCTGCGAACGCCATGCGCACGGCGCTCACCGCGACCGGGTCCAGCCCTGCCAGGCGACCTTTTATGAGACCGAACGAAAAGGCCCAGAGGATGGAGACCGCGAGAAGAAAGATCATTATGAAGGGTCGCTTGTGGACGCAATGCGGGGTGCGTCGGCCGGAATGCGTTTTGCGCGGCCTTGCACCGTCATTTGCCGTCGCCGGCCGCCGGCCCCGCCGTATAGCCGAAAAGGCCGCGTTTCTTGATGGCGGTCACGACGGGCTCGGGCACCATCGACTCCCAGCTCGGATCCCTGTTTTGGATGCGTTGCAGCACATCGCGGGAGAAGATGTTGAGGATGTTTTTGTCGAAACCCACGATGCACTCGATGTAGTGGTTTTCGAGAAGATGTGCGTAGAGGTTGCTCAGATGCGAGTCCACCTGGAGGTTTTTGGCGGTGAGCAACACGCTGGATGCGAAGGAGGAGCCGGCGGTCTGTTCGCCCGCGGCCGGGTAGCCGACCTCAAGGTAGCGGTCGTAGGCGTGCTGCTGCATCGGATAAATGTATAGCCTGACGGCGTTGCGGAAGAGTCGTCCGAAGTTTTCCAGGATGCCCCCGGGCAGATTCTCGTAGTACTTTTCGTTGAAGATCTCCAGGAGGTTGTTGATTCCCAGGGCCACGCCGATCATCTCCTGTGTGTATCGACGGAAGTAGGACGTGAGGCGGTAATACTCCGAGTAGTCCGAGATCAGCACGGTGAAGCCGATGTCGCCCAGCAGGTCGACGCGCGACAGGAAATCGTTGGCATCGAGTCCGCCCGATGCGAGCAGGTTGTTCATGGTGATTTCCATAAGGACCACGACGTCCTTCCCCTTGACTTGAGGTTCCTGCATGAACTGGGCGCAGGCGCAGTTGAGCATGTCGACATTGACATGGGTGACGGGACGGAAACTGCCGCGCTCCACCAGCACCGCTTTTTTATAGAGTATCTCGGAGGGCTGGAGCACTTCGCCATCCGGGCCGAACATGACGGCGTTGGTGAGCTTGTGGCGCACCAAGTAGAGCGACATGAGCCGGTTGTCCACCTTGGCAAAGGCGGGCCCGGTCATCTTAAGCATATCGACCTCGATGCGCTCGGGGCCGATGTTGTCGAGCAGGGAGCGGATGAGTTCCTCGGGATCGGCGCGGAGGTAGAAAGCTCCGTAGATCAGGTTGGTGCCCACGACGCCGAGGGCCTGTTGTTGGAGAAGGTTGTCCTTATCCCACATGCGGACGTGGATCATGATGTCGCTGTGCGGGCCGTGGGGCTCGGTCTGGAAACGGATGCCCATCCAGCCGTGGCATTCGTTGGTGCCTTTGTAGCTACGCGCAGCCACGGTATCGGCAAAAACGAAGAAGGTGGTGTTGGCCCCGCGCTTTTCGCCGAGGCGTTCGATCAGCAGCGTGTATTCGTGGTCGAGCATGAGACCGAGACGCTCTCGCGAGACGTAGCGGGGGGCTTTGCCATAAATCGCGTCGCTGAAGGTCATGTCGTAGGCAGACATTGATTTCGCCACGGTGCCGGCGGCCCCGCCCGCCTGGAAAAAAATGCGGGCCACCTCCTGACCTGCTCCAATCTCGGCAAAGGTGCCGTATTTAGGCTCGTCGAGATTGATCGTGAGCGCCTTTCGGTTGGTGGTCATCAGGTCTTTTTGCTCGGACATACCCACATCGTTGCAGGCAGTCGCACCGAATCGCAATCCTGAGAACGCGGCGGCCCATGTCCGGCATCGGAGCACTTGATGAATTGCCAAAAAAACCGCTTGCTTCCGTCACGGGCGTCCGGCTTTGTGACCCTTCCAGTTCGGGCTGTAGCGTAGCCTGGTAGCGCGCTTGCATGGGGTGCAAGAGGTCGTGAGTTCGAATCTCACCAGCCCGACCATTTTCCCCGCGTTGAGGTTTTGCACGACGCGCGGTTAATTCCTTTAACCGTCCTGTCGCGGCGGCGCCGTTGCCTCCAGGAATCCTTTGTTCGTCACCGTTCTTAATCGTCTTGTTTGCCCTATGTTGGGATTGCTTAGGCGAGTTCTTCTTTGTTCGCCTGAAGAAGGACTATGTTCACTTGAATGGACACGTATGCCTACGTGTATCTATCGCCTTGCTCATTTGGACTTTTTAAATCAACTCCGGTGTGTGAAGCGCATGAGGTTCTTTCCGTCATTTGGGATTCTTTTCTTGGCCTTGGTCTGCCGGCAAAGTTTGCAGGCGGGTTCAGCAACTGACATCAGCGGACTCTATTACACGGGTCTTAATAGCACTGGCGGCCTGCAACCGGGTGGTGGTCGCGATTCCAACTGGGATGTAACCTATGCTTATGTCAACGGCTCGCGCTTTCGTAACGAAAGCACCTACACGAGCGCCTCCGGGGCTTATGTGCTGAGCAGCGCCTACATCGACAGTGCATATGTGAGCAATACCAGTTCCGCGCAATGGATCACCGCTCCAGGGGCGATGACTGCCTCGGTCGGCGGCTCGGCCAATATCGGCGGTGTTTACCTGCCGGGCAACGGAACTACCGGGACCAACGCGGCATTCTACGTTTATCAGCTCGCTTTCAGCATCATTGGCACGGGCTCGGGCGTAGCTACCAATCAGATAGCGATCAGTCTCACCATTGCCGCAGACGACGCCTACAGCATCTACGTGAGTCAAAATCCGGTTACAGTGACCGGGGGTGGGGCTATCAACGCCGATTATGCGGTCTCCGCTTCGGGCACCAATGCCTGGAACAACACCACGGCGGTCAATCTGCAAAATTACGGTTCTGGCGGTGCCAACAACACGACGTTCAATATTGGAACGAACTACCTGACGATCGTGGTTTCTAACACCAACAGCATCGTCGGCTCCAGCGCCAACTCCGATTTCAACCCAAGCGGCTTGCTGGTTTATCAGGTCGGATCGCTGGCCACGATCGATGGTCGCCCGATTCCCGAGGTCGGCTCGAGCCTCCCATTGCTCGGGGCCATGGCTCTTTATGGCGTTTCCATCTGGCGCCGACGTCGGCCGGCTAGCCAGGCCGGCGTAGCAGGCAACAAGCCTACCTGATCGCCTGTGCTATTCGCGAGGATTCGTGCGTGCTGAGCGTGGCGGGGTCGAGTGTGGCCAGGACTTCTCCGGCTTTTTGCTTCTCTCCCGTTGCGGCCAAAGCCAGTCCGTAGGCCAAGGCGATCTCCGGGCCCACTTCATGTCCGGTGAGGGCCGGCTGAAGGAGCTTGATGGCTTCTGCTGCGCGGTTTTGCACCAGCAGAGTCAGCGCGTAGGTTCCCAGATAGGCCCGATTCCCGGGGTATTGATGGTGATTATCGGCTGCGATTTGCTCCGCGAGTCGAAGGTCGTTGCCGGTCAGCGCGGCGAAAAACGCATAGTTGTTGGCAACCGAGTGATCCTTGGTGCGCAGAGAGCGCAGGCGTTTGAACACTCGAAATTGTCCGTCGCTATCGTGTTCCACTTGGTAGTGCCGGGCGAGCGTGCCCAAGGATTGGACGGCGATTTCCGGTATCTCGGTGGCCATCCATAGAAGCATCAACGCTTCGTTTCGCAAGCCCCAGGCGTATAGGGACTCAGCTACAAAAAGCGTGCGACCTCCGTCGGTCGCCGCACGCGCCGAAAGCGTTTCCCAAGCATACGTGGCCTCGGCCGTTCGTTCCGAGCGACGCGCGGCCAGGAGTTCATAGCCGAGGCGCAAGGGCTCAAGGTCACGCCCCCAGTCGCCGGAGGATACCCACTCCATGAGGCCCGGCCAGTCGGCGACGTGACGAAGTGACTCGGCCGCGCTCACGGCGGCCGGCGGCTTACGCACCTTCTCCGTAGGCAGGTTTTTGATCCAGCCTACCGCCTCGGCGGAGCGGCCGATTTGATTTAGCCAGCTTACGAGCAGGGCGATGTTTGCGGTATCGGTCTCGTGACTCGCTTTCATCGTCCAGAGCACCTCGGCGAAGCGGCGTTCGTCCGTCTTGGACAGGGCAAGCAGGCAATCCGGCAGGTCTCCCAACGTGCAGCGTGGGTGTCCGCGGAGTGAGTCTGCCCATCTCAGCATGGAGGTTCGGTCGTCGTGGGCCAAAGCATCCTGGAGCAGGTTGCGACTGGCGTTGGCACCCCACTCGGGATCCTTGACCCACTTGGCGAGCAGATCGAGCCCGCGCTGCCGCGCATCGGGAATACTCGAGCGCAGGAGGACTATGCCCAGCGGCACTTCGTTTATCGCCACGGCGCCCTCAATGCTCAATGCATTTTCAAAATGCATGCGTGCCGTTCCGAAGTCGAGGCGGCGTCGCGCGAGTTCACCCGCGATGCGCTGGGCCCGCGCCGAGCCTACGAACTCGGTGGGTGGCAAGCTGGCGAGTGCCTGTCGGGTTTCGTCCGGCTGTCCGGCCAGCAGGGCGTCCGAGGCCCAGGTCAGGACGCGATCGGAGTTTGCCGGAACGAGTTCGGCCGCCTTGCGCGAGTAAATGAGAGCGCTGTTTGTATTACCGAGCCGCCTGGCGAGATCGCCGGCGAGTTGCCAGGTTTCGGGTCGCTGGGGAGCGATCTTGATGGCCTCCTGTATTGATTCCGAGGCCTGCTCTAGCCTGCCTGCCACGAGCCATTGTCGCGCCATGTCGACGGCGGTGCGCTGGCGCCACCAAGGATAAACCCACAGGGTCGCCGTTACGGCGAGGACACCTGCGACACAGGGGAATAAAAGCGACAACCTGAGGCCCCGTCGTGATTCCCATAGATCCAGACACGCCCACCAGATTTCTCGCATATCCAAAGTCCTCAAAAGTGACCATGCCCGGTGGGGAGATTGGACGGGCTTTGGCGGCTCTTTTTTGGCGGGATTCATGGAGCGGTCAGTTTAATTGAAAAATTGATCGTTCAATTAACTGTTCTAAAGGCTCCTTGCGAGGAAAGGGCATATTCGCCCCTTGGATTTTTCCGGCGCAGCCTCACCATGGATTTCGTGAAAACTGAACGACAACCCTCTTCCTGGAAATGGGTCTATGCCGTGGCGCTGGCCGGCACGGTCGTTTGGGCCTCGGGACATGGCCAAGTTGCGGCCCCCGACGTCGTGAATTTCGACAAGATAGCCCATTTTTCGGTTTTCGGACTGATGGCCACGCTGACTCTCAGGTCGTTTCGCCGGGAACATATGGTCCGGGCGGTGTTGGTGGTGTCGATGTTCGGAGCGATCGACGAGCTTCATCAGAGTTTCACCCCGGGGCGTTCCATGGATTATCACGATTGGCTGGCCGATACTCTGGGCGCCATCCTGGCCGTCGTTCTTTATCATTTTTGGCCGTGGTATCGTGGGTTGTTGGAGACGCCGGTTTTCAAGCCCAGGCTTCGTCCCCGCAACGTGGCCGCCCCGGCCGTGGTCATCGCCGTCTTATGACGTCTGTCGAGACCCAAGAACGCATTGCCCGGCTCCGGGCCGAAATCGCCGCGCACGACGAGCGCTACTATCGCCATGCCCGGCCGGAGGTGAGCGACTACGCCTACGACGCGCTCAAACAGGAGCTCGCCGAATTGGAGGCGCGTTTCCCCGACCTTGCCGCAGTCGAATCGCCGACGCAGCGCGTGGGGGATGACCGCGCCGAAGGGTTTGTACGCGCGAAGCATCGGCTGGCGATGACCACGCTGGACAACACCTACGACGAAGCCGAGCTGCGCGAGTTTCATGCGCGCTTGGTTAAGGCCATCGCCGCCGATGATCTCGCCTACACGGTCGAGCCCAAAATCGACGGGGTCGCCGTGAGTCTCACTTATGAGCACGGCAAGCTCACACGCGCCGTGACGCGCGGCGACGGCGAGGAGGGCGACGATGTCACCGCCAATGTCCGCACGATCCGGGGGCTGCCGAAGGCGTTGCGCCTGGCGGATGATCTGCTCGCCCCTGCGACGCCGGATTTGATCGAGATCCGCGGCGAGATTTTTCTCCGTGAGGCGGAGTTTCAGCGCATCAACCAGCTTCAAGAGGAGGCCGGTGAGGCGCTCTATGCCAATCCGCGCAACCTCGCGGCCGGCACCCTCAAGCAGCTCGATGCAAAGGTGGTGGCGGCGCGCCACCTTGAAATCGTCCTCTACGGTCTCGGCGCGTGCGAACCCGCGCCGGAGACGCTCGGCATCGACGCGCAGTCGGCGTTGCAGTCGCAGCTTCGTGCGTGGGGTCTTCCGGTCGTTGAAAAGTCATGGGCGGTGCGCGGGATCGACGCCGTGTGGACGGCCATCGGCGAACTGGACGCGTTGCGGCGCACCTTGGCCTACGCCACCGACGGCGCGGTGGTGAAACTCGACCGTTTAGACCAACAGGCGGTGGTTGGTTACCGCGGCGCCGGGCAAGCCGCCCGCAAGTTGTCGCCCCGCTGGGCCTGCGCCTACAAGTTTGCGCCGGATCGCGCCGAGACGCGCATCAACGCCATATCCCTCCAGGTGGGGCGCACGGGCGCGGTCACCCCGGTCGCGGAATTGGAGCCGGTGCTCCTTGCCGGCACCACGGTGAAACGCGCCACGTTGCACAACGCCGACGAGATCGCGCGCAAGGACGTGCGCGTGGGTGACACCGTGCTCGTCGAAAAAGCGGGTGAAATCATTCCCGCCGTGGTCGAGGTGGTGCTGGCCAAGCGCCCGCCGGAGTGCGCGGCCTACGTTTTCCCGACCGCGTGTCCGGTATGCTCGACGCCGCTGGTGCGCGAGACCGGGGGTGTAAAGTGGTTGTGTCCGAACGCGGCGTGTCCGGAGAAAGTGCGGCGCAAGCTGGAGCACTTCGCGTCCAAATCATGTTTGGACATCGACGGCCTCGGCGAGGAGGTCGTGGACCTGTTGCTCTCGCGCGGGCTCATCAGGACGATGCCCGATCTGTTTCGGTTGAAGGTGGAGGATCTGCTGCCGCTCAAAAAATCCGGCGAGGTCTGGGCGGCGAATCTTATCAACGGCATCGCGGCCCGGCGCACGGCGGACCTTTGGCGGGTGATCCACGGGCTCGGCATCCCGCAGGTCGGTGCGGCTGCCGCCAAAGATCTGGCCCGGCGGTTCCGTTCACTGGAAGCGCTGGCCGGAGCCTCGCTCAACGACCTCGTGCAGATCGACGGGTTTGGTGAAAAGACCGCCGAGGCGGTGCGCGCGTGGTTTGATATTCCGGCCAACCGGGCGCTTGTCGATGAATTGCTGGCCGCCGGTCTGGCTCCCTCTTCGCCCGCAGAGGCCTCCGCCGGGGCGGCGCTGGCTGGCAAGACGCTGGTGCTCACCGGCACGTTGCCCACGTTATCGCGCGACGAGGCGGCGGCGCTGATCGAGGCGGCGGGGGGGAAGGTGAGCGGGAGCGTG
This sequence comes from uncultured Verrucomicrobiota bacterium, assembly GCA_903876795.1. Lineage (GTDB taxonomy): Bacteria > Verrucomicrobiota > Verrucomicrobiia > Opitutales > Opitutaceae > Rariglobus. The sequence goes on from CAIRBK010000082.1 coordinate 94,828, forward strand.
TCGCGCAAGACCCACTACGTCGTCGCCGGAGAGGAGGCCGGATCGAAATTGGACAAAGCCAGGTCGCTTGGCGTCCCTGTTCTGGACGAGGCCGGCCTGCGGGGCTTGTTGTCAGGAGACGCTTTGTAAGCTTTCCCAGGCACCGTCCCCGCACGGCCCCCGGGCGGGCCGAACGCGGGGATGCGGTTCAGTGAGGTTTTACGCAGGCTGGGCGACGCGTTTGGCGTTCGTGGCGGACGGGGGGACACAGAGGTCGCGTCCGTCCACGAGTTGCATGAGACTGATGACGTTGTGCTGAAGCTCGACGGCCTGGGCGTTGAGTTCTTCGGAGGCGGAGGCGGTTTCCTCGGCGGCCGCGGCGCTGGACTGGACGACCTTGTCCATCTCGCCGAGCGCGCCGTTGATTTGGGCGACTCCCTGGCTTTGCTCCTCGCTGGCTTTGGCGATTGTGCTGATCGACGTGTCAAGGTCTCGGATACGCTGGGTTATCTCGTCGAAACCTTGGGCGACTTCGGTGCAGAGCGCGGCGCCCTGCCGGCTGGAGCTCATCGAGGCGTTGATTTTATCGGCGGTTTCCTTGGCCGCAGACGCCGCCCGCAGGGCCAGGGAGCGCACTTCTTCGGCCACCACGGAGAAGCCCGCGCCCGCCGGGCCGGCGCGGGCCGCCTCGACGGCGGCGTTGAGGGCGAGGATGTTGGTCAGGAAGGCAATTTCGTCGATCGTCTTAAGGGTTTTGGCGATGTCCACACTGGCGGTCTCGATGGCATTCATGGCGGAGAGCAGGCGTTTCATGCGTTCGGAGCCGTTGTCCACCAGATTGCGGGTCATGGACGCTGCGGCGCGGCACTCATGCACCGTGAGGGTGTTTTGCTTCAGGATGCCGGACATCTCCTCCATGGCGGCGCTGCTTTCTTCGACGGAGGACGCTTGTTCGCTGGCGCCTTGGGCGATGGACTGGCTGGCGGCGGACAGACTGGAGGCCGCCGAGGAAACCTGAGCGGCACCAACGTCCAGTTGAGCGGACACCTGACGCAAGCGGGCGTTGATGCTCCGGGAGATGATGACGGCGGCGGTGATGCTCAGAATAAGGGCGGAAATCGAGATGCCGATCACCCAACGGAACGACTCATAAACGGTTGCCTGCATTTCTTTTACCCCGAGCCGGGCGGCGGCTTCATTTTCATGGGTCATTTCGCCCACCAGCGCGGCATAGGCATCGTAGGCGGGACGGAATTGCGCGAGATTGAGAGCATCGGCTTCGACTTTTCGCCCCTCGCGACTTAGAGCCAGGAAGTGCTCGCGAATGTCCACATAGCGGCTGCGGATGGCCTGGAGTTGATCGAAGTTTTCCCGGTCCTTTGGGCGGGTCATGCCCTTGGCGTAGTCGTCAAAGAATCCGGTCAGCGCCGCCGACTTTGCTTTGATCTCACTCTCCCAACGGGCTTTTTCATCGGGTGTGGCCGCATTGAGATGACGAACCGCGTTGAGTTGGTTGCGAATCACCTCGGGCTCGATGTTGGCGAGAGCCTTGAGTCCGGGAAGCGCATTGACGCTCAGGTTGACGAGTTCCCGGTTGATCAGCGTGAACTTGACGATGATGGCAACGCAGAGCAGGCCGATGGCCCCCAGCAGCAGCATGAAACCGATGGCGATGCGTTGGGCGATGGTGAGTTTTGACATCAATATGAACGGGGCCAAAGGCTCATCGGCACAATAACGCGCGACTGAAGCGAGGGCGCTTGAGGGTGCGAGACCAGGGCCCGTGGCAACCCGGACGGAACGGTGTGAGCATGCTCGCCGCGCGTCGGGGATTCATGCATGCTGTCGCCCATGACGGACGAACACTTTCTCGACGATGTGCAACGGAGGGCGTTTCGGTTTTTTTTCGACACCGCGCACCCGCACAGCGGTTTGATTCCAGATCGGGCCAGGGCCGACGGTTCGAAACCGGGCGACATGGCCAGTGTCGCGGCGGTGGGCTTCGGTCTGACCGCGCTAGCCATCGGGGCGGAACGTGGCTGGGAGTCTCAGGCGGAGTGCCGCGCGTGCGCCGAGCGGGTGCTGCGGACCCTGTGGCGCGACGTGCAGCACGAAAGAGGGTTTTTCTATCACTTCGTGGACATGCGCACCGGGGTGCGGGGCTGGAATTGCGAGGCGTCGAGCATCGACACGGGACTGGCGGTTTTCGGGGCGTTGTCCGCCGGGCGTTTTTTTGGAGGGGCGGTCGCGGAGCTTGCGCAGGCCATCGAGGCGCGGGTGGACTGGCCTTGGTTGGTCGATGAGGGCGGTCGCATACGCCACGGATGGACGCCGGAAAACGGCCTCATGCCGCATAGTTGGGACCAGTATTCCGAGCACTACGGGATGACCTGGTTTGCAGTGCATGGCGCGAGCCGGCCGACGCCCCCGGAGACGTGGACGGCGTGGCGGCGCGAGCCTTGGGTTGAATATGCGGGCGAACGGTTCCTGCAGCATCCGCCGCTGTTTGTGCACCAGTTTCCGCAGGCTTGGATGGATTGGCGCGGCTACATCGACCCGGTCGGGGGCGTGAATTTCTTCGCCAACGCCTGTGCGGCTACGCGGGCGCAAAAGCGGTTATGCATCGACCTGCGCGACCGTTTTCCTGGATACGGAGAAAATGTGTGGGGGCTCACGTCGTCGGATGGCGCCGCCGGTTATATCGACTGGGGTGGGCCGGCGGTGCTCGCGGGCGAGGTGGATGCTCGCATCGACGGCACCGTGGTGCCATGCGCCGCAGCGGGATCTCTGCCCTTTGTGCCGGGCGAGTGCACGGCGGCACTGCGCGAGATGCACGCGCGCTGGGGCGACAAGATCTACGGACCGTATGGCTTTGCCGATGCGTTTAACCCGCAGACCGGCTGGGTCGGAGCCGACGTCATCGGAATCGACCAGGGCATCACGTTGCTGATGGCGGAAAATCTGCGCTCAGGTCTGGTGTGGAAACTGATGGCGCCTTGGCGACCCAAGTAGAACGGCCTTACTAAGAAACGGCGATGAGGCCGCGAAACGCCCCAGCCCCGTCGTGTTTATTGTCCTGCATCCGTCTCACCCACCAGCGGTCGCATCGACGTTGCCTGGCGGCCGTCGTGAGCAAGTGCGTAGAGCGGGACGTGAGGGTTTTTATCGAGCCGTTTGACCAGGACGGGGTCGGTGCGCTTGGGCAGCTCCAGCCAGTGGAGCCCAGTGGAGTCGCAAGCGAGGAACCGCGCGTAGGGCTTGAAGACTTCGGGGCGACCCAGGAGGCGGGCGGAGTCGGCGGGGAAGGCTGCGTTTGCAGCCGTGCGATCCAGGACAAGGCAACTGTAGGCTTGGCTGCGCAGGTCGATGCCGGCTCGATGGGCGAAGCGGACCCAGTTGGAGTCGTTCTGGATGCCTGCGGGGGGAGGGGCGAAGAAATGGCACCAGTCGCGCTCGTTGGCGGCGTGGAACAGCGGGCAGGTTTCACGGTGCGTGCACGGGGCGATGATGCGATGAGGTCCGTCGCGGAGTTGGTCGCGAACGAAGGCGAGGGCGCGGCTGTCGGCGTGCGTGCCAGGCTCGATCCAGAGCACGGCGTTGGCTCCGGCGACTAGGGCGAGGAGGGCGGTGCGTTGGTCGGCAGAGAGCTCGTTAAGCACATGGCTGAGGACAAGCGTGTAGTCTGCGGGCAACGTGGCGGGTGTCGGCTCGCCGGTGCTCGCCGCAACGGAAAAGTTGGGAAAGTTTTCGCGTGCGCGGGTCACGGCGTAGGCCCTGGCGTGCTCGGAGTGGTCCCACACATGGAGGGCTGCGAAATGGCCGGGGCCGAAGGCTGCGGCGACGCGACGACCGGCGATGCCGCTGCCGCAGCCCCAATCAAGCAGCGTGGTGCCCGCCTGGGGGGACCAGCGCCGCAAGGAGAGCTCGCGGAGCAGCGCGTCCCATTTCCAGCCGATGCGTTCGGCGAAGGTGAGATCGTAGCTGGCGAGATCGGCCGGCGAAGTCCAATAGGGGCCCCGGGTGGCGCCGCCATTGAGAAAGCCCGCGCGAAGACGGTCGAGTGCAGCCCAGTCGATTTGGTCCCAGGTCATTTTTTAAAAACTTTTAGATGCAAAATCGTATAATCTATGGCTTAACGTCGCCTGCATGAGCGTCATCGTCACCCGAGTTTCGATTCCGTTTTGTCTGCCCCGGCGATTTTTTTCAACGGGCCTTGGGCTTGTTTTATTTGTGTTGTCCGGTGTCGCGATGTCGGCGGAGACGGCGCAGGCCATTTTGGATCGTTCGGCCGGCACCTATGCTGGATTGAGATCTTGGACGGTGGAACTCACGACGCGCAACCTCGACGTGATGCTCATGTCGACTCCCGTTGAAGATGAGCCGAAGTGTGTGGTGCGTTCATCCAAGAGTCAGCAGATCAGTCTCAAATTGTGCGTCTTGCAAAACGAGTGGATGGCTACGGTTCGCGATGGCATCGAGGTCAAAGGGGCGGAAGGCGATTCCGAGCGCGCGTTGCCCAACGGCTACTTTGTGCTGATGCGTATGGCGGGAGAGAACCGGCAGTCGGTTTTCGGTCCGCAAGGCGTTTCGTTTCAATCCATCGCCAGTGACGCCGGCATCGGCCTGCTCCGAGAAAAGATCAGCACCATCTGGGAAGACGATGTCCTGCTGCCGCTCATCCTAGTGGAAAAGAACGGTTCCGCTGCAGCGTCCTTCGATTTGAAGCAGCCCGAGCTCGCGAGCGAGGAAGGCGGAGTCTACCGAATAATCGCTCGCAATACGAAAGGCCGGCCCGTCGAGGTGTGGATCGACAAGGCCAGCCACTTTGTCGTTCGCTCGCTGGTTTATTTCCGCCCTCAGGTGCCTGGACCCGAGCAGCAGGTCGGGTCGAGCCCGTTCGTGACGCTGCGCGAGGCGCGGTACTCCCAAAGCCTGAATCCGAACCTTTCGTCGAAGGATTTCAACCTGAGCCTGCCGTCGCGGCTGCCGCCATTTGATCCGGAGGGTCTCGGTTTCGGTGGTGCGGTGGAGTTGGTGAAACATGCTGGACTGCGCACGACGGCGGACTTGTCGTTCACGGACGAACACTTTCAGGCGATGGTGAAGGTGGCCGGCGGGGAAAAGGCAGCTTCTGGTTTTAAGGTGAACATCAAGGGCGGCGACTTTGTGCTCACCAATCTGAGCACGCTCCTTGGCGGGAACCGACTGGTGATTTCAGACGCCAGCGGTCGGGACCTGCCTCCCACGGAGGCCTTTGGTGCCGTGGGTGCGGATATTGCGTTACTACGGATCAATCCCAAGGCGGGAGGCCTGAAGCTAGCCGCCAACGTGGCCGATGCGGTGAAGCAGGAGGACCGGATAGGTTTCCTAAAGTTCTGGACTGAAGGTGCGCAGCCACAACCCAACTACGGCTACGTAAGGACCATAACGCCGAGGTCGGTGGATTTCGGTTACGATCTCGACCCCGAGAGCCGGGGTGGACCGATTCTGGGTTTTTCCACCTATGAGGTTGTGGGGGTTGTCACGAATGTCGAAACCCGGCGATTGTTGCCGCGCGGCGCCAATGTAAACACGGGGATTTTACCCAGGTTTTCGGTCACAGAAAGCCGCTGGTTCGGCACGCGTATCGACACGATATCCAAGTGGGAGCCCATCAATTTGACGCGCTTCCGCGCCCAGCATGAAATCATCACCAAATTCCGGGCGACAACCGATATGTTCATGGCGTTTGTCGAGTTCAACCTCGGCAAGATCGGACCCGGCGAGCGCATCGCGAAACTGGTATCCGAGTTTAAGGCACAGGCGGTCACGTTCAAAAACAACAAGCCCGAAGTCGCACGATTGAGAAAGGATCTGATCTACGCCCTTCGCACCATGGCGGAAGCGGATGTCTATGCGTTTGAACGTGGAGACTATTTCAACTACTTTCTGACCACGGCCAACTGGACGGATAGCATTCCTGCGCAACTGGAATATCGCCGGGCGGTCATCGAGGTTCTAAAGCAATACGAGACTAATCCGGAGGTATATCTCGGCCGGCTGGGATTATAACAGTTTACCCGATGATCAATCTACGAGCGTGAAGTCCAGCCTTGCGGCCAAGGCTTGGCGGCGGATGCCGTAGAAGGCGGCGAATGCGCGGAGGCGGCCGGCGAGGGCGGTATCGGAGCCGCGAGGGCGCCCCGTTTTGATCGCGGCGATCATCAGGTTTTTGGCGGTGTGTTCGGTCGAGATGAACTCAAACACCTTGGTTCGGTAGCCCGCCCATTCCAAAAGCAGGGCGCGCAGGGCGTCGGTAACGAACTCTGCCTGGCGTTCTTGGAAAATGCCGTGCTGGAGCGCCTCGGCCAGCACGTCGGGGGCGGCGAGTTGACGACGCAGTTCCTTCTGGCAACAGGGGGAAACGACGAGCAGGCGCGCGCCGGCGGCGATGCCTTTGGCCAGGGCATCGTCGGTGGCGGTGTCGCAGGCATGGAGGGCGACCAGCGCGTCGAGGTTTTCAAGCGCTACGGAGGCGATGTCGCCGGCGGCGAATCGCAGGTGCGGGGCCAGCCCGTGGTCCCGGGCGAGGTCGTTGCAGAGCGCGACCAACTCGGGCCGGGCCTCGATGCCGGCGACTTCGGCGCGAGGACCGAGGTGCGCGGCGAGGGCGAAGGTGAGGTAGCCTTTGCCACAACCCATGTCGGCGATGCGGAGGGGAGGCGGCTCGCCCGCGCCCGCCGTCAGCTCGGAGCCGGCGGGGGTGAGGCCGGCTTCGGCCAGGAGCGTGGCAAGGAGTTCGGTGAATTTTTGGATCTGGCGGAACTTGTGGGCCATGCCTTCCCGGGGGAGTCCGCGGTCGTTGGTGACGCCGAGGGCGCGCAGCCACGGGGCGTCGCCAGGGATCAAGTGAGCCTTGGCTCGGTCGTGGTTTTCGGAGGCGGGCGCGGGGGAGCTGGCGGCGGTCTTCACGGAGAGACGGCCTGTGCCGTCGGAATGGGTCTCAAGCTGGGCCGTCTGCATCGGCGTGAACAGATGGGCGTCGAGGAAGTCGCCGCCGATGAGGGGCTCGATCAGGGCGAGGGCCTCGGCAGGCGGATGGTTTTTGGTGATGTCGCGGGTGGCGTGCCGCCAGAGCAGGGAGAGGTGCGGGCCGGCCTTGAGGGTGACGGGGCGGACGAAGAGGTTGTGCAATGTACCGTCGGGGCAGGCCGGGGAGCGTTTGCCGAGCGTGAGCTTCACCAACATGCCGTCGTGCACGGCGGAGCGCAGGAGGGCGAGGAAGTGGTTGCGGGCGTCGGGGGGCATCAGGGCAGGTAATCGGTGGTCATGACCTGATCGACCGTAAGTTTGCCCTTGGGCAGGATGGCGAGTTCTTCGAGCTGGCCGATTTGCGTGAGGAAACGCTCGCGGCTGATGCGGCCGATGTTGGCCGGGCCTCCGCCGGGGCCGCGTCCGGTCACGAGCTTTTCATCGATGATCATTTTGCGCGAGAAAGCCATGAACTCGTCGGTGTTGTTGGGATTGGCTTTCTTTAGGAGTTCGTGGGCGGGGGTCGGATCGCCGTCGATGTAGTCGGTCCAGCCTCGGATATAGGCCTTGATGAAGGCGCGGGCGGCGTCGGGATGGGCGGCCACCCAGGCGCGGTTGGCGACAAGGACCGTGTAGGCGTCGAAACCGCTGTCCCAGGCGTAGAGGAATTTCGGCATTTTCGCCCCGCCCTTCACGATGTGGTAGGGCTCGGCGATGTAGAAGCCCTGCTGGATAAAGTTTTTGTCAGCCATGAAATTGGCGACGGAGAAGTTCTGCGGGATGAGGTTAAAATCGATGCCGTATTTTTTGCGCAGGTACGGGAGGAAGGCCCATTCCGGGCGGGCCATGAGGGTTTTGCCGTCGAGATCCTCGAAACGGGACACGGGGTTGTCGGCGTGGAGCATGAGCACGGACGGGTCGTTTTGGAAGACGGCGGCGACCTGGACTACGGGCAGACTCTGGGCGATCGCGAGGAGGGTGTTGGTGCTGTCGGCCTGGGCGAAGTCGGCCTGGCCGGTGGCGAGCTTCGGCATCACGAAAGCATTGGGGCCACCGGGGATAAGCTCCACTTCGAGCCCGGCCTCCTTGAAGAAGCCCTTGGCCTGTGCCTGGAAAAAACCTCCGTGCTCGGGTTCGGCGACCCAGTCGAGTTGGACGACAATCTTGGTGGGTTTGGGTGCGGCTGTGGAGTCGGCCGGGGCGGTTTTTGGGCCGCAGCCGGCCAGGGTGAAAAAGGAGGCGGCAAGCGCGGAGAAAACAAGGACAAGGCGGCGGGTATTCATAAAAGAGATTGAAGCTCGGCGGCGCGATAGACGTGGGCGAGGGCGCGGGTCACCGGAGTATGTTCAAGATCGAGTCGGCGTTCGTCGAGCCGGGAGACGGGCATGACGCCGAGCCGGGCGTTGGTGACAAAAATCTCCTCGGCGTGTTCAAGATCCGCGCGCGTGAGGAGGGCTTCGCGGGCCCGGTCCGGCCCGAGCAAGGCAAGCACGCGACCGCGGGCGATGCCGGGGAGCGGACCGCATGCTGACGGCGGCGTGAGGGCGACGCCGTGGCGCACGACAAAAACGTTGGTGGTCGCGCCCTCGATGACGATGCCGGCGGGCGTAAGGAAGAGGGATTCGTCGAAACCCTCGGCCAGCGCGGCGCGTTTGGCGCGAATGTTGGCGAGGTAGTTGATGGTCTTGTGACCGGAGATGGCCCCGGTGCGTTCTCCGGTGAAGACGGTGCGCAGATGGAAACCACGGGCGTAGGTGTCGGCCGGGTAGAGGCCTGGGCGCGTGGTAATGAGTTCGCCGGGGGTCGGGTCCCGGGCAAAAAGGACGATTTTGGCGAAACCGTCCGTGAGTGCGTTGGCGGTGATAACTCGCTGGAGGCGTTCGTGCAGGGTCTCGAGGTCGTCGGCGTAGGCGAGATCAAGGGCGCGGCAGCTGGCAGTGAGGCGGACGTGGTGGTGAGCGAGGAAGACGGGGCGGGAGTTGAGGACCTTGATGGTTTCAAAAATCCCGTGTCCGTAGAGAAAGCCCTCGCAGGTCGCGGGAATGCATGCGGCGGTGGCCGGCAGGAGGGTATTGTCGAGGAGGACGTGGGCGGCGGACATGGCGTGAGGGAATCAGTCGCGGCGGGTCAAAGCCTCGTGCATGGCGCGGCCTTTATCGAGGGTTTCCTGGTATTCGGCGGCGGGGTCTGAGTCCCAGACGATGCCACCGCCGACGTGGTAATAGGCGCGGCCGTCCACGCAGGTGAGGGTACGGATGGCGATGTTGAGGTCGGCGTTGCCGTCAAAGCCGAGGTAGCCGATCGCGCCGGTGTAGACGTGGCGGCGGTGCGGCTCCAGCTCGTCGATAATTTCCATCGAGCGGATCTTGGGTGCGCCCGTGATGGAACCGCCGGGAAAGGCGGCCCTCACGCAATCGATCACGTCAAGCCCTTCGCGCAATGTGCCGGACACCGTGGCAACGAGGTGATGGACGGTCGGGTGCGACTCGAGTCGCCAGAGATCGTCCACGCGCACCGAGCCGTAATCGCAGACGCGGCCGAGGTCGTTGCGCTCCAGATCCACGATCATCAGCAGTTCGGCGCGGTCCTTCTCGCTGGCGACGAGTTCGGCGGCGAGGCGGGCGTCGGCGGCCGAATCGGCGGAGCGAGGGCGGGTGCCCTTGATCGGTCGGGTTTCGACCCGTCGGCCGCGCACGGTGAGAAAGCGCTCGGGAGAACTGCTCACGATCTGTACAGGCCCGAAGCCAAGGTAAGCGGCGAACGGCGCGGGGCTGCGTTGCCGGAGACGCTGGTAAAGGGTGTAGGGCGCACAGGGCAGCGAGGCCGAGAATCGTTGCGTAAGGTTGACCTGGTAGACGTCGCCTGCGGCGATGTAGGCTTTGATGCGGTTGATGGCCCCGGCGTAGGTCTCGGCGGTGAAGTTGGCTGCGGGGGAAGCCGGGGCGACGGTTGCGTCGTCTGACGGGCGGAGCGGGGCGTCGAAGGCGGTGCGTAGGCCAGCGAGCAGTTCCGCTGCGGGTGTGGACGCGACCGGATTCGCGACCAGCCAGGTGCGGCCGGAGGCATGCTCATGGGCGATGAAGGCGTCGTAGAAGCCGAATTCGCAATCGGGAACCGAGGGTAGATCGTCGGGTTTGGCGCGCTGAATTTTTTCCAACTGCGTGCACAGCTCGTATCCGAAAAATCCGACGGCACCGCCGGTGAAGGGCAACGCGGGAGGCGGCGAGAGGCCGGACACAGTGTCACCTATTAGGTGACACTGTGGGTTTGGTTTAGCGTGGTTGCGGAGAAGATTCTGAAGTTCGGCAAATACGGAGGTGTCACCCATTAGGTGACGCTTTGGATTGGGCGCGCGAAGGTCGAGGGTGGTGAGGCCGGACTTGCAGCGGAGGACAAGAAAGGGGTCGAAGCCGATGAAGGAATAGGCGCCGAGGCCGCCCGTGGTGCGGCCGCTGTCGAGAAAGAAGGCGTGGTCGCGATCGGCGAGCGTGGCGAAAAACTCGTGGGGCGGTGCGGGCAGCGTGGCTTCCTCAATGATGATCGGTGGCGTCAGGGCGAGGTCGCTACGCAGGGCAACGCCGCCGCGATCCACGCGCGAAAGATGTGCGCGCACGGGTTGTCCGCGGATGCTGAGATCGGGGTCGAGGTCGGCCAGAGGAACGAGGACAAAGGCCCGCTCGTGAAGGCGCGGGTGCGGGAGCGTCAGACGATCATCGTCGAAGGCGGCGTCGCCATGACAAAGGACGTCGAGGTCAATGGTGCGCGCGCCCCAGCGTTCGTGGCGGACGCGTCCGAGTTGTTGTTCGACCTCGATGCAGAGGTCGAGCAGCGCGGGCGGCTCCAGGCTGGTTTCCAGAGCGACGACGAGGTTGAGGTAGTCGGGCTGAGGGGCTTGGCCGGGCAGGCAGAGCGCGGCTGTCTCGTAAACAGGGGAAACGCGGGCAACGCGCACCCCGGGAGCGGCGGCGAGCCGGCCGAGGGCGCCGGCTAGCAAGGCGCGGCGGTCGCCGAGGTTACCGCCCAGTCCGAGGAAGGCGGTCTGCACGCGTTTTACTGGTTTCGACGGCGACATGATCGAGGATGCCGGCGATGGGGACGGACGGTTTTTTGATGGTGATGGCGACCTGTTCGACGACGGGGCAGGCGGCGAGTATCCGGTCGATGACATGGCTGGCGAGGGCCTCGATGAGTTTGAAGCGGTCCTTTTCGACGGTCTCGCGGCAGATGCCGTAAACGCGGGTGTAATCGACGGTTTTGTTGAGGTCGTCGGTCGCGGCCGCCTCGGCGATATCGAGGGTGAGGACGAGGTCGATCACGAAGCGCTGGCCGAGGGTGTTCTCCTCGGGGAGGTCGCCGTGGTATCCGTAAAATACCATGTTCGAGAGGGTGATGCGGCCGGTCATGTGGTTTGAAGTAGCGGGGAGTGAGTAGCGGGTAGCGAGTATAAATCAACCGTGACGGCGAACGGCGGCGGCCATGCGGGCGGCACGGGCGTTGGCCTCGACGTCGTGGACTCGGTGGAACTGAACACCTTGGGCCACGGCCAACGCGGTGAGGGCGAGGGTGCCTTCGAGGCGATCGGCCGGGGGTAAATCAAGAACGTGGCTGATGACGGATTTGCGCGAGACGCCCAGGAGGAGCGGGTGGCCTAGCGTGAGGAGTTCGTTCAGTCGGGCCAGCACCTCGAGGTTCTGGGCTTGGGTTTTCCCAAAGCCGATTCCGGGGTCGAGGATGATGCGGGCCGGGTCGATGCCGGCGGAGCGAGCAATGCCGAGCGTGCGCGTCAGGAAGGTTTTGATGTTCGCGATCACGTCGCCGGGAGCCTCGCGGAGCGCCTGGTCGTTGTGCATGAGGATAGCGGCGGCACCGTGACGGGCGATCACCGCGGCCATTGCGGGGTCGCTCTGGAGGCCGTGAACATCGTTGACGACATGCGCGCCTGCGGCGAGGGCGGCGTCGGCCACGGCGGCGTGGTAGGTGTCTATCGAGATGGGTGCGGCGGTGTGGCGGACGAGTTCGCGGATGACGGGGACTACACGACGAATCTCCTCGTCGGGGCCTACCTCGACGTAACCGGGACGGGTGGATTGTCCGCCAACGTCGATGATAGAGGCACCCTCGGCGACCAAGAGGCGGCCGCGGGATACGGCGGCGGGCAGCGAGGCGTGTTGTCCGCCGTCGAAGAAAGAGTCGGTGGTGACGTTAAGGATGCCGACGAGGTGGGGGGTACCGTCAAGGAGGAGGCGGCGGTCGCGGCAGATGAGTTCGCGGGCGGTAGACGGCATCAGAAGTTTTTTAGGTTGGTAGAAGTCGTGCCAGCAGTGGAGGACTAGTCACCCTAGGGTGTGTGCCTGACTTGACTCAGGTCGTCGAACTCCGCGAGTGAGAGGATAAGCAGGCTGGGCACGCGTTGCCCTCGACGGCACGACCCGCCGGGTCGCCTCCGTCTCGGTCGCCTGGGCCGAGCCCGCTACTCCTCCCACACCGACCCGATTTATCTCCGAAACACACCCTAGCCGGACAATCGTGTCGGTGAAGGCAAAGCTGAGGATGCGGCGGGCGTCGGAGAGCCCGTAAACGTGCACGGTATACCAGTCGGTCACGAGTGCGAAGCCGGGGAGCACAGGCAGGGTCCGTGTGAGCGTATGGCGGTTCATGCGGCGACAGGTTACATGGCGGTGTGCAGGTGTCGGGAGACCATGACGACGGAGTGTGTGACAAAGAACGCGGTCCATCGCTGCGGGGCGTGGATGGCGAGCAAGTGCTCTTTGATCTGTTCGCGAGTGATCTCCTCGAGGGCGCAGAAGGGTTCCTTGAGCAGCAGGAAGGTGGGTTGCAACATGGGGGGCGGGCGATGGAGACTCGCATCTTTAATCCGACGGAGAGCGGTCGGATGTGGCGGCCGGCGAGCACGGGGGCCGTGCGGAGCCATTGAAGCGCTTGGCAACGGATTGGAGATGGACGAGTGGGCGGGGGACGCTCATGCGGCGGGTCGGGGCAATGAACATGCGCGTGGTCGGTGCATGGGCAACCGCATGGCCGATATGCGGCAAAGTCACTTCACACGAGCCAGCGCTTCGGACGCCTCGATGAAGGCGGGCTCGAGTTTAAGGGCGGCCTGGAGCTCGCGACGGGCGTCGGCTGGACGGTTGTCTTTGGCCGCGATCAGGCCGAGGCGGTAATGGGCGCCGGCGTGGTTGGGCTCTTCGGGGCGCGGAGTTATTTCCAGGCACCGGCGAAGGGCCTGCTCGCCGCGGGCGAGTTCGCGGCCTGTCTCGGAGGCGATGCGACCGAGGGTGTAGAGAGCCAGGTAGTTGTCGGGTTGGGTGCGCAGGAACGCGTCGCAGGCGGCCAGGGCCTCGTCGTAGCGTTTTTGGCTGCAAAGGGTGTTGGCCTTGACGATCGCGCCGCGGGCAGGGTTGCGCGCGGCGATCTCGGCGATGTGTTCGTAGGCGCGGTCGAAGTCTCCGCCGGCGAAAGCCGGGGCTCGCGTGTAGAACTGGATCAGGCCCTCGCGGTAGGCGATGTTGTCGGGATCGAGTTTGGAGGCCTGCTCCAGGGCATTGCGACCTCTGCGGGCGTAGCCGATGGCGCTAAACGTGCGGCCCAGCTCGGTGGCTCGAAGAAGGCTGGCGCTGCCGTAGTCGGCGAGGATGCGGGCATCCTTGGGGGAGAGCTCGGCGGCTTTGGCCAGGGCCACGACGGCATCCTCGCGGTGCTGGAGTTTCAGTTCGCAGCGGCCGAGATACCAGAGGGCGAGGGCGTTTTGGGGTTCGCGTGAGACGATGACCGAAAGGTGTTCGCGCGCTTCCGGTACGTGTTTGGTCTCAAAAAGTTCGATGGCCGCCCCGAGGGGGAGGGTTTCGGCATGGACGGGATGGCCCAGCAAAATCAAACCCGTGATGAGGAGGAGGGACGGGTGTTTCATTCGAAGCGAAGGGCCTCGATGGGATCGAGGCGGGACGCTTTGCTGGCGGGGAAGTAACCGAAGATAACGCCGATGAGCGCGCTGCCGCCGAGGCCGGCCAGAACGGACCAAACTGGGATCAAGGTATTCCAACCGTTAAGATAGGAAAACAATTCGGAGATGCCGATGCCCAGGCCGACGCCGATGGCGCCGCCGATTCCGGAGAGGATCATGGCCTCGATCAGAAACTGGACGCGTATGTCGCTGTCGTGGGCACCGATGGACAGGCGTATGCCGATCTCGCGGGTGCGTTCAGTCACGGAAACGAGCATGATGTTCATGACGCCGATGCCGCCGACGACGAGCGATACGCCCGCGACTATCCCGAGAAGCATCGTCATGGTCTTGGTGGTGGCGGTCGCCGCCTGGGCCAGTTCAAGCTGGTTGCGCACGGTGAAGTCGGGCTCCCGGCCGCTGCGGCGCTGAGTCAGGAGATCGGTGATGTCCTGCTGGATTTTCTCCATGCGATCGGGAGAGGACGCCTGAACAAGAATGGAATTGAGATTGGTGCGCCGGCTGACTCGCTTCATGGCGCTGGTGTAGGGGACGATGACAACATCGTCCTGGTCCTGGCCGAAGAGGTTGTAGCCTTTGCCCTTGAGGACACCGACGACCTTGAAAGGGATGTTGCGGATGCGGAGGGTCTGGCCCACGGGGCTGCCATCGGGGAAGAGCTGATCGACGATGGTTTTCCCGATGATGCAAACTTTGGATACGCTGCGCACGTCCTGGTCGGTGAACATGCCGCCTTCAATCAGATCCCAAGCGCGGATGGAGAGGTAGTCGGGACCTTCGCCGATGATGGAGGTATTCCAATTCAGACCGTTGGCGAGCACCTGCGCGCGATCGCGCACCTCGGGGCTTACGGCGACGACGTCGGCGACCTCGCGGGCCACGGCGGCGGCGTCTTCCGGGCTGAGGGTGCCGGCGCTGCCACCTCCGCCGCGCAGACCGCCGGTGGTGAAATTGCCGGAAAAAATGCTGATGACGTTTTGTCCGAGACTGGCGACCTGGGCTTCGACCTGGGCCTTGGCGCCGTTGCCGATGCTCACGATGGCGATGACCGCCGCGACGCCGATGATGATGCCCAGGCCGGTGAGTACGGAGCGCAGCTTGTTGCGCCGGAGCGCGCGGATCGCGATGAGGCAGGTGGCGAGGAATCTCATGCGGGATGGTGGATGAGCTTTGCGGCGGTTTCGGCGGCCTGGAGTTTGGCGATCTCCACGGGGGCCAGGGAACGATTCGCCACGGTTTCATCGCGCACGACCTGGCCGTCGCGCACGATCAGGTTGCGTTTGCAAAAACGGGCGATGTCGAGCTCGTGAGTGACCATGACGATGGTGATGCCCTCATCGTTTAACTTTTGGAAAACGCCCATGACCTCGATGGACGTGCGGGTGTCGAGGTTGCCGGTGGGTTCGTCGGCCAACAGGACCTGGGGGCGGTTAACCAAGGAGCGGGCGATGGCGACGCGCTGCTGTTGACCGCCCGAGAGCTGGCTGGGGAAGTGGTCGTGGCGTTTGGCAAGGCCGACGATCTCCAAAGCCTGCATGGCACGGTCACGCATTTCCCGCGACGAGATGCGCTCTTTGGAGTAGAGCATGGGCAGTTCGACGTTCTCCAGGGCGGTGGTGCGCGGGAGCAAGTTGAAGCCTTGAAACACGAAGCCGAGCTTTTGATTTCGAATGTCGGCGCGTTGGTTGCGCTCAAGGCGGGAGACGTCGATGCCGTCGAGCAGGTAGCGTCCGCTGGTGGGCTGGTCGAGGCAGCCCAGAGTGTTCATCAAGGTGGATTTGCCCGAGCCCGACGCGCCCATGATAGCGATGAACTCGCCCTTGTTGATCGCAAGGGAGATGCCCCGCACGGCGTGGACTTTGACTTCACCGCTGTCGTAGACGCGGTGGATGTCTTCCAGTTTTACGACGGGCTGCATACGAAGCCTCGGGTTGTTCAGCGACGCTGGCCGAAGCCACCTCCGGGAGGGCCGAAGGGGCTCGCCGAAGCGCCGGCGGTCTTGGCGGACGGAATGCTGATTCCGGTGAGCACGACATCGCCCTCTTTGAGGCCTTCGAGAACCTCGGTCCCGGAGCCGTCGTTGATGCCAAGTTTAACGGTGACTGCTTCGATCACGGGTTTTTTGGGGTCGGGCTTGACCAGTCTGTAAACGGTGCGCGACACCGGCGCGCCTGTGTTCCCGCCGCGGGATCCAAAGGCGGGCAAATCGATGCCGCGCGCCTTCGCGAGCTCCTGGACCTTGGCGAGGACCTCGGGGGAGGGCCGGCCGGAACCCGGGGTGAATCCTGCCTCGGCCATGAGCTCGCGGCGGATCTTGCGCAGTTGTTCGTCGGAGAGCGCGGGCTTGGCCGGAGCGGTCTTGCCGTCGGGACCGGGCGCGGTGTTCACATTGACGCCATCGGGAATGCGCACTCGCAGGGCGGCATTGGCAAGGCGCACGGCCTCGTTGCGCCGCGCGACGACGATGGACACGTTGGCTGTCATGCCGGGCTTAAGCTTCAGGTCGGCGTTGCTGACGTCGATGATGGTGGCGTAAACGACCACGTTTTGCTGTGTCTTAGGCGAGTTGCGGATCATCGAGACGCTTCCGCGAAACTGGGTGGAGGGGAAGGCATCGACGGTGAAGTTGACGGTTTGGCCAACTTCGACGGAGCCGATGTCGGCCTCGGAGACGGCGGCGTTGATCTGCATTTTCGACAGATCGTTGGCTATGGTGAACAGGGTGGGGGCGTTGAGACTGGCGGCCACAGTTTTACCGACGTCGGTGAGGCGATCCATTACAATTCCGTCGATGGGTGTGTAGATGTTGCAGCGGGCCAGATCCACGGCGGCGTTGTCCACGGAAGCCTGCTGGATTTGCAGTTGGGCCTCCGCCTGGGCAAGCTGGGCTTCGGCCTGATCGAGTTCCTGTTGGGAGACCAGTTGTTTACCGAAAAGAATGCGGGTGCGCTCGGCGTTGAGTTTGACCAAAGTATGGTTGGCCCGGGTGTTGGCGAGTTGGGCCTTGGCCTGGTTAAGGCGCGACTGGTAAGTGGCCGGATCGATCTGGGCGAGGAGATCGCCTTTTTTCACAGTTGAATTATAGTCCACGAGCACTGCGCTGATGAGCCCTGATATTTGCGAACTCACATCAACGGTCACAACCGGCTGAAGGTCACCGCTGGCGGTTACGGATTGAATGACGTCTGCTCGCGTGATCGTGGTAGTGGTCAATTCGATTTCCGGCGAGGCTTCCCTTGTATAAAGGTAATACCCGACACCGCCGAACAGGAAGAAAGCAGCGAGAAGAAACCAAATTTTGTAGGAGCGGGCTTGAGCCATGATGAAAGGGAAAGAGGGAGGTTTTGGTGAGCGCCAGTATCAGGGAATTTAGAATGCAGACCTCCTCAAGTCGCGGGACAAGATTGACGTCAAGAAGCCTCGGCTCCGTCCGAAGTTAAATTTTGGAGACAAACTTGCACGATTGCCGTGGTTATGGGGAAGATTCATCCCGGCGCGCGAAAAGCTTGCCGAGCGCGGTGGCTACATTGGCCGGGACAAAGTGGGTGATGTCGCCGCCGTATCGGGCGACCTGTTTGACGAGCGAGGAGCTGGTATAGCTGAACTGCTCGTGAGGCATGACGAAGAGCGTCTCAATGTTGGGTTGGAGATGACGGTTCATGAGCGCCATGTTGAATTCAAATTCGAAGTCGGAGAGGGCGCGAAGACCGCGTATAATGGCGTCGGCCTTCTGTGCCACTGCAAACTCCACAAGGAGACCATCGAAGATAGTGGCGCTTACATGAGGATGGCGGCCGAGATTGGCCTGGATCATTTCAAGGCGTTCTTCAGCGGAAAAAACCGGTCCCTTGCCTGGATTGCGGGCGATGGCTACGGTGATTCGGTCGAAGAGCTTGGCCGCGCGTTCGAGTACGTCGAGGTGACCGTTGGTGAAGGGATCAAACGTGCCGGGATAGATGCAGTGACGCATGAGCGTGACGATGATTGGCGTGCTTCAGGGCTCCGGCGAGAACCAAATCGCGCGTTTCAAGGGTTGCCTTTGAATCGGGCGGGGCATGTCCTTCGCCACCTCGTCCCCATGAATCTGCCGAATCTCATCACCCTCTCGCGCATACCGCTGATGTTTGTGGTGGTCTGGCTCATGTATCAGAAGTGGGGAGGGGCGGCGACCCTTGCGTTTTGGTTGTTCATAGCGGCCGCCGTGGGCGACTGGCTGGACGGATACCTCGCCCGCAGGCGCAATCAAATATCCCTTTTCGGCAAGTTCATGGATGCGCTAACCGACAAAATTTTCGTGGTCGGCATCATGATCGCGATGGTGGAGTTGAATACGATACCGGTGTATTGGGTGCTCATCGTGTTATGTCGCGAGTTTCTGATTTCAGGAATGCGCATGATGGCAGCCGCCAAGGGCGTGGTAGTTTCGGCCGAGCGGGGCGGAAAAACCAAGACGCTTACCCAGCTGATCGCGGTGGGATTCTTGCTCTTTGTTCCCATGGCTCAGGTCGATCTTGCCGGGTGGCTGCAAATCGACGTGTCGGCCTACGTTGTGGCCACCCAGTGGATTCATCACGTAGGGCTGTGGTTGTTCATCCTGAGTGTTTATTTCACGGTGCGTTCCGGCTGGGACTATCTGGTCAGGTATCGAATGGTGTTTGATGACATAAAATGAGCCGGTTGAAGCAGCCGATCTGGCCCCGGTTTTTGCCGACGAAGTGGGTGGTGGGCTGCGCCACGCTCGGTCCGGTGGGTTTGGCCCGCCACGCGCCCGGCACGTGGGGTTCCGTCGCGGGAGTGTTGTATTTTACCACGTTCTTCGCCGGTCGGGTCGGCGACGTCGGTTTGGTGCTGTTTAGCCTGGTCGGCCTTTATTTCTCGGTGGCGATCTGCGGCGAGGCGGAATTCCGTCTCGGCGAACGCGATCCCGGCAAGGTGGTCTTGGACGAATTTGTCGCCATGCCCCTGTGTTTCATCGGCTGGGCACGCTTCGAAGGCGTGGCGCCCAACTGGGCGGTATTTCTCTGCGGGTTCGCCCTGTTCCGGCTCTATGATATCGCGAAACCGTTCGGGATTAAAAAACTTCAGGATCTGCCGGGAGGTTGGGGTGTGACTATCGACGATACGGCGGCGGCGCTGGCTTCGTGCGTGACAATGCACGGCCTGCACCTGGCGTGGACGTACGGGCTCGCCCACTGAGTGGGTGGCGGGGAGTTTTACCCGGTCTTGAGCTTGGCGCAAGGGTGCGCAAAGTGGGCAACATGCAACTTATTCCGCTGGGGGACTGCGCCGTGATGGTTGTGTTTGGTGCCGGGCGGCCAGCCGCGCTCGTCGAGGAGGTCGCAAAGCTCGCCCGCGCCCTTAATCATGCACCCTTGCACGGGGTGACGGACATCGTGTCCGCGTTTGCCACCGTGACGGTGCACTACGACCCTGCCGTGCTCGGTCCGGGGGCGGCCCATGAAAAGGTGGTTGCGTGGATCAAGGCCGCGCCTGACCGACCGATGCCTCGTGTTGCGGCGGCCAACGAAGTGGTCCTGCCGGTTTGCTACGGAGGCGACAACGGCCCTGATCTGGCGGCCGTGGCCGCCCGCGCCAAGTGGTCCGAGGAGAAAGTCATTCGAGCCCATGCCGGGGCCGTTTATCACGTGGCCGCAGTGGGTTTTTCTCCGGGGTTTCCTTATCTTCTCGGATTGCCCGCCCGCTTGGCCACGCCCCGGCGCGGCACTCCGCGGGCGAGCGTGCCTGCCGGCAGCGTGGGAATCGGCGGCGAGCAGGCGGGGGTCTATCCCTTGGCCGCTCCGGGGGGATGGGCGCTGATCGGAAGGACTCCGGTGAGGCTCTTTCGTCCCGAAGATCCCGTCCGTCCAACGTTGCTTGATGCCGGCGATGTGGTGAGGTTCACGCCGATCACCGGAAAGCAGGCCGCGCAATTGGAGGAGCGTCCGGTTGTTTTGGTCACGCCCCGTGTCACCAAACAATCGGCTGTCGTCGAGGTGCTGAAGCCCGGAGCATTGACCGCGGTTCAGGACCTCGGGAGGCCGGGCCAGCAGCACCGCGGCGTCTCGGTGGGCGGCTCGATGGACCGCACCGCCGCCAGGGTTGCCAACCTGCTGCTGGGAAATCCCGGGGGCGCGCCCCTTCTGGAGCTTACGTTTACAGGACCCCAGCTTCGGTTTTTGCGAGACACATGGATCGCCGTAACCGGCGCCCGGATACGAGATGTTCCTGGCTGGAGGCCGCTGCCGGTCAAGGCCGGGGAGGTGATGCAGCTGGCCGAGTTCACCGTTGGCGCGCGCGCTTATTTGGCCTTCGCGGGCGGTTTGGAGATCGCTCCGGTATTGGGCGGATGCGGGACGGATATGCGGGCCGGAATCGGCGGTTGGTGCGGGCGCGCACTGAAGGCGGGAGACAGGCTGGGGGCCCGGCCGGGGGTGGTGAACGCGAGCGGCGGATGGAGCGCTTCGGCGGAATTTGACGCCTCCACGGCCGGCGATGTCACCGTGCGTTTTATCCGGGGAGCGCAGTGGTCCTGGTTTTCGGCGGAAAGCCGCCGGGTTTTTCTGGCGAAGGGATTCAAGGTCTCCGGCAAGTCGGATCGCATGGGCCTGCGACTGGAAGGCCCGAAGCTAAGGATCGAACCCGAACGTGAATTGGTGTCGGAAGGGGTGTCGTTCGGCTCGGTGCAGGTGCCGCCGGATGGGCAGCCCATCGTGTTGATGGCCGACCGGCAGACCATCGGAGGTTATCCGAAAATTGCCGAGGTCATCTCGGTGGATCTGTCCAAGCTCGCTCAAGCCCGGACGGGGACGACGGTGCGGTTCCAGGAAATCGCACTGGAGGAGGCGCAGGCGCTATATCGGGAACAGGAACATTCGCTCGCTCTTTTTTCCGTGGGGCTTCGCGCCAAACTGGCCCTTTCGTGAAAACAGATCCCGTCATCGATCTTAACTGCGATCTGGGCGAGGGGGCGGGGCATGATGCCGAGTTGATGCCGCTCGTGACCTCCGCGAATATCGCCTGCGGTGCCCATGCCGGCGATCCACCTACGATGCGTGAGACCGTGAGTCTGGCATTAAGGCATGGTGTGGCGATCGGCGCTCATCCTGGATTTGCCGACCGGGAATTTTTTGGACGCCGGGAGCTTTCGCTGGACCGAGCGGAAATCTACACCCAGGTGCGGGCACAGGTGGAGCTGCTGTGCGAGATAGCCGCCAGGGAAGGTGGTCGCGTTACACATGTGAAGCCTCATGGCGCGCTTTATAACATGGCGGCTCGAGAAACCGGGGTGGCTGCGGCCGTTGTCGCCGCAGTGGCGGACGTCGATCCCGGTCTGCGGCTTTATGGCTTGGCCGGGGGGCGGCTGATCGAGACCGGCCGCAACTTGGGACTGCGGGTTGCGGCGGAAGTCTTTGCCGACCGCACTTATCAGGCAGATGGCTCGCTGACGCTGCGGGGCAGGGAGAATGCTGTGATTGAGAACGAGGCGGATGCCATTGCCCAAGTGCTGCGCATGGTCAGGGAAGGCGTGGTGCGTTCCATCGACGGCACGGACGTCGCGATGCAGGCCGACACACTGTGCCTGCATGGCGACGGACCGCAGGCGGTCAACTTTGCCAGAGGAGTGAGGCGGGCCTTGTTGGGGGCGGGGGTGCGAATCAGCAAGGTCCGCTAAGGCCTTCGTGCTCCGTCAACCGCAGGTCGGAAAGCCGTCCAGAAAATCAGCGCCAGGCCGATAACCATGATGAAAAACGAATAAAAAGTCCCGCGGCTCAGGCCGAAAATCAAAGCGATGCCCGCGTCAGGTTCGCGGAAAAGCTCTCCGATTATACGCACGATGGCGTAGCCAGCCAAAAACTCTCCCGCCAGGCGTCCGGGTTGGCGTGCAATCACCGTGGTTCGCCAAAACCGCCACTGCATGAAGGCCAGCAATAAGGCCCCCTCGAGCGCGGCTTCGTAGAGTTGCGAGGGATGACGCGGCGGGATCAGGTGGATAGGTCTTCCATCCGGGGCGCTGTCGGGGAAGATGACTGCCCACGGCACCTGGGCGACCTTTCCCCAAAGCTCGCCGTTGATGAAGTTGGCGACGCGACCGAGCAGCAGACCCAAGGGTGCGACCGAAACGATCAGGTCCCCGAGGTGCAGGAAGGAGATATGCCGGCTGCGTGCAAACCAGGCGATCGCCACGGCGACCCCAATGAATCCCCCGTGGCTGGCCATGCCGCCCTGCCAGACTTTGAAAACGGCGAGCGGGTCATCGACCAAACCTCGCCATCCCTCATACAAAAAAAACGAGCCGAGCCGTCCTCCTGCCATGACGCCGATGACGATAAAGATTATAAAGTCAGCGATCAGCTCCGACGGCAGACGCGAACGTCCGGCGCGTGCGTAGATGTGCAACAGCCAGGCACCGCCCACAAAACCCAAGAGATAGGCCAGCCCGTAGTAGCGGATGCCGATAGTGTCGGAGAAGCGGATCAGAAATGGACTCAGGTCATGGACCCAGTAGGCAAGAAACATGGCGGAAAAGGGGCGGTTTATTCGGTGAGGCGAGGTGCGAACACGATACCTGTGCGGCAAGACCGGTTGCGGCATGGGATCGCGGACAATTACCGATGTCAGTTGCTGGGCCAGAAGGCTTAACTTTCAAGGTTATTCCCTTGACCGGACTTGAATGCAAAAAATACTTCGCGGCAGTCTCAAATTCTTACACCCCACCCCTATGAAGATCAGATCTTTTGCCGCAGCCTCGTTGGCTATGTGTGTATTGGCCGGTTTATCCGGTTGCGCCTTGGTTTCCAAAGGCCGCACTCAATCCGTCGTGGTGCGTTCCAACCCTGAGGGCGCCACCGCTCTCATCAACGGCCACGAAGTGGGCAAGACTCCCTTGCGAGTCGCACTCAAGCGCGCCTCCGTCTACGAAATCGAGCTGCGCAAGCCTGGTTTTGAGAACGCTCCCACAGTTTTACTGCCTGCGGGCAACGAGTATTCAAAGCGTTTCCTGCGTTGGGGTATCGACGTCGATCTGGGTGCCACGACGGACTTGGTCCCTGGCGAGTTGAAGGTCGATTTGATCCCTGCTTTGCCTCCCGGAACTGAAGGCGATCGTTTCCTGGAAATGACTTATCGCGTGCTTCAGGCTGACGCATTGCTTGCGGCCAAGGAAATCTCGCCCGCCGACCACAAGTATCTGGTTGGTGCCATCGTGAAGTTCTACTCGAACTGAGCAAACGGCGGGTTAATTACGAGTCGCGGCGCGCGAAGTGACTTGCGCGCCGTCTCTGCGGTGGCCGTAGTTTCGTCTAATGAGTGAACTGAAACGCACGCCTCTGCGCGATTTCCATGCCGTCAACGGAGCGCGCCTGGTCGATTTTGCCGGCTGGGAGATGCCGGTCCAATACCGCTCCATTCTTGAGGAGCACAAGGCCGTGCGCCGCACCGCCGGACTTTTCGATGTCAGCCATATGGGCGAGGTCGATGTCAAGGGGCCCGACGCCCTGCGATACCTGAATCATCTCGTGACCAACGACGTGGCCAGGCTCTTCCCCGGGCGCGTGCTTTATTCGCCGATGTGCTATCCCAACGGCGGCGTGGTCGATGACCTGTTGGTCTATATGCGAGCCCCCGAGGACTACTTCCTCTGCATCAACGCGGGTAACATAGACAAGGACGTAGCCTGGCTCCACGAGCAGGCCAAGGGGTTCAACGTCGCGGTCACTGATCGCTCGGAAGATTACGCGCTGATCGCCGTCCAAGGCCCCGCCGCCGCCGCCATCGTGCAATCGCTCACGGGAGCCAAGCTCGACCGCATCGGCTACTACCACTTTGCCGAGGGCACCGTGGCGGGCGTTCATTGCATCATCAGCCGCACCGGCTACACCGGAGAGGATGGCTTTGAACTTTACCATGCGGCCGGTGACGCCGTCACCCTCACCGAGGCCGTCGTGAAGGCCGGTGCCGCGCACGGGCTTGAACTTACCGGACTCGGCGCGCGTGACAGCCTGCGTCTTGAGGCCGGTTATCCTCTCTACGGACACGAGATCACTGCGGACATCTCCCCGCTTACCGCCGGGCTTGGCTGGACGGTGAAACTCGACAAGGGCATCGATTTCATCGGACGTGACGCCCTGGCCGCTGAAAAGAAAAACGGCGCGCCCAGCAAAGTCGTGTATTTCAAGACGGGTGACCGCCGCATCGTGCGCGCCGACGCACCGGTGCTCGGAGCCGATGGCACTCCCGCAGGCAAGGTCCTTTCGGGCACGCTCTCGCCGATTTTCAATGAGGCTATTGGTTCCGCCCTCGTGGCCTCCGCCTCGGCCACCGGACCGCTGTCGGTCGATATCCGCGGGACTCCGATCCATTTGCAGCTAGTCAAACCTCCCTTTGTCCCACTAAAGAAAGCGTCCTCATGAGCAGCGTTCCCTCCGATCTCCGTTACGCGAAATCCCACGAATGGCTTAAGCCCGCCGGTGACGGCACGGCGACGGTCGGCATCACCGACTACGCCCAGAACAGCCTCGGCGACATCACCTATGTGCAACTCCCGAAGGTGGGCGCGACGCTCACCGCCGGCCAGGTTTACGGCGTGGTCGAGTCGGTCAAGGCCGCCTCCGATCTTTATTCGCCCGTGGCGGGCACCGTTGTCGAGGTGAACTCCGCGCTGGATTCCGCCCCCGAGACCGTGAATGGCTCACCCTACGAGGGGGGCTGGATGATCAAGCTCAAGCTGGCCGATCCCGCCGCCGTGAGCGCCCTGCTCGACTCGGTTGCCTACGGCAAGCTGATCGGTTGATCGCCCGCCGAACGGGTGGCGCGGGTTAGAGTCTCACGCGGCTCCGCTGCGCAACCCAGTCGACGATGGCTTCTTCCTTGTCTCCCAGGCGCCACACGAGGTTGAGGAACTCAACCGGGTGGATGTCGTGGGTCTTGAAGAAACGACGATCGCCGCCGCAGCAATACATCATCGAAGCCGGCAGTTCTCCGCGGAGCTTTGCGCGGGTCTTGGGGAGGATGCGAGGAAGCCAGCCGATACCCTGGACACTCTCGTCCTTCGCCGGCCAGGTATCGGGATTGGAGATTACGCCGGATGAGCGTCCCTGCTGGACGTTAAGAAAAAAATCGCGACGCAGGTATTCCACGCCGAGGGCGATCTCGAAGCCTGGCTCGCCGTCGTAGTTGTTGTGATCCTCCGCGTAATCGTAGAGGTGCTGGGCGGTCAGGCCGTTGCCCGCCAGCCAGGCGGATTCTTCGGCGGTGAAAAACGTATCCGCCCCGCGCTGGCCGCGGGCGTAGTGCGCTACGGACTGGTCGTAGAGCGAACGGAAAGTGGAGGCGAACGAGTAGTGGCTCATGATGATAACGACCGAGACTAGCCCAAGGCGCGGAAAGACGCAAAGGATGTGGCCACAAACCGACCGAAGCTTGGGGCTCAGTGTTTTGCCGGGCGAAATTTGGGGGGTCCGGCGGGTGCTTTTCTGGATGGTTTTTCACCGTGGGCTTCACCTTGCCGGTGCGTGGCCGGTTTTTCCGGGTAAGCCGTACCGGGTGCGGCGGGACGGAAGTCGATGAGACGCTTGAAGCGGTCCACTTTTTCGACGGCCACGTGCAGGTGCGCGGCCAGCCGGTAGCTGTTTTGGGTGCGCCGTCCGATGAGCGCGTCGCCGGCATTGTTGATCGTGTAGGAATCGTCGCCCAGCGTGCCGATCGGGATGAATCCAAAGGTCATCGATTCGGTGAGCTCGACGAAGAGGCCGTTGGGCCGGACGTCGGTGATCACGGCGGCGAAAGAGGTCTTTTTCTCCTTGGCCAGTTCACGCTCGAAGAACTCGAGCATCTTGATCTTGACGCTCTCGCGCTCGGCCTCGGTCGAGTTGACCTCGGTAAGACTCAGGTGTTCGCCGAGCGACTCCATTTTGGCCGCAGTGTAGGCGGGGGCGGAGCCGGCCGGTGCGCCGCCTTGTTCGTGCTTTGCTAGGTAATGAGCAAACACGCGATGCACGAGGAGGTCGGAGTAGCGCCTGATCGGCGAGGTGAAGTGGGTGTAGTCGTTCTTGGCGAGTCCGTAATGGCCGTCGGGCGAGCCCCGGTAGCAGGCCTTCTTCAGGCTGCGCAGCAGTTGGGTGCGCAGCGTGTAGCCCTGCGGATGGCGGGCCAACTGGTCGAGGAGCTTTACGATCTCCTCGCGCAGGGTGAGGTCGCCGGTGCGGATGTCGTAGGTGGCGAGAAATTCGCGCAGTTCGTTGAGTTTTTCCGCATCAGGCTCGTCGTGGACGCGGTAAACGGAAGGCAGCCGATGGGTGCGTGTGAGGCGGGCGACGGCCTCGTTGGCGGCGAGCATGAACTCCTCGATGAGCTGGTGGCTTTCGTCGTGCTCGATTTTTTCCAGACGATCGGCGTAGCCCTCGGCGTCGACGAAGACCTTGGTCTCGGGCATGTCGAGGTCGAGCGAGCCGTTGGCCATGCGGTCGCCGCGCAGTTTCGCCGCGAGCGTCCAGAGTTCGCGCACCCAGGACTGGAGATCGGCCAGTTCGTTGTCGTCGAGTGAAGAAAGGGCCCGGCCGGTCGAGCCGGTCTGGTGCTTGGGCGGTAGCGGCAGCTCGCGAACTTTGGCCAGGCTCTTCTCAAAGAGCAGGGCGTAGGCTTGTTTGTAGGTGAGGCGCTTGCGGCTGCGTATGACGGTGTTGGCGAAGCTGGTGGACTTGGGCCGGCGCTTGGCGTCGAACACCAGGAACACGGCCTTGGTGAGCCGGTCCTGCGCCTCGACGAGAGAACAGAGCCCGTTGGACAGCTTCTCCGGCAACATCGGGATGACCGTGCCGACGAGGTAAGTGGAGTTGCCGCGACGCTGGGCATCCTTGTCGAGGGCGGTGCCCGGTTTCACATAAGCGGAGACGTCGGCGATGTGGATGCCGATGCGGATGTCGCCGGTGTCGAGGTATTCGAGCGAAAGCGCGTCGTCGAAATCCTTGGCGTCGTCGGGGTCGATGGTGAACGTGGGGATCTCGCGGTAGTCCAGGCGGCCGACCAATTCCGCGGGTTGGACCGTGTCTGGCAAAGAGGCGACCTCCCGTTCAACGGCGACTGGGAAAGTGGGGTCCAGGTTGAATTTGCGGTAGATGCCGGCGAGCTCGGCGCGCGGCTCGAAGGTCTTGCCGAGGCGCTCAATGATTTCTCCGTGGATGAGCTGGCTGCGCTTGGTCCACTCGGCGAGGCGGACGACGACTTTGTCGCCCACGGCGGGCACGGGCGCGAGTAGGGTCGTGGCCGGGTCGGCCACAACGATCTCGTGAAAAATGCGCGGATCGTCGGGCCTTACATAGAACGTGCTGCGGATTTTCTGGAGGTTGCCGACCACGGTGTCGCGGGCGCGTTCGACCACGCGCATCACCCGGCCGGTGCGCTCGGTGCCGCGACCGTCGCGTCTTTGACGGATGCCCGGGTTGACGGAGACCTCAACGGTGTCGCCGTGGAGGGAGACACCGGTGTCCTCCGGGAAAATCTGGATGGCCTCGGGCTCGGGGCCGGGGCCCGATTTCGGGGGCACGACATAAGCGGAGCCGCCGGCGCGGAATTGTATGCGACCAACGAGGAACGCGGAGTTGCCGGAATCGGCGGATGCGGAAGTGTGACGCGGGTGGCTGTGGTCGCCACCCTGGGGAGCCGGCGCGCGGTGTGCGGGAGCGATGCGGTCGCCCTGCACGAGAAGGAGTTCACCTCGTCCAAGAAGGGTGCGGATTTCGTGGGCGAGTTGCGGGCGTTGTTTTTTATTCAGGCCCAGCGTGCGGGAAAGATCCAGAACAGTGGCCGGACGGTAGGAGGATTGACGCAGGAGCTCCAGCAGCGGTTCGCGGAATTTCATTTCGGATGAAGTTATCCCAAAACTACGGCCAGTCCGAGTTTTGCAGTGGAAAATAGGCAACGTCAGGGCCTATGATACGGCGATGAAAATCGTCCAAGCCGCCAGCGAATTGTTCCCTTACGTGAAAACCGGCGGTCTGGCGGATGCAGTGGCTGCTTTGTCGGCCACATTGGCCGGGCGCGGCCACGAGCTTGTGGTTTTTCTGCCTGGTTACCGCGCGGTGGTGGACCACCCGGATGCAGTCAACGCCATGCGCACATCTGGACTGCGGATCGAGATGGGCGATGTGTTCATGACCGGGGAGGTGCGGTCATTTTCACCGGCTCCCCGCGTGACGGTACACCTGATCTGCCGCGACGAGTTTTATGACCGGCGCCATCCTTATGGCACACGCGAGCGCGACTACGACGACAACCATGATCGCTTCATTTTCTTCTGCAAGGGCGTGGTCGAGACGCTGCGTTTCCTGGAGCTCCGCGCCGACGTCGTCCACGGCCATGACTGGCAATGCGGCCTGCTTCCGCTGCTGCTGCGTCATGCGGAACAGCGCCACCGGATCACCCTGGCCACGAAAACGGTGTTCACCATTCACAACCTCGCATTCCAGGGTGTGTTTCCGATGAGCACATTTCACCGGACGAACCTGCCCGAGGAGCTGACTGGCATCGACGGCGTCGAGTTCTACGGACAGATGAGCATGATGAAGGGCGGGATATTGTTCGCCGACCGCATCACCACGGTCAGTCCGCAGTATGCGCGCGAAATCCAGACGTCGGAGTTTGGTTGCGGTCTCGAGGGTGTGGTCGCAAGCCGCTCCGAAGACATCGTGGGTCTGGTCAACGGGATCGACGCGCACATCTGGAATCCGGCCACCGATGCGCTCATACCCGCGAACTACACCGTTGGGAATCTGGAGGGCAAGGCGGCGTGCCGTGCGGATTTGCTTAAGAAAAGCGGCTTCGACCCCAAGTTTTCCGGGCCGGTCTTTGGCATGGTGTGCCGACTCACCGAGCAGAAAGGCGTCGATCTGGTGCTGGCCAACGCGGGCTTTTTCAAGAAACACAACGTGCGTCTGATCGTGCTCGGGACCGGCGAAAAGCGTCTTGAATCGGCGTTGCGCGAGCTGGCCGCAGAGACGCCGGAGCGCGTGGCCCTATCCAACAGGCTGGACGAGGGCATGAGCCATCTCATCGAGGCGGGTTCGGACTTTTTTGTGATGCCCTCGCGTTTCGAGCCGTGCGGACTGAACCAGATGTATTCCCAGGTTTACGGCACGATCCCGTTGGTTGCGCGGGTGGGCGGCCTGGCGGATACGGTGGTGGATATCGATCAAGATCCCGAGGCCGGGACGGGCGTGATGTTTAGTCCGACCGAAGAAGGTCTGGCGTTTGGCCTGGAGCGTGCCCTGAAGTTATTTGACCAAAAACCGGAGTTCCACGCCGTGCGGACACGAGCCATGGGCGGCAACTTCAGCTGGGCCAAAACCGTGCAGGCATACGAGGGGCTTTACGCCGACGCCATCTGAGGAAAACCGCCGTAGCGGACAGGTTTATTTTTTGCCGGCATAGACATAATCCGAGTAGGTCACCGACATGTCTTGGTCGAGTGAACGCACCCACATGGCGCGACCGCGGATTCGGACCTGAACCTCCAGAAGGAGTGAAGGGCGGTCTTCTTTCGGAAGAGAGTAGATCATGGTGGTCCGCGCCTCTTGAACCTTCACCATCATGACGGGGGAAAACGGCTCGGTGTTGGCCAGTTCGATTTTCTGGATTGTTCGCGTGGGGCGATGCAGCGTGTAGGTAACGCGCATAAACTCGGCCGAGCGGTCGTCCTTGTCGCCAGGTTTGAGGCGAAAGCGATAAACGCCCTGTTCGGGGCTCTCGGAAAGAGTTTCAAAACTCTCGGGAATAATCTGATCCTTTACGTTGGGAGCGGTTTCGTTGGAGGAACGGCGGGCCTTGAGTTCCGTGTATTTCAGAATTTCGTCGGCGTTGGGCGCGCGGCCGTCCTGCTTGAGCAATTTCCATTGGACCGACTGGCGGCCGAGCGGGTCGAAGCTTTCCACCCGACTGTGGTCCGCCGCCGTGGTGGTCTGGACAAAGCCCCAGCCCCTGGGTCCCTCGGTGCGGAAGTCTTTGAGGGCGGCGGTCAGCTCGGGCGGCATGGGGGACGCCGTTATACGGCTGATGAAGACGACGAATAAAAGGGCGATCGAAAGACGCATCGTGCCGTCAAACGCGAAGCGGGCGCGGCTGGCAACTCAACTCGGGGGTTGGGGCACCTTGACGATTTTCGCCGGATCGTAGCCTTGGCTGCGAATGCGCTCCATGATGGCGGAGTAGGTCGCTTCGGGCAACCGACGTTCGCGCGCGAGTATCCACAGCAATCCTCTACCCGGAGTGCCCACGACCGCCCAGTTATAATCGGGATCCAATTCGAGCACCAGATAGGTGGTGGCGAGCGGCCAGAGAAAGCGCACTTTCCACTCCGCGTTGGTCCGGGTGTTTACGACCCAAGCGGTGCCATGCCAGGTGTGCTCGGGCGCATCGAAGTCACCTCTGCGGAATGTAAAGTCGTTGATGAGCTTGCCGTCAGGACGTCGGGCATAGGTGTCGTAGCTGGCGACTTTCCCGTTTTCCAGAAAGTAGGGGATATTGGCTATGACATACCAGCGGCCGAGATAGCGGTCCATGTCCACATAATCGACGGTGCGAAGCGGCCGGTCGGTTTTCAGGGTGGAACAGCCGGCCGTAAACAAGAGCAACAGAACGAGACAAGGGCGGATCATGATAAGAATACGCATGGACCTCGCCTTTGGATGAAGGTTCGGCCGCATTCCGTTTTCGGGAGCCGGCGGATGTTTGCCGGGCTCAGTTGCTGATGAGCATCATCGGGCCCTCGGCCTTGGGGACGCCGCCCTTCCGCTCCAGCGAGACCGCGAAAACCTGGGCTACGTCCACGGTTTTCCCGGGTTTGAAGTTCACGCGGGCTTCGCCGGTCGTGGCATCGACGGTGAATACACCGCCGTCCACCGGGATCGGATACTGCGGGTCGATGACCCAGAGCTGATAATCCTTGTCAGGGGCGAGGGCGGGCAATTGGGAGACGACCAGGACGCCCTCCTGGCGGTCGGGATTCCAGACGGCGATGGCGCGGGCCTCGGGCGAATTGCCGGCGAGGGATTTGAGTGAGGCGATTTTGAGTCGGGCGATGTCGGCCTGAATGCGCAGATCGTTGATGAGGCGGTCGGCGGAGGCGAGGCGGTCGAGTTGACCGCGCGAGAGGATGCGTTCGGCTTCGAGGAGGTTTTTGAAGGTGCCGGCTTCGAGGCGGGCGACTCGTTCGGCTTCGAGGATGGACTGGAGTTCGCCGCGGACGTTGAAGCTCTTGGCTGCGAAGAAAAACGCCGCGAAGAAGAAGCAGGCGGCGGAAGCCCAACCCAGCCAGGCTGGAAGTGTGGGGAAGGGGAGAATCTGACCGTGGTTGCTGCCGGGGTGAGGAACCGCAGAATTGAGGATGCGGGCGCGCAAGGCGGCTGAGGGCGGCGGGACGGCCGGGGCGGTGAAGGCGAGGTCGGCGGCGGAATTTCGAAGCGAAGCGACGAGGCGGCGCAAATCGGGATCGGCGGCGAGCGCGGTTTCAAACGCGGCGAGTTCCTCGCCTTCGAGCAAGTCGAGGGCGTGGAGCGCGGCGAGTTCTTCGTGGCGTTCGTCGATCATAACTGGGCGGCCAGGACGTCGCGGAGCTTGAGCAGGCCCCGGCGGATGCGGGCTTTGACGGTGCCGAGGGGCTGGGTGAGTTTTTGAGCGATCTCCTGCTGGGTGAGCCCGCCGAAGTAGGCGAGCTGGAGGGCGTCACGCTGGTCTGCCGGCAAGGCGGTGAGAGCGCGGCGGACGGCGGAGGCTTTTTCCTTGAGCCAGGTGGTGTCGCCGCCATCGGCGGGAGTGTTGGTCTCGTCGTAGCCGAGGTCGGCGGGGTTGGCTTGGTCGAGGAGTTCGGAGCGGCGTTGGCGCGAACGAAGGCGGTCAATGGCCCGGTTGCGCACGAGGGTGGCGGCCCAGGAGAAGGCGTGGCCGCGGGTGGCGTCGAAATCGGGGGCTTTTTGCCAGAGTGTCACGAAGGCATCATGGAGGACGTCTTCGGCCTCGGTGGTGTCGCGCAGGATGTTGCAGGCGAGGGCGTGCAGGGGGCGGCCCCAGCGGTCGTAGAGTTCTCCGAGGGCGGCTTGATCTCCTTGGGCCGCGCTGGCCAGCAGTCGTGCGTCGATGGCGCGGCGATCGGCTTCGGAATCGTCGGCGGCCGTCATGGGCGAATCTCCACTCATGCGGTGTTCGCGCAAGGCGCGGGCAACCTCGCGTCCTCGCGGGGGAGCGACGGACTCAACGGGATCAAGCGCAGTGAGGTTGAGGGTGAGCACTTCATGAGTGTAACGTGCGGCGTGGCCGGAGGGACGCAGAGATTCAGGTTTTAGCGGTGAGTGGCAAGTTTAAGACGGCGGCCGAAGTGAGCATCGAAGCTCACTTCAGCCGCCTGTAACATGGGCCTCTGGGTAGACACTGCCGGGCAAATTGGTTCCCTCTTAAACCACGACCGGGAGGCCTTTGCTGTCGGAGGCGATGACGGCATCGAGAACTTTCTGCACTTCAGCCCCGCGGGCGAAATCGGGCTGGTCCTGCACGCCCGTGCGGATGCTCTTGATGAAACGCGCGTAGTTGTTGGGCGTGGGTTTGCAGGCGACGTCCTTCCACTGCGCCTTGTCGAGGTCGGGGCCGATGCAGAGTTTGTAGCTGGAAGTCGAACGCTCGGAGTCGATCTCGATGCTGCCGAGCGTGCCGGAGATTTTCAGGTAGAGCCGGTTGGCGTGACCGCCGGACCAGCGGGTGGTGTGGATGGTGCCGAGGGCGCCGTTGGCGAACTCGACGGTGAGGACGGCGGAGTCGTTGGCATCGAGGACGTATTCGCCGACGCGGTCGTCTTGGGCTTTGGGGAAGGCTTTGAGTTTGCCGTAAACCGATTTGATCGGGCCGGCGGGGAACGTGGCGAAATCGACGATGTGCACGCCGACGTCGCCGAGCACGCCGCGGCTGCCGTGCTCGGTGGAGAGACGCCAGAGCCAGCCGGGCGTGGTGCGCCAGTCGCCCCAGATTTTGCTGGGCAGCCAGGACTGAAGGTAACTGGCTTCGACGTGGCGAACTTCGCCGAGTTTGCCTGCGGCGATGAGCGCGGCGACGCCTTGGATGGCGGGCCAGTCGCGGTAGGACAGGTTGACCATGTTGACGAGGCCGGACTTGCGGGCGGCGGCGACCATTTTGCGCGCATCGGCGTGGTTGAGCGCGAGGGGTTTTTCGCAGAGGACGTGTTTGCCGGCCTGGAGGCACCGGATCGACTGGGCGGCGTGGAAGGCGTCGGGCGTGACGATGGAGACGGCGTCGAACTGGTCCCAGGCCAGCAGCGCGTCGAGGGAGTCAAACACATGGGGTATGCCGTGCTCGACGGCGAAGGCTTCGACGCGAGGGCGACTGACATCCACGGCGGCGACGAGCCGGCAGCCGCGGATTTCCTTGAAGCGTTTGGCGTGGTTGCCGGCCATGCCGCCGGTGCCGATGAGGGCCAGGCGGACGGTGGAGGGTTTGGAGGAAGGCATGGGGATAGGGGGGAATTCCGAGGAAGGGGGGTTACTTGTGGCCGACTGTGGGGCGGGAGGCGGCTTCGGGATCGGCGGGGAGCGGTTCGAGGGGTTGGGCGTTGGGGCAGTTATCCGGGATGCATACGGTGGCACTGGCCCAACGGACCGCGTTGGTGATTACCCGTTGCACCTGGGGATGATGATAAGTCGGGTAAGTCTCGTGGCCGGGGCGGAAGTAGAAGATGCGGCCGTGGCCGCGTTGCCAGGTGGCGCCGCTGCGGAAGACCTCGCCGCCGGTGAACCAGGAGATGAAAAGCAGCTGGTCGGGTTCGGGGATGCCAAACGGTTCGCCATACATCTCTTCCTGGGCGATTTCAAAGTACTCGCCGATGCCTTGGGTGATCGGGTGGGCGGGGTTGATGTTCCAGAGACGCTCCTTGTCGGTCGCCTCGCGCCACTTGAGGGAGCAAGTGGTGCCGAGCAGGGCTTTGAAGATTTTGGCGTAGTGTGCGGAGTGGAGGGCGATCAGGCCCATGCCCTCAAGCACGCGGGTTTTGACCCTGGCGACAATCGCGTCCTGCACGTCGCCGTGGGCCATGTGGCCCCACCAGACGAGCACGTCGGTCTCGGCGAGAACGGCGTCGGTGAGGCCGTGCTCGGGCTGGTCCAGCCAGGCGGTGCGCACGGTGAGTTCGGCGTGGGGGCGGAGAAACGCGGCGATGGTTTCGTGCATGCCCTGCGGGTAGAGAGCGGCGACCTTGGGATTCTTTTTTTCGTGGCGGTATTCGCCCCAGACGGTGACGCGGATGGGTGAGCTCATAGCAGTTTTATGATGGAAGCGGTTGGGGAGGAGACGTGCGGCGCAAAGGCGAACAGCCTTGGCTACAGTTAGGAGCGAAGAAGATCGGCATGGGGCGGGCAAGAATGCGGGATCGTATTTCTCCGCGATTTATAACAAAAATCCGACCATGCGGGAAATTTCCGAAACCCTGGCGGGCTACGAGCGCGATCTGCGGGCGGTGCTGGCGCGGGTGCGCGCCGGGCGGCTGAAGGTGCGCGTGCCAAAGGCGGTGGAACTGCATCGCAAGCGGCCGCGGGCACATTTCCATCCGACGCCGGAATTTTTTATCCAGACTGGCGGGGCGTCGCGTTTCGAGTGTCCGGGAGGAACGTTTCTCCTGGGCACGGGCGAGGTGGCGGTGATCCCGCGCGGGGTTCCTCACGCGGAGACGCCGGAGGATCGGCGGACGCCTTATGGGATCGTGGTGGGGATGCATGTGCGCGAGGGGTTTGCGCTGCTGCGGGCGCGGGCGACGCCAGAGCGGATCATCCAAGGCGGCGGCATGGAGAAGATGCAGAGCCTGCGGGGGCGGGAGGCGTTTCGTTACCTCGACGAGGTGGCCGAGGCGGCGGAGGTGGCGGTGGAACACCGGGCGAGGTATGTGGCGGGGTTGATTGAGGTGTTTATCGTCACTTTGCTGGGCGAGCTGCACCGGCCGGCGGTGACGAGCGATGCGCGTACGCTCTACGTGCGGGAGGCGGAAAAACTGGTGCAGTCGATGTTGCCGGAACCGGAATTGTCGGTTGAGCGGCTGGCGAAGGCGACCGGGTGTGCGGCGGACACGTTGTCGCGGCAGTTTCACCGGGAGCGCGGTGTGACGTTGACGACGTGGATAGCGAAGGAACGGGTTGAGTTGGCCAAGGAGTTGTTGGCGGATGCGCGTTACAATGTGGCCGAGGTGGGTTGGGCGTGCGGGTTTAGCACGGCGTCGTATTTTATCCGCGTCTTCCGCGCGCACACGGCGATGACTCCCAGGGCGTGGAGGTTGGCTCTAACGCGATCTCTATAAACAAGAAGGCCCCGACGGAATGGTCGGGGCCGGTCTGGCGCGGAGGATCGCCTCGGTTCCGTAGCAGGTCACAGACCGCGGCGCTGAAGCTCGGCTTCCAGCTGGCGCATGAAGGCCTGAGCGTCCTGCGGGTTGGGGCGGTAGCCAGGCTGGCTGATTTCGGTGAAACCGGGGCGTCCCTGGTGATCGATGATCCACTTGCCGGTCACGCCGTCGCTGAAGGTCACCTTGCCGCTGGCGATGGCACCGGGGATGAGCGTGACGCTGTCCACATCGAGGATGACGCTTCCGGGGGATGCGGTCGCGGCTTCGTCGGCGAGATCGTCTCCGTCGCCAGGGACTGGGGCTTGGGCGGCGGGAGCGGGGGCGGTTTTGGGCTGGGCTTTGCTCACGTCGCTGGCGTCCACCTTCTTGGGCGGGTCTTTGAGCTGGAGATTGAGGTCATCCACCAGGAAACGGACGTCCATGTAGGTGACCGTGACATTGAACTGTTCGCGGAGTTTTTTCTGGATGGCGGAGAGGTTGTCTCCGGCGACGACCCAGCTGGAGACGGCGGCGGTTTGTTCTGGAGTGAGGCTCATGGGGGGAAAGGGATTAACCAAGGATTAGGGATGGACACGGGTTTTTCAAATCCGTGCTGATCCGCGCGATCCGTGGTCGGGGGGCGCTACTCAGCGGCTGAGCTGGGTGCGGAGGAACTCGATGGAGCCGCGGGCGGTGGAGTCCTGCTCCATCATGTTGTCCACGGCCTTGCAGGCGTGGATGACGGTGCCGTGGTCGCGGCCTCCGAAGGCGTCGCCGATTTCCTGCAGGGAGTGCTTGGTGAGCGTGCGGGTGAGATACATCGCGATCTGGCGGGGTATGGCGATGTTGTTGGGGCGACGCTTGCTGGTCATGTCGCTGTGGCGGATCTGATAATGATCGGCCACGCGTTTCTGGATGATCTCGATGGTGAGCTGGTTTTGGGCCTGCTCCATGAGCACGTCCTGCAGGAGCATCTCGGTGGCGGGGAGGTCGATGGGTCTGCCGGTGAGGGTGGCGTAGCTGGCGACCTTTATCAGCGCGCCTTCGAGGCGGCGGATGTTCTTGGAGATGTGCTGGGCGATGAAGTTGGAGACGTTGGCGGGGATGTCGAACTTGAGGGTGGCGGCCTTGGTGCGGAGGATGGCCAAGCGGGTCTCGTAATCGGGCGGCTGGATGTCGGCGGGGAGGCCCCATTCGAAGCGGGAGACCAGGCGGGCCTCGAGTTTTTGAATCTCGGCGGCGCGACGATCACTGGAGAGGATGATCTGTTTACCGGACTCGAAGAGGTCGTTGAAGGTGTGGAAGAACTCCTCCTGGATGCGCTCTTTGCCGGCGAGGAACTGGACGTCGTCAACGAGAAGCACGTCGACGTTGCGGTAGCGCTGGCGGAACTTGGTGAGCTGGTTCTCCTGGAGGGCTTGGATGAATTCGTTGGTGAACTTTTCCGTGGAGAGGTAGGCGACTTTGGTGTCGGGTTTGGCTCGCAGGATGGCATGGCCAATGGCGTGCATCAGGTGCGTCTTGCCCAGGCCGGTGTCGCCATAGAGGAAGAGCGGGTTGTAAGCCTGCGCGGGGGACTGGGCGACGGCCATGGCGGCGGCGTGCGCCATCTGGTTGTTGGAGCCGACCACGAAGGTCTCGAACGTGTTACGAGGATTGAGGGAACCGACGTAGGCGTTGCCCTTGTCGTCGTAACGGGTGGTGCGTTTGGGCGCGGCGGGTTTGGCACGGGTGGCGGGAGCTTCGACTGCGCCGCTGCGGGGTTCCGGGGCGACGCCGGACTTCTTGAGTTTGACGTTGATCAGCCGGCCGGAGGTGAGGCGCAGGCGCTGGACGATGAGGTCCAGATAGTTGTCGCTGATCCAGATGGCCGCAAAGTCGTTGGGCACGCCGAGCGTCAGGTTATCCTCAGTGGCTTCGAGACAGGTAATGGGCTCGAACCAAAGCTGGTAAACATCCTCCGGAAAGAGGCCTTTGAAATCGTTTTTGACGATTTCCCAAAGGTTCGGAGAGGTGAGGGGGGCGGGCATGGACTTGATGACGAAAAAGAAGATGAACTAGGGATTATTCACACGGAGAGAATCGGAGGTGATAAACCGCACGTCCAATCGAGCCGGGCACGACATCATGAAGAAAGAAAGAGGGGGTTCCGGACAGTCGTTTAATTGAGTGTTCTTTATATGTAACTTAACTAATTGCTGAGCAGATTTTTGCGTGTTTATTCGCAGGGAGTGTCGAAGTGGGCTCGTTGAGGGCGTGGAAAAGAACCAACCGGACGGACCGGGTGAAAGGAACGGGCGGCGACTAACGGGGAAGCGGAAAGGGGTTTCAAGATGAACTTTCCGACAAGTTATTCACAGCGATTTTGCGGATAAGTTTTTTAGTTTTTTTGGTTGCCACGAAAACGAAAATGCAGGGCGTGGGCGGACCGACTGGGGGCCGGGTGGTTTTGGTCGTCGGAGTGACGGACCGGTTACGCGGAGGTGACGGGGGAGGGATCGACCCATTTGCCGTGTTCTTTGATGAGGGCGATGAGGCGGGCGTCGGCCTCGGCTTGGGGGATGTTGTATTGGACGCAGGTCTTGCCGACGTAGAGATTGATCTTGCCCGGGGCGCCGCCGACGTAGCCGAAGTCGGCGTCGGCCATTTCGCCTGGGCCGTTGACGATGCAGCCCATGATGGCGAGTTTCACGCCCTTGAGGTGGCCGGTCTGGGAACGAATACGCTGGGTGGTGGTCTGCAAGTCGAACAAGGTCCGTCCGCAGGAGGGACAGGCGACGAATTCAGTCTTGGATATGCGCGCGCCGGCGCCTTGGAGGACGTTGTACGCCAAGGTGGTGGCGCGGTGGACATCGGGCTCCGTCTCGATGGAAACGAGGTCGCCGAGTCCGTCGCACAGGAGCGAGCCGGTGAGGATGGCGGCGTCGAGTAGGCGCGACAGGAAGGAGGGGTCGCCTTCGACGGAGGTGGCGGTGGTGTTGCGAATCCAGAGAGGTGCGCGGGAGCCGGCGAGGCGGAGTTGTTCGATCAGGGCGCGGTAGGCACCGGTGGGGTGCGCGACGACCGTGCCGGCGACGGGAGCGGCGGGATCGGCGAGCGTGAAGAGCAGGCGGTCTTCGCCAAGCGTGGGCAGGGCGGGTGCGAGCGCGGTGAGGTCGGAGGCGTTGGTCGCGATGGCCAGCGTGTGGCGACGGGCGCGGGTGAA
This sequence comes from uncultured Verrucomicrobiota bacterium, assembly GCA_903876795.1. Lineage (GTDB taxonomy): Bacteria > Verrucomicrobiota > Verrucomicrobiia > Opitutales > Opitutaceae > Rariglobus. The sequence goes on from CAIRBK010000082.1 coordinate 133,363, forward strand.
TTGGACGAAGGCGAGCAGCGTTTCAATGTCGTCGGCGCCGAAGGTGCGGAGGAAGACGAGCCCGGCGGGCAGGTTCTCGGTTGCGGCGGCGACCGCCGAGGCGGTGAGCGATGCGGGGAGTTCGAGGACAATAAAAAGTGCGGCGGGGGCCTGTATCGACTGGAGGCAGGCTCCTAGACTCGGCAGATCGTCTTCGGTGGTGACGGGAACAAGCACGCCCTCGGCCGGGGTGTCGGCCAGGCGGGGAGCGGCCAGTTGCGCGAGCACGGCGGGCAGGGCGGTGACGGAGGGGGCACGGACGATGACGCGAGGGGGGTGTTCGGGGCCGACGAGGGCGGACGGGGAGAGCGGCAACGATTGCGTGGCGCGGCGGCTGAAATCGAACGGGTCTATCGCGTCGGCGGTGGTGGCGAAGCGGGCGAAGGGCGAGGCGGTGAGTTGAGAGGTCGGTTTCCAGAGAGACATGGCCTTCCTTGCCAGGGTCTGGGCCACGGGGATCTCGTAGACACTGTCCTCGGTGAGGGAAACGCGGATGGTGTCGCCCAGGCCGTCGTAGAGGAGGCTGCCGATGCCGATGGCGCTCTTGATGCGGCCGTCCTCGCCGTCGCCTGCCTCGGTGACGCCGAGGTGGAGTGGATAGCGCATGTCCTCGCGGTTCATGCGGTCCACCAGCAGGCGGTAGGCCTGGATCATGACCTTGGGGTTGGACGACTTCATCGAGAGGATCATCTGCCTGAAGCCGTGTGACTCGGCGATGCGGAGGAACTCCAGCGCGCTCTCGACCATGCCGAGGGGGGTGTCGCCGTAGCGGTTCATGATACGGTCGGAGAGGGAGCCGTGGTTGGTGCCGATACGGAGGGCTCGGCCGAGGGCCTTGGCACGAAGGACGAGCGGCGAGAACGACTCGTGGAGTCGCTGCAGCTCGCGGTCGTAGTCGGCGTCAGAATACTCTTTGACGGCGAACTTCTTTTTGTCGGCGTAGTTGCCCGGGTTTACGCGGACTTTTTCAACATGCTCGACGGCCTCCATGGCGGCGGCGGGCAGGAAGTGGATGTCGGCGACGAGCGGGATGTGGCCGAAGCCGGCGGCGGTGAACTGTGCGCGAATGTCCTTGAGGCATCTGGCGGCGGGGACGTTGGGCGCGGTGATGCGGATGATCTCGCAGCCGACCTCGGCCAGGGCGATGGACTGCTTCACCGTGGCGGCGACGTCCTGCGTGTCACTGGTGGTCATGGACTGGACGCGGACCGGATTAGTGCCGCCGATGCCGACCTGGCCGACCTTTACCTCAAGGGTGGAGCGGCGGACGGTGTGGAAACGAGAGGCGCAGTAGGACATGGGGAAAATGACGAATGACCGATGACGAATGATGAATGTCAAACCGGCGGATTACCGGGATAACGCCGCCAAGGCCAAGACCAAGGTCAGAAATGCCCAGAGGATTGAAAATCCGACATGGACGAAGGTTTCAAACGTCTTGCCCCTCCAAAGGGACGAAGAGTAGCCGAAGAACTGGACCAGCAGGCGAGAGAACCAGAAGACGAACATCCCCAGGCATAGTTCGCGCCCGAGCGAGGTCGTGAGGAGTTCGGACGCGCGGATAACGCAAAGAACGCCCATCAAAAAGACGGTTAGGGCGATAAAAAACGTATGGATGTAATGAACCTGGCGCGTGAGCAGGGTGATGGAGCGGAGCTCCTCCTTCCACTTGAAGTAACGCGGGAAAACGGCGTGGGCCAAGGCGAGGCCGATCATCAGAACGCCGGCGATTTTAAGCAGCGACTCCATGTTTTTTGAGGATGAATGTGGTGATCAAAGGGGAGGGCTTGAGGGTGGCGATGAGGCCAAATTCTGCCGCAGAAAACGCGTCCAGCCAGGTTGCCGGAAGATGAAAGTGGAAGGAGCCGAGAGTATAGGCCGCGATGTTCGGCCAGTCGCGCAGGTGTTCGGTGACGATGAGGAGTCCGTCGGTGGCCAGGGCGCGATGGAGTTCGCGGAAGAAGGCGATGCGCTCCTGCGGGTCGCGAATCTCGTGGGCTGAGAGCATCAGGAGGATGCGGTCGAGCGATGCGGAGGCGACCGGAAGGTGCTTGGTAGAGATCGCAACCGTCTCGGATGCCGGCGGAAAGGCGGCGCGTGCGCGGCGGATGGACGCTTCGGTGTGCTGAACAGGGTTATAGAAATCGAAAACGCGCCACGAGAAACCAGGGAAACGGGCCCGGAGCAAGGAGGTGGTTTCATCGAAGCCGGCGTGGATGTTGGCAGCCTGGCCGCTGGTGGACATCCAGGGATCAAGCCAATGGAGACGATACAAACCCGAAGCGTCGTAGGCCAGCCAGGTTGCCGCTAGGGACACCACGATCGAAAACGTGGTCAAAACGGCCAAGGCGGCGCAGGCGGAAGAGAGCCATGCCGGGGAAAACACCGCGATGATGAACAGGGATGAGACGCCTGCCAGCGCGAGGACGTAGAGGTGCCAGTTGAAGCGGACGACGGTGGAGACGCCTTGGATTGCGGTGCGGCTCATGCGGGAGGCAGTCGTTCGAAGCGGCCTTTTTTCCAGTGGTAGGGAATGTCGCGGACCATGAAGGCGGAGGCGAGGAGGGTTTGGCTGAAACCGAGCCGGGCCAGGCGGGGGATATCGCAGTCGTGAACGCGCACGGGGGCGGGCTTCCACTGTTCGCGCACGCCCTCGATGATGAGTACACGGTGTCGATCCGCGTCATGGCTGAAGGTGAACGGGAGCGGGCCGCAGAAGCGGCGGGCATCTCTCCAAGAGGGGAATGGGGAACCGGCTGGAAGCGGGCTCTGCTCGTCGGCGAGGGAAGCCGCGATGCGGAGTCCACCGGCGCCGTCGGTGACGTGGTGGATGCCGGCGCGAGTTTCGATTTTCAGCGGCGTGTGCGTGTAATCGTAAGGCGTGAGCAAGTTGCCAAGGAAAGCCATCCGGCGCCGGTCGGTTTCGGAGCGGATGATTTGCAAGCCGCGCAGGCGTCGACCGTCGAATGAGCGGTAGGCCACGAAATACCGATAACCCGCGAGCAGGAAATCATGGCCGAGGAAACTTGGGAGGCCTTTGGGTCGGAGGCGACGAGTCTGCACGAGCGCGACGGCAATGAAGGCCCAGCGGTCGTCAAAGGTTTCAGCCTCCAGGCAAGCGGGCAGGCGGGCGGCCAGTTCGTCCTTGGGGACGGCGAACGACAACGTGATGGAGAAATCAAACCAAGCCTCGACGGGAAAGGGGTTCCGGCGTAAGGGTGATTTCATGACCTAACGGTCTTTGCCGATGTCGGCGAATAGATGAAGCCAGCATAGGTGACGATGGCGCAGTAGACGAGGGCGACCGAGGCGTTCCAGCGACCGAAGAGCAGCAGGTCGGGGACGAGCAGGAATTCGATGACGTTCATGGCGACAACGGCTATGATTTGAGCACCGGCGGACCAGCGCCATTTCCATTGCGATAGGATCCACGCAGCCATGACGATTTCGCCGAGGCCGATGAGGCGCGTGAGGGTGAGCGCGTGGTCTTCTCCGAGGATACGGCCGACGATCTCGCGATGCCGAGGGACAAAATCGAGGACTTTGCAGAGCAGACCGTTGACGAACCAGACCAGGGCGAACAGCAGGGAGAAAACGCGGCGCGGCAGGGCGGCGGTGGTCATGATTCGCTACATTCTGGCAGGTGTGTCGCTATGTCGAGCGGGCAGGGGCCGATGCACTCGGACGCATGTCGCTCGGGATTGCGTCACAAAAGCTGCGGTTGAAGGCGCGGTTGAAGCCAACGACGGCTCCCCGGGCTCGTCGCCGGTCCCGGCGTCACTTGGCCGGGGCGGCTTGCGTGGCGCGCTCGGCGCGGGCGTCACTGGTCCAGCGGCGGACGTCGAAGAAACTCACATAGATCACCATCGAGAACAGGAGCACCATGAAGACACTCTGGGTCGTGGCTATGAACTCCGGGGGGAGGGACCGGCCGCGCAGCTTGCCGATGGTGGCAAAGAGCATGTGGCCGCCGTCGAGCACCGGGATGGGCAGGAGGTTGAAGATCGCGAGGTTCACGTTGACCAGGATCGTGAACCAGAGGACGTAGCGGATGTCCGCCTGCGCGGCCATGTGGAAGACGCGGGTGATGCCGATGGGGCCGCTGAGCTTGGAAATGCCGACGTCGGACTGCGGGTTAACGAGACTCGCGAACGTGTGGTAGGTCATGGCGACGTTGTCGCCGATCTGCTTGAGCGGGGTGGGGTAGGTGAGGCTGGACTCGGTTGTGAGCGTGAGGCCGAGTTCGGCAGGTTCCTTGGCGTCGGCGCGCGCGGGGATCGTCAAGGCGACCGTGTCGGCGCCGCGTTTGACCACGATGGCGACTTCGCGGGCGGCGGTTCGGGTCAGGACGTCGCCGTAGGTTTGGACGTTGAGGATCGGGGTGCCGTCCACCGACACGAGGCGGTCTTCGGCTTGGAGGCCGGCGACGGCGGCGAGGCTGCCGGGCGAGGCGGAATGGACTACGAGTTCGTAACCCGGGGCGATGCCGACGCGGCGGTCCTTGTCGTTGCCGGCGAGAACAGGGTAAACGGTGATGTCGAGACGTTGACCGTCGCGTTCGACGGTGAAAATGGACTGGCGGCGGCCGTCGGCACTGCGGCCGGCGCTGGTGAGGATGGACTGGAGCAACTCCTGCCAGTTGTCGGTGCTGCGGCCATCGACGGCGCGGACGATGTCGCCTATGCGCAGGCCGGCCTCGGCGGCGGGGCTGGTGACGAGTTCTCCGGCGGAGGTCTTTACCTGAGGGACGACGTAGCCGATCTGGGTGGTGGCCTGTTCGCTGCTGGTGGGCAGGCCGACGATCCAAATGATGCAGGCAAGGGCGCCGGCGAAGAGGATGTTAAAAAACGCCCCGGCACCGGCCACGATCATCTTGGTCGCGTAATTGATGGGAGGCAGTTTGGTGACGTCGGTCCCGGATGCGCCCTCGATGTTGCGCATGTCGGCGAGTTGCGGGAGGGCGACGTAGCCGCCGAGGGGGAGCCAGGAGAGGCGGTATTCGACGCCGTCCTTGCCCTTCCAGGAAAAAATCTTGGGGCCGAAACCGATGGAGAAGCGTTCGACGATCATGCCGCGGCGGCGGGCGGCGAGGAAGTGGCCGAGTTCGTGGACAAAGATGGAGCCGCCGAAGAAAATCGCGATCAGGAGGATGGACCAGAGGTTGGCGAGAAGGGGGTCGAGGAGGTTCACGGTGGGCGGTCGGTCAGACGTTGAAGGCGGGAAGTTGGGCGAGTGATGCGCGGCGGGCGTCGGCGTCGACGGCTAGGACCTCGGCGAGACTGGAAGGTTCAACCGAGGGGATGAGTGAAAGAGTGTTAGACACGATTTGTGGAATCGCAAGGAACGGCAGGCGTCCGTCGAGGAAGGCGGCGACGGCGACCTCGTTGGCGGCGTTGTAGATGGCCGGGGCAGTGCCGCCTGTGTTCATGACTTCGCGGGCGAGACGGAGCATGGGGAAGCGGCGTTCGTCGATCGGTCGAAACTCGAGCGAGAGCAGTTGGGTAAAGTCGAGGGGATGCTCGACACCGGGCGCACGGGCGGGGTGGAGCAGCGCGTGCTGGATGGGGAAGGTCATCGACGGCGGGCAGAGTTGGGCGAGGGTGGAGCCGTCGGTGAAGCCCACGAGGGCGTGCACGATGCTTTGCGGGTGGATGACCGCGTGGCACTGGTCGGGGCGCAGGCCGAAGAGCTGCTGGGCCTCGATGAGTTCCAGGCCTTTGTTGGCGAGCGTGGCGGAATCAACGGTGATCTTGGGCCCCATCGACCAGTTCGGGTGCTTGAGTGCGTCGGCCACGGTGACTTGGGCCAGACGTTCGGCCGGCCAGTCGCGGAAAGCGCCGCCGCTGGCGGTGAGCGTGATGCGCGACACGTCGGCGGTGGCGTGGCCCTCGATGCACTGGAAAACGGCGTTGTGCTCGCTGTCCACCGGGAGCAGGCGGGCTCCGCGGGTGCGGGCGGCGGCCATGACGAATTTTCCGGCTAGAACGAGGATCTCCTTGGAGGCGAGGGCGAGGTGTTTGCCGGCTGTCAGGGCGGCGAGCGAGGGTTCGAGTCCGGTGGTGCCCACGACGGCTACCAGGACGGTATCGGCCTCGGGCAGACGGGCGAGGTCGGTGAGGCCGGCGAGGCCGCCGTGGAACCGGGTGCCGGCGGGGAAGGCGTCCGACTGGCGGGCGGCGGCGAGCGCGTCGTCGTCGAACAGGCCGACGTGGGGCACGCGGAAGTTGCGGGCGATGGCGGCGAGTTTTTCCCACTGGCCGCGGGCGGCGATGGCGACGAGTTCGAGCTTGTCGGGGTGCGCGGCGATGACGCGCAGGGTGTTTTCGCCGATCGAGCCGGTGGCTCCGAGCAGAACGATGCGGGTGCGGGAGGAAGTGGCCACGGGATTCGGGCGGCTTAGAGCAGGCTGAAAATCAGGTAGCCCGCGGGGGCGGTGAGGATGAGGCTGTCGGACAAGTCGAACATGCCGCCGATGCCGGGGATGGAGGCGCCGGAGTCCTTGGTGTTGGCGCGCCGCTTGATCACGGATTCGACCAGATCGGAGACGATGCCCAGGCCGGCGACCGGCAGGGCGATGGCGGCGGCCAGGAGCGGCGAGAGTGCGGACGGAAAATACGAGGCAAACCCGTAGACGACAACGGCGCCGACGGCCGCCGAGGTGAGCAGGCCGCCGATGGCACCTTCCCAGGTTTTTTTGGGGCTGATGACCGGAGCCATCTTGTGTTTGCCGAGAGCCATGCCGGTGAGGAGCGCGCCGACGTCGCAGAACTTGGAGACGGCGATCAGCCACAGGGCGAAGGCGAGGCCGGTGTGTCCGTGCGGCCCTTCGATCAGAAGGATGCGCACGAGGAACTGGAGCATGAACGGAACGTAGATCAGGCCGAAGAGCGTCCAGCCGAGCGACTCGACCCGGTTTTCGGAGTTGCGTTCGCCGACGATGCGGATGGCGAAAATCACCGCCGCCAGCGCGAGAAGATTCTCCGGGGTGACCAGCGGGTAGCGAGGGGAGAGCAGCGGGGCCACTGTGATGACCGCGCCAAGGAGCAGACCGAAGCGCGAGAACGGTGCGTGGCCCATGCGGACGACCATCTGGTAAAACTCGCGCTGGGTGAACGCGCTGACGAGGGCGGCGAGCACGATGGCGCCGGGCGTTGTAAAGAAGTAGATCGTGCCGAGGACAATCGCCCAGAGCAGGACGGTGCTAAAAATGCGTTTAGCCACGTGTAATTGGAGTCAGGCGGACGTTGTGGATTTGACTTGTTCGCTGGTGAGACCGAAGCGGCGTTCGCGTTTGCCGAAGATTTCCACGGCGGCCAAGAGATCGACTTTGGTGAAGTCGGGCCAGAGAACCGGGGTGAACACAAACTCGGCGTAGGCGGCCTGCGAGAGCATGAAATTGCTGACGCGGTGTTCGCCCGACGTGCGGATGACGAGGTCGGGGTCGGGCATCCCGGACGTGTAAAGGTGCCGCGCAAACGTTTCCCAAGAGGTGTCGTCCTGCCTCACCGTACCGGCCGCGAGCGCGCTTGCGTAGGAGCGGGCGGCGTCCACCACTTCGGTGCGTGACCCGTAGTTTAGCGCCAGCACCAACGTGTAGTCGTTGAAATGCGCGGTCTCGGACATGGCGGCGTCGAGTTGGCGTCGGACGGGTTCGGGCAAGTCCTGAGTGCGACCGATGGCGCGCAGGCGCACTTTGTCACGCACGAGATTGGCGGTTTCGCGTTTGAGGAAAAACTCCAGAAGGCCCATGAGAGCACCGACTTCGGCAGCGGGTCGTTTCCAGTTCTCAACGGAAAACGCGTAAAGGGTGATGCAGCGCACGCCTAACTCACGGGCCGCGTGGGTGATCTCCCTGACGGTTTCCACGCCACGACGATGCCCCTCGATGCGCGGCAAGCCGCGCTGTTTGGCCCAGCGACCGTTGCCATCCATGATGATGGCGACGTGGTTGGGAATGGGACCTGAGGGAATGGGCATGAGAAAAAGATGAGTTAGGGCGGGGCCACTCGCTTTGACAAGCCGCCTTAAAAGCAGTTGCCGGGTTGATGCCTGGATACATTTCAGCCGGGTATGTTAGAGGAAAGCGCGAGACGGCGAGAGGGTATTGAGTGAGACGCTTCGAAGACGGACGCTGTCGAGAAGGACGGAACAATGAAGTGAACAGGCGCATGGCCTCACTGCGAAGCAGTGAAAGGTTGGCCAAGGCATTGGCTTTACGGGTGCGGGAGGGGGCCTCGCCGAAGAGGGCGGACGCGGCCACACGGAGAGCGCCTCGCGGGAGCCTCCGGGTTCCTCGCGATTAGAAAGTCCAGTTCCGGTCTGGACACTCGCCCTTGTTATCAGCTGCGAGGGGCGGCGAGCCCGGATGCCTCGAACCGACTGCGGGATTTGGGGGGATTTGTTCATGTGACCGGCGCGACTGGCCATGAGCCCGCGTTTGCGGCTGGGAGAACCGTGATCAGACGGGTGCCGGTTGCGGGAAACGCAAGATAACCGTCGTGCCGGACTTGATGTCGGGACGGGCGGGATCGGCAGTCTGCGAGACCAGAGAGATACTCCCGCCGCAGCGCTCGGTGTAGAGTTGGACCAAACTAATGCCGATGCCCGAGCCCTCCTCCCGGGAGGTTCCCGGGCGGGACACGACCAGCTGTCTTTTAAGAAGGGTTTGCAGGATTTGATCGGGTATGCCGATGCCTTCGTCACGGAGGGTGATGATGCAAACCCGGGGAGTCGTCGGTGTCGCGGGCTCCGCGCGGGCCTCGAGCCATATGTCGGAGCCGGGGTCGGAAAACTTGAGGGCGTTGGTCAGGAGGTTGACGACGATGCTGTTGACCAGAACCACCCGGTTGGTCCTGAGCACGAGGCCCGGCTCGACCCGCAAGAGGGGTGTGATATTCTTGGCCTCGGCCATCGGGCGGATCACGTTCAAGGCCTCGTCGCAGGCGTCGGCGACGTCGACGAGCTCCATTTTCAAGGGCCTCGCTCCGTCGAGCAGCGAGCGATATTCACCCACGTGGGCGATGAGATCGAGGGCTGAGCGGGTGGCCCTGACGCAAATATCCAGGTATTCCTCGCGCTGTAGCGGGTCCATAGTCTCCCGGACTTGTTCAAGCATCGACATGCTTGCCCCCACGGAATTACGCAAATCGTGGCAGAGCACCCGAAGGAGGGCGGCCTGTTCCTGGGTCTGCGCGGCAAGCTTGCGCTCGTGTTGGTAGCGCTCGATGCAGCCCTTGACGCGCTGGATGAATTCCTCGGGGTAAAAGGGCTTGTCCACATAGTCCACGCCGCCGGATCGCAGGGCTTCCGTCCGGGTCTGCGGCTGGTTGTGCACGGAGAGAAAAATGATGGGGATGTGTCGGGTGGCCTCGTTGCCGCGGAGCCGGTTGCAAACATCGATACCGGTGACGGAGCCTTCGAGAATGATGTCCAGCAGGAAGAGGTCAGGCTGCTGGTCGGCGCAGGCGGCCCACAGTTCGTCGGGCGTGGCGAAGGCGGAGACGCGGCACTGGAGATTGTGTGTCAGCAGGTGTGTGATGACCGCGCGCGTCGTCGCCATGTCCTCAAGAACGAAGATATGACAGGCGGGAGCGATGATGGAGCCTGCCGACATGGCTCAAGTAGCGATGAGTTGGGAGCGGATTTGCAGGCAGACTTGCTTGGCCTGCTCGACATCGGCGGTCATGGCGTCGAGGTCAAAACCGGGGGTGAGCGTGAGCGGGTGGTTTTCGGGCAATTTCCAGTAGGGTTCGGCGAGGCGGTAATGATTGAGCTCGGCGCAGGCGCGGGCGTAGTCGAGAGTCAGAAGCACGGGGTCCTCGGCCTGGGCCTGGGGGTATTTTTGACACTCGATGCGTCTCCAGATGGCGGGAGCGAATTTCCAGGCCTGGAGCAGGCGCGCGCCGGCCTCGTCGTGACGGAAGCCGATGAGCAGGGTTTCCCACTCCTCGCAGGGGATGGACCTGTCCCAGTAAACTTCGATCTTGGTCTTGAGGAGCAGTTCGTTGATGACCACCCGGCCGATGGAATGCAGAAGGCCGATGAGATAGGCGTCGTTGGCCGACTGGCCGAGCCGCCCTGATTGGTTTTCGACCAGCACGCCGCAAAAGTAACTGTAGGCCCAGTAGTCATCGGCGGTGAGGTTGTAGGCCGGCAGGTCTTTCATGAAGACCTGCCTGGAAAGGGCGGCCCCGACCAGGTTGAGGATCTGGTTGAAGCCTACTTTGATGAGCGCGTCCTCCACGGTGTGGATGCGTGCGCCGAAGCCGTAGATGGCGCTGTTGCTGACGCGGATGACGTTGGCCGAGAGGGCGCCGTCGGTCTGGAGGAGCTTGGCCAAGTCATCGATGCCGGTGTTGGTATCCCGGAGGAGGAGGCCGAGGCTGGAGAGCACGGCCATGTTACCATGGAGGGACTCCAACTTTTGGAGGGCGCGGCGGAAGTCCTCTTTGGCCGCAGCCGGCGAGGGGGTGGGCGTGCTCATGCTGGGGGCGGTGATTGTATGAAGGGGCATTTCAAAAACTCATGCCAAGGCAGTCCATCATTTTGGATTGAAGGTCCTGCTGATTAAAAGGTTTGGTGAGATAGCCGGTGGCGCCTGACTTGAGGGCCGTGATGATGGAGTCGCGACTGCCCTCGGTCGTGATCATGAGGACGGGGAGGTCCTTCCAGCGCGGATCGGCCCGAAGGGTTTTGAGAAACTCAAGGCCGCCCATGACCGGCATGTTCCAATCGAGGCACACGAGCCCGATGCTATCGGGCGAGGCGTTGAGGCGTTCTAGGGCCTGGGCGCCGTCACCGGCTTCGATGCATTCCGCGCCGAGCACGGCCGCAGCCGAGCCGACGATGCGGCGCATGACGAGTGAATCATCAACAACGAGTAGTTTCATGGGCGGGATCAGGGTTTGCGGCGGTAAAATATGGCTTCGCCGATGCTTTCGGACGCGAACAAGTCCCCATGGGTGAGGAGCGATTCCGAGCCTCCGAGGAGGAGGCGGCCGCCGGGGTGCAGGGCGGCGGCGAGACGGTCAAACAGGCGGGCCTTGAAGTCGGCCTTGAAGTAGATGGCCACGTTGCGGCAGAAGATGAGGTCGAACATGCCGAGCGGCTTGAGGTCATCCTGGAGGTTGTGGCGTTTGTAGGTGACACGGGACTTGATGCGATCGGCGACGGACCAGATGGCCCCGTTTTGCGTGAAGTAACGCTGACGCCAGATCTCGGCCAGGCCGCGGGTGATCTCGATCTGGTTGTAACGGCCGTTGTTGGCGAGCATGAGCGTGCCGGCGGAGACGTCGGTGCCGATGATTTCAAACTGTTCGGGGCGGGTTTTCCCGTCGGCAAAGAGCATGTCGATGAGCATCGCCAGAGAATACGGTTCCTGGCCCGTCGAGCAGGCCGCGCACAGGATGCGGATGCGAGAACGGCCGGTCGTTGCGGGAAGCGTGGCGAGTTCCGGGAGGACCCGCTGGCGCAGCGACGTCCAGGGGCGCTCGTCGCGGAACCAGTAGGTCTCGTGGGTCGTCATCGCATCGATGATACGGTCGCGGATGCGATTGGTGGGGTCGGTGCGTGCCATTCGGATAAAGTCCGGGATGTCCACGGCGCCGGATTGCGCGATCATGGTGCCCAGGCGCGATTCGAACAGGTAGCCCTTTTCTTCGCCGAGGTGGATGCAACAGGCCTCGGCCACGTATTGGCTAAGCAGTGTGATATCGGAGGGGTTTTGGATGAAGGAGGCCATGAGGCTTAGTTTCGGGTGCGGGCCAGTTCGGCGATGCGACCGGCAATCGCGGAGAGCGGCAAAATTTCGTCGTCGAGTTCGCGGCGGATGACCGCTTGGGGCATGCCGAAGATGACCGAGGTGGCCTCATCTTGGGCGATGGACCAGGTGGGGACGGCGGCTTTCAAGGCGGCCACCCCGTTGGCTCCGTCATCCCCCATGCCGGTCAGGATCAGGCTGATAACCCCGCGCAACGAGCAGCGGGCGGCGGACTGGAAAAGCACATCCACGGCGGGCCGGCAGGAGTTGACCGGGGGTGTGTCGGAGAGTTGCGCGCAGAGCGCGCCATCGGAGTTGCGATGGAGCTCCAAATGGCGTCCGCCGGGCGCGATGAGCATGCGGCCCGGGCGAACGAGGTCGCCGTGGGCGGCTTCGGCGACCGGAATGGCGGTCATCCGGGTCAATTGTTCGGCCAAGGTGCGAGTAAAAATCGGCGGCATGTGCTGCACGATGAGCACAGGGAGGCGGAAGTCGGCGGGAATGGCGGGGAGTATCTCCTGCAGCGTGCGGGGACCGCCGGTGGACACGCCGACAAGAAGGAGGTCGAGCGAGGCCGGAGGCAGGGTACGCCGACGGGGCAAAGCGGGGACCTGGGGCGCCGGACCGGACGGGCGGGCGGGAGACTGGCCGGGTTGGGGGGCGGCGACCAACTTGCGTATGCGCACCAGCCGCACCACGTCCTGAAGTTGTCCGCGAAGCCGGCTCATGCCCTCGGAGAAGGAGGCGGTCTGCGGTTTCGGGATGAAGTCGAGGGCGCCGTTGGAGAGGGCGTTGATGGTGATGGCGGCGTCGGCGCCGGTGGCCCCGCTCACCATGACCACGACCACGCGCGGGAAGTCGCGACGGATGCGCTCCAGCACTTCCGGCCCGTTCATTTCGGGCATGAAGATGTCGAGGAGCACCAGGTCGATCGGTTCGGCGGCGAGGCGTCCCAAGGCGAGGGGGCCGGAAGCGACGGAGGCGGCGACCTGGACGCCCTCGATCTGGGCGAAGGCGTCGGCCAGGATCTTCCGGTAAAGAGCCGTGTCGTCCACGATCAGGATGCGAAGGGGAGTGCTCATTAAGAAGCGGATTTGGCCGGGAGGCAAAAAGTGAGTTCGATGGTGCGACCGTCGGACGAGTGCCGGACCGCATGGGTGAGGGCGCGAATCACCTGGAGCCCCAGGGAAATGTGCTCGGGATCGTCGGGCGGCTTCGCGCACTCGGGGTTGAAGCCCGCTCCGTCGTCGGTGACGCGGGTGTGGAGAAACGCCTCGCTGCCGTCCACCAGCAGCTCGAAGCGGACGAATTTCCCCGGGTCTCCTTTGCAGCCGTGGTTTAGCGCGTTGAGGACGGCCTCGCGCACGCAAAGGATGACGTCGTGGAGCAGATCCTCTTCGAGTCGGGGAAGAGTGAGTTTCAGGGTTTTGGTCCAGGACTCCTGGAGTGCGTCGATCTGATCGGAGGAGTCGCCCCGATACTGCTCGTTTTGAATGGGGATCAATACGGCCGAGGCGGGAACCGCTGTCTTGGGCGGACTCCATTCGAGGCGACAGGCGACGATGTCGTCGTCGGCGTTTTTGAGCAGGGTATTCGCCAGAGAATGGGGAGGTGATTGGAGGATGCGATAGGCCAGGGCGATCGGCGAGACGCCCATGGCGTCGGCCTGGGCTTCGAGCCCGTCGCTCCAGAGCACGAGGATGCCGGAGGCGTCGAGGACGGAAGTGGAGCGAACGGGCTCGATATCCGAGAACCAGCCGAGGGGTGAGCCGCCCGGAGCGAGAATCTCCAGGCCGCCCCGCCGGTCGGCGAGCAACACGCCGGGGCTGCCGCAGTTGAGGGCCGACACCCGGCGCTTGCCGAAGTCGATTTCCAGGAAGCACGCGCTGAGGGAGGTGCCGATGGTCATGGAATCCTTGTCATTCCACTGTTCGTTGAGGAAATGGTTGAACGCCTCGGCGATGCTTCGGCAGGAGGCGGCCTGGTGGGCCATGCCCTCGATGATGCCCTGGAAGTAGGCCGAGAGGAATCCCTCCTTGAGGCCGTGACCGGAAACGTCGCCGAGCACGAGGAGTATGCGGTCGGGATCGATCAGGGTGGCTTTGACGAGATCGCCGCCGGCCTCGTTGATGGCGTAGAAGCGGGTGGTGAGATTGAAGTTGGCCGAGGACCGTTCCGCCGATACCAGCGCGGTGCGGGTGAGTCGTTGGTTGATGTCGGAAATATCGAGCAACCGTTCGAGGGCGGCCTGGCGTTCGACGCGGCGGCGGTGGGTCTCGCGGGCTTGCCGTGTGGCGCGCAGAATGGCGCGCAGGTCGAAGGGCTTGTCGAGGAACTCCACGGCCCCGCCGCGCAGGGAGGCGGACACGAGCTCGCGCTCCTGATTGCCGGTCATGACCACGGTGGCGGTGGTGGGTGCGTTGGCGTTCAGCCACTCGAGCAGCGCGAAACCGTCCATGCGGGGCATCTGCACGTCGGTAAAAACGACCTCAAAGGCGGGGCCGCGGCGACTCTGGATGATTTCGACGGCGTGCTGGCCGTCGGTGGCGGCGGTCACGCGGGCATCGGTCGATTGCAACATAAGCACCAGCAGGTCGCGCGACACCGGATCGTCGTCCACGACCAAGATGTCGGGCGTGGTGGATGCATGGGAATTCATGATTTTTTAAGAAGTTAAGACGGGGCGCAGTTCGGTGTCGGCCTTCTCAAGCGAGCACCACGCCGACTGGACGGCTTCCAGGTCGCCGGACTTGGCGGCGGTCTCCATGGCGGCGCAGGATTCACGCAGGGGCATGGCGCTGAGATTGGCGGCCGCGCCCTTGATGCTGTGGGCTGCACGGGCGATACGGGGTGCGTCGCCGGAGGTGATGGCCGAGCGTAAGGCTTCGATCTGGGCGGGCAAACTGGCCGCAAACGAGGCCATGATGTGACGAATGATGGTTTTGTCTCCCATCAAACGGCGGGAAAGGTCGGCCATGTCGATGGGGGGCGTGGTCATCTGGTCGGCCGCAGGCGCAGGAGCAAGAGACGGTGCGGGCACGACCGAGGGCTGCGCACGCTGGGCAACGGTGGGTGGCAACCAGCGATCCAGTGCGTTTTTCACCAAAGCGGGATTGATCGGCTTGGTCAGGTAGTCGGAGAAGCCCGCCGCAAGGCCTTGTTCACGATCACCGTTGAGAGCGTGGGCGGTCATCGCGATGATGGGAACGTTGTGATTTCGAACGCCGCTAGCCGAATCCCGGATGGTCCGGGCTGCGGAGAGGCCGTCCATGACCGGCATCTGGATGTCCATGAGCACGAGATCGTAGTCGCGGGCAGAAAGGGATTCGATGGCTTCGCGCCCATTTTGAACTATATCGGCACACAGCCCCAAATTTTTGAGTATGCCCTGCGCCACTTGTTGGTTTATTTCGTTATCTTCGACGAGAAGGAGGCTGGCGCTGGAGAGGGTGCGCTGGTCGGGCTGATCGCGCGCCGGGACGACTCCGGGAGCGATAAAGTCCGGGCTCGCCAGCTTGAAGGGAAGGGTGAACCAAAAGGTCGAACCCTGTCCCGGATCGCTTTCGACGCCGATGGTTCCGCCCATCAGTCCAACCAATTCCTTGGAGATGGCCAGGCCGAGGCCCGTGCCTCCGAACTTGCGGGTGGCGGAGGCGTCCACCTGGGAGAATTTCCGGAAAAGGAGGTCTATCTTGTCCGCCGGTATGCCGGTGCCGGTGTCGGTGACCGCAAAGCGCAGCCAGGTCCCCTCGAGCGGGGAGGTATCTCCGCCCGCTGCGACCGGCGACACTCGCAGAACGACACCGCCTTTGGATGTGAATTTTAACGCGTTGCCCAGCAAATTGACCAATACTTGGCGGAGTTTTTGGACGTCACCCCTCAGCAGGTTGGGCAAGCCCGGGGAGGCCGCCCGGGTGGCCGAAATGCCTTTTTCCCCGGCCTGCACTTGTATCGGCAACATCAGTTCGTCCAGGAAATGATTCAGGTCGAAATCGGCGTCCACCAGGTCCATGCGGCCAGCTTCGATTTTGGAGAGATCCAGGATGTCGTTGATGAGGGCGAGGAGGGACTGGCCGCTGGACTGGATGGTCTGCGCGTAGTTGCGCTGCTGCGGGTTGAGCCCTGAGTCGAGCAGCAGGTGGGTCATGCCGATCACGCCGTTCATGGGTGTGCGGATCTCGTGGCTCATGTTGGCGAGAAACTCGCTCTTGGCCCGGTTGGCGTTTTCCGCGCTGATGGCCAGGAGCTGCGCCTGGCTGATCGCGCTGGAGAGTTGCGCGTTGGTGTTCTGCAGTTGCCGCTCGGATTCCTTGGCGACCGTTATGTTGATGTGGCAGCCGACGATGCGTGCGGGGCGGCCGTCGGGCAGCCAGTCGACCACGCCGCCGGAACAGATGACCCAGACGATGGAGCCGTTTTTATGGAAATAGCGGACTTCGACATGGAAGGGTATCTTGCCCTTGCTCGTGATGTGGCGATCGAGGTTCGCACGCGCGCCCGGCAGGTCTTCGGGATGGATGAGTCGTGTCCATGTATCCGGGTGGTTGGGCATCTCGTCGTCCTGATAACCCAGCATCCGCTTGAGCGCAGGGCTGTAGAAGCCGGTATTGCCGGCCTGGTTGAGGTCCCAGTAGCCGGAGATGTCGGACTCGATGATGAACTCGAGTACGCGCCGCTGCGATTCGCGCAATTCCTCTGAGCGGATGCGGTCGGTGATGTCGCGAGCGGCGGCGTAGATGCGGTCTCCGAGGGCGACCGACCGCCACTCGATGGTGCGATAGCCGCCTTCGCGGGTGCGGCACCGGCAGGTGAATCCAGAGGTGCTGTCTCCGCCGGACACCTTGGCCAGGGAGGCTTGGGCCATCGGCACATCGTCTGGATGTATCAAGTCGAACAGATTGAGGCAGGTGAGTTCGGCGGCCGGGTAACCGAGAGCGACCGACCAAGCCGAGTTGGTGCGCAGGAGGCGGCCTTGGGCATCGGTGATGCAGAGCAAGTCGATCGCGAGCTGGAAAAACCCCTCGAATTCCCGGGTGCGTTCGAGCATCGCCTTCTCGGCCTTAACGCGCTCGGTGATATCGGTGAACGTGGTGTGGGTGAAGTTGGTCTCGGTATCGCCGAAGGCCAACTGCGGGATGCTGTCGATCAACAGCCAGCGGAAATCTTCGGTCTGGGGGTTGAAGACCGAGGCGATGAAGCCGAGCACCGGACGGCCGGTGCGCAGGGCGACCATGGCCGGATGTTGGTCCCCGGCGAGCGCCCGGCCCTCGCTGTCGGTCATGCCCCAGCGAGGATCGGCCGAGGTGCGGCCCTGTATTTGGTCGCGGGTGAGGCCGAGGATGCGTTCGGCGGCCGGATTGGAGTCGATGATTGCGCCCCGGGCGTTCTGAACGACCACGCCCTGTGCCATCGTGGCGAACAACGTGCGGAAGCGCTCCTCGCTCTCGGACAACTCCGCAGAGCGGGCCAGCACAGTGGACTCGAGCAGGCGGTTGCTCTCCGCCAGCAACTCGAGATTCTCTTTCTCGGCACGGTCCCGCTGGCGCAGGGCTCCGCGGATCACCAGCCAGCACACCGCGATGATGAGCACGGCGGCACCCAGGAAGGCGATGTTGAGGCGCCGCTGGTATTCCTCGGCCTCGGATACGGCGGCGATGCGCAGGGCCACCGCCTTTTGCAGGCGATCAACCGCCTCGGCATAGGCCTGCTTGTCGAGCAGGTAGGTTTCGGCCCTTAGGATCGCCTGGGCGGAGCGGCTGTCTCCATTGATGCCGGCCGACATGGCGCTGGCTTCCTGCGAGGACAGGCGCTGGTTGATCTCGGCGATCTGCCCGATGACCTCCCCGAAGGCATCGCCTTGGAGACTGGAAGCCGAGGCGAGCAGGTCTTCGAGCTGATTGGCGGTTTCCCGATAGCGATTTTTCAGCTGAACGCTGGGTTCCTGCGCAAAGAGCAACGAAGACGATGTGAGGATTTCGCCGAAAAACCGGATATGCTCGGCCTGGAGCAATAACGTATGCGCGGCCCGATCACGTTCGCCGATGCGCGATTGCTTGCTCCAGATGTTCCAGGCGAACGCCAGCAGCAGGCTGACGGACAAAACGGGACCTACGCGCAGGACCAGGCTGGTCAGCCGACTTTCGCGTCGGCTGTTATTCCCGGTGCGAAGCTGGCGGACAGAAACGACCAGAAGCGTGGTCGCGATCAGCGCGAGCAGAGTGATCGCCACCGGGGGGACGGCCCGCAGGGCGACGTTGGCCCGCCAGTCGGACGCGTCGATGTCCACTCCCAGGAGCATGATCGTGGTGCCGTCGGGGGCTTTGGCGACGGGCACCACCGCGCTCACCCAGCGTCCGTAGCTGTCCGAGTAGGGGCCCATGGTGGATGGCCGCCCATCCGCGAAGGCTTGATGCATCATCTCGGGCGCGTCGGGATAAACCTGTCCGGCGGGCGATTCGTCGGCCTGGCCGACGGGAACGGAGTCGGCGTAAAAAAAAATCTCTCCGTTGGCGTGCCGCCCCATCAGATAAACAAAATGGCAGTCGGGGGTGTCGGCATTGAGTCGCGCCAGGCGGCTCTTGAGCTGGATGTAGACGGGAGTGCCCAGGTCTTCGGACGTGCCCTTGAGGTTGTGCTCCAGGCCGGGAGGAAGGGCTTGTCGGATGAGTTGGGCTTGTCCGACGAGATGATCTCGCAGTTCCTGGTCGGCATCGCCCCAGAATTTCACCGAGAGCGCGGCGAGCGCGGCCGCGAACACCGCGGCGGCCCCCCATGCCAGTCGGCGGAGCACTGGGCCTTTGACCAAAGCTGATGGCGAAGGCATCATCGGTTGTGACCGAGGCGGGTCAGACCTTAAACTTGGCCACCAATTGGCCCAAGGTGGACGACAAGGCGTCGAGCTGGGCGGCGCTTGTGCTGATCTGGGAGGCGCCCCTGGCGCCTTCGGAGGCGGCCTGGGAGACGCCGGCGATGTTGCGGGCGACCTCGGTCGCACCCTCGGCGGTGTGCTGGACGTTTTTATTCAGCGTCGAGGTGGCGGTGGAGACGTTGTGGATGGTGCCGACGATCTCGGAGGTGGTGGCCGATTGCTCCTGAACCGCCGCGGAAATGGACGAGGCGATATGGGCTACCTCGGTGATGATGGTGGCGACCTCGTCGAGAGATTTTATGGAAACTCCCGTGTTGGCCTGGATGAGACCGACCTGTTGGCGGATGTCCTCGGTGGCGGCGGCGGACTGGCGGGCGAGTTACTTGACCTCGTTGGCGACGACGGCGAAGCCGCGGCCGGCCTCGCCGGCGGAGGCGGCCTCGATGGTGGCGTTGAGGGCGAGCAGGTTGGTCTGTTCGGCGAGGCGGTTGATCAGATCGACGACCTTGCCGATCTGGCGGGCGGATTCGTCGAGTTTGGTCATCAGCTCGCGGGTCTGGCGGGCCTGGGTGTCGGCCTTGCGGGCGATCTCGGA
>CAIRBK010000083.1 GCA_903876795.1 uncultured Verrucomicrobiota bacterium
CATCGAAACCTACCTGGCCGAACGAAACCTCACCCCAAAGCCCTACCGCTGGCGTGCAGACGGCGCCTCCATCCTAAAGAAAATCAGCGCCGCCCGTGCCGCACTCAATAGTAAAGACATTAAAGGGTCAGCACACTAGCGTTCTAAATTCAAACCTCCACCATTATCAACCATTCACATGCCAGTTGAGCAACCTTGGGGAGATTTACGGTTGGCGTCCGACTCAGAACGCTTTGAAGCCGCCCCCAAATCTATCGCTTGCCCATCCCCCTGTGGCTCCTCACCGTCGGCGGTCTCGCATGGCTTTTCCCACTCCTCCCGCGATTCTCGTCGAACGCTCCCTTCTCTCCGGTGAGCTCGACGCCACCCCCTCGGCCGCCCTCCTGCGCCTCTACGCCTGGATGCAGCTCGCCCGCTCGGCCGACAACCGCATCCTCGACCTCTTCCGCCAGGGTCTCATCAAAGGCACCGTCACCGGCGGCCAAGGCAACGAGGGATTGATCGTCCCACTCATCCTGCTCGCCGACAAGTCCATCGACGCGGTCTCCTTCACCCATCGCGATTTCGGCGGACATCTCCTGTGGAGCGACCACCTCTGCGATCACCTCAACCAATATTTTGCCAACGCCCTCAGCCCCACCCAGGCCCGCGAAGGCAACGTCCACCACGGCGACGTCAAAAACCGCTCGCTGCCCATGATTTCCCATCTGGGCTCGATGATCTCCCATGTGATCGGCGTGACCGACTCCCAACGCCGCCAGGGTAAACCCGCCGTCGGTTTCACCTTTTTCGGCGATGGCAGCTCCAGCACCGGCGACGTGCACGAGTCGCTCAACCTCGCTTCGCTCCTCTCGCTCCCGATCCTCTTTGTGATTGAGAACAACCAATACGCCTACTCCACCCCCGTCAGCGAACAATTCGCCGCCGGCACCGAGCTCTGGCAACGCGCCGCCGGCTACGGCATCGAGGGCTTCTCCCTCGACACCACCACCGGCGACATGGAAACCGTCACCCGCACCCTCGCCGCCGCCATCGAAAAGGTCCGCACCACCTCGCGTCCCGTTCTCATCGAGGCCCACACGGTGCGAATGCGCGGACACGCCGCCTACG
Organism: uncultured Verrucomicrobiota bacterium; assembly: GCA_903876795.1. Classification (GTDB taxonomy): domain Bacteria; phylum Verrucomicrobiota; class Verrucomicrobiia; order Opitutales; family Opitutaceae; genus Rariglobus. Next base: position 1,111 of record CAIRBK010000083.1, read on the forward strand.
ACACCTGCGACTACCTCAAGCCCGGCGAACTCGACGCCATCCTCGCCCGCGATCCGTTGCCCCGGTTCCGCGACAAACTCGTCGCCGCCGGCCACGCGGCCGCCCTCGACCGGATCGACGCCGAGCTCCACGCGTTCATCGAGGCGTGTATCCAGGTTTCCCTCGCCGTGCCCCGCCCCGCGCCCGACGCCAGCATGCTGGCCGAGGTCTTCTCCCCCGCCGCCCCGGCCTTCCCGTGGAAACCCGCGCCCGACGCGCCCGAGCAACTCACCTTCGCCCAGGCCATCAACACCGCACTCCGCAAAGTCCTCGCCGAAGACCCCCGCTCGCTCCTGCTCGGCCAGGACATCGGCACCTACGGCGGCGCGTTCAAAGTCACCGAAGGCCTCCTTGAGGACTTCGGCCGTGCCCGCGTTTTCAACACCCCGCTCGCCGAGAGCGCCTGCACCGGCTGGGCCATCGGCCTCGCCCTCAACGGCCACCGCCCGATCGAGGAATTCCAGTTCGCCGATTTCTCCACCGAGGCCATCACCCAGATCACCCTCAACGCCGCCACCTACCACTTCCGCGCCGGTGCATCCGTACCGCTGGTCTTCCGCCTACCCTGCGGCGGCGGACTCACCATGGGCTCCTTCCATTCGCAGGAACTCGAATCGCTCTTCCTGTCGATGCCCGGTCTCAAGGCGATTTACCCGAGCACCCCGCAGGATGCCTTCAACGCCATCCTAGCCGCCTACGAGGACAACAACCCCGTGCTGGTCTTCGAACACAAGGGCCTTTACCGCCGCGGCAAACACGCCGTGTCCTGGGATAACAACTACCGCGACGTCTGGCAGCCCAAGCTCCTCCGCTCCGGCGGCTACGCGACGTTTGTCACTTACGGCGAGATGACCCTGGCCGCAGCCGAGGCGTGCGACTACTTCGCCCACGAATACGAAATGACCTTCGACCTGTTCGACCTGCGCGGACTCGCCCCTCTCCGGCTCGACGCCATCAAAGCCTCGCTTGCGCGCACCCACCGCCTCGTCGTGCTCCACGAAGGCCGCCGCACCCACGGCTTCGGCGCCGAGTTGGTCGCCCGCCTGACCGAGGAGCATTTCTTCGATCTGGAAGCCCCGCCCTTGCGCATCGGCTCCGCCGACATGCCGGTCCCCTTCGCTCCCGAGTTGGAATTGGCCTACCGACCCACCCGCGAAAAACTCATCGAGCAAATCGCCGCCTGGATAGGGTAATCCCCCCGGGTTGGCACGGCCTTCGTGTCGTCCGCCAAGCCAACCGGCATGGACAGCGGCGACAACAAACTGGATGCCGGCGATGATCCGCGCTTGGCGCTGCCTCCGTGCTGCCTTCACAGTGCCGAAGCCATGTCCGCCGCAGTTCTCAATATCTCCACTTACAAGTTCGCGCCTCTCGAAGCCGACACCCTGCCCCCTCTGCGTGATCGCCTGCGTGCGGTATGCGCGGACCTGGGGCTGAGAGGCACGATTTTGCTGAGCCCCGAGGGCATCAATCTCTTCGTCGCCGGCCCGAACGAACGAGTAAACGCATTGCTCGCCGAGTTGCGGACCGTACCCGGTCTGGCGGATCTCGCCGCCAAGGAGAGCTACAGCGCGGAACAGCCGTTCAACCGGATGCTGGTGAAGATCAAGAAGGAGATCATCGCCTTCGGTGTGGAGGGCATCGACCCGTCGCGCCGGCCCGCGCCGAAGCTCGCGCCGCGCACACTCAAACAATGGCTCGACGAGGGCAGGCCCGTCACGCTGCTCGACACCCGCAACGACTACGAGGTGAGACTGGGCACGTTCAAAGGGGCGGTCGATCCACGCATCGACCACTTCCGCGAGTTCCCCGAGGCCGTGCGCAGGCTGCCCTCCGAATTGAAGTCACAGCCGGTAGTGATGTTTTGCACCGGGGGTATCCGCTGCGAAAAGGCCGGGCCATTCATGGTGCGCGAGGGCTTCGAGCAGGTCTTTCAGCTGGAAGGCGGCATTTTGAAATACTTCGAAGAGTGCGGCGGCGACCACTACGTGGGCGAGTGCTTCGTCTTTGACCGACGGGTGGGTTTAAACCCCGAGCTCAAGGAAACCGGTTCGGTCCTCTGCTGGCGGTGCCAGATGCCACTGACGCTCGCCGACCAGAAAGACCCGCGCTATGTTTACGAAAAATCCTGCCCGTATTGCTTCCAGACAGAACCACACACAGAGGCCGGAGCGGGTTGATTCCACCGTCAGGGGTGTGTTTCAAAAGCCACTTCCCCGGTTTTTTTCGCCTTTTTTGTGGTTTAGTAATTCTAGGACACCCTGCCCGAAAGCAAAGGATGCGCAATTTCGATTATCCTAAATTCCGCAGTTGAAAGTCGTCTTTCAGAGGCAAATTCGCACATTTGCGCTTCACCCGTTAGATGAAAAAATCGTGCCCCGAAAACACCTCGGAAATCGAGTGCTTCGACACGCCTAAGTAGCCGATTTTCAGTGTCATGCCGACATACCTGCCAACTGCGGCGCAGTTGAAAATCAATCCATCAATCGCGCCTTTTAGGATTATGCAGGGCGGTATGACGGCACAAAAAACGCCTTCCCTGCGTGGGGAAGGCGTGGTACAACCAACGGAACGCAGGGCGTTAGTTGTTATAAGTCACCGTGCGGGCACCGGCCACACCCGTGGCCGTGAGCGTCTCACCTTGGGTCAGGTTCGTTGGATAGCTTTCACCGGCAACGGTGGCGACGTTCTTGATGTACTGCGTGCTATTGGTACCCACCAAATCAGCGGAACCGACCGTGCTGCGGCCCTGCTCAAGGAAGTACTGGTCGGCGGCAGAGGACAGCTGGCGAAGATTATTTGTGACAGCCTTGTCCTGCGAGCTGGCGCGCACCTTCTGGAAGGCGGGAATAGCCATGGCGGCGAGCAGGCCGATGATGACCACGACAATCATGATTTCGACGAGGGTGAAGCCCTTATTGGAACGGGTTTTCATATGAGTCCTTTCGAGGTATTGGTTTTGGGAGACTTAAACGTAAGGAGTGCAAGTAATCAACTCGATGATCCGCCATTCGCAAGCCGCAATAGATAAGTAGGGGCAACTTAGGCTCAGATGGGTCTCATGATCCCTTATCCTCATCGGAGGATTCCACGCCCATTGTCTGCAAAAAACGCCTGCCCGATAGAGGGCAGGCGTTGAGAGAAAAACCGGTGTTAAACCTTAGTTGTTGTAAGTCACCGTTCGGGCACCGGCAACACCCGTGGCCGTGAGCGTCACGCCTTGGGTCAGGTTCGTTGGATAGCCTTCACCGGCAACGGTGGCGACGTTCTTGATGTACTGCGTGCTGTTGGTACCCACCAAATCAGCGGAACCGACCGTGCTGCGGCCCTGCTCAAGGAAGTATTGGTCGGCGGCAGCGGAGAGCTGGCGAAGGTTGTTCGTCACAGCCTTGTCCTGGGAGCTGGCGCGCACCTTCTGGAAGGCGGGAATGGCCATGGCGGCGAGCAGGCCGATAATGACCACGACAATCATGATTTCGACGAGGGTGAAGCCCTTATTGGAACGGGTTTTCATATGAATCCTTTCGGGTATTGGTTTTGGAAGGCTCAAATGCGAGCAGTGAGCAGAACTAAGAACATGCTAGGAACGCTCGCAAGCAGTAAGTTGTCAGAGAAATGTAAACATTTACAAACCCGTGGTGGAACTCCTCACACTAAAAAAACCTGTCAAACGGCCCCGATCAACGCGCCTCACAATCGGCCTGAAATCGAGCTATCGGAAACGAAGAAACCCGATCGGCGGGATCGGGCTTCTTCGTTTTTTGGATCTGTTGAATAAATTACTCGAACGGCTTGAGTTCGGCGTCCGTCCAAGGCTTGGAGCGGGCCTTCTCCGCAGCCAATATCTCCTTCACTTTTTCCTTGGTAACCACCGGGGCCGAATTGCCCCACTCCTGACGGATGTAGGTCAGAACTTGGGAGATTTTTTCTTCGTTCCAATTATAGCCACCACCCGGAACTTTGCCGAAGGCGGGCATCGCTCCGTTGTAGGTGTTGCCTTTGACCACGATGGGGCCGTTGAGGCCGTGCAGTAGGATTCGGATCAAAGCCTCTTCTTTGCCAAGCACCTGCTCGGAGCCGGCCAAGGGCGGGTAAACTCCCGCGACACCCAAACCGGTGTTTTGGTGGCAGGCGGCGCAGACTTGTTGATAAGATTTTTTGCCGGCGGCGATGACCTGCTCGGGGGTGAGTTCCTTGGCGCCAGTGCCGGCGGCGGTCTTCGGGTCGAAGCGCTGGTCATACACGGTCGGGCTGAAGCCCGCTCGATAGTGAACGACGTAGACACTCGTCACAAAGATCATCGTCGACACGAAGCCGAGGAGGAAGAGCGGCATCGTTTTGAATCCTTCCTTGGGCTCGGGCTTCTTGGCGACCAGCTCGGCGTGAACTTGCTGGAGGCTCTCGTCGGATGCGCCGGACTGACCGGCGGAAAGATTATTGTTCTGATCGGCGCTCATTTATGACCCTCCTGCTTGGCTCCGGCCTTGGGAGCGGGCGCGGTGTAAATATTCTTGGTCTCCGGGTAGGCGTAGGTGTCCTTCAGGCTTAACAGGTAGGCGACCAGGGCCTCGCCACGCGAGGTGGGCACCACTTCATAACCGGCGGCGGGGGCCAAGGCTCCCGAAAGTTTCAGGGCCTTGGACGATCCCTGGCCGATGATCGGCTGCGTCTTGAACAAGAACGCATAGCGGGGCATGTTGGACTCCCTCACCACGGAAGTGGGGGCGTAGAGATATTTGAAGAGCCACTCGGCGTTATGCTCGGTGCCATCGGCGTTTTTACGCGCGGCAAAATTACGGAGATCCGGACCGACACGCTGCGAGCCAAGGAGAACACGCTCATCGCGAAGGTAGTCACGGGCAACACTCTGTCGCTCGCCCCAGCCTCGGCCTCGTTCACCGAAATCGGCGCCAAAGCCCTCACGGCGCACCTGCTGCGTGTGGCAGGCCACGCAGCCGAGATCTTGGTAAACCAGCTTGCCTTGAGCGGCGAGGCCGGGAAGAGGCTGCGGGAAGGCCTTGCCCTCGTCTTCATCGACATGGGTCGTGAAGGCGCCATAGGTCAGCTGGTTGGTCAGCACAAGACCGACAAATGAGAACGAAAGGGCGCAGAAAATACCGAGGAATAGAAAGGGAGCGGGTTTCATCGGGAGACCTCCGGTTGAGCGGCCAGGAGAACCTTGACCGAGCGCACGCTCGGGGCGGAGGCGCGGGCAAGGGTCCAGAAGAAGTTGAGGGCAAAGGCGATTTGGCCGATGGCGAGGACGAGCAGCCCGACATTGGCGGAGAAGAGGTAAGGCAGCGATGCCTGCGTGATACCGGCAAAGGGCACCTTGGCATCGGCCAAAAGGGCACCCTGAGTAAGTCCACCGAGTGCAAGTGAACCCACCAGCAAGATGACGCCAAGAGCAGAGGCAACAAAGTGCACGCCGGCCAGCGGGACGCTGGCCCAGTCGCTATTCAGGACGCGCGGCACGATATAGTAAAGTGCTCCGAAGACCACCATGCTGAAAAAACCGTAGAGGCCCAACTGGCCTTCGGCGGCGGTGAAGTATGTGAACTGCGTGAGGGAGGCGAACCCCTGGGTCGCCCCGGCGATCAAGGCGAGCAGCCACAAGGCAAACGCAACCGCCCCGAAGACAATGAAGCGCAGGGTTAAACTGCCTTTAAGCGCTGACCAGTGGCCGGACAGCGTTCCGAAGACATTCATGCCGATCACCACGAGCGGGACAATCATCATGAAACTGGCGGCCGCACCAACAGTCTGCACCCAGGCGGGCACCGGTCCTCCCAGCAGGCGGGAGAGACCGGCCCAGCTGCCAAAAACCACGAGCCACCAAAATGCCAGCGAGGCCAGATAGTAGTTGGAAACCGGTTTCAAGAGCAACTTGGGAAGGAAGTAATAAACCGCAGCCAGCGCGACGGAAGCGAACCAGAGCAAGAAAAGGTTGGACGTGAACCAGACGTGGACGATCGACTGTACGGTGCCGCGAACCGGAGCGAACACCAAGAGCACTTGCGCGACAGAATAGATCCAAGGAAATGCAAACAGCGCGGCAAAGAGATACCATTGAGAGGCGTAGATCTCAGAAGAGCGACCGGAACGATAGACAACCAGCGACCAAGCGCCAATCAAGGCGTAGGCGACCAGCAACAGGGGAGCGGCGAAGCCAGGCATCTCCAGCCACTCGATGGAGGTCGAGAAACCGAGGATTATCCCACCGACGCCTAGGGTGACGCCGACATTCCAGAAAGCTGCCCCGAGCAACAAAACACCGGAGCCGGGAAGCATCCCGCGAGAGAGGCGGGCCATGAGCCAGAGACTCACCGCGAAGGCGGCATTAAAACCCCAGCCGTAAATAAAGGCATTGCTCTGGGCCGGCTGGATGCGGCCGTATGTCATGAACTCGCAGGTATCGAGAAATCCGGGGGTGTGTAACTTCCAAGCGGCAATGATGCCGAGGACACTGGCCGCCAACAGCCAGATCAAGGCGGAGCTGATGAGGACCGTAAGCGGCGTGCGCAGCGAGGCGTCGATGACGGAAGCTTCGTGCGGCTGCGAAGACGGACGTTCAGGTGTCAGATCTGATGGGAGGCTGGAATCGGTGGCCATCGTGGGTTTGTGCTCGATACAAGCAGTGGGACGGGCCGGCGGACGGATTAACTCCGCAAACGCCGGCGGTCACATCACTTCTTGGAGTTGATCTCCTTGATCGTGAGTTTGACGGCTTCGTCGATCGGGATGCGGACAACGCCGGCACCTTGGTCAACCCAGGCGTAGGTCGTGGCGGCAGCCTTTTCCTTCGCACGGAGCTCGGTCAAAGCGGCCTTGCGCTGCTCAGGTGTGCGCACGCCGTCCGGCAAAGGGGCGGGCTTCTTCGGCAAGTAGGCGATGAAGACGATCAACGCGAAGATCGCGAAGCCACCAATGGCGGCAAGGACCGTGAGAAGAGATCCGTTGGACGAGACGGGAGTTTGCGTGGAATCACTCATGGTGCGTGAGACATTCTTTGATGCGCGGATCGCGGATCGGGATGAGCTTGGTCATGGCGAAGCTCTTGAAATAGGCCCAGAAAAAGACCCCGCCGACACCGATAACCGAGGTGACCGTCCAGAGGAGGCTGATTGAGAGGAACGGCTTAGGCTCGCCAGTTGAGTAGTCCTTAACGGCGGGAGCGATGTTATAGATCATATCGACCAGGATGATCAGGAGTATCCAAATCACGATGGGCTTGATACGGCTGTGAACGATCTTGTTCTTGTACGAGAGAAGATACAGGAAAGGCAGCAGGAAATGCCCGAAGAGCAGGAGCATTCCCACATATTTCCACTGGCTGGGTTCACCGGCTTTGGTGATTTCGCGGAGATTATACCAAAAGGTTTCCTCGGGGATGTTGGCATTCCAGATCAGGAAATACTGGGAGAACGTGATGTAGGCCCAGAACACGGTGAAGGCAAAGACGAGCATGCCGACCGAGTGGAGGTGGTTGGTATTCAAAACTCCCTTGAGATCGCCGCGAGCGTAAAGCCAGAGGAGCAGCAAGACACCGATGGAGAGAGCGCCGCGCACGCAATTTGCGAAGAACCATACGCCGAACATCGTCGAAAACCAGTGGTAATCGAGGCTCTTGACCCAGTAAATTGAGGCGAGCGTGAGCGTGATCGCGCCGAGCGCGAGACCGAATGCGGCGGTCTTCCGGTTCATGAAGGTCCACTTGAGATCGCCGTCGGCATCCTGGGTAAAGGAGGCCTTGCGGAGGCGGGCGGACAGCCAGATCCACACGATGAAGCACAGCGCGGTCATCACGGTGAACATCGGGAGATTAAGGAAGGCCGACTTTTTCACATAGAGCGGATCATGGCCAACCGTGTGGCCGCTGGCCAAAACGTAGTCGGGATTCATCCACTTCCAGATGAGATCGTGCGAGCCGGTCCATGAAACGATCACGAGAGGCGCGAAGAGCAACGCCAGCCAGGGGAAAGCAGCGAGGCCGTGTTCAAACTGGCGGCGGAGCACCACCGACCATGAGGCGTCGAGGATGTGGTGAATCATCACCAGCATCAACATGCCGATGGCAATGGCCGTCCAGAAGGTCAAGCCGACCAACCAGGAGAAGGCAACGATCTTGCCTCCAGAGACAAAGAGACCGATGAGCGTCAGGCCGATGCCGATGGCACCGATTCCGAGTGCCTTGGTGGCGCCGGACGACGTGGTGGATTCAGGGGAAAGAGCCGCGTGCGCGGTGGCTGCGTGGGTGCTCATTTGATACCAAGCTGCGATTTATGTTCAGCGGGGACGTCAGCCACGGTGGCGTGGGCGGCACGCTGGAGGGCGCGGACATAGGCGATGACCGCCCAGCGATCCTGAGCGGCGAGTTTCTCCGCGTAGGAAAGCATGTTGCCCTTGCCGTGGGTGATGGTGTTAAAAAGGTCGCCTTCCGCGATGTTGCGGAGACGCTCGTCGTGATAAGTGGGGGTGGCTCCCATACCGTATTGCTTGGTGATGCCATTGCCATCACCCACCGCGCCGTGGCAAGGCGCGCAGTAAATTGTATATTTCTCCTGACCGCGCTCGAGGAACTTGGCGTCCACGGTGATGGCAGAAGGGTAACCCTTGATCCATGAGCCCTTGGCGTCCTTGCCCTCGAAGAGAGCGGGGTCGGCTTTCAGGAAGTTTGCGTCGGCAGCATCGGACATGCGACCAAAGGCAACCGTGCCGGCCGGGCGGGGACGGTCAACGCGGCCATCGGCAAAGAACTTGGACTCCGCCTGAGGCTTGTATTTAGCCTGGTGATCCATGTCCGGGAAAATCTCGAGCGGCGTGCGCGTCGAGAGGGAGCCGCGGAATCCGAGTATGGAAACCGCCAGCACCACAATGAAGAAGACAGTGAGATAAACGTAACGCATGGCTCAGGCTTCCAGCTCCTGGATTTCTTTGCCCCCGACCTTCTCGAGCAAGGCCTTGGTCTGGGCTAGGTTGAATTTAGGGTCGCTGGACTCGATCACGATGTGAAACTTGTCGTCCATGCCGGAGAGGATCTTGCTGCTCTTGAGAACCGGGTGGTAATGCATCGGGAGACCGTTGAGGAACAACATGCCCCCGATGGTGGCGAACGCGGTGAAAAGAATGGTGAGTTCGTAGGCCACCGGGAAGGCGAACAGCGGGCTGAAGTAGGGTTTGCCGCCTACAACCAGCGGATAGCTGATGTAGCTCGTGTAGAAGATCAGGGACATGCCGGTGGTAAAACCGAGGATGCCGCCCACGAGGGAAAATTTCGGCACGTTGGAGCGTTTCACGCCCATGGCCTTGTCGAGGCCGTGGACGGGGAACGGCGTGATGCAGTCCCAGTTTTTGTAGCCGGCGTCGCGAACCTGCTCCGCCGCGTGATAAACGCTCGGAGTGGTGTCAAAGGTGGCGATCAGGCCGTAAGGTTTGGCAGACATGGTCGTAAGGTTGTCGGCTGGGTCTTAGTGGTGGTCGTGACCGTGGGCGTCGGCCTGCGGCATGACGGACTTGATTTCCGCCATAGGCATGACCGGCAGGAAGCGGATGAACAGCAGGAAGAGCACGCTGAACACGCCGAAGGTGCCGAAGAAGGTGAATATCTCGACGATCGAAGGACTGTAGTAACCCCACGAAGACGGCAGAAAATCGCGGGCGAGCGAAGTAACGATAATCACAAAGCGCTCGAACCACATGCCGACGTTGACGAAGATGGAGAGAATCCACACGAGGGCGGTGTTTTGGCGGACCTTCTTAAACCAGAAGAACTGCGGCGTGATGACGTTGCAACTGATCATGATCCAGTAGGCCCAAGCGTAGTGGCCGAATGCGCGGTTGATGAACGCAAACCCTTCGTTGGGGTTGGCGCCATACCAGGCGATGAAGAACTCCATGCCGTAGGCGTAACCCACGATGGTGCCCGTCGCCAAAACGATCTTACACATACAGTCGATGTGATACTGGGTAATCAGGTCCTGCATGCCGTAAATGGCGCGCAACGGGAGCATGAGCGTGAGCACCATGCCGAAGCCCGAGAAGATGGCGCCTGCCACGAAGTAAGGAGGGAAGATCGTCGTATGCCAGCCCGGAAGGAGCGACACCGCGAAGTCGAACGACACGATCGTATGCACGGAGAGCACAAGCGGCGTGGAGATACCTGCGAGGATGAGGTAGGCCATCTCGTAGTTGCTCCAGTGGCGGTTGGAACCGCGCCAGCCGAGGGCGAACAGGCCGTAGCAGAACGAGCGGACCTTGTTGCCGGCCTTGAAGAAGCGGTCGCGGAGCACGGCCAAATCGGGCAACAGACCGACATACCAGAAAAGCACGGACACGGTTCCGTAAGTCGACACGGCAAAAACGTCCCACTCCAGCGGTGAACGGTAGTTTTGCCAGATCACGTTGCTGTTCGGGATGGGGAACAAATACCAGGCGAACCAGACGCGACCGACATGGAAGACCGGGAAGATACCGGCGCAGACCACGGCGAAAATCGTCATGGCCTCGGCCGCGCGATTGATGGACGTGCGCCATTTCTGGCGCAGCAAGCACAAGATCGCGGAAATCAGCGTGCCGGCGTGGCCGATGCCGATCCAGAACACGAAGTTGACGATGTCCCAAGCCCAGTCGACCGGGTTGGCGTGGCCCCAGACACCGACGCCCGTCGAAACGAGGTAGGTGATGCCGGCGACCGTGAAGGACGCCACGCAGCAGGCGAGAACGAAGCAAACCCACCACCAGGTGGGAGTCTTGCCCTCGATGATGCCGGAGATCTTGTCCGTCACCCAGCCGAAGCTCCGGTTGTTTTCAACCAGAGTGGCGCGTGGGAACGGGGTAGGATTGACCTCGTTAAGGATGGCCGGCTGAGCGGCGGATGGATGAGCGTGTGCGGCCATTAGCTGAGTCCTCCGAAGAGGTTGTTACCACGAAGGAAGGAGTGTTCGCCCTTCGGTTCGCCGTGCTTGGCGGGGGCGGAATGCCCTTCGCCGTGCCCGGTGTCGTGACCGTGGTGCGGGTTGTTCTTCTTTTCGTATTCGGTGCGGCTGAGCGGGAGAGCGGCGTAGTCGGGCATCGCCGGATTCGGGTTGCGGAGCTTGCCGAGATAGGTGGTGCGGGGACGGATGTTGAGGTAGCCCAGGAGCGCGTAGTCCTGTTCGAGGGCCTTGGCCTTCGAGACGGCGCTGGTCGGATCCTTGATGTTGCCGAAGACCACGGCATCGGCGGGGCAGGCCTGTTGGCAGGCGACCTTGAATGTGCCATCGGGGATCTCGACATTCGCGGACGCTCCGGCCTTCACCTTCTGCTTGATCTTGGCCTGCTGGATGCGTTGCACGCAATAGGTGCACTTCTCCATCACGCCGCGCATACGCACGGTGACGTCCGGGTTTTTGACCATCTTGACCAATTCCGGCATACCCGACTTGCCGAGCGGGCCCATGTAGAGCTCGTCGGTGGAACGCTTGTTCCAGTCGAAGAAGTTGAAGCGGCGAACCTTGTAAGGGCAGTTATTGGCGCAGTAGCGCGTTCCGATACAGCGGTTGTAGGCCATCGTGTTGAGGCCTTCCTCGTCGTGGACGGTGGCGTTGACCGGGCACACGATTTCGCAGGGGGCTAGTTCGCAATGCTGGCAGGCAATCGGCTGAAGGGAAACCTGGGGATCCTCGGGGATGACCTTGTTGCCCTCGCCACCGAACGCGGCGGACTCGATGTTGCCGTCGGAGTAGTAGCGGTCGAGGCGAATCCAGTGCATCTCGCGGCCGCGGAGGACTTGGTCCTTGCCGACGATCGGGATGTTGTTTTCGGCTTGGCAGGCGATGACGCAGGCGTTGCAGCCGATGCAGGTATTCAAGTCGATCGACATGCCCCACTGGTGGGTACCGGTCAGATCGGGATGTTCGTAAAGCGACTGACCGCGAGGCGTCTCGACGGCAATCAGGGCCTTGCGCTTGGCACGATCCTCGGGGCTGAGCTTGGCCAGCTCCGTCAGGGAGTTCTCCTCGCCCAGGTTTGACGGGGCGTGGGACTCGATGCCGAATTTGTTTACGAAGCCGAGATCGGTAGAGCCGTCCTCCTTGTAGTTTTCCTCGCGGACGATTTCGCGGCCTTCCATAGACCAGTGCTCCTGGGTGTTGGCGAGTGCGTAAATTTCGTCGGTGACCTTGAGCGTCGCGCCGGTGGCAAAACCCAGGGTGTTGGTGGTGCGCAGCGGGTAGAAGTTATGGCCCACGCCCTTGCCCACCCGACCGGAAATGGTTCGCCCATAACCTAGCGGGAGCACGATGGTGAAATTGGAGAGACCGGGCTGGATGTGGAGCGGGCCGCGGACGGTGACACCGTTAAGGGTCACTTCGCCGATGAAGGCCTGTTCCTGGCCCTGCTTGAGGTTGGCGTTCTCCTTGCGGGCGACCTGGAGAAGCGAGCCGGCAGGATCGATACCGAGGTGCTTGGCAAGCTTCGGGCTGACGAGGATGGCGTTATCCCACGAGATCTTGGTGATCGGATCGGGGCACTCCTGCAGCCAGCCGTTGTTGGCGAAGCGGCCGTCATCGACCTTGGCGTCAAAGGTAAAGCGAACCTCTAGATTAGTCTCGGAGAGCGCGGTGAACGCGGGGGCCAGCGCAAAGAGTGGCTGTATACCGACGGCGCTGAAACTGACCTTGACCTTCTTGTAGGCGGAACCCTCCAGCACTCCGTCGTGAAGGAACTGGCGGAACACGTGGTCGGAGTTACCCGAGCCTATGATTCCGGTGATGGTGTTGTAAACCAGCGTGTAAGGATCGGTTACAGTGTCGCCGGCGATACGGGCGAGGACCTCTATCTCGGTGAGTCCGTTGAAAAGCGGCAGGATCATCGGCTGGACCGGCACGATCATGCCATCAGCCGTCCGGGCGTCGCCCCAGGACTCAAGATAGTGGGCGGCCGGGATGTGCGCGCCGGAGACGGCGGACGTCTCGTCCGCATAGTAACCGTAACGAACGACCTCGGGCACGCTCTTCAGCAGATCGGCAAAAACGAGATCGGCCGGGGCGTCGTAGGCGGGATTGCCGCCGAGGACCACGAGGGTCTTGACGGAGCCGGCCTTGATGGCGGACGCGAGGGTCGAAATGGTCGCTGCGGTGTTGACGGGGACCTCGACGAAATCGACGGTCTTGCCCACGTTCCCGAGGACGACGTTAAGTGCGTACGCGATGGCGTGGACCTGCGGGGGCAGGTGGCTGCCGGCAACGATGACGCTCTCGCCCTTGTGGGCGAGGAGGTCGGCGGCGCACGCGTCGAGCCACTTGTCCATGTCCTTGAACGCAAGGCCCTGAGCCAGAGGAGCAAAGGTGGCGTCGCCGGTGATCTTGCCGGCAAGGGCTGCTGCGAAGGCCAGCATGTGGCTGCTGGCGAGGCGCAGGCGGTGATCGGCCATGGAGCCGACCAGCGTGAAGCTGCTCTCGATCGCGTAGAGTCGGTTCATCGGGTCGTCTTTCTTGACGACCTTGCGGGCCTTGGAGAACTCGCGGGCGTAGTAGAGCGAGTGGGCCTCGGACTGGAAGAAATCGGCGTCGATGGCGACGACGCGCTTGGCCTTGGCGAACTGATAGATGGGCTTGACGCTCTGGCCAAAGGCGGCCTGGGCGGCGGAGGCGGACGCCTCGTCGGTGGACGCCTCGTATTCGGCCCAGACGGACTTGGGAAACTTTTTCTTGAGCTTGGCGACAAGCGCGGCGCGGGTCGGCGAACTGGACTGGCCGGCGAGGAAGGCGAGGCCGGCGCCTTGAGTGGCGACGGAATCGGTGCCGATCTTGGCCAGCATATCCTGGACGGCAGCCGGAGTGACGGCGGCACCCTTCACGGTGGCGACAGTGGCGCGGTCCGGATCGTAGAGATCAAGAACGGAGGCTTGGACAAAGGCGTTGGAGGCACCGCCATAGGGCGAGTAGCTCGGGTTGCCCTCGATCTTGGTCGGACGACTCTCGTGCGTCTCGGCGAGGATCGGGACGGCGCCCTTGCGGGTCGGCATGGCCGAGGCGAAAAAAAGCGGGAGACCGGAGATCGCGTCTTCGACAGACTTGCCATAGGGCAGAATGTGTTTCTCCGGGCGGCGGCAACCGGCGGCCAGACCGACGCCACCGAGGGCGAAGGAGGCAGCCATGAGTTTGAAGAACTGGCGGCGATCCACGCCATTCAGGTTCGAGGCGTCGGCGGGGAACTCGCGTTCGACCTGGGCCTTGAAACCGGGCGTGGCGGCGAGTTCGTCGAGGCTGCGCCAGTATTTAGGACCGGTCAGTTCGCGTTCGGACGGAGCGGGATGTTCAAATGTGCGTTTCATCAGCGATATCAGCGATGGCAGCCAGAGCAGCTTTGCGGAGGTTTGATATTCCAGTCGTGGACGAACTTTTTGCCGTCACGCAGCTGGCCTTCGACACCCTCGGGGTGTTTCCAGTCGAGGTTGGTGACGAGCTTCGGATCACGAACAAATTTTTCGGGCTCACGGTGGCACTCCAAGCAGAAGCCCATGGACAGGGACTTGGCTTGGTGGACGACGTCCATCTCGTTGATCTTGCCGTGACACTCCACGCAGGAGACGCCGCGGGCGATGTGGACGGAGTGATTGAAATAAACGTAATCGGGAGCCTGGTGAATCTTCACCCACGGAACGGGATCGCCGGAAGCGTAGCTGTCGCGGACGACCTGGAGCAGAGGGCTGTCGGTCTTGACCTGATTGTGGCAGTTCATGCACGTCTGCGCGGCAGGCACGGAGGACGTGGCGCTCTTGTCCACGCCAACGTGGCAATAACGGCAGTCGATGCCGAGCTGGCCGGCGTGCAGCGCATGGCTGAACGGCACAGGCTGCACCGGGGCGTAACCAACGTTGATGTAACTGTTGGTCGCGTAGTAAGTCGTTCCAGCCGTGACGAGGCCGCCGAGCACGAACACCAGAATGATGATCTGCAGCGGCAACTTGTTGGCCGATTTGGGAAAGAGGTTGGACATAAGCCGGTGGGATCTTCGCTAAGCGTAAGACGAGGCTCGGGTTAGACCGAATCGCCCGAACGGGCGACGGTGCGGGAATCCCGACTCACTTTGAAGGGAGCCGCCTCGGAAACCGGAGCGGCGGCAGACGACGCGGAGGGTTTGGCGAGGAGTTTGGGGGCCACGCCGGTTACGGCGAGAAGGCCCAGCAACTTGGCGAAGAAAGTTTTTCGCGAGTGTTGGTGGCTCACAGGTTGATCAGGTTAAATTGGTATGAATCAGCCGGTGAAGGAATGGGTCGGCTTTTCCAAAGTAAAACAAAAATTCTACGAACATGCGCTATCAGCAGGGATAATTAGTCTGCGTATGCTTAACCCACGCTACTGCTTATCATGCAAAATTGTTCACTCGGGAGCCTCGGGGACGTGGAATCCAGATCGCAAAGAAACTTGTTCCAAGGGGACTTCTCGGCTGTTTTCCCCGGGGCCGAATGATCACTTCCCGCGCCTCAGTCTCCGTCCGCTACGCCGAAACCGACATGATGGGCGTGGTCTATCATGGGAGTTACCTCCCTTGGCTGGAAATCGGGCGCACCCAACTCTTGAAAGAACACGGGCTGCCCTACCGCGAACTGGAGGCCGGGGGCTTTTTCCTGCCGGTCCTGGAAGTCGGCCTGCGCTACCTCAAGCCGGCCAAATACGACGACACGATCACCGTCACCACGTTCCTGCGCGAGAAACCCGCGCTGCGCATCCGCATGGAATACGAGCTTCACCGGGGCAACGACGTGCTGGCGACGGCGTTTACGCTTCATGCCTTCATCGACCGCGCGGGCAAACCGGTGAGGCCGCCGGCCGCGTTTGTCGCGGTGATGAACCAGGTGTTCGCCGGCTCCGTCCAATAGCTCCGTCAGGGCGTTCCGGCGTATTCCGCCAGCACTGTCGCATCCAGCTCGGCCGTCCGCGCCTCGGCCAGTCGCTCCTCCGCTCCCAGCTTGCGCACCGCCCAGACCGCGTGGGCGCGCACCATCGGCAAGGCATGGCCCGCAGCCAATGCCACCAGCACGTCGAGGCACTCGCGCGCCCCGGTGTTGGCCGCGACTATGGAGGCGTTGCGCAGGAGCCCGGCCAATTTCACCCGCTTGATGGCCGTGCCCTTGAACACCGCCGCGAACCTTTCCGGCGTCAGCTCCAGCACTTCGCGCAACGACAGGTCCGCCAAGCCATAACGCGCCGCCAGCAACACCCGACGCCCCTCCCGCGCAAAGCGGTTCCACGGACACACCTCCAGGCAGGTGTCGCAGCCGTAGATGCGGTCGCCGATGCCCGCGCGCAGGGCACGGGGGATGACGCCTTTGTTTTCGATGGTTTGGTAGGACACGCAGCGCCGCGCATCGACCACTCCGGGGCGCGGCAAGGCCTGCGTCGGACAGGCGTCCAGGCACCGCGTGCATTTACCGCACAAAAGCCCCGGCTCCGTCTCGCGACCGGCAGCCTCCTTGCGCACCGGCGCGTCCGGCGCGAAGTCCAACGTGGTCAACACCGCCACGAGAAAGAGCCAGTTGCCGTGCGTGCGGGAGATCAACATCGCGTTCTTGCCGATGAAGCCGAGTCCCGACCTCGCCGCCCACCCGCGCTCAATCACCGGCCCCGTATCGACGTAGTAGCGATAATCCCGCGCCGTCACCGAGCCGCCACCCAGCTCTTCAAGAACCCGACCCGCGCCGACCAGCGCGGCTTTGATCGTGTCGTGGTAATCTTCATGGAGCGCGTAACGCGCCCAGCGCGGCCGGCCTGCCGCCTTCGTTGACGTCGGCGGCAGGTAATTCACCCCGAGCATGATCACCGAGCGCGCTCCGGGCAAAACGAGGGCGGGGTCGCCGCGTTTCTCCACGGTGCGCTCCAGCCAATTCATGTCCGCATGGTAACCGGCCTCGATCCATGCGCGCAGTCCGGCGCCGAAAGCGGGTTCAACGCGGGCGAAACGCACCTCGTCGAAGCCGAGCGCATGCAAACGCGTCCGCACCTGCTCGCGGTCAACGGCCATGCGGTTTCTTGTTCGCCCGCGCAAACTCCGTCGCATCCCGCCGGTAGGCCCGCAGCACGTGCTGGACGATGTCGAGCATCGGCCGTCCGTCGGTCAGGATCAGTGTGCCGGCGGTGCTGTAAATGGGTTCCCGCGCCGCGTAGAGTGTGCGGATACGCTCCATCGGGTCCGCCACATCAAGCAGCGGCCGGTTTCGATTCCCCTGGGTGCGGCGCATGATCGTCTCCAGCGAGGCGTGCAGGCAGATGACCACGCCGCGCTCGCGCAGAGCCTCAGCCATGCCGGGTTGCACGACGAGGCCGCCACCGCAGGCCACCACCGTGCGCCTGGCGGGATGGCCGCCAAAAACAAACTCGCGTTCCATCACGCGAAAAGCCCCCTCGCCTTCGTCGGCGAAAATCTGCGGGATGCTTTTACCCTTCAGCCGTTCGATCTCGTGGTCGCTGTCGAGCAGGGTGAAGCCCAGCCGATGGGCCAGAATGCGGCCGATGGTGGTCTTTCCGGTGCCCATGAACCCGACCAGATAGAGATTAACTTCGCTGGGATGCATTGCGCGCCGCCACGCAAGGGTGGACTCGCCCCGTTGCCAAACCCGAAAAATCAGCCGTGCGGCCCGCTAAATGCTAAACTTGTTTTCCAAACCACGCGCGATCTTGTTGTAGATACGGCTTTATGCCGCGATGAAACTCGCCGCCCTTTTCCCTCCCCCCTTTACCCGATGAAACTCAAAGTCTCCCACCTCACCCGCTACGAATACGATCGTGAGGTCTCCTTCTCCCCGCACGTGCTCTACATGCGCCCGCGCGACGGCGCCTTGCTGAGGGTGAACCACTTTCACTTCAACATCTCCCCGGACGCCAAAATCATCTGGAGCCGCGACTACTACGACAACCCCCTAGCCTGGGCCCATTTTTGGGAACGCTCCCCGACCCTCAGCATCCGCTCAGAGTTTGAGGTGGAGACACTTGAGTCCAATCCCTTCGACTTCATCCTCAATCCCGGCGCGTTCACCTTCCCGTTCGATTATGAGGAGCTCTCCACGTTCAACCTCACGCCGTACCTGGCCCCGCCCTTCGACGAAACCCGGTCCGTGCTGAGCAACTGGCTCGACGAACACTTTGTGGATCGCCCGAAGGAAACCGTGCCCTTCCTCGTCGCCCTCAACAACCTCGTCCACCAGTCGCTCACCTATACCCGCCGCTACGAACGCGGCATCCAGCCCTCGCTCACGACGCTCCAACTCGGCACCGGTTCCTGCCGCGATTACGCCGTGCTCTTCGTGGAACTCTGCCGCACCCTCGGCCTGGCCGCGCGCTTCGTGAGCGGCTACCTCTACGATCCCGAGGTCAACTCCCCCGCCCACGGAGCGATGCACGCCTGGGCCGAGGTCTATCTCCCCGGCGCCGGCTGGAAAGGCCTCGATCCGACCCACGGCATCTTTTGCGACGAGGCCTTCATCCCCGTCGCCCACGGCGCCGTCGCCGAAAGCGTCAATCCCATCCAGGGCTCCTACTACGCCCCCGATCCCGTTCCTTCCAAACTCAGCCACAGCATCCTCGTCGAGAAAATCGCATGAGCTCCCCGTCTCCCTATTCGTCCAACACCTGGTCCGCCATCCGCGCCTGCGGCGACGCCGTCGAGGCGTCCTTCGCGAAGAGCGGCGTGCTCTTCACCATGGGCGGCGAACCCACCTTCATCCCGCACGACCCGCAGGGCCCCGAGTGGAACACCGCCGCCCTCGGGCCCACCAAGCTCGGCTACGCCCGCCGCTTCGCCCGCCAGCTCATCCAGACCGCCTATCCCGGCGCCGTCATCTTGGAGACATCCGGCAAACACTACCCCGGCGAGCCGCTCCCCCGTTGGGCCTTGCTCGTGCAATGGCGCGCCGACGGCCAACCGCTCTGGCGGGACATCACCCGCCTGCGCGGCGACACCGAGGAGGGCGAACACACCGTCAAGCACGCGCTTGCCGTCATCACCGCGCTCGCCGGCAAACTCTCCGTCCCCGCCGCCGGCATCCTGCCGGCGCACGACACCGCCACGCCCGACGCCTGCGCCGGTTATGTGCTCCCGCTCGACCACGACGGCGGGGCCTGGATCAGCGACTCCTGGTCAGCCGCCCTCAAGACCGACTCCGCCGCGCTCTTCCCCGGCGACAGCCTCATCGGCCTGCGCCTGCCGCTCGGCAGCCTCGGCGAGAAAAACCTCCGCCGCGCCCTCACGATCGAGGTCAAGTCCGGCGCCGTCACCATCTTCATTCCGCCGCTCCTGCTGGAGCCCTATCTCGCGCTCGTCGCCGCCATCGAAGGCGTGTTTGCCGAACTAAACCTCAAGGACGGCGTCCTCGCCGGCTACGCCCCGCCGCTCGATCCGCGCCTGCCCACCATCGGCTTCGCCTCCGACCCCGGCGTCATCGAGGTCAACCTCGCCATCTGCGCCGACTGGACCGCCTACGACCGTCAGCTCGATCAGCTCTACGACGCGGCCGAAAAGACCGGCCTCACCGCCCGCAAGCTCCAGCTCAACGGTCGCGCCACCGGCACCGGCGGCGGCGCCCACCTGGTCTTCGGCGGCCCCCTCGGCCTGGTCTCGCCGTTCTTCGCCTTCCCCGCGTTGCTGCCGTCGGCGATCCGTTTTTTCCAACATCACCCGGCGCTCAGCTACGCATTCACGGGCCAATACATGGGCCCCAGCTCCCAGGCCCCGCGCATCGACGAATCCACCTTCGAGGCGCTCTACGAACTCGAAATAGCCTGCGCCGGCGCCGAGCAGTTCGGCTCGCCGCAGAATTTCGCGCTCTTCGACCTGCTCTTCCGCGACCTGCTGATGGATCGCTCGGGCAACACCCACCGCGCCGAGATCAGCGTGGACAAGCTCTGGAATCCCTTCGCCGGCAACGGCCGCGCCGGCCTGGTGGAGTTGCGCGCCTTCGAGACGCACCCCGACCGCCCCGCCATGTCGGTCGTCGCGTTGTTCATCCGCGCCATCTTCGCCCGCCTCGCCGCCGATCCCTTCAAGGCGCCGTTCATCCGCTGGGGCGGCGAACTCCACGACAAGTTCTTCCTGCCCGCCTTTGTCTGGCAGGATTTGTCGGCGATCTGCGCCGACCTGCGCGCCCACGGCATCCCGTTCGACACCGAGTGGCTGCGCCCGCTCTGGGAATTCCGCTTCCCGAAGCTCGGCGAGTTCGTCCTCACGAACAAGCCGCCCGCCGAGTCCAAGGAAAAACCCGCCACGCACACCGTGACTTTCCGCCAGGCGCTCGAAGCCTGGCCCCTCCTCGGCGAACAACCCAACGGCGGCGGCACCTCGCGCGCCGTTGACGCCAGCATGGACCGCATCGAGGTCTCGGTGGACGACATGGCCTCGTTGGAAAAAGGCCTGTTGTTGGTCAACGGCCTCCCCTGCGAATTCCGCCCGCTCGATCCCGCCGCCGAGCACGGCCCGGCCGCGGCCGGCGTCCGTTACCGCGCCTTTTATCTCAACCCGGCCTTGCACCCGCACGTCCCGGTGCATGCGCCCCTGCTCATCGAGTGGGTGGACAGGGCCACCTTCACGGTGGTCGCCGCCGCCCGCTGGCACGTCTGGAACCCGCGCAGCGTGCCCTACCCCTCGCGCCCCGCCACGCCCGGCGAGGCGGTTGCCCGCTTCGCCGAACGCTGGGAGGTCTGGCCGCACACCGCAGGCCAGCCGCGCCTCATCCAGAAGGTCGATTTCCCGCCCGAAGGCCGCCACACCCTCGATCTACGCCGCTACCCGGCCCAATTCCGGTAGCCAGCCCCGTGCCGGGGCTGGGCTCACGCTCACGCCCCGCAGCACTTCTTGAACTTTTTCCCGCTGCCGCAGGGATAGGGTTCGTTGCGCCCCACCTTCGGATCCAGACGCACCGTGACATGATTCTGCACCGGTGAATCATGGGGCGTGAACGGCCCGCCCAGGATGTCGGCGGCCTCGGTAAGCCATCCTTCGTCCGTATCCGGTTCGGCTTCCTTCTCCTCGCGGAAAAAAGCCCAGCAACCCACATGACCCCAGACATCGTCGCCCACCGTTTTGTCCAGGTTCTTCGCGTGATTCGCCTGTCCGCCAAACCCGGCCTCGATCATGTCCAGTTCAAAATAGTCTCGTCCCATAAATCCGCCTCCACGAGCGGCCAGAGCAAGGCCCTGAGGGAGGGTTCCCTCAGGTCCAACCCCGCCACCATCAGCAAGGCCGTGGCCAAAATCGCCACATTTTCGCAGCTCTCACCGCGCCCTTTGGCGACCCGGGCTTCGGACAGCAGCAGATCGCGCTGGCGGGCGTAAATCTCGGTCAGCGTTTCCAGTGAAACGACCCCGCGCCTTCTCAAAATAGCCAGCGCATGGATCACGGCGCCGCGATTCCATATCCCAACAGCCGGGTTGCCGGCCAGCGCCTCGAGTGCCCGCGTATCCCCCGCAAACGTGTCCGCCATGATCACCTTGGCATCCTCCGTCACCAGGTCGTCCCACAGCTCAAGGCTGTCGTCTTCGCCGTTGGTGAACAACCTCACCCCGTCGGCGTGGGTCTCGGTCAGCCTCAGGCTGGCCGCGATGTAGAGTATCCAAAACACCTCCGCGACACGCATGTCTTGGGGTTTGCCTCGATCAAGCGGACGGCTTCCGCCAGGCGTGCGGGCACGGCCTGCCGGAGCGCGTCGGCAAACGGAGGCACCGCGCGCAACGCCGCCTCGACTTGAGCCGGCTTCCCCGTCGCCAAATCCTCCGGCAGTGTTTCCAGGGTCAGTCACTCCTTGATGCAACAAATCCATGCATTGGCAAACTTGACCCGCAACCCAAAGAAGATCCGCAAGCCGTGCGTCCATTGGCCCAAACTCCACTCAACCTAATGTTCGTAATACGAACATTGGGTTGCATGGTTGCGGATGGCTCGAGCATCAAAAGAGGCCGCGCGTCTCCGCCGCCAGCCGCACGCGAGAAAATTCCAACACCGCCGCCATCGACGCGCCCTTGTCCCGGAACTCATAAAACAACGACTCCCCGAGCAGACAATAACTCCACGCCACCCCTCCGCGCTGGTCGGGAGGCAATTGGTTGATTCGCTCGCACCACGCCAGCGCCGCCCGTTTTTTTCGCAGCACGTCGGCTTGTTGCAGCATCGCCTGGCTCTTGGTTTCCACCAGCCAGAAGCCGCCCAACGTGCGCACCAAGAAATCCGGCGAATAAAAACCGGCCAGCCCGTTGTCCTTCACATAGCGCAGCCGCATAAAAATATGCCTCTGTTCGTTGATCTTGCAGAACGCCTCCACAGTCCCGTCCACGTTGGCCTTCTCCATGAAGGCCTGTTCCAAGCCTCCGTTTCGTGACGGATAGGGCAACCGTTCGTAGATGCACTTGGGCGTGGGGAGCGACCACGCTTCTCGCATCGCCAGCTTGGGCACCTCCGACAATGACCGATGCGCGATCTGCGCCGGGGCGGTGGTTTCCGTCACCGTCAATTCGGGCAGTTTCCGCCCGAATTCTCGGATGAGGTGGTTCGCCACCGGATCGAGGCACAACAGCCGCCAGTTTTCATCCGCCAAGGGATCAAACTCCGACCCAAACATGCGCCTGCGGATAAACTCATCCACCCAGCCGGAAAGCTGCGGCAGGTTGATCTGCAAAAACGGACGTTGGGAAATGTTGGCGAAGACCTTGGAGCTTTTCGTTACCGGCGCACCCAAGCTGTCCGCCAGTCTGCGCACCATGCGGCCCAAAAACTCGTTGTAGCCCGTCGCCGTCATGATGCCGCCATCGACGCGGTAATCGCCGAACTGCGTGCCCGTCTGCACATCTTGCGAGCGAAACACGTCTCCTTTCCCGACCACCGCCTTGAGTTGTGCGAGCGTCATCGCGTCAAACACCGGCAGCGCTCCGACATCCAATTCACGCCCCACGATCGCCTCGTCTTCCTCCCGCATGATAAAAGGCATCGCGAAATCAAAAGCCTCGAACCCCTCGCGCAGCCCCACGGACACCAGATCGCCCGTGCTGCTCCGCTCCGTGTCGTCGTCATCATCGCCCGTCTCACCTGCCAATCCCTCCGCCATCAATTCGTCGTAAAATGACTGGAAGGCGGGGTGCTCCACGATGCTCAGCACGTCGATCAAGCTGCGCGGCTCCTGCCCCGCTTTGATCAGCTCGCGGTTCTCGCGCTTCATGTCGTCAAACTCGTTGCCGCGCCACATCAGCCGCAAGCCGCGCCCGACCGTCTGCTCCAGCAGGATTTTCGCCCCCGTCGTGCGCAGCGGCACGATCACGCAGATGTTATTCACGTCAAAACCCTCGCGCAGCATTAGCACGCTCACCACCACGCGCGGCTTCGCGTGCGCATCCATGTCGAAAAGGCGTTCGCGCAGCTCGCCCCACTCCGCCTCCGCCACCTCGCCTTTGCGGTTGGAGTCCACCCGCAACACTTCGTCCGGCGAAACACCCTGCGCCCACAAAAACTCCTCCACCAACGGCGTCACCGTCGTGTCCTCGCACACGATGAGCATCTTCGGATGCCGGTCCGGCGCGATGGCCGCGAACTCCCGCTCCAATTTCAAGAGCTTCGCCACGCCGGCCCGCACCATCACGCGCTGCCCTTCCGCGAGGATCGGTTTTCCGTGCTCATCGCGGTCGGCCTTGAACTGAAGCTCCTCGTTGGACAGCGCGCCCAACTCGCGGCGCTTATCCAGCACCAGCGATTTCACCAAGGCCGCGCGCATCGCCGCCTTGAGATCGAAATCGGCGATGATGTGCGGAAACCACACTTCCCGCGCCTTCTTGCCGCCGCCTATCTGGTTGTAGGGCGTAGCCGAGAAATCCACCTGCATGAACCACCGTCCCTTCGTCTCCGCGATGATGCGCAGACTTTTTTGCCACTCCACCTCGGTGATCTCGCCTTCGCTCTTCACCTCATGGATGTGGTGAGCCTCGTCATTGAACACCATCAACGAGGGCAACTCGCGCAGCCAGGCCAACGTGCCCCCGCGTTCGTAGCGCCGGTTGAGCACATCGAGCGAATTGCCCGCCGACGTGCCAGGCGCGAGCGGCAGCAACGCCGCCGCTACTCTCTGCGGATCAGGCGCAAGGCCCGGCGCGAGGAATTCATCGTCCGCGTTCTCAATCTCGTCCTCGTTTTCCTTGATGCGTTGCCAGTTGGTGATGGCGATGACGCCGCCGCCCGTGACTTTGCGTCCGACCTCTTCGCGCTCACACACGCTTGCTTGGACGAAGCGCACGACTTCCTCCCGATACAACTCCGGAGTGAACAGCGCCGCGTTCCGCGCCAGATCCGACGTCTCGAAATCCCGCCGTCCCTCACGCTGCTTGCCCAGAAACGCGTCCAGCAACCGCGAGTAAACGATGTTGCCAGGTGCCACCACGAGGAAGTTGCGCGTGAACCGTCCGTCCTCGGGCGCCCGCGCCGCATTCAAGACCTGCCAGTAAAGCAACGCCTGCAACACCCACGTCTTGCCAGTGCCCGTGGCCAGCTTGAGGCAGTATTTCGGATGATCCCCGCCGCGCGTGACATCCTCTAATCGCTTCGCTGTAAGCAACGCCTCCGGTGCCAGCGCTTGATACAGCCCCGTAAGCGACCCCGCCCCGAGCACCTCATGCGCATAGATCGCGTGCAGAATCGCCTGCCGTTGCCCGGCATGAAAATTAAGCGACCGTGCATCCACGCAGTCCTGCTGAAACCACCAGCGCAATAGGTCCGCCGTCACCGGCGTAACCTGTTCCAAGATCGGTGCCGCACCGGACTCCAATCCGGCACAGGCCAGCGCAACGCGTTCGGCGATAGGTTTGACAAGAGGAAACATGATAAAAGTTAAGTCTGAACCACCTTGATCACCTCGGCCTCGAAGCCGAAGACGTCCACCACCCGCACGCACACGCGACGCGGACCCGTTTTCACGGGCAGGTTGGCGATGACCGCCTTGCTCACCACGTGCAGCGCATCGTCGTCGTTGGCCGTGTTGCCCCGATAATCCTGCCACACCGAACGGAAAATCGTATGCCCGTCCGCCCCCGACTCGTAGTCGGGATCAACGCTCCAATACTCGATCAACGCCAGCGGATCGCGCGCCACCACCGCCTGCAACCGCTCCTTGTCCTTCGGCTCCAGGTTCAGCGCATCCGGCGAGAGCAACACATAGTTCTCCAGCTCCACCGTGAGCACTTCGCCGCTCGGCAGCACCTTGCGCGACGGCGGCTTGATGGTGACGTATTGCAGCGACGAGAAACGCACCTCGCCCGCCTTGAGCTTGTCACCCTTCTTGCGCAACCGGTCCAGCAAGTCGGGCGGGATGACGAGGACTTCCAACTTATCATCGTTAAGCCCCGCGATGGCCTCGCCGATGTCCGGCGTGAAATTCCAGCCGAGCACTACGACCTTTTCCCAACCGCCGAGATGCGCCCCGCGCAACTCCTGCGCCTTCCGCAACGTGGAGAGGCCCGTGAGCTTCTGCGGGGAATCGACGTAAACGAGCGTCCGCCCCTGCGGGATTTTACCGAGATTGCGTTGCGGCGCATCCTCCGGCGCGAGCGGCAAGGCCCCGTAAAGCCCGAGCACGATATGCGCGAGATCACCCACGCGGAAATTCCGCCCCAGCGTCGAACGCGCCGCCTCGACCTGATAATCCCCGATCGCCTGAAACAAAAACGGCCCCGCATCCTGATCGATGAACCGCTTCCGCATGATCATGCAGGCCGGTTTGCCAAGATCCGACGTCACCCAACGCCGCCCCAGCCTTTCCGCCACCGCCGCTGTTGTGCCCGAGCCACCGAAAAAGTCGGCGACGATAGAGCCCTCAATCGAACATGACTTTATTACTCGCTCCAATAACGCCTCTGGTTTTTGCGTCGGATAACCAGTGCGCTCGTGCCCGATTGGATGAACAATTGGAATAGTCCATACACTCCCCATCAATTTCTCGGTCCTGGTTTCATAAATGATGTCACCATTCTCATCACGCTTCGCGACGCGCTTCTTCGCCACTGGATCCCAAGCAACAATTGCCTGTTGCTGCACTTGTTTCACCGGGACCAACTGATGTTCAAAATACTGATGACCGGCAGATTTTGCGTAGGTAATAAGTATCTCCCAATCGCGGGGAAAAAGTTTTGAGAATCCAAACTTAGGCTTATTCTCAAAATACCAAATGATATCATTAAGGTTATTTTCCTGACCAAAAACAGCATCGAGCGATAGCTTTAGCGCCGGCGACACAGTCTGGTTACAATGTAAAAAAAGCGTTCCGTTAGGCGATAAGAGTTCACGCATCAAACACAGGCGCGGAACCATCATTGCCAAGTAACTCGCCGTGCCATCGGCCCACGTGTCGGAGTAGGCGAATTGTTCGATCACCGTAGGCTTCTGTTCCACGTCGCCGCCGGGCAACGTGATCTTGGTCCGGTAGTCGGCCTTGGAGTCGAATGGCGGATCAATGTAAATCAGATCAATCTTGCCGCGCAGAGATGGCGTGAACTCATCCCCCGCCAGCAGCGCGGACATAGCGAGCAAGTTGTCGCCATAAACGAGCCGGTTGCACCAGTCGCGGTTTAGCTCGGCACCTCCGCGTCTCCGCGTGAGATCAAGACCGCTCTCTTTGCGGTCCTTGGCGGGCGCGACCAGTTCTCGGGTTTGCAGCGCGATGCGGCTGCGGCCTTCGAGGCCGGCCAAGATTTTCTCCGCCTCGGCTTTGCCGGCGCGGACGATTTCGGGAAGCTGTTCCAACAAGGAACGAGCCTTCCCAGGAGCGATAATTTCGGGCATGGGCAGATGCTCGCGTGGTGCATTCTGCCAGTGTCTGCGGATGTCCTCTGTGGACTCATCCTAGGTGCCTGAAAACGAGGAGGGACGCACTTACTTACGTCCCCGCAACAGGCACCTTGGAGAGCCCACAAAAAGGAACGCTTTCAATGCGCCCCAATTGGGGCGCATATCCAGCGCGGTCTTTTTGTGGTCCCCGAAATTTCCAAGGTTTCGTTGCGGACAGCAGCCGAAGCTACGCGAAAATGAATGTGAAAAGAGAGTGAGTGGTGTTCGGTGGTGGGTCGCCAAGCGTGGCCGGCTGCGTTACCGTCTTCATGCAAACCGCCGCTGGCAAGTCTTACCCTTCACCGGTCAATGCCCCCGCCTTCCGAGTCGGCAACCCGGGTTTCAGGGGGCACACCCGGCCGATTCAAACCGGAGACGACAGCCGCCAGGCACGACGCATCCCCCAGCCCACGATGGCCAGCGTGGCCAGCGAACTGAGCGGCATCAGGATCGCGGCCACCAGCGGGTTCATCCGCCCCGACACCGCCAACCCGACGGCAAGCAGGTTGTAGGCGACCATAAAGACCAGCAGCGCCATCTGCGTGCGGTGACGGGCGTCGTTGATTTCGAGCAACACCCGGATGCCCGCGATGCCTCGCCCGAGGTAATAAAAATCCGCCTTCTGTTCGAGCACGCCGCGGTGCACGACCGGCGTGCCCCGGCACAGCGCCCGGTCAAACGCCAGGCTGTCGTTGGCGCCGTCGCCCAGCATGAGCGCTTCGGGGTGTTGCCCGAACCATTCGGCTTTTTCAACGGGCGTGAGCTCAGCGTAGCCGTTGTCTAGCGGCAGACCGAGTTCGCGCATGAGTTTTTGCACCTTTTCACGGCGGTCCCCGCTCAGCACGACCACCTGCAACCCGCGCCTCGAAAGCGCCGCAAGCTCCTCGCGGGCATCCTCCCGGGCGGTGTCGGCAAAACGGAAACGCGCCCGTATCCGATCGTGGAAAGCCAGCACCACGTCGCCTCCGCCGGTCGTTTCCCCGGCCCTCCATCCCGAGCGGCCCAGCGACCAACCGCCCGACTCCACACCCATCCCGATCGATTCCTCCACCGCTCCCGCCAACGCCTCCGCCTGCCCCTGCGCCAGCAGCGATTCGTGGAGAGACCGGCTGACCGGGTGCGGGTTGTCGCGCACCAGCGCCAGCAACGCCGCGCGGGCGTCGGGGGCGAGTTCATCGAGTGCCCCGGGATTCTGCAACACGGGCGTCTCCAGCGTCAGCGTGCCGGTCTTGTCGAACACCACCGTGCGCACCTGCCGGAGGCGCGACCACAGATCGGTCGCGCGTACAAACACCCCGCTGCGGCGCAGCGCCACCGTGGCCACCTCCTCGGCCAGCGGAAACGCCAGTCCGAGCGCGCACGGACACGACACCACCAGCACCGCCGTGACCACCGCGCCCGCCTGCAATCCGTCGCCGGTCGCCAGCAGCCAGCCTGCCCCGGCCAGCGCGGCCACTGCCAAAATCACCACGAGATAACAGCGGATCACCCGCTCGATCAGCCGGTGGCGTCCGTCCGCGCGCACGGTCGGCTTCAACAACTCGGCCAGCAGCGATTCACTCCATCCCTGCGTGGCCACGAGCCGGATCGGCGTGCGGCCGAGGTTCTGCGCGCCCGCCGACACCCGTTGGCCCGCCCGAAACATCCTGGGCTCGGACTCGCCGTTGATCCAGGCCAGGCTCAGGCCGGCCTCGGCGGTTTCAAGTCGCGCCTCTACCGGCACCATCTGTCCGGTCGCCACTTCGAAGCACCGCCCTTCGCGCAAGGTCTCCGGCGACACCTCGGAGATCGCACCGTCATCCGCGATCACGCGCACCCGCGGCGCCGCAGGCTGGCGGCTGAGCAACCGGCGGCGATTGCGCTCCACCGCCACGATCTGCGCCCAGCGCCCGACCAGCATCAGCACGATGAACGCGCTCACGAAATCGAAATAGACGTAACTTTCCTCGCCGCGCAGCCATCCGTAGAGCGACCCCGCGTAGGCGCCGACGATGCCAAGCGCGATGGGCAGGTCGATGTGCAGCACGCGTTCCCGCAACGCCCGCACCGCCCGCGCCAGAAAATACCCGCCGCCCGCCAGCAAGCTGAGCGTCGCGAAGGCGAGCTGAAGGGTGCGGAACAGCCCCGCATACTCGGCGGTGCGCTCCATGCCGAAGTAGGCGGGCAGCGCGAACAACATCACGTTCATCGCGAAGGCCGTGCACAGGCCCACGCGACGGATGAGCACGCGGCTCTCCGTCTGCTCGGCTTCGACCGAGCCGGCCGCACCCGTGAGATAGTTGAACTTCTGCAACGCCTGCGCGCAGGCCACCGCGTCGAAGCGGCCGCCTTCCCAAGTCCAGCGCATCTGGCCGGTCTGGGCGTTGACCTCGATGCGGCCGGCGCCGGGTTGCCTGGAGAACACTTTTTCAATGAGCCACACGCAGCCGGCGCAGGAGATGCCCTGCACTTCGAGCACGAGGTGCGGGGTGCGCCCGTTGGTGGCGGCCGCCTCGGCCTCGCGCTGCGCCTCGGCCAGCCACGCGTAGTCGCGCGGTTGGAGCAGCGCAGGATCTGCCGGGGCGGTCACCTCGTCCTTGATGCGATAGTAGGCGTCGAATCCCTCCTCGTGCACAAGGCGGTGGACGTAGGCGCAGCCCGCGCAGCAGAAATCCCCTTTCGGCGAGGGCGCGCCGCAGTGGCGGCAGGTCGGCCTGGTCGCGGTCGGAGTGCTCACCGGCATAAAAACTCCCCTCCTCCGGCGCTCAAACGCCAGCCGAGCACCAGCGCGGTCGCCAGCGCCAGCCCGGATTGCACGCGTGCAAGCGTCGCCGGCGCGAGCCGCAGCCGCAGCCGGCCGTAGTTGGCCTGCACCAGCCAGAGCAGCGGCGCGGTGCCGAGTCCGAATGCCAGCATGAACTCGGCCCCGCGCACCGCCGAACCGGAGAACGCCGAGATCGCGACCAGGAAATAGAGCGGGCCGCATGGCAACAGCGGCGTGGCCGCGCCCATCACCGCCGCCACGCGCAGACGCGAGCGCCCGCGCAGCGCGCCCTGCAACCGCCATTGCAGGCGGTTGAGCATCGCGAAGCGCGGCAGGTGTTTTTCCAGGCGCAGTCCCACGACCACAAAAAACGCCACCAACACCCACGGCAACACGCCCGCCGTCGTCGCGCCCCCAAGCGCAAAGGGCAGCCGCCCCAGCCCTCCCGCCACCGCGCCGAGCGCCGTGTAGCCCGCGAGTCGCGCCGCGTGGTAAACCGTCGCCACCATCATGGGGTCGGCGCGGTCATCCTTGGCCGGAGCCAGCATGCACGCCAGGGGACCGCACATGCCGGCGCAGTGCAGGCTGGTGACGAGTCCGGCCACGAAGGCCGCCGCTGGGGTGCTGATGCCGGCCAATTCCATCGGGTTCAACGCGGTTGCGGGCGGGTTTCGAGCGGCACTTCGGCCGCGCGGTGTTTCGAGGCGAAGAAAAACATGGCGGTCCATGCCAGTGCCAGCAGCCCGAAGAGCACGCCGACTCCGATCCAAAGCGGGGCGCCGTCAGTTTTTTTTCCAGGTTTCATGGTCAGTCGCGGTGTTTGTTCCCGTGTTCGTGCTCGTCGTCGTCGAGCAGTTCTTTTTCGGGTCCGACGAAGTGTACCGATCGTTCCAGGTAAAACGCGCCGGCTGCGTCGGCCACGCGCACCTTGAGGGTGAACTCTCCCTGGTAGTGCCGGCGCGGCATTTGCACGATCAGCGTGCGCACGTCCTCGGCCAGCGGCGCCAGCTCCACCGGGCCATCCAGGCCGGAGCGCACGAGGTGCCCGGGCGCGTCGGGCAACGTGACCACGAAACGCGCCGTCGTGTCGCGCTTGTTGACGATCCGCACCAGGAATTGGTTGCGCACCGCCTCTGCGGTCACGAAGTAAGGCGCGCCCGCGAGCCGGGTGATCGCCAGGTTGGCCGGACGGACCGTGGACAACGCCCAGGTCGCCACCGAGGCTCCGACGGCCAGAAGCAGCAGGTAAACATAGATGCGCGGCCGCAACCAGCGGGTGCGCTGGCCGTGGAAGCCCGCCGTCGAGTCGTAGCGCACGAGACCGCGCGGCCGCTTGACCTTGTCCATGACCTCGTCACACGCGTCGATGCAGGCCGCGCAGGCGATGCACTCGATCTGGAGCCCCTGGCGTATGTCGATGCCGGTCGGGCACACCTGCACGCAGCGGTTGCAATCGATGCAGGCCCCGGCGTCGGGCGTGCCGGCTTTCCCGCGCGGCTCGCCGCGCCGGGCGTCGTAGCCGATCACCAGCGAGTGGTCGTCGATCAGCACCGACTGGAGGCGGCCGTAGGGGCAGATCACGATGCAGAGCTGCTCGCGGAACCAGGCGAAGTTGAAATAGAGGATGCCGGTGAAAACGAATACGAACACGAACGCCGCCCAGTGGTCGCGGGGCGCATCGCTCATCATCGCCCACAATTCGGGAATCGACACGTAGTAGGCCAGGAACAGATGCGCGATCACGGCGGAAACCGCGAAAAATATCGCCTGTTTGCCTCCGCGCCGGAGGAACTTGGCGGCGGTCCACGGCGCGGCTTCGAGCCGGCGACGCGCGACGGCGTCGCCTTCGAGCCAGCGCTCGATGCGACGGTAAACGTGTTCCAAAAAAACCGTCTGCGGGCAGGCCCAGCCGCACCACACGCGGCCCAGCAGCGCCGTGATAAAGAACAGCGAAAAGCCGAGCCCGGTGATGCCGAAAAACATCAGCCAGGTGTCCTGAAACGCCAGGGTGAAGCCGAAGAGATGAAAGCGCCGGTCGGCGATGTCCAGGAACACCGCCGGATGCCCGCCGACCGGAATCCATGGCAAGGAAAGGTAGATCGCGATGAGCACCCATCCCGACCAACGCCGCAGGGCGGTGAAGAGACCGCGCGCGTCGGCCGGATGCAAAAACAGCCGGGAA
Source organism: uncultured Verrucomicrobiota bacterium (assembly GCA_903876795.1). GTDB lineage: Bacteria > Verrucomicrobiota > Verrucomicrobiia > Opitutales > Opitutaceae > Rariglobus. The sequence goes on from CAIRBK010000083.1 coordinate 32,901, forward strand.
CCGTCCTCACGAATCGTGGTGACAAAATCGCGGTTGGGACGGGGCGGAAGGGAGATGGACATGGGAACGGACTGGAAATCGTGAATCGTGAAACCACCCGCTCACGCTCGCGACCACGAGGGCGGGCGAGTGGGGTTCGGAATCACGGAGCCGCATGCTTGCTCAGGATGAAGGCGGCGACCTCGGAGACCTTCTTGCCGCCGAGCACGGGGCCCCAGGCAGGCATGCCCTTGGCCAAAACGCCTTCGTTTACGGTCTTCAGGATGTCGGCGGGATTGCTCCCGTGTATCCAGACGTCGTCCACGAGGTTGGGACCGATGCCGCCGGTGAGCGCGGCATTGTGGCAACTGGCGCAGGTGGATTGGAAGGTGGCCGCACCGGCTTCGACGAAGACGGGGTTGCGGCTCATCTTCCAGAGCGTGGCGTCGTCGAGCGCGGTGGCGGAGGAGGCGATCTTCTCGGCCTCGATGCGCTGCATCTCGGCGGCCAGGCGCGTCTCGTCGTTGGCGCGAGCGAAATGCTGCGTGGCCATCCAGTAGATGATCGCGAAGACGATGCTGGCGTAGAGCGTGATCAACCACCAGTTGGGCAGACGGCGGTCGTATTCGGCGATGCCGTCAAAGACGTGCGCGCGGATCGGGTCCTCGCCTGGTTTTTGATCGGGTTTATTTGGATTCATCGGTGGTGACGGCGGTTTCAGGGGCGAAGGGCAGGCTGGAGAAGCGGTCGATCTGCGGCCGCTTCATCCGCAAGGCGCGGTAAAAGATCGTCGCGTACACCGAGCCGGCGGTGATCAGGGCCACGAGCGGGAACAGGCTGACCCAGTTATCGAAAAGGAGACGGCGGAACATGGTTGTTTTAAAGAGGGCGGTTGGAGTGTGAAGACCGGCGAGTGGACGGAGTTGGATGAGTCACGGTTGGGGATGCGCGTTGCCCGTTACTCGCGGCCCGCTACTGTCTTCAACGGCGCGACGGTCTCGTATTTTCCGAGTTTCTGCAGGTAGGCGATGAGCGCGACGATCTCCCGGTCGGGGGCGACGTAGGCGCCGGCGGTCTTGAGGTCGGCCGCGATGGTCTTTTCCTGGGTCTCGACCAGGACGGCCAGTTCGCCCTCCTTGTACTCGGGATAGGGCACGCCGAGGAGGCGTTGCACGGCGAGCTTCGACGGCAGCGCGGCCACGTCGGTCTTCTGCGTGATCAGCCACGGGTAGTTGGGCATGTTGGAACCGGGCGAGACGTCGCGGGGATTTTCCATGTGCCGGTAGTGCCAGATATTCGGATACTTTCCGCCAAGGCGGGCCAGGTCGGGTCCGGTGCGCCGGGAGCCCCACTGGAACGGGTGGTCGTAGATCGACTCGCCGAGGCGCGAGTAGTCGCCGTAACGCAACACGTCGGGAACGAGCGTGCGGATCATCTGCGAGTGGCAGTTGTAGCAGCCCTCGCGGATAAAGATGTCGCGGCCGGCAAGTTCGAGCGGCGTGTAGGGCAGCTGACGACGGCCCTCGATGTTGTCGGGACGGTTCACCAGCGTGGTCGGGATGATCTGGATCAGGCCGCCGGCGGCGACCGCCAGGAATGTAAGGAGGGTGAACGGAAGCGCGTTGAGCAGCAGCCGGTCATACCAGGCGGCCCAGCGGCTTGTCCGCGAGCCAAAGTGAACCCAGGCCAGGAGGATGACCAGGGCGGTGCCGAAAAGGCCGCCGAGCTTGAGCAGGTCACCGCCAAACATCCAGGCGCAGGCGAAGGCGGTGCCGAAGACGGAGAACAGCACGGGCGGGTTAAAGAGCATCGAGCCGAAGCCGAGTTTTTCCTCTTCATGCACATCGGCGGTGAACACCTCGACGGTGCCGTTGACCGGCTGCGCGCCGCGCACGGTGCGGTAGAGGTTGTAGGCCAGAAGGAACCAGCCGACGAGGTAGAGCGTGCCGCCGAAGACCCGGAAGAGCATCATCGGGCGGATGGCGTTGAGCGTGTCGAGGAAGTTGGGGTAGGCCAGCACCGTGCCGTTGTCGGTCGTGGCGTTGAGCATGAGGCCCTGGGTGATGCCCGAGGTCCACATGGCGGCGACGTAGAGAAGGATGCCGACCGTCCCGAGCCAGAAGTGAAGATTGGCCAGCGACGTGGAGTGCAGGGGCTTGTTCCAGAGACGCGGCAGCAACCAATAGATCATGCCGGCGGCCATGAAGCCGTTCCAGCCGAGGGCTCCGGCGTGGACATGGCCGATGATCCAGTCGGTGTAGTGGCCGAGGGCGTTGACGGATTTGATCGAAAGCAGCGGCCCCTCGAAAGTCGCCATGCCGTAGAAGGTGACGGCGGCGGCGAAGAATTTAAGGACGGGGTCGGTGCGGAGTTTGTGCCACGCGCCGCGCAGGGTGAGCAGGCCGTTCAACATGCCGCCCCACGACGGGGCCCAGAGCATCAGGGAGAACGTCATCCCGAGCGCCTGCAGCCAGCCGGGCAGCGCGGTGTTGAGCAGGTGGTGCGGTCCGGCCCAGATGTAGACGAAGACCAGCGACCAGAAGTGGATCACCGAAAGGCGATACGAATACACCGGACGCTCGGCCGCCTTCGGCACGAAGTAATACATGATGCCGAGGATCGGCGTGGTCAGGAAGAACGCCACGGCGTTGTGGCCGTACCACCACTGCACCAGCGCGTCCTGCACGCCGGCGAAAACCGGATACGAGTGCAGCAGGCTCGTCGGGATGGAGAGGTGGTTGACGATGTAGAGCATCGCCACGGTGATGATCGTGCCGATGTAGAACCAGATCGCGACGTACAGCGCGGGCTCGCGGCGACGGGCGAGCGTCCAGAAAAAGTTCACCGCAAAAACCACCCAGATGAACGCCACCGCGATGTTGATGGGCCAGATCAGCTCGGCGTATTCCTTGCCGCGCGAGAAACCCAGCGGGAGCGTGATCGCAGCCGCCACGATGATGAGCTGCCAGCCCCAGAAGTGGAGCTGCGAAAGGAAATCGCTGGCGAGCCGCGCCTTCACCAACCGCTGTGTGGAGTAGTAAACGCCGGCAAACATCATGTTGCCCACGAAGGCGAAGATGACCGCGTTGGTGTGCAGCGGGCGCAGGCGCCCGAAAGTCAGCCACGGCAGGTCGAAATTGAGCCGCCAGTAGTTGAGTTGTGACGCGACGAAGACGCCCACCAGCATGCCCACCGCACCCCAGAGGACGCAGGCGAGCAGGAACTGGCGGACGATGCCGTCGTTGTATTCGATCGTGATTTTGCGGTCGGACATGGAGGAAATACGGGCGGTTAGTCGCGGTGCTCGGCGGCGGCGAGGGTACCGCCGGCAACCTGGCGGGCGGCGCGCTTGCGGCAGGAATGGCAACTGCCGTTGCCTTGGCAGGCATGTCCGGGGCCGTGGACGTGCTCCGAGCGCTCGGGCCGGGCACTCACCTCGGCCGGACGCGGGGTCTCCTCCGCCAGCGGCAGCAACGCCTCGCTCTCAGCGCTGGAGAAACGACGGCGCGAGTGCTCGCGCAGAAAAAACAGGACAAAGGTGAAAACGAGGCAGAGACTTACGGCGAGGGTGAGTGTTACGACGGACATGGCGGTGGGTTGGCAAAGCGACGCGGGAATGGATTCGCCGGCCAGCTTACAGGCCTTTTCGGAGGCTTTCTCCGCGCACCTTGGCGATGGCTGCGCATTTTTTGTGCAGCCGTGCCGGCCATGCAAAAGATGCGGATGCTTTGGCAACCCATGCGATGCGAGACGGCGGCGATACCGGCATACTGAAGGCCATGAACGAGCGCAGTCTTCGCGCCTTGCTGGCCCACCGCCCCACCCTTCGACAGTCGTGGGCGGAGCGTCTGCGCGCCGCACCCATCGCATCCCCGCTGGCCCACCCGGACACGCTGATCCACATGATGGATCGTACCCTGGACCAGATTTTCCACGAACTGACCAATCCCGCCTCGCCGCGTCGGCGACAGCCCGCCCTCCCCAGGGATTTCTGCCGCTGCGGACACAATCCGCTGGTCGCCTACTTCTCCACCGCGAGCCTGGCCTTCCAGACCACCCTCGGGCAATGCGCCGACGAGACGCCCATCACCCGGGACGACGTCGAAGCGGTCAACCGCACTCTCAACCGCATCGCCCGGCGCGAGATCACGACGCTTTGCGCCCTCTGCCAACGCCGGGCGGAGTCAGGCGCGACCACCGCCGGCCGCCAATCCGAAGATTCACCGTCGTGACCTCGTGTCCGTAACGCTCAGACGGCCACGGCGTGAATACGCTCGCGGTAGGCCGTGGGCGCCTCGCCTGCCACCTTGCGGAACACGCGGTTAAACTGTGACAGCGACTGGAAACCCGCCTCGAACGCCGCCTCGCTGATGCGCTTGTGCGGGTTGAGCATGAGGTTCTTGACCTTCTCGACGCGCACTCGCGCCAGGTAGTCGGTGAAGGTCATGCCCGTGGCCTGCTTGAACATCTTGCAGAAATAAAACGCGCTCATGTTCACCGCCTTGGCCACCTCGCCCAGCGAAAGATCATCGGTGTGTTTTTCCGAGATGTAGAGTCGCGCCCGATTGATCGACGGCGCCTCGGCGTTGGCCTCGCGCACCGAGAGCTGGTTGCTCAACGACGCCAGGTGCTGCGCAAAAATCTCCAGCAGGCGCACGATGGAATCGTATTGCTTGGGAGTCACCACCCGGGACTGGAAATACGCCTCTTCGAGCCGTTTCAGGTCCACGGCTGAACCGAACTTGACCAACTCGCGCGTGGTCTTGGCAAACTGCGCCGCCGTGGGCTTGTGCAGCAGCACCTGGCCGGTCTGCAGAAAGGCGATCAGATTCTCGCCCACACGCACCGGCACGGCCGAATCGCACATCCCCGCGAAGCACTTCAGCGTCTTCGGCTCCAACCGGGCCTCCTCCTCCACGCGCTTCTGCAACATGAGACAGGCCGAGCAACTCTGGTTGCTCTTGGCCATCAGCGCGCAAAACGGGTTCTCATTGGGATCACCGCGATGGGTCAGATCAAAAGCCTCCACCGCCCGCAGACGAAACGGCAACCCCGTCGTCTCGCGAAATGCCTGCTCATAGTCTCGATAAATCTGCGAGCGCTTGAGCTGCTCGACCAATGCACGACTCGCGTGGGCAGTTTGTTCTGACGGCATGATGGTCCATCGCTAACTACTCCGCAGTTTTTGCGCAACCGATAACCCGCCGACACCGCATCTTTCGGCAATTCATTTTAAGTCGGGTTATACCCCCTAGGCAGATCCCTTAAGTCCCAACCGCCCCACCCCTCTCACCGGGTCAGGCTTGCGCACCGGCGTCTCGCCGGGCGGACATTTTATCCCGGATGTCCCAATTAAAAAAATTTAAATACCTATAATAAATATACTTAGAACTACATTAACCACGGCACCAATCATGCAAAACGAGTCTCGCGAAGATCGCATTCATCCACTCAAACCCAAATCAGGAACCATCATCATGAGATTCGTTCACTACACTTACCCAAATCGTCAACCGCTGCCCGCTTTCCGCCACAGCCCGTGGGCTGGACTGGAGAGCGAGATTGATCGCCTGTTTCAAAACACCTTGGGCGATCTTGCCGGTGTCGCAGCCACCCGCCGCGTCCCTGTCGATCTCTACGAGGACAAGGACAACACCTACGTCCGCGCCGAACTTCCCGGCGTGAACCGCGAGGACATCAACGTCGAACTGGCGGACGGCAGTCTCAACCTCTCCGCCACCCGCAAATCCAAGACCGGTGACCGCGAGGAAAACGTCTCTCTCAACCGCACCGTCAGCGTCCCCGACGCCGCCGTGCAACCGGAGAAAATCAGTGCCGCCTACGAAAATGGCGTTCTCACCGTCACCCTTCCCAAGCGCGAAGAGGCCAGGCCCCGCAAGGTCACCATAGCCATCAAATAACCGCAGCCCCTCCACGAAACCACCATGTCCTTCATCACTTCCCTCGTTCCTTCCTTCAACCGCCCGGCCGCAGGGGTCTCCGCTCCAGCCGACGACCGCGATCTCGGGCTCATCGTCAAGCCCGCCTTTGAGCTGAGCGAAACGTCCGAATGCTTCGCGCTCACCGTCAACCTGCCCGGAGTCACCCGCGACGGGCTCGAGTTCCAAGCCGACGCCGAGACTCTCACCCTCACCGGCCGCCGCGCCTGGAAAAAGCCCGACGCCTGGACCGCACTCCACCGCGAGACCGATGACGCCGCCTTCCGTCTGGCGCTCTCCCACGATAACGCCGTGAACCTAGATAAAATCCAGGCCGACCTCCGCGACGGCATCCTTCGCGTCGTCCTTCCCAAGGCCGAGTCCATCAAGCCACGCAAAATCACCGTAGGCTAAATCCCCAAAGCGCACTCCCCCACCGCAGGGTCTGGAGCCTCATCGCCCGCGCAGGCTCCAGACAACTGCGGTTCAACCCCGGGGCCGTTCATCTCACGGCTCAGCCCGTCGCCTTGCGCAGCAAAAACGCCGCCGCGCCGTCGTGACCGTCCACCCACGGCCGGGAGATCCTCTGCGCCTCCAGCGTGAAACGCCCGCGGGTTTTTTCCAAAAACAGATTGATGACGCCCTCGTTCTCCTCCGCGTCTAGACTGCAAGTCGAATAGACCAGCCGCCCGCCCGGAGCCACCAATCGCGCCGCCGCACTCAACAGGTCGCCTTGCTGGCGGGCGTGTTTGGCAAAATCCGCCACCTGCAGGCGCCACTTCACATCCACGCGGTGGCGCATCACACCCGTGTTGGAGCAGGGCACATCGAGCAGCACCGCGTCGTAAGCCTTCGGCAGGTTGCACTCCGCGAGCACGCCCAGACGCTCGACCTGCAAAACGTCCGCCTGCACGAGCGCCACGTCGATCTTGGCGCGGGCCAGGTTCTGCTTGAGACGCTCGATGCGCGGACCCGGCAGGTCCATGGCCACGACCCGCCCCGCGCCCATCGCATCGGCGATCGCGAGGCTCTTGCCACCGGGCGCGGCACAGGCATCCAGCACGGTTTCCCCGGCCTTCGGCGCAAGCAACTCCACCGCATGGCGCGTCGCGGGGTCCTGCAGAAACACCGCGCCCTCCGCGATCAAGGCCTCCACGCGCGACCATGCTCCGGATTTGACCTCGTAAAATCCCTCCCAGGGCGTCGCTGCAAAGATCGCCGCATCCTCGCCGGAGGGACCACCCGTCGTGCGCCAGCGGGCATACACCGGCGCCGGCTTCTGGTTCCAGTCCAGCAAGGCCCGCACGCCCGAAGCGCCCGACTGGGCCAGCCAGCGCTTCACCAACCACTCGGGATGCGAGTGGTAAGCGGCCAATTCGGCCGCCCCCGCGAGCTTGGCCGGCTCGGTCTGGGCCGCCAGCGCGCCGGCGATCTTGCGCACGACGGCGTTGACCATCTTCGACTCCGGCAGACTGGCGAGCGCCTTGGTCTGCTCCACCGCATGGTGCACGACTCGCGCGGTATGGCCCTCGTCGCCGCCCTCGAGGAGCTCATAACCGGCCAGCAGGAAAACGGCCTTGATGATGGTGCGGGGCGGACGCGCCAGCAGCGGCGCGAACACCGCCTCGATGCGCCCGAGGTGCCGCACCGCGCCAAAGAGCAGGTACTGGCAACGCGCCCGCTCGGCCCGCCCCAGCGAACGCGGCAGGCCGTCGAGGAGCGCATCGACACGCTCTTGGTTTTCAAGCCAGCGCACCAGGAGCTCGGCGGCGACGGGCCAGGCATCGAAGGGAGCGGTAGATTTCGGCGGTTTCATCATGCCGTCACAACGCTAGCCCCAGCCCCCCGCCGCAAGCGATAACGTCCGGAATGCCCAGCCCGGGGGCGCGCGGCCCGAGGCTGTGGATCTCCATCGGTGGGGTCATTTATCACCGAGACACGGCCTCAAGTTCCGTTTTTCCATACGGTCTGCCAGCAGTTAACTTCAACGTAGCCGTGCCGATAGGAGCGGGTCGCCTTTACCCACATTCTTAATCCACACCCGCCCACGATGATCTCCCGCCTCTGCCGCCGCCTCCTGTCGCTCAGCCTTTTGGCACTCCCCTTCAGCCTGTTTGCCCAAGGACTGGATCCCGCCGTCCAAACCAAGGTGAACGCCCAAATCACCCAAATCGTCGCCTTGGCCACCGACCCCGCCCTTGTCCGGGCCGTGCGCGACCAAAACGCCTCGCTCCCCCCCGACTACGCCGCCATGACCCAGGAAAAATGGAAGGCGCTCCCCATTCTCGAACCGTTTGTGCGCTCCCTCACCCGCAACCCCGCGGCCGCAGTCATCAAAGCCAAGAAAACCGAGTTCGTCACCGAGGCCTTCCTCTCGGATGCCGCCGGCCTCAAGGTGGCGTTTTTGGCCAAGACCAGCAACTGGAGCCATAAGGGTAAACCCAAGCATGACAAACCCATGTCCGGGGAGACCTGGCAAGGGCCCGTCGAGGTGGACGAATCCACCGGCCAGCAACAAATCCAGGTCGCCGTGCCCGTTCTCGACGGCGGTAAACCCATCGGCTCGCTGATCATTGGCCTCAGCCTCACCAAACTCACCTCCTAAACCCCGCATATGAGTTTCGGCTCCACCATCCGGGCGCGTCTGCTTTTGCTGCTCGGCGGCGCGACCTCCCTCGCCATCGCCCTGCTGCTCGGCACCCTCGCCCTGGTGCACTGGATTCGCACCGTCGAGACCCGCCTGCGCGCCGAGACCCAACTCGTCTTAAATAACTCACAGAAATCGACCTACGATTTAATTATTACCCAAAACAGCCTGCAAAAGTTGCTCCGCCTGCGCGATATCGACGAACTCGAAAAGGCCCTCGCCGGCTACGAAGAACAGGCCAAGCGTCAAAAAACCGCGCTCGCCACCCGTCCCGCCCTCGCCCCCTCGCTCGCCGCGCTTGATACCGCCGCCAAGACCGTGCTCGACGAGCTTCTCCTCGGCAATAACGCCGGCGCCATCGACCGCTTCGTCAACAACTACTCCCGGGCCTTCACCGCCATGCTGGACGCCCTCAAAACCGACTCCGACGCACAACAGGCCGCCGCCCAAGCCGAAAGCGTCCGAAATGAAGCCTTCCTCACCCGCCTGCTCATTTGGGTGATCGGCGGAGCCGCCGTCCTCCTCGGCGTACTGATCTTCGTCGGCTACCGTTTCCAAGCCTCCATCTCGCTCACGCTGCAAACCCTCGCCCGCGAACTCGACCGAGGCGCCAAAGTCCTCTCCGAAAACGTCGCCCAAATCGCCAGCTCCGGGCAGACGCTCGCCGAGAGCGCCAGCCATCAGGCCGCCACCTTGGAGGAAAACAGCGCCTCCCTCGCCTAAATCTCCAGCATGGCCAAACGCAACGGCGAAAGCGCCCTCGCCGCCAAGACCCTCTCTGCCCAAGCCCGTGCCAGCGCCGATTCCGGCGCGGCGGAAATCGCCGCCATGCGCGATGCCATGCAGGCGATCCAGAAATCCTCCTCCGGTATCGCCACCATCATCGGGACCATCGACGAAATCGCTTTCCAGACCAACATCCTGGCGCTCAACGCCGCCGTTGAAGCCGCCCGGGCGGGCGAGGCCGGAGCCGGCTTTGCCGTCGTCGCCGAAGAAGTCCGCGCGCTCGCCCAACGCTCCGCCCAGTCCGCCCGCGAGACCACCGAGCGCATTGAAGACTCGGTTCAAAAAAGCACCCGCGGCGCCCAGATCAGCCAGCGCATCGCCGAAGCCCTCGCGACCATTGCCGTCCAGACCTCCCGTGTCGATGCCCTCATAGCCGAGATCACCCAAGCCTCGGTGGAGCAAACCCGCGGCATCGACGTGATCAACGCCAGTGCCGGCAAGCTCGACCAAGTCACCCAAAACACCGCCGCCCACGCCCAGGAAAGCGCCAAGGCGACCGACGAACTCCACGCCCAGTCCGAACAGCTCCGCACCTTGGCCTCCCAACTCGCCCGCCTTGTAGGCCTTCGCCTCGCCTGACGAAGACCACCGCAACAAGGAGGGCCGCCGGCATCGCCAAAGGAAAAGCCGAAATCGACTTCCAAAACCGCTCCCAAAAACATCGACGCCGCCGGGAATGGACGCAGGCTGATCATTCTTGACGCGCCCCACATCGATATTGCCCCGCTTGCTGCTGCTGATCCTCCTGGTCATGCCGGCGGCGCGCGCGACCGGGACATTTTCCCTGCTCAAACCCGGCGAGGCGCTCACCTACCGGGTCGGCTGGGGACTCCTCAGTCACGCCGGCGAAATCAAAATCAGCGCCGAATCCGCGACCGCAGACGGTGCATCCCACATCTTGGTCAACACCCGCACGAGCACGAGCGGGGTGGTGCGGACATTCTACACATTCGACGGCAATGCGCAGACCTGTTTCGACGCCCAGAATGGCCGCTTGCTCCGGGCGAGCGCGACCACCGCATCAAAAAAGCGAAACACCCAGGCCTCCATCGCCTTCGATTACACCCGGGGCGAGGCCGGCTATGTCGATCACCTCCGGCCTGAGCGCTCGGCCAGCCTGCCCTTGCCGAAAACCGGCCTGCCGATGGACTTCGTCACCGCGCTGATCCAGAGCCGCGTATGGGGACTCGTTCCCGGCCAATCGCGCGAAGCCCTCGTCCTCTTTGACAAGGAGTTTTACCCGCTGAGCATCACCGCCGAACGTGAAGAGACCATCTCCACGCCTGCAGGTCCGCGCAAAGCCGTCCTGCTGGTGCCCCGTATGCAGGGCAAGCCTCGCGGCATGTTCCGCAAAGGCGGCTCCATCAGTGTATGGGTCTCGGCCGACGACGACCGCCTGCCATTGCGCTTCGAGGTAAAACTCAACGTCGGCACCGCTTACGCCGTGCTGACGGACTACCAAGCTCCGTTGGCGAACTGAACAAATCTCCGTCCACCGCAGGCTGGGATCGACGAAGCAAAAAACGACCAACGTGCCGTGTTTACACGGTGCCTTGCGCGGATTTCGCCCAAAAGGGACAACTTGGCGCGGTGTTTTTGACCAAAAAACGCGCATCCATCTCTGATAGTTGACCGTTTATCTAGCTGGAACAATTCCGGCTACACTCAGTCTGTTTCCCTAAGGTCTCCGAGTGAACTGTGCCGGAAACACAAAACTGATCGCCAAAACTCCCACCATTATGCCCACCAAATCAAAATCCGTGCGCAAGTTCAACGCCGCCGAGGAGTCCGAGTCTCTGGCCCCTGCGGCTCCAGCCGTGATCGTGGCCGAAATGGATGCGCCTCCTTCGTTTCTGGAAAAATCCGACACGACCAGCTTGCGCGAGCAGGCCCCGGCGGAACGCAGCAACCTCCAGCTATATCTTCAGGAGATTGGCAAAACCCCGCTTCTGACGGTTGACGAAGAGGTCAAGCTCGCCCGCCGCATCCGCAAGGGCGACAAGGCCGCCCGCGATCACATGATCTCGGCCAACCTCCGGCTCGTCGTGAAAATCGCGATGGACTACAAGGATTTCGGCCTGCCCCTCCTCGACCTCATCTCCGAGGGCAACATCGGCCTGGTCAAAGCGGTGGAGCGTTTCGACCCGCGCAAGGGCGGCAAGCTCTCCACTTACGCCGCCTGGTGGATCAAGCAGTCCATCAAGCGAGCCCTCGCCAACCAGTCCAAAACCATCCGCCTGCCCGTGCATCTGGTGGATAAAATCTCCAAGATGCGGAAAACCGCCATGGCCCTCACCGAGGAACTCGGTCGCGAGCCTTCCGACGAAGAGATCGCCATCGAGCTCCAGGTGCCCACCAGCCGCGTCGCCCACCTCAAGTCGGTCAGCGTGCGGCCCGCCTCGCTTGACGCCCCCATCGGAGACGACGGCGACTCGGGCACCTTTGGCGAAATCGTGGGCGACGAGAACGCCTCCAGCCCCTTCGAGACACTGCGCGAAAAGACCCGCAATTCCGACCTCCACGCCATGATTTCCACCCTCGAACCCCGCGAGGCCGAGATCATCAAGTATCGCTTCGGCCTCGACGGCCGCGATGAGCTTACTTTGGAAGAAGTCGGCGCCAAGTTCCGCGTGACCCGCGAGCGCGTGCGCCAACTTCAAAACATCGCCCTCTCCAAAATGCGCAAGGCCATGGCCAGCCACGAGCACCAGCGCTCTCTGGAGGAAATCGCACAGGAGGACCAAGTGAGAGCCCGCCACGAGGTGATCCGCGAGTTTATGCTGTCCAAAACCACCCGAAATCGCGTCCTCGCCCCTCTATCCCAGTGATCAAGGACACCCGCCATGCACCCGGAGGGTGCATGGCTCGGGTGATGTGACCGGAAGGCGACAGGCAGTTGCGCGAAACGACCCGACCAACTGCGGTTCTTTGGTTTAAACGGCATTATAACGATTTGATTTTGTTGCCGCGACCTTGAGCGAGTGGTCGGCCAGGAGCCGTGTTTTCAACCGCAAAGAATATCACGTTCCCCCAATGAACACTCACGGTGTAGTGACATCCGTACCCTGACGCGCTCCTTGGACCTAAACACCCGGGGAGAAGTATCACACAAAATCGCTCCAGGGTGTGCTTCTGAAATCGGGTCTGCGAGACAGGAAAAGCGGGCTCGGCCAAGGCGACCGAGACGGAGCCGATCCGGCGGGTTGTGCCGTCGAAAGCAACACCAACCCAGCCTGCTTATCCTCTCACTCGCAGAGTTCGACGACCTGAGTTCTTTCAGAAACACACCCTAAGCCGCACATTGAAATTGCATTAACTAATGCCAATGAATCAAAAACGCTTCCAATCCTAACACCTTTAACACTCCGCCAATCATCGTTGTGAATAAAACGTAAAATAGTACTAAGTTTTTACATTTAGACTTTCAATTGTGTAACAAATGGCCGATAGTGGACTGCATCAGTTAATCACATCCACCAACATCATCTATCAACCAATGACAACAACCGAGACTCAGACTCCCGCCTCCGCCGCCTTGGAACAAGCCTGCACCCGCCTTCGTTCGGCCGGCCTCCGCATCACCCAGCCGCGCATCGCCATCCTCTCCGCGCTCATCAAGCGTGGCGAGCCCGCCACGATTGAGCAGATTCATCTCGATCTCAAGGACACGGCCTGCGACCTCGTGACCGTTTATCGCTGCCTCGCCGCCTTCGAGGATCTCGGTCTTGTCCGCCGCTGCTTCTTCCACAACGGCACCAGCCTTTATCAGATCCGCCTCGACGATCGTCCGGTGTATCACGTTGTCAGCACCGAGGGTGCCATCCTCGACACCATCCCCTCCGCGCTGGCCGATGAATTGCACGCCGTTATCGGCAAGGTCGAGGCCGAGCTCAAGAATCGCGGTCTCTCCAACATCACCCACATGGCTGCCTTCTTCGTGAGCAACGCCGCCCCGCAAAACAGCCCGGTGGTCTAAACTTGGTTTCAAGTCAGACTGTTTCTCGCCGCCTTCCTCCAACGAAGGCGGTTTTTTGCGTCCGGGAGCCCGCAGTTCAACCCGGAGTGTGTTTCTGAAATAACTCAGGCCGTCGAACTCTGCGAGCGAGAGGCGAAGCCACCTAGGCTGCCTTGGAGCAGGTCCAACGGGAGTAAAGCCGTTTTCTTTCTTTGTCCGCGAGCGTGGGCGAGTGGGGGTTCGTCCACTTGCTCACACTCGCGGAAACGACTTGTTTAGAAATGCCCCAAGCCCTGCCTTACGGAGACAGCCGACGGAGGGCAAAGGCAGGGAGACGACCGGCGGCGTGGGCGTCCAGGCTGTCGATCACCGCGCTGGCGATGTTGCCGAGGGCCTCATGCGTGAGAAAACCTTGATGGGCGGTCGCCACGACGTTGGGCAGGCTGATCAAGCGGGCAAACACCGCGTCGGGTATGCCGGTGGCGGAATGGTCCTCGAAAAAGAGCGTGGCCTCGTGTTCGTAAACATCGATCCCGAGGCCGCCAAGGCGGTCCTTTTCCAGGGCGGTGATGACGGCGTGGGTGTCGATGAGCGCACCGCGACTGGTGTTGATGAGCAGGGCTCCGGGTTTCATGCGCGCGAGCGCGGCCGCGTTGATGATGTGGCGGGTCGCGGGCACCAGGGGGCAATGGAGCGAGACGATGTCGGCCCCGGCAAGCAGGGCCTCGAGCCCCACAAATTCAAAACCGGCGGCGATCGCCTCGGCGGGCGGGACGGGGTCGTAGGCGAGCACGCGGCAGCCGAAGCCTTGCAGGATGCGGCCCGTGATGACTCCGATGCGACCGGTGCCGACCAGACCGGCGGTCTTGCCGTGGAGATCGAAGCCCTGGAGACCGTCGAGGGTGAAGTCTCCGCGGCGTACGCGGTCGTGCGCGAGGTGCGTGCGGCGATTGAGCGTGAGCAGCAGGGCGACCGCGTGCTCGGCCACGGCGTGCGGGGAGTAGGCCGGCACGTTGGCCACCACCAGCCCGAGGGAGATGGCGGTGTTGAGATCGACATGGTTGTAGCCGGCGCAGCGCAACACGATCAGGCGGACACCGCCGTTGGCCAGGGCGGTGAGCACGGGGGCGTCGAGCCGATCGTTGACGAAGGCACACACGGCGGCGCAGCCGTGGGCAAGGCTGGCCGTCTCGACGGAGAGGCGCGCTTCGAACCAATGGAACTCGTGGGCGGCGGACGCGTTGGCCGCCTGCAGGTGGCTGCGGTCGTAGGATCGGGTGCTGTAGACGGCGACTTTCACTACGGGCAGAGTAGTGGCGGCTGGCGGGTTGACGAGTCGGGAGGGTGGAAAAAAGCGGAGCCCGCGCCCGGGCGGGACCTTACTTTTCCGGTTGGGGCAGGCGGGTGGAGGCGATCCAGGCTCCCATCGCCATCACGGCTCCGCCGACGAACACCGCCTCGGCGCCGAATGTCCAGAAAACGACGCCGGTGGCGACCGGCGTGATGGCGCGCGAGAGCGAACCGAGCGAGCGGAAGATGCCGAGCACCCTACCCTGCTCCTCGGCACCGGCGTAAAGCGAGATGAGGCCGGTGGTGGACGGGTTGACCAGGCCGGAGCCGAGGGCGAGCAGGCCGACTCCGGTGTAAAGCCACGCGGGGGCGGGGGCAAAACCGATGCAAAGCAGGCCGGCCGTCGAGACCAGCAGGCCGCCGGCCAGCACGCGGGTCTCGGCCGTGCTTTGCAACAGGCGGCGCACGATGAACCCCTGGGTGATGATCGAGCACACGCCAAGGAAGCCCATGAGCAGGCCGTTCTGGCGGGCGGTGTAGCCGAAGCGCTCCGCGCTCAGGAACACCAGGGCGGACTCCATCGCGACGAAGGCGACGGAGTAAGCGAAGGCCACAAGGTTTACGCCGCGGATGCGGGCGTCGTCGAGCGAGAGGATGGCGCGCAGCGGGTTGCGCAGCCGGGTCTCGCCGGGAAGGATGCGGGCCGAGGGCGGGCGCGTTTCGTGGAAGCGGCGGTATATCCAGAGCAGGTTGATCACGCTCATGGCCAGCGAGAGCAAGGCGGGCACCGAGAAAGGGTTGACGCCCCAGGCGGCAAGCCCGGGGAAGGCGTGCAGCAAGTTGAGGTGGGCCGTAAAGGCGCCGATCATCGGCCCGGTGACCAGACCGAGGCCGAAAGCGGCACCGACGATGCCCATCGCCTTGGAGCGTTCGGCCCGGGTGGTCACGTCGGCGACGGCGGCGGTGGCGACGGAGAGGTTGCCGCCAAAAGCCCCGGCGACGAGGCGGGCGACCAGAAACAGCCAAAAGGAACCGCTGAGCGCCCATAGCAGGTAGCTGAGCGCGGTGCCGGCAACCGTGAGCAGGAGGATGGGGCGGCGTCCGCGTTTATCGGAGAGCGCGCCCCAGAACGGCGCAAAGATAAATTGGAGAATCGAGAACAGGGAGCTGATGATACCGCCAAAGAGCACCTCGGGCAGGTGGGCTTCGTTGCCCAGCGCGCCGGCGATGGAGTTGATGTGCCCCAGGAGCCACCCGAGCGTGCCGCCGTGGCCGTCCACCTCGAGGTAGTGTTTCAAAAGGTCCGGTCCGAGCGGGAAGATGATCGAGAAGCCGATCAGGTCGATGTAGAGCGTGAGAAAAATCACGCCCAGGGACAGCGGACGCTTGGAGGTGGTGGGCTCGGTGGTGGACACGAAGACGCGAAGCAAACGAGTCCTGCGGGCGGAGTCGAGCCCGGCGCGGAGATTTGGCGCGGTCTTCAACTTGGCCAACAGCGACGCGGGGGCGGCTACTGCGGGCCTTCGCCGGCAAGCAGGCTCCTACCTGGAGGTGTGGCAACGCCGGCGTGTGGTGAGGCCGGCGTGTGGTGACACTGCTCGTGTGGCCACGCCCGTCCCCGGGCGTTTGTCGTGGGTGATGGAAAGACACGGCCGGGGACGCTCGCGGCCACCGGTTGATCTACCCCCTGACTCGCGCCAGTGGGGATCAGAGCCGGTAGGGCAGCGGGTATTGGGCGGCGACCTTGGCGACGCGTTCCTTGGCGGCGGTGAGAGCGGCGGCCTCGCCCTCGGTGCCGATGGCCTTGAGGACGAGATCAATGACGGCGGCAACCTCATCCATGTCGGACTCGACAAAGCCGCGCGAGGTGATCGAAGGCGTGCCGATACGGATGCCCGAGGCCTGGAAGGGCGAGCGGGTCTCGAAAGGCACGGTGTTTTTGTTGAGCGTGATGTGGGCCAGATCGAGGGTCTCCTGGGCCTTCTTGGCGGTGAGCTCGGGGAGGTTGTGGCGGAGATCGATCAGGAAGAGGTGGTTGTCGGTGCCGCCGGAGACGATCTTGTAACCGCGCTTGAGGAAGGCGGCGGCGAGGGCGCGGGAGTTGGCGACGACCTGGGCGGCATAGGTCTTGAAATCGGGCTTGAGAGCCTCGGCGAAGCACACGGCCTTGGCGGCGATCACATGCATGAGGGGGCCGCCCTGGCCGCCGGGGAACACGGCGGAGTCGATGGCCTTGGCGTGGGCGGCCTTGCAGAGGATCAGGCCGCCGCGGGGACCACGGAGGGTCTTGTGCGTGGTGGTGGTGACGAAGTCGGCGTGAGGGAAGGGCGATGGATGGACTCCGGCGGCGACGAGGCCGGCGATATGCGCGATGTCGGCGAAGAGGAACGCACCGACCGAGCGGGCGATCTCGCCCATGCGGGCGAAGTCGATCACCCGGGAATAGGCGGAGGCGCCCACGGTGATCATGGCGGGCTTTTCGCGCTGGGCGATGGCGGCGAGTTCGTCGTAGTCGATCAGGCCGGTGTCTTCACGGACGCCGTACTGGACGAAGGAGTATTGTTTGCCGGAGAAGTTGGCCGGGTTGCCGTGGGTGAGGTGGCCGCCGTGACTGAGGTTCATGCCGAGGATCTTGGCGCCGAGGGGCAGGACGGCGGTGTACACGGCGAAGTTGGCCTGGGAGCCGGAATGCGGCTGGACGTTGGCGTGTTCTGCCCCGAAGAGGACCTTGGCGCGGTCGATGGCGAGTTGCTCGATCTTGTCCACGAACTCGCAGCCGCCATACCAGCGTTTGCCCGGGTAGCCCTCGGCGTATTTGTTGGTGAGCACGCTGCCCTGGGCCTCCATGACGGCCGGGTAGGTGAAGTTTTCGGAGGCGATGAGCTCGATGTGGCTCTGCTGGCGGGCGAACTCTGCGGCGAGAGCGGAATAGATCTCGGGATCGAGGGTCTTGAGAGGCGTGGCGTTGATCGACATGGTTGGAAAGGGGAAGGGGTTATTGGGAAGGGCAAACGCCGCGGGCACAAATCGAAAAAACCGTGGCTGAGAAGTGACCTCGGGCAGGGCTTCTGAACGGCGGGGGCCGTGGGGCATCAAAACGGCACGTCGTCGTCCGGCTGCACCGTTTGGCCCGGCTCCTCGGGGATGGGGGCGCCGTCATCATCGGCCGGTGCATCGGGGGAGGCCCCGATGGCCTCGATCTTCCACGCGTTGAGGTTTACGTAGTAGTTTTCCTTCCATTCGCGGCCCTTCAGATCGAAGAAGACCTTGGCCTTGGCGCCGGGCTTGAGGGAAGCCACGAGCGCAACCTTGTCCTTCACGCACTCAAACTTGATGTCTTGCGGGAACTTCCCCGACTCGATGGTAAGGACGAACTCGCGCTTGTTAAAGCCGCTGCCGAAGGTTTGCTCGTCGAAGATTTTTTTGACCGTGCCGGTGATTTCAAACATGCCGGCACGATGAACGCACGGGGCCGAGGGGCGCCAGCCGCTTCTGCCCCCAATTTATCGAGAGGCATGGCTTGCACTTGGACGGCATTGGCTTGCACGCTAGCCGCCCATCCAAGCTCCATGTCCGCCCACGACGATCTCAACATCGACCGCATCGCCAACCTCGCCCGACTCGCCCTCACGCCGGAGGAAAAGGTCAAATTCTCCGCCCAACTCGCCGATGTGCTCACCAACATCGAAAAGCTCAAGCAGGTCGATGTGACCGGGGTCGAGCCCACCGCGCACGCCTTCCCGATCTACAACGTCTGGGCCGACGACGTGGCCACACCGGGGCTCTCCGTCGAGGCGGCGTTGCGAAACGCTCCTGAAAAACGCGACAACATGATCGTCGTCCCCAAGGTCGTCGAATGAGCCAAACCCACCCGCGTTGACCGCGAAAGAAACCGGGGCGCCGTTTCCGCTTCCCGTGTTTCCCGGCACCGCTCCTGCGGTTTAAACAATCCCTTTTTCCGATGCCTCCGCTTCATTTTAGCACCATTGCCGAATTGTCCGACGCGCTCGCCGCCGGCAAAACCACGTCGGTCGATCTGACCCGGGCCGTGATCGCCCGCACGCAGGCCGTCGAGGAACGCGTCAAGGCGTTCAACTCCTACGACACCGCTGACGCCCTCGCGCAGGCCGCCGCCTCCGACGCGCGCCGCGCCGCCGGCCTGTCGCTCGGCCCGCTCGACGGCATCCCCGTGGGCATCAAGGACGTGATCGCCGTGACCGGCCAGCCCCTCACCGCCTCGTCGAAGATGCTGGCCAACTTCGTCTCGCCCTACGACGCGACCGTCACCGAGAAACTCAGGAAAGCCGGCGCGGTCATCTGGGGCCGCCTCAACCTCGACGAATTCGCGATGGGCTCCTCCACGGAGAACTCCGCTTTTCACACCACTCGCAATCCTTACGACCTCGAGCGCGTGCCCGGCGGTTCCTCCGGCGGCAGTGCAGCCGCGCTCGCGGCCGGCGAAGCCATCGCCACCCTCGGTTCCGACACCGGCGGGTCCATCCGCCAGCCCGCCGCGCTTTGCAACGTCGTCGGCCTCAAGCCCACCTACGGCCTCGTCTCCCGCTACGGGTTGATCGCCTTCGCCTCGTCGCTCGACCAGATCGGGCCTTTCACGCGCTCGGTCGAGGACGCCGCGATCACCCTCCAGGCCATCGCCGGCCACGATGAACGCGACTCCACCTCCGTCCGCATCGAGATCCCCGACTACCGCGCCGCCCTCAGGACCAAGAAGGGGCCGTGGCGCATCGGCATCCCCAGGGAATACTTCGGCGAAGGCCTCGATCCCGAAGTTGCCGCCGCCGTGGAGAAGGCGGTGTCTTTCTACGAGAAGATGGGCTGCGAGATCAAAAACGTCTCCCTGCCGCACACCGAGTACGGCGTGGGTGTCTACTACATCATCGCGACCGCCGAATGCTCGTCCAATCTCAGCCGCTACGACGGCGTGCGCTACGGGCACCGCTCGGCCGACGCCAAGGACATCGTTGACCTCTATTTCAAGTCCCGCGCCGAGGGTTTCGGCCCGGAGGTGAAACGCCGCATCATCCTCGGCACGTATGTGCTGAGCAGCGGCTACTATGACGCCTACTACCTGCGCGCGCAGAAGGTCCGCACGCTCATCCGCCAGGACTTTCTCAACGCCTACGACGAGGTGGACGCCATCCTTACGCCGACCTCGCCCACGCCCGCCTTCAAACGCGGGGCCAAGGCCGATCCGCTGGCGATGTACCTGTGCGACGTTTACACGATCGGGGTCAACCTGGCCGGTTTGCCGGGGATCAGCGTGCCGTGCGGTTTTTCTTCCGGCGGGCTGCCCATCGGCATGCAGTTGATCGGGCAACCGTTCAAAGAGGCCGACCTCCTGGCCATCGCCCATGCCTACGACTCGGCGCACGACTGGAGCCGTCGCACGCCGAATTTATAGGCGGCAAGGGCGGGCGGTGGGCTTACCAAACCTTTCGATCCCAGCATCCGTTTTTTCCGCTCGCCACCCGTTGCCAGCCAGACGCCACTTTACCGCACAACATGAAATACGAAGCCGTTATCGGTCTTGAGGTTCACGTCCAGATCAAGACCCGTTCAAAGATGTTCACCCGTGTCGCCGCCGGCTACGGCCATCCCGCCAACACGCTCACCGACCCCGTCGTCCTCGCGCTTCCCGGGGTCCTGCCCGTCATGAACAAGGCCGCGCTCGACGCCATCATCAAGGCGGGCCTCCTCCTCGGCTGCGACATTGCGCCCGTCTGCAAGTGGGACCGCAAAAACTACTTCTACCCCGACTCCCCCAAGAACTACCAGATCTCCCAATACGACCAGCCGATATGTCTCAACGGCTCGGTCGAGATCGAGCTTCCCGGTCGGGCGCGCAACATCCAGGGCGAACACAAAAAAATCGCCCTCACCCGCATCCACCTGGAGGAGGATGTGGGCAAGTTGAACCACGAGGCCTTCGACTCCCTCGTCGACTACAACCGCGCCGGCACCCCGCTCATGGAGATCGTATCCGAGCCGGTCATCAAATCCGCCGAGGAAGCCTACGCCTACCTCACCTCCCTCCGCGCCACGATGATCTACGGCGGTATCTCCGACTGCGACATGGAGAAGGGCCAGCTCCGTTGCGACGCCAACATCTCCATCCGCCCCGTAGGCGAGACCCGGCTCGGCACCAAGGTCGAGTTGAAGAACCTCAACTCCATCTCCTTCGTGCGCGACGGCATCGCCCACGAGATCAAGCGCCAGATCGCCGTCGTCGAGAGCGGCGGCGTCATCGTGCAGGAGACGCGGGACTACGACGGCATGACCGGCACCAGCCAATCCCTCCGCTCCAAGGAAATGGCCCATGATTACCGGTACTTCCCGGATCCCGACCTCATGCCCGTGAAGGTGGACGAGGCCTGGAAAGCCCGCATCCACGCCGAGTGTCCCGAGTTGCCATTTGCCAAGCAAACCCGCTTCCAGGGCGACTACTCCCTGCCCTACACGCTCACGTCCGTCCTCGTGTGGGACCAGGCCCTCGCCGACTACTTTGAAGAGGCCGCGAAGCTCGCCGGTCCCGGCAAAGCCCAGGCGGTGGGCAACTGGATCGTCAACGACCTCCAGCGCGAACTCGGCGCCGCCAATCTTGATCTGGCCGATGCCAGGGTGCGTCCCGCGCACATCGCCGAGCTGGTGAAACTCATCGACGCCGGCACCTTGCTGAGTAACGCCGCCAAGGAGGTCTTCGTCGAGATGGCGGCCACCGGAGAGCCGCCTGCTGCCATCGTCGCGAAGAGAGGTCTCGCCGCCGCCCCGACCGACACCGCCGAGCTGGAGCAATGGTGCCGCGACGCCATCGCCGCCAACGCGAAGTCCGTGGCCGAGTTCCAGGCCGGAAAGGAAAGCGCGATCAACGGCCTCAAGGGCCCGATCATGAAAGCCTCCAAGGGCAAGGCCAACCCCAAGCTGGTCGACGAAACCCTGCGCCGGCTTCTGGCCGGAGCTTGAGGACCATCGTGCAGGGCGTCGTCCACCCGCCGGCGCTGCTGCTACGGTTTGCACCCAAATCCCGCGGTCGGAATCGAGCCATGCGGGCACGCGACTTTCGCAACTTAACAACGAGAGCGAGCCGCGCCCGGGCAGTGTTTTTAAACCAAGAAGTCCCACAAGGAACGATCCTTGTAGCAACGTCCGTCCCCGGACGTTTTCCGATCTTCAATCCAGAACGCCCGGGGAGGGCGTTGCCACGTTGATAGACAATTCGCTGCAGTGTTTTTTTGCTGAACTTTCCGAAGATACCCGCTTTTAAGCCACCCTACATGGCAGCCAAGCGCACCTATCCTCGCACACAGAACGCCCTGCTCGGGCTCCAGCTCCTGGGCGACACAGGAATGTCGTTCGCCGGCCTGCTCCTCGGCTACTGGATGCGATTCCACGGTCCGTTGAAGAACCTCGGCGTGGAAAACACCGCCCCCAACCTAGGCGACTACGCGCGACTGCTGGTGATCGGCACGCTGCTCCTGGTTTTCACCTTTGGCTACCTCAAGGTTTACGACGCCCGCCTGCTGCTCAAGCCCCTGCGCGTATACACGTTATTCGCCAAGGGTACCCTCTTCTGGTTCTGCATCTTTCTCGGCCTCTCGCTCGCGCTCAAATTCGAACCCGCCATCTCGCGCATCTTCGTCGCCACCTCCTGCGTGACTTCCTACCTCTGCGTGGCGGCATGGCGGGCACTTTTCAACCTCTGGCTCGCGCGCAGCTCCTACCGAGAACGCATCGTCCAGCGCGTGCTCATCATGGGCTGGAGCCACGACGCCGACCGCCTCGTCGAGGCCATTCAGACCGACCGTCAGCATGCCTACGAAGTCCTCGGCTACGTTCACACGGGCAACGATGCGCCCCACGACCGCCATCCATGCCCGCACCTCGGCTCTCTCGAAGATCTCGAAACCATCTTAGGACGCGAACTAGCCGACATCGCCTTGGTGGCCGACTTGAAGCTCTCTTCCGAGCAACTCGCCCACATCGCCACCCTCTCCGAGCGCCTCTACGTGCAGTTCAAGATGGTCCCCTCCTCCTTCCGCATCTTTGTGTCCAGCTTGCACCTGCAGACAATCTCCGGCGTCCCCGTCCTGGGCGTCGAGCAACTGCGCATGGCCACCCTGCTCAACTCCAGTATCAAGCGTGCGGTCGACATCGTGGGGGCTCTGGTGGGCCTCTTCTTTTCGGTGCCGGTCATGATCGCCCTTGCGGTGATCATCAAACGTGAGAGCCCCGGCCCGGTGATTTACAGCCAGGTGCGCACCGGTCTCCACGGCCACCCCTTTACGATCTACAAACTTCGATCCATGCGACTGGACGCCGAGAAGTCGGGTGCGCAGTGGGCGGTGGAAGGCGACCCCCGGCGGCTCAAAATCGGCGCCTTCATGCGTGAATGGAATCTCGATGAACTTCCCCAGTTCTGGAACGTGCTAATCGGCGACATGAGCTTGGTGGGCCCCCGCCCCGAACGCCCCGAATTGATTGAGAAGTTTGAACGGGAGATTCCCCACTACAATCCCCGACACGAAGTGCGTCCCGGTGTGACCGGTTGGGCGCAAGTCAACGGCCTGCGTGGCAACACCAGCCTGTTCGAACGCATCAACTACGATCTTTACTACATCGAGAATTGGTCCTTCTGGTTCGATTTCCTGATCCTCGTGCGCACCTTTGTAGGCAACAAAAACGCCTATTGATCAGGCAGGAGCCTGCTTGCAGGAGATGATCGGATGGCTCGGGGTTGGAGCTTGAACGGATCATAAGGTTGAACGGATGGCGGGTTTCTGACCCCGCATCGACTCAAACGAGGAGAAGCCGGTCCGACCCGCCCGATCCCGTGTAGCCACGTCCGTCCCCGGTCCTCTGGTACGATTTCCCAGACCCAAACGCCCGGGGACGAGCGTTGCCACACGGGTAGAGTTACCGCAACTCCAGGTAGGAGCCTGCTCTACCGCTTCTCTGCGCCGGTCTCCAAAGGCAGGTGTTGAGCGAGCGAGGCGAGCACGGTTTGAAACAAGGAATCGCGCTCCAGCTCCTCCAACGGCCGATTTGACGCGATCCGCAGGAAATACTGCTCCCCCGTGCCCCTCCAGTAGTGCCCGATGTTATCCAAGAGATAACCCACCGTCTTGCCGGTGCCATAGCGCGAATAATCAATAGGTTGCCCGTCGAGCAGATGCCAGTAGGCGACATAGAACGTATTGCCTCCGGCATGAAAGACCCGGCTCTCGGCGGGCCAGGTCTGCCTATGATCGTCTTCCTGACTGCTCTTGCCAGGCATCGACGCACCACGCGCCGGAGACTCCAACGCAAACGGCTTTTTGGGCAGTTTCGGATCCATCACCCAGCCATTGCTCACCCAGCAGTTGTCGGGAGCGTGCGTGCCGAGGTCCATATAGTGACGCTTGCGATCCTGCCAATAGGCCAGATACACCGTAAGCAGCACCCCATTCTTGCGATATTCCCGGTAACGATAGTCGCTAAATCCCAACCCCTCCGCGACCGCCTGGCTGACCGATTCGGTTTCGGCCACGAGCAGGTCTTTGATCGCCACACCGGGCAGCACCGCCGGAATGACATCCGTCGGCATCGTCGACGCACTCGGCAAACGACCGATTTGAAAAAGAAATTGGGAGGCGAAGCCCGTAAGAAGGAATACGATCAAAACGCCGAAAACCCATAAATTGCGATTGAGTTTCATAGAGCTGCCAGAAATCACTCCCCGGCGATTTTCCTTATCGTATCCACTACGGAATCGCCGATGTAGAGGCCGGACTCGCGCAATCGGTTTATCGCAGGGACTACAGCCGGAAGCAGGCCGCGCTGCTTGGCCATAAACAACAAACCAAGTGTGCCTGTGCAACGCAGCCCAAACGCCTGCGCACATCGCCTCGCCGCCAAGTCGTCCAATACCACAATCGCCTGATGCGCTTCACCCGCGCACGAAATAACTGAAGTTTCGCCCCTGCCCAAGTCCCAAGCCATAAGAATAGGATCCACTGTAGGCGGACAAACAACGATCCGCGCGCGCCCCTCAGATTTTAACCAAAGCGACGCCCCATCGTCGTGTTGGATCAATACCTCATCAGCCACCGGTGCGGGAATCCTTACCTCAAATACAGGGTACTCCAACAAGCCAAGCAACCCCGCCTTGCCCAAGCTGATCAATGGAGAGGCATTTACGATCAACGTCGTCACCATGTGGCGACAGCCTTAAGGTCGGCCACCGATTCTTGATAAGGCGATACGCCCAAACGCGAAAGACAAACAAGAAACTCACCACGAGACACGCCGGCCAGCTCAGCCGCGCGTTCCTGACTCAGCATGCCACTCTCATACCACTTGGCTGCAGCAGCCACAACCAGCTCATGTGCAAATTCCTGAGGACTGCGTCGCAAGCTGGACAAGATACTGTTCGGTAAATCCAACTCAACTTTCATGAAATGAGAATTCTCTCCCATGCTGGTTTTTCAAGGGAAAAACGTGCGGACGTCCCTTCAACGGCGCGTCCTCGCCGCCCATCGCCTGCAGTTCCCCCCATCCTCTGTTCAACCACGAAGCACACGAAGGCTCATGAAGTTATGAGGTTAAGAATTTTCCATCCTCTCTTTCCGCGTTTCAAAATTTCAAATTTTCAAAATTTTCCGTTCCCCGCTTTTTCTCCTACCTGTCCGGCCAGTGGTAAGAGGCAAAGAGATCTGGATAATGTGTTTCCAAGAACGCTTTGATCTCGGCACGGAATCGCTCGGGACGGAATCGCTCAGCATTGGCGCGGCAGGCGGCAGGAGAGAAGCTAGTTGCTAGTTGCCGGTTGCTAGGAGCCAGTTGCTCAAAACGTCGGACAGCGTCGGCAAGCGACTCCGGGGTCTGCTCGTCGAAAAAAAGACCGGTCTCGCCGTCGATCACGGTTTCAAGCGCACCGCCTGCGCGGAAGGCGATCACGGGCTTGCCGGCGGCTTGGGCCTCTACTGCGGTAATGCCGAAGTCTTCGATTTGTGGATAAAGAAAGGCCCGGCAACGCTCGAAATGATCCTTTACGATCTTGAACGGCTGGCGACCCAGCAATTGGACAGTCGGTCCGGCGATCTTTTTCAACGTCTCAAACTCGCTCCCCTCCCCGATCACCACCAGCTTTTTGCCCATCCGGGTAAAAGCTGTCACCGCCAGATCGGCTCGTTTGTAGGGCGTGAGCTGCGTCACCAGGAGATAAAAATCCCCGGAAGGCCGATCCGGCAAAAAATCATCCACTGCGACCGGCGGGTAAATCACCGCTGCGTCACGTCCGTAAGAACGTCGGATGCGTTCGGCTACAAAATGCGAGTTGGCGATAAACCGATCCACCCGCTGGGCAGCCTCATGGTCAAAGGCCCGGGCACGCGGCACGGTCCAATCAAATACCCGTCGTTTAAACCAACCGAGACCCTCGGTGTAGTCATCCTGAAGATCCCACAAGTAGCGCGGAGGCGAGTGGCAATAGCATACCTGCCGCGCCCCCTCGGGCAGGCGCAGCCCCTTGACCATCGCCGCATCGCTCGACAACACCAACCGCGTGCCGACAGGGGCGGCCAATCGGCCAAACGCCCACGGATGAAGGGGCAGCAACGCCTTGTAGTATTTCCAGGCCCCAGGCACCGCCTGCAACGGAGAGGTGATGACCCGAGCCCCGAGGATATCCTCCGGTATCTCCCCACGCTTGCAGACGAGGGAAGCCAGCGGAGCCGACGGGAAAAGCCGCCTAAACTCCGCCAACACCTTTTCTCCGCCCCGATACGTGACGAGCCAGTGATTGGCCAGGGTGACGAAACCAGCAGTATGTAGACGCACGTTAAAGTCTCACATAGAATTGTTCCAACTCTACTACATGAGCCGTCTGAGTCCAAGGATCCTTCCAATACCATTCCGCCGCAGCTGCCCCCAATTTTGGGCCCTGATGAGACAGAACTTCGCCCAAAACCCTTGTGAGACTTTCCACGGAGCCGAT
This sequence comes from uncultured Verrucomicrobiota bacterium, assembly GCA_903876795.1. Lineage (GTDB taxonomy): Bacteria > Verrucomicrobiota > Verrucomicrobiia > Opitutales > Opitutaceae > Rariglobus. Next base: position 59,489 of record CAIRBK010000083.1, read on the forward strand.
CTGAAAATGCCGCCCCGTCGAACCCTCACTTACAAACTCAATTGCCGCACAGCCATCAGCCACTATCACCGGCAAGCCGTGAGCCATAGCCTCCAATACCACCAAGCCGTTGGTCTCATACCATCGAGAGGGAAACACCAAGGCGGCAGACGACATCATAGCGGCATGTACTTCCAAAGGACGCGTCCAACCACGAAACTCTACCTCGGGATATTCGAGACTCAACTTTACACGCAAGGGGCCATCCCCCAGCACAACCAACTTACGCTGAAGTTGACGTGCTGCGGTGAGAGCCAAATCCAAACCCTTCTCCGGAGATAGTCGACCGACATACAAAAGAGGGCCATCCGGATTTCCTCCTAAAAGATGAGGACGCTCTAGCGTAACAGGGTTACGAACGACTGCGAGGGGTACATCGGATTTTAAAAAAGGACGTAGTTTATCCAAGGCGAAGTGTGAAACACCCACCAAACCATCTACGCGCGAGGCGATATCCAGTCCATATGTTTGTATAAGACCACGGCCAAAGCGCCACAATTTCTGCGCATAAGAACGTGAGTCACAATTGCACACAAGACAATCGTACGATAAAGCGTTGCGATGACAAATTTCGGTCTTCTTGTAGTCTACAAAACCCCCATTCGGACAGGCCAAGAAATAGTCGTGAATGGTAATGACGGTTTGCCAGAGGCGACGCTCCAAAAACTCGGAGAAAATCGAAGGAGAAAACGCTTTAACCCATCCATGCACATGGATGATTGCGGGAAGATCGATCCAATCCGATAACGCAGCGCGAACGAACTCCCGTGCTCCTCTACTCCACAACCCCCGGGTAGCCGCGCCCAACCGACGGGAATCATCGAGAAACGTGATTGCGTTGGCGCAATAAACGCGCACTCGCGCCTCGGCGGTCAACCCATGATCAACAGGACCGACCATACCCACGAACCGGATCTCGTGACCCGCCTTGGCCAAGCCTATAGCACTATCGATAGCCACCGCAGCAGCCCCGCCGTTCCGGGAACAAAAGTCGTTGATAATAGCGATGCGCATTAATCTGATGAAACCCTCATCACCCCACGCCCCCCCATTTTTTTCCCACGCCTCACCCTCGCTAAATAAACAGAGCGATTATCCCAAAAAAAACGAAGAGTGCCCCACTTGCGCTCCAAAATAGAAACCTTATCAAAATACTTCGCCAGAATCTCGTCTATTTCTGCGTCGAATTGCTTCGACTGTAGCGATAATTGAGCCTCATGACACCTAAATCCTGCAACTAATATATCAGAGCCCTCAATATGAATGCCAGAAACTATACACCTAGCAAATAAATCAAAATCTGCTGCGTAGCGATATTTTGCGTTAAAGCCACCAATCTTTGAAAAAACAGCAGAAGATATCAATGTGCCTTGTTGATTAAACGGACTCCGACCAGAAGCCGACAAACCAAGCATATAAGAGGCTGATCGACATCGAGTTATTTCACTAATAAACGCTCCATAACCGTCAATCAAATCTACTCGGCCATAGCGCACATGCGGTCCGCAAGACGCAGCCTCATTAAGATACACCGAGAAATGATCAAACAAAAGGTCGTCGTCATTAATATAAGTAAACCAATCAAATGAACCTGGCGCAGTTCGCCCAATCTCAATTGCTCCATACATACCAGCCTGCGTTCCTGCATCAGGAATAACCGTAACATGAGGATACTCGTTACGAAGAATAGCTACCTTCGACATCGGCGAAACCAGAACATGTTCACACAAAGAACCGAGACGATACACACTATCAACCGTTGCTTTTAAGAACGGAGATTTACCCAAAGTAGGCGTAACTACACGCAACATAGACTTCTTTTTTTTCCGGAAGAAAAAACATAATTATAAAAATCGAGTGATTGCTCGACTATTCTTTCTTGAGTATAGTTCTTAAGCACACGCTTCAATCCACGAGCAGCTAATAAACTCCTTAGTATCGGATCATGGAGTCGTTTCAGCTTTTCTGCACAGTCAAGATGATCAGATTCTCTGAAAATCAGTCCTGCATCCCCAATCACTTGTGGGATCTCCCCCGATGAGGAGCCAAGAACGCAGGTACCCACTGCCATTGCCTCAATCAAGACGCGACCAAACTGCTCCTTCCAATTCGACTTCGTGAGTGACGGTAGAACTAGGACATCCCAGGTGCGCAATAAAGGCCAAATGTCAGTAGATGCTATCGGATTTGAAAAATGCACCTGATGGCTTATCCCTAAATCCGAGATCGCGTGCTTCCATTCTGATATAGCAGGGCCAGCACCCACTAACTCGAGCTGAACATCCGGTAATTTAGTTATGGCATTAAAAACTGTATTTAATCCTTTCTCGGCAACAAATCGACCTAGGAAACCAATCCGTAAACGCGAACCATGATGGATGCGGGCCACCGAATCGACAAATTTTGATTCTACACCAAACTGAGGTATTACAGCCGTTGGTCCTTCGTAGCCTTTTTTTATAAACACCTTAATACTCTCCGCATTACCGCCAATAAGTCCAGCGCAATTATTTAAAACATAAGCCTCAGTGGAGGAAAACGGCCATGGATAACGTTTCCAGATATTTTGCCATGTAAAAACTAAATAGGGAATACTTAGCTTCTTAGCATAAAATGCAGCCTGAAACGTTACAAAGCTATATGGCTCCTCATCAATATGTATTAAATCAGGCTTGAAATTCAATATCGTATCATTTATGTTTTTATAAAAGTGAAAATGATTTTTTCCATAAAAAAAACTTTTCAAGGGAACAACAAGATCGCCGCTAGGGCTGTGATAGCTCCCGTAATAAGGCCATATGTGAGGAACCACAACTCTGATTTCACACTGTGAGCGAAAAATTTCAATCTTTGACCAAGTAACAGGAATAACGCAGGCGTGGGATATAAGCAACACTTTCATTTTAGTCTACGGAAAACTATCATAACACCATAAGATGCTTTGCCATAATTGATGTTATAATCCCATTCAGCTAAAAACAAAAAGGATTTAGAGATAAAGCCACGCCAAAGTGATAATCGTTTGAGAGCGCCATGCAAAAAATCAACCATTGGAAATAATAACAAACCTCCATATTGAATTTCAATTACTTCCCAATCTGAATTAAAATAGGATAACAACTCATCCGTCTTAAAATGATGGTGCCAAATAATTGGTTTATCGGCTTCGGAGTAAGCTTTAGTTCTCTCACTATCATGCGAGAAAAATTTATATAAACTTTCAAATCGTATTCTGAAGTTATTCGGATCCATAAAAACAAATAAGCCATCATGTGGAACCGTCAGTATAAATTCACCACCAATACGTAAAGAAGTGCGTATTTTTTCAATGGATTTAGATCTTTGTGGTTCTGGTATATGCTCCAATACTTCAAGCATAAAAACTTGATCAAAATAATTATCATCGAATTTTAGGGAATCCGCACTACATACAGAAAAGTTTGCAAAGGGAAAATTCTTTTTAGACTCCGCAATTGCTATTGAGTCCATATCGACACCATATAACTTAACCGCGCTACTAAATTTAAAATATTTACCCAGAAGCCAACCTCTATTACAGCCAACGTCCAATACGCTGCCAGCTTTTAGATTGATATATTTTGAAGTATTCATTTATTGAGTATAGGTTTGGTTTTAAAAATGGCCAAATGCATGAGGGCGGCCAATACCACTACGGTGAAAAAACTAAATGTAACTTGAGAAAGATCCGGTATAGCAGTAGCCACACCGCCAAGTATTGCAATATAGGAGCAATATAAAACTTGAAGGACAGGATTAGTTGATCGAACCAAATCGTAACTTTTGATATAAAGAAGCCATAATGCAGGCAATGATAAAATACCCAAACATGAAATTAACAAAACGACCAAGGAACTTGGTCTATTACTTCCAAGTCCAACACCAAGGCCAAATGTTTCTTTAACTAAATTTATTGAGTGTTCGATCGAAAACAACCTGTTGGTAAATGATTCCGAATGTCCCTTTTGGGCTACATTGGTCTGTATGAAATCAGCTACGGTGAGGCTTTGGATCAACCCTATCGATATAGAAGTACCCAAAAAAACCAAAAGCAGAATTTTAGAAACACTTAACTTTACATATTTAAGGCATAAAATCAAACCGATCATCACGGATACAGACGATACAAACCCTGTTGTCGATCCAGAAAGCACTACCATTATAAGACCCAAAAATAAAAAAAGTATACTCAAGTTGATGCGATTTAAAATTAATATTCCACTAAGTCCGTAGCCAAACATAGCTGCCGAAAACAAACCCAAGTCTGCAGGCTCGCCAAAACTTGCATTCATTCGATTCATATTAATTAAATAATCAGTTCTATATGCAACTTCTTCAAAATTTCCTCGGAAGAATTCATCTGGGAAATAGTAGCCAAATTTGATACTTATAAATTGCCATACAAATATAGCGCCCCCCAACATAAACATCATATCAAAAACAGCCAGCAACTTGCCCCATTTACCATCTGCCATGATGGTAAAAACGGAAATAAAGACAAAAAAAGCAAGTACCAAATAGCAGATCTGAGCAACGTTACTAATTGTAAAACTCAAAGGATACAATTGGCTGACATCTTGGAAATCAAGACCTCCTCTTGCTTCAAAAACAGGAGTATCTTTAAATATAATGGGTAAACTGATTGCTCCAAGGCTGACCAATATTAAATAAATACAAACTGACGTCAACCTTCTTGATAACTGAGTTCGTACATTGTGATTTAATTTTGAATATGAATAAACGCCAATTATTGATAATGCAATCGCGACTGGATGGTAAAACCAAATTCGTAATGATCCTATTGTAAAAACCAGTGATGCTTGCATTACAGATGCGGCTGCTAAAATGGCTAGCCGATATCGCGGGGCGATGACCAAAAAAATACAAAATAATAAGCAAATCGAGAACGGAATTATTTGCAAGTTCATTATTGATCAAAAGAGAATAAATAATAAAAGTTGAGACTCATTAATCTTCTAAAATTTTAATTAATGATTACATATATAGCATGTGGAATTCACCGACTAATGCATTGGCATCTTTGGAGTTATGCATTCCGGGGACTAGAATTCAACGATAACGGATGACTCTTGCCGGAACACCTCCGCATATTGATGATTCTGGAAGATCATTTTTAACGAAAGCACCTGCACCGATAATAACATTATTCCCTATTCTTACTGGACCAACAATCGTTACATTTGCCCCTATCCAGCAATTAGCACCAATTATGACAGGACCCGATTTATTCGCAAGGGAATAAAGGTCGTGAGTTGCTGATATTATAGTCAAATTGTGACTCGCCAATAAATCCTCCCCCAATATAACCTCACAAAAATCCCATATTTTGCAAAAGCTACCTAACCTTACCCCATTATTTATTACTATGTTTGCTCCATTGTAAAAATATAAACTCTCAGATAACTGCACCTTCATCCCAATTTTCAATCCAAGTATCCTTAGTAATGTATATCGTAATTGTTGAATATTAGTATAGTGTGTTGGCGGCGCCAAAACATTAAAAAAAAATAACAAAATCCTCCTGACAACAAAACGGACAAGATGTCTCATATTCGAACGATTAAATTTAATAAAAAAATTACGGCTGCGTTCAAGCTACTAGTGCACAGCCCTTTTGTATAATAAGTATGTGATAAATCACCGGGAGATTGGCCGGCGAGAACGATGCTGGGGCGGTTGTTGAGCCGCGACTTAACTTTGGGTCTTTGGCGCTTGGTAATGGTGTCAAAATCGATGCCTTTGGGGAAGTATTCACTGATAATGACGTTGTTGTTTTCGACGTCGCCAAGTTGCCTGGGGATGTGGGAATTGCAGAAGTAAACTTTAATGGCCTTCAAGAAGGCGGCGTTCTGGCCAATTCCCGCCCGTTGTTTTGGGTAAGGGTCTTGCGCAGGTGTGGGGGCAGGTGCTAAATTGCGCGGATAACGACACAGACGACACTGCTGGCTGCTTTGGCACCACCCAGAGGCACGATCAACACTTAGCGGGAAAGTCGTTCGGTGATGACTAGAATGGCCGCAAGGTTGCCCGCGCCCCTTTAATATAGTGCATAAGTAGAACGGGAATCATTTCCTCTCATCCTTTGCACCAGGTGTAGGACTTCATCTTTCTATTCAATTGTGGACATCAAGCCCCACCTTTGCCTTGATCTGCGTCCTTAATGAACGTCGCTTTTTTGACTCGTTGGACTCCTTCTATGGTTTATCATCCCTGCTGTCGAACATTCGGGGGCCTCTCTTAAAGAACTATAGCAGTATTTTCTCATAAATGCTCCTATAGGCCAGACCGACTGCCGTAATGGAATAACGCTCACGTGCGGCTATCTGGATACCTAAATTAGCTTCTTTTAGGGAACATGCAAACGCAGATATGTTGTCAGCCGGTAGCAGAATGGCAGTTCTATACTCATACTGACGCGCGTAGGGAACCTCTGCTAGCAACACAGGTTTTCCCAGCACCATAGCCTCTAGAATAACAATTGGCTGTTGTTCACTAACACTAGGAAACAACAATCCGCGCGATTCAGCCATGAGTTTCACATATTCTCGATCAGATCGTGCCATAGAACGTCGCCACTCAACTAAACTCTGTCCGGCTAACAAATTATGTAACTCACGACCGTAATCTTCTTCACCGGGTAATGGATCTCCTATAATCAAAAGTCTTGTTCCGGCCTCCAACGCCGCTTTAGCCGCAATTACCTGTCGCTTTCGACGACAAATTGAACCTGGGCAAATCCAATAATGTTGATTGTGTGCGAACGCAGTGGCTTTAAAAAAACTCTCATCAACTATGTTGGGCACCACATGCACGCGAGATCGAGATGCTCCGAAAAAACGTATCGCAACCTCAAGCTGGATATCATTAACAACAATTAGCGCATCAATAAGCCGAACACAGTCGCGTGTAATACGAGTCTCTCCTAGCCAGGAACCCGCAAAATTTCGCAGACGTGCAGCAAAAGTTTCATAATGGTCAAATAATGCAGTGCAGACAATTTTTTGCCCAGCTCGTCGCGCCCAACGTATATTGTCAAAATGGGCGAAGCCTAGACCCCAATGATGGGCTATAGCTGCCGGTTGTACCCTCTGCCAAGAATCAAGTAGTCTAACATCAATGCCTTGGCTACGTGCCGCAATCACAGCGTCATGCATCTGATACTCGAAGCCGCCAAAGGCATAACAGTGTGCCTGATTGGGAAAAAAATCGACTTGGATCATAGCTCGGACAGTGCTTTGGCCGGATTGAGCAGCGAGCGTAAGGGCCCTAGTCGGTCGGTGGTCAGCCGATTTCCACCGTTTAATGTCTCCGCTAGCATTTGACGCAACGATTTGTTTGTCGCGTAGGTATCTCCCAAACCTGCTTCACGTAAAATGCTAGCAATTGAACTTTCATCTGGCACAAATACGAAGAGAGGGCGGCCACATGTTAATGCCTCGGTCATTTTTGTTGGGAATGAAGTCCTTACCATTCGCGCAACTTCGGGTTTGTCGCTATAGACAATCAAATTAAAAAAGCAGCCTGCCAAATGGCGCATCAGATTTTCTCCCCCTAGGCCTGAGACGATTCTTACCCTAGGCATTTTAAGCAGCGTTTTCGGAATCGAATCCGGATCTTGCGAGGTCAGCAGTTCCAAAGTGTAGTTCTTTTTTGTATCTATACTCTCAAGTGCCTCAACAAATTTTTCAAGTGCGTCTAAATATAACGCATTAATTGACCCGACATGGCAGATTCTAGGCTCAATAGGCATGCGGTCGAATGTGGCCATAGGTGGTAGAGCCACAGGCAGCCAAGTCGCATCTCGTCCATACTGGGCTTTTATCTTTTCGCAAAAACCCGGGCTAATTCCATAAATTTTCTCCGCACCATGTATAAATCGACGCAGAAAAAAATAATTAAAGAGAGTTCTTGATCGTACGCGATGAATGACAGCCCAATCTTCCAAGTCGTCTACTAGATAAATCTGATACGGTAGATCAAGAATTTTAGCAGCCAACCAAATCCGGATAGAAAAGAGACTATCTGCCCCAAAAAAAGCAAAAATGGCGACTGGAGCATTCATTCTTAACTCCGTTCGATTTATATCTAAAAAATATGCCCATTTAAAAATTCCTATAATGTAACGTAATACCCCAGGCAATCGACGCGAAACCGACTGTTCATCAGGACCGATTAATACCTGCTTCATCTTTGCTTTCTCTCGCCAAGCCTCCGGATTAGTTGGATAAAACAAGCGTGTAAGTACATTACTCCAAAAATTAGGGGTCGCCTGCAAAAGGAGCCAGACTAGACGATGACAGCCACCGCCTTCGGGATTTGGGGGGGCATCAGAAATTAGTAGTTTTTTACTCATTTCGTTATGTAGGATCAGATCGATGCTAATGTTTTTGCCGCATGAGCACCAGCACGCACTCGGCTCCAGGGCAATCAACTGAATTCCAGGATGAGCGTAAAGCACGGGCGAGAGCCCATGCTCGTAAAGGATTTCTGATCACAGCCATAATTTTTCGAGCCGCCCCAATGGAAACATGTGGGCCATAGGAATTCAAAGCACAGGTGTTTAGCCAAACACGAGTAAATGATGATGTCGGACCAAAATGAAAATCCACATCCTGATTCAACTTCATCGCCAGAGACCTATACGCGGCTACATTCCAGCGTGTTAGATGATGGGGTGGATTGTTCTGCACATCAAACCATCCTGCTTCGAATGGAAGGGGAGAAATCGGTGTGCTGATTGCCAGCACACCACCAGACGCGCGCAGCCGCAACAACGAACGCACAAACTCTACTGGGTCTCCCACATGTTCAAGACAATGAAAAGACGTGACTAAATCCGCTCCGGATACTGACAACACCCCCTGATTCAATAGCATTGCAACCTCTCCCACCACGCACTCATGACCAGATTCACGACATATTTGCGCGCTGTGCTCAAATAATTCTACACCCAAACGTTGTGTGCATGGGCTCTTGAGGCGGACGCCATTAAGAAAATCCCCTGTCCCGCAGCCCACATCAATCACACGATCAATGGGTCCTCTCGATAGAAGATGGTCCATCAAATGGCCGTATTCCCAGCGATTATTAGGATAGTAAAACGGAAAAGATGAAATCCAGCCGTATAACTTTGCATTTCCAGGCAGCATCGGGTATGCAAATTGTAATCCACTTATTACACATTCACGCAGAGTGTAATCTATAGGTATAGCATCATCAGGTGGCTTGGAACGGAAATACCGACCCAATTCATCCTTTAAAAACTCAATCGAGAGTGCTCTCAACTCCCGTGAATCATGACCAAGCGGGGAGAGAATTTTTGAGGTTGGTTTTTTCATGCGTATTTTTTATATGCTCGGCTTAATCGCGACTTTCGGCGGCAGAACGTAATCTTTTTAATAACAGATAACCTTGGCGAAAGTTTACCCAATATCCTGCAATCGCTCCAGCCAACAACACAGAGAGTGGAAGCGAGAGCAGTCCCAAATCGTGTAAAAGATAAAGAAACCCGATACTAGAGAAAGCAGTAAAAATCGATGATAAGAAAAACGGATTACGGCCTGAGGCTAAAACAAACTGGCCATAACCAGAGCTTAGCAAGGAAAGATAGAGCTCTATTGCCATTATTATAAACAGGAACTGGCTAAGTTCTTGGCCAGGAAAGAGACTGGGAAGCACTAAGGGCGCCAAACACATCACAGCCAGAGACGGAAGCAAGCCAACAAGGGCCAAGGATTTACACGCTCGTCGCACACGCGCGTCAGCGTGGTCATAGCGACCACCGCCTAGTTCAGAAGAAAATCCAGGCAACTGTGCTAGCACCATCTGTGTTATGGCGATAGCGGAAAACTGGGCCATGCGGTGGACAAAAAAAAATGGAGCCACCTGCTTAGTATCAAAAAACATCGCAACCACCGGCACCTGCAGGGAACTAACAATGTAGGCACTTAACTGCACAAGGCCAAGGGGCAAAGCCTTGCGGAAGATACTCTGCCCTGCTTCGGTAGGACTCGGACTGGCAGGTGCCTTAATTGTTTTCAAAAAGCGTGTACAGTGACGGCGTGCAACGCGCATAGCAAACACTGACGCCGTGAGTGAACCAAGCGCGAGGCCTCGTATATCCGGCCACACCCAGAGCATAAGCAGCATAACTATAGTAGCCAAAAGATATTGGGTGCCAAGCAAGACACGCACGAACACATAGCGTCCTGCACCTTCCAGCATTGCAATATCTGGCTTTGCTAGCAAATTCAATAATGCACCGAGGCTGAGAATCGCCCCTGTTTCTAATAACAGGCTCAATGGTATGGTGTCAGATCTGGCATTAAGTGCAAAGACAAAGAGAAGCCCAGCCAGAACCAACATACCAATTGAGCTGCCCCAGCGGTTGTAGGCTTTGATCCTAAGTAGATAAAATCGAATATCTTCCCAAGAGCGCACAGAGGGATCGACATCCGTTGCAACTCCGGCAACGCGCCCCCCACCATTAACAAACGCCGCCTGCCGAGAAAGTAGATAGCAAAATCCGAAATCCGCTAGACTCATGACCAAAACTATACCCTGGAGGCCAAGCCAGAGACCGCTAGTCTCGGCACCGAGAACCCGGTTAATCAAAGGGACCAGCATTACTACACTGGTTGCGCTGCAGGCTTGTTGATACCAACCAGCGAGTAGACCGGCGTTTCGACGAAAGTTTTTTTGTATCCGCTCCACTATTTTGTAATAAATGCGAAATAGCTGGGACCCAACATTCGCACACGTTCACGAGTTGCCAATGCGAGTGTGGCATATAGCAAACCGCGAGCCATCACGGACAATGGCCAGAGGAGCCGCCACTTACCTTTTGCAGGAGATATCGATTCATCCACAAATTCCGAATCCCGGAAGCCTAAAACCTTGGCCATCGCTCCGAGAGAATCAGAGGTATAGGCCCAAAAATGAGTGATGTCATTGTTTAGATTTCTCCCCAGCAAAAGCCCATCGGGGTTTGGTGCCCGCATCAGTAGAGTGCCCCCAACTTTCAACACGCGTTGTGTCTCGAATAAAAACTCCACAAACACATCTTTAGGGAGGTGCTCGATGAAATCAATGGCACAAATGACGTCCACACTACGGTCTGGCTTAGACTTGATATCTAAAATTGAATCTCGCTTCTGAACTGGTAAGTTGGCGGCCTGAGCGATACGAACATAATTTTCACAGAAATCAGTCCCTGTGACATTGTGGTAACCGCGCCGCCCAAGCCAAGCGAGAAAAAGACCTGGACCGCACGCGAGCTCGTAAATCACAACGGCACGATTCTGGGGCAGGCGCGGCAGAACTATGGCGTCGTATACCCTATCTACATCGGGCGCGAGCTTTTGCAGCTTATCTAGTGAATCCAAGCCACGCGCCTCGGCCTGCCTGGCATAATAGAAATTTAGAGCGTTCATTGTAGCAGTCTTGATCTAATGCTCTATGCGCGAACGCGCCAAGAGTTCACTATCTGGCGGATGGTTTCATCCAGGGAGTGTGTAATGTTCCACGACTGATAATCAGCGCGCATCTTTCCCAAATCGGAGTAGTAACAGATGTGGTCACCGACGCGGGCCTGCTCGACGTAGCTGTAAATCTGCTCCCGACCTGTATATCTCTCTACTATCTTGAATGCCTCCAAGATGGAACATGAGTTCGCTTTGCCACCGCCCACATTATAAACAACGCCTGACTGCGGCTTACTAACAAAGGCCGCCATGAAACGCGCCACATCAAATGAATGAATATTGTCACGCACCTGCTTTCCTTTATATCCAAAAATTTTGTATTCACGACCCTCAATGTTACATTTAACTAGATATGAAAGAAATCCATGTAATTCGACACCACTATGATTTGGACCAGTTAGACATCCACCACGCAGACAGCAGGTGGGCATTCCGAAATAACGTCCGTATTCCTGCACCATAACGTCCGCCGCGACCTTAGACGCACCGAAAAGAGAGTGCTTAGACTGATCAATTGTAAACGTCTCCGGTATTCCATTTTTATAATCTGGATCATCGTAGTCCCATCTAGTAGCCAGTTCCTTTAATTTTATTCGATTTGGCGCGTCTCCATAGACCTTATTTGTGCTCATATGCACAAAAGGGGATTCTGGGCATGCGCGTCTTGCAGCTTCCAAAAGGTTTAATGTGCCAACAGCGTTTGTGTCGAAATCTTCAAAAGGTATCGCGGCAGCCCTATCGTGAGAAGGCTGTGCTGCAGTATGAACAATCACCGACGGTTTTAAGTTGGCCACAAGCTCAAGTACAGCGCTTCGTTCACGAATATCTACTTCATGATGAGAATATCCAGGAAGCTGTTTCATCAGTCTCTGTTGATTCCATCTCGTGTCGCCGCTAGATCCAAAAAAAACAGCCCGCTGGTTATTATCAATTCCGTGAACCTCGTAACCAAGCTCGTTATAAAAATAAACACATACCTCCGAACCGATTAGCCCCGACGATCCAGTCACTAATATTTTTTTCATAATTCTTAAGGTTTCGATTTCAAAGACGATTGAGTGTATAAAAAAGAAGGATTACCAAGTTCAATATTCAGTGGGCATAATCATCGCTATCCAGTTAACGAGTGAAACTGGTGACTTAGCATTCTTTGTTATGATCCCATAGCGATTCGGCTTGCTAAAATCTTCGCCCCCGTAGCTTCTTTCTGGAAAGCAATCGACGGTTATATATTGTGCTTTCGCGGACAACAATCAGGGCTTCCGGGCTTCTCAATGTTAAGGGTGAACCAAAAAGCGGCAGCAAGGGCACCGACGGCTAATCTAGTAGCTTACCACTCTGAGGCAGCACGTTGATGGCACGCTTTTACCAAGTCTTGAGTTTTTCGATGCGGTCGGCGATGACCTCGCGCTCAGTGGTCGTGATTAAGGGGAGTACGGCGGCGGCTTGCTCGAGACGCTTCGATTAGATGCTGTTGGCTGCACTCGACCAAAACGGACAGTTGCTGGGTGAGTCGCTCGTGGAGGAAACCTCCAAAAAGGACGCGCAGCTCCACCACATTTTCAATATTCTCCCTACGATCTCCGGCGATCTCCACCGGCTGGATCGCTTAGGGTTGCGAAGCAAGCAGAGCCCCTGGCTGACCGAGCCTTTTCTGAGCTCCAAGCGATCAGCGATCTCCTGGAAAGACTGCGGCCGAAGGCTTCCGTAAAGCAATCCGCTAACTTCACTATGTATGGGAGACAGTGCGGTGGTCTGAACCATCTGCAAAAACATCTCTATCACTTCACTGTCCCCCACACTCAACTCGGAGGCCAAGTCAATTGGGTCTGGATGGGAGGCTGCTTGCGACACATCTTGAGAAAAACCTGAAGGTAATGGTGAGTTCAATTAAAAATGAACAATTGACACGATTCTAGTTCGCAAGGGCCTCAGACCAGTCATGTAGGCTGTTTTGGTGGCTGCTTGCAGGTAATGCTCGGAGCAGCTGGGGAGCTATGGTTAACCAACTTGAGGTAAGTCTGTGGTGTGATAACGCCCATTGGTGTGACAATGCCCGTCCCCGGGCATTTGTCTTTGGGAACGCTCAGGGCTACACGCGCTCTACCATCGGAGCTGGGCGGGTATTAGCCCAACTCCGTAATGTCATCGGCATCCTTGGTCACACGGGGGTAGACTTGGGTGATTTTACGAATGATCGCCCCAGCGTGCAGCGGGCGCAGCGCCGGCTGGCCGAGTGCAGCCGTGGGCACTTGCGTATAGCGGACGGTGTTTTCGATGTTAGATTTTTCTGTGCTGAACTTGGTTGCAGTCTGCTCCCCTGCCCCTTTGGCAATCAGTTCAAACCACTCGACCCTGCTGCAATTTTCGCGGGTGCCGGCCAAATTCCAAACGCCCTGGGCTCCGTCGGTCATGAGTGCCAGCAGCCACGCGGCGATGTCACCCGCCCAAGTGGGATTGCCCCTTTGATCCGACGGGAGCTTCATAGGCCGGCCTTCAAGTAGGGCTTTGAGCACTTGATAAACAAAGTTTTTTTGCTGCTCCTCGCGGCCCCATACGCATATCACCCGGGGAATCAGTGCTTGGCCTGTAAGGATTTCCTGCACGGCCTGCTCGGCCGCCCACTTGGATTTGGCGTAGACGTTGAGGGGATTGGGTCGGGCGTCTTCGGCATAGGGACCAGCGGTTCCGTCAAAGATGTAGGTCGTCGAAAAGTAGGCGAAACGGCAACTCCGGCGTGCACAAAGCCGCGCGAGCATGGCGGGCTGCTCGCAGTTTTCACGAAAGGCGCGTTCAGGATCTTTTTCGCACCCATCCACCCAGGTCCAGCCGGCGGCGTGCACGATCCAATCGGGTTGAATGGCGTCGACCAATTCAGCCGTGGCCGCCTCATCGCCAAGATCCAGGTACACGAGTCCGGCAACCGGGTGGTTGCGATACGTGCCCACCACGGTATGCCCTCGGCTGGTGGCCTCCGCCAGCACGTGCGAACCCACCAATCCCGAAGCTCCAATCACAAGGATACGCATAAAGGGCTCAGAAAGGGTTATTAAAGGCCGAGAACGTGGGGAATGCCTGGTCGCGCGGCGACACTATCGGGACGGTCACGCCCCAGTCGAAGCCGATGCTTTGCCAATGGATACCCGCGTCGTGTGCGGGAGCATGCACTGTTGATGTCTTATAAACCATCACAGAGTCGTCTTCCAAGGCGAGAAACCCATGGGCCACCCCACTGGGGATGAAGAACTGGTGATGATTTTCACGCGAAAGTTCGGCACTGGCCACGCGTCCATAGGTTGGAGAGCTTTTACGCAGATCGAGGAGCACGTCGAGCACACTCCCGCGCACGCAATAAACGAGCTTGGCGTGGTCATGGGGCGGAAGCTGGAAGTGCATCCCGCGAAGAACGTTTTTATGCGATGTCGAAAAGAACTCCTCCACCGGACGGAAGTCGATGCCCAGCTCGGCAAAGGCTCCGGCGTGAAAGGTTTTCACAAAGTCGCCGCGCGCATCGACAAAGACCTTTGGCAAGAGTAGATGCGTGCCCGGAAAGGGCTGCGAGAGGCTGGTCATAAAAAAACAGAAGAGGTGCGTGCCGAATTGGTAGAGCAGGTAGGAACCTGCGTGCAGGCGATGGCGCAGCCGCGCCGTTTAAGGGTTGAACGGTTCAACCTGCTTAACCTTCCGGCTGCCGGCTGAACCTATCCGAACCTTCCGAACCGTTTGTTAACCACGAGGTCGATCCAAAGGGCTAGAAGCTGGGGGCTAGATATTACGGGCGGCCAAAGCAGTCAGGAGTCTTTCGGCGTCGGTCGGAAATTGGAGAGCGAGGCGATAAACTTCATCCGCAGTAGCAGAAGAATAGGTGTGAGACGTTTCGTTGCGTGCCCGATGAAAGCTCATCCAACGCTCCACGTCGTCGATCAGCCGGCTCTCGGCCGCACGACGGAACAATTCGCGACGGGGCACCCCATCGACGGTCTCCGCACCTATGTTAATCTCCAGCCAGCGCTTCATCATTTTCCAACTTTGTTCGTAAGCGACCTCGAACTGCTGAATGACCCCGGCCTTAAGCGTCTCTCGTAATCCAGGCGCCAGTTCGTCAAAGAGCGGCGCACCCTCGGTCGTGGATAAACGGAGCGCAGCGATCGATTTTTCCAAAGAGCTAAGATCGAGTGGCATGGTTTGGGGAGGAGCTAAAGGGGGAGTCTCTCGTGGCGGGCTGAGATAATGTTCCGAAAACTCTCGGGCACCGCATTCCAATCCAACACATCCACCCGCATGGGCAATGACGATTCGATGAAGGCTTCGCGCACACGGCCAAGACAATCCAGCCCAAGAGGGGCGGAGGCCACGAGCGCCAAATCCAGATCCGAGTGGGGCTTGGCCCGACCATTCACCCGCGATCCAAACACGAGCACACCGCACCCAGCCGGGAGATGCCGGACCAAAATCGCACGGACTTCTGCCAGCTGGGATGCGGAAAGATCAATCATATAGGCTGGTAGTGTGTTTGGGCAGGGAAGAAGGTAGGAGCCTGCTTGCAGGCGATGTATTGTGTGGCCACGCCCTGGCATTCTACGCGGCGATTCAATTTTTCGACGTCTTTGATTTCACAAACTCCTTAATGACTTGGATTTCATATTGGAGCATTTCGGCAGTCAGGCCGGGGTAGGTGCCGAGGAAAATGGCCTCGTTCATGATGGCGTCGGCACCGGGGAAGGCGGCGGCAATGGTGGAGCTGTTTACGGGTTGCACGGTTGACCCATTGGAGCCCACCAGGCGGATGGCGTCCGGGCGGTCTTTGCGGAGTTGAACAAAGACGGGCTGGCGGAGGAGGTTCCCGCCGAAGAACATGCGGTTGCCGATTTTCTTTTCATCGAGCGCGCGGGCCAGATCGGTGTGGCTGAAGGGAGCTCCCGGCTTGACGCGGAGCATGAAGCCGAACCAGGACGTGTCCACGCGGCAGCCGGTGGCATCCCATTCAAAACAATCCTCGAAACGTAGCGGAACGAGGGCCTCGTTTCGCTTTGCGGAGCCAGACGAAAGCGCGTCCACGCTTCCGCTACGGGCGGAGGGCGGGATCCAGCGGACGGCGTGGGCGGGCAGCGTGAAGTCGATGACGTCGGAAACGCAGTCGAGGCCGGCCCGGAGGGTTTCCCAGTTTTTCTTACGCGCCTCGATAAAGGCGGGGAGCTTCTTGAGCTGCTTGCGGCCGATGGCCGCCTGCGGATCGAGGGGCTTGAGGTTGTAGCCGAGGTGGCTGTAGATGTATTTGTGGTCGTAGCCCTTGGGGAGCTCGCCGAGCTGCCAGCCGAAGCGTTTGTTGCAGGTGTCGTCTTTGCCGGAGGCGCACCAGCAGTCGCGGCCCCAGTCGCGGAAGCTCTCGGCGTAGGTTTTGAGCGGGGGCTTGCTGATGATGTTAACCGCGCCGCCTTCGCCCATCGTGAGGTGGTGTGGAGGATAAAAGGACTGGGTGGAAATGTCGCCCCAGGTGCCGGTGAAGCGGGTGATGGTGAGGCCGTCGGAGGGGATGCCCGGGGAGTTTTCGGTGATGCCGAGGGCTTTGGCGCGGGCGATGGGCATCGAATAGGTGCAGCCGAGGGCGTCGCAGTTGTCCTCGATGAGCCAGAGATCGTGCTTGCGGCAGAATTCGATCACGGCGCCGAGATCGAAGGGATTGCCGAGGGCGTGGGCAATCATGACGGCCTTGGTCTTGCCGGCGACAAAGGCAGACTCGAGTTGCTCCGGGCGGATGTTGCCGGTGGTCGGGTCGTTATCGATGAAGACGGCGATGGCGCCGGATTGGATAATCGGGGCGACGGTCGTGGGGAAGCCGGCGGCCACGGTGATGACTTCGTCACCGGGCTGGATGCGTTTGTGCGCAGGGAGCTTGTGGGTGGTGAGCGCGGCGAAGGCCACGAGGTTGGCCGAGGAGCCGGAGTTGACCAGGAGGCTGTGTTTCACTCCGAGCAGGGCGGCGAGTTCCTTCTCAAAGGCTTCGCCTTCGGGCCCGAGAGTGAGCCAGAAATCCAGGGTGGCGCCGACGGCGGCCTCGACTTCGTCCTGGTCGAAAACACGACCGGCGTAGGGGATCGTCTGACCGGGGGCCCAGGGAGCGTGCGCGGCGTCGTCACCTGGGCGCTGGCCCTTGTGCATGAGGGCGGAGTATTCGCGGGTCAGCTGGAGGATTTGGGCTTTGAGTTCGGCGGGAGATGACATGGAGCGAAGGAAGAATTTTTTTTTAATTAGAGTGACCAGGCAAAACCGCCGGATTTGGCTGCGGTCGTGTAGGCTTGGAGCTGACCAAGGGTAAGGCGGTGAATGTCGGTGCGGGAGTCGGCGTCCTGGTGATACCAGGCGACGGTCTGCTTGATAGTCTCGGCGAAGGGCCAGGCAGGCGACCAGCCGAGGAAGTGGTGGGCCTTGTCGGTGGCCAAGTTGAGGAGTTTGGCCTCGTGGACAGCCTTGGGGTCGCTCTTGTCTTCCCAGCGTCCCGGCCAGTGGATGAGGATTTCTTGGACGAGTTCGGCAACCGTGCGATTGGAGGCCAGGGCCGGGCCGAAATTAAAACCCGAGGTGAGCTGCGAGTTGAATGGTGAGAGCTTGGGGTTGGCCAGACATGCCCCCAACCACAGATAACCAGAGAGTGGTTCGAGCACATGCTGCCAGGGGCGCGTCGCGACCTTGTTGCGGACGGGGATGGCATCACCACGCTGCAGGGCGCGGATGCAATCCGGCACGATGCGATCCAGCGCCCAATCGCCACCTCCGATGACGTTGCCTGCGCGGGCCGAAGCGAGCTTCACGGGGGAATCCGGCGAGGAAAAATAAGACCTGCGGTAGGCCGCGATCACCAGTTCGGCAGCGCCTTTGGAAGAGCTGTAGGGATCGTAGCCACCCATCGGATCTTCCTCACGGTAACTATGCACCCATTCCTTGTTTTCATAGCACTTGTCCGTGGTGATCGCTACGACGGTGCAGCGGTGGGCGGCCAGGCGAACAGCCTCAAGCACATTGACGGTGCCCATGATATTGACCGCATACGTCTCAACCGGCTGGTCATAAGATAAACGCACCAGCGGCTGGGCGGCCAAATGGAAAACGAAGTCGGGCCGGGCCTGCTCCACGGCGGCCCGAACGGACGCGAGATCACGAACATCGCCCTCAATATGGCGGAGACGGCCGGCAAGCCCGAGCTGCACGAAAAGCGAAGGCGAAGTGGGCGGCGGCAAGGAGAAGCCAGTCACCTCGGCACCCAGGGAGAGCAGCCATTCGGACAACCAAGCACCTTTGAAGCCTGTATGTCCGGTGAGCAAAACGCGTTTACCCTTATATATATTCGCAAAGGCCATATTATTAAACCCAAATTTTCCAAGGCGCCTTGTTGGAAGACCAGAGTTCCTCAAGTAATTGCTTGTCCCGGAGGGTGTCCATCGGTTGCCAAAAACCGTGATGTTTATAGATGCCGAGTTGCTTGATCTTGGCCAAGGTCTCCAACGGCTTGCGCTCCCAAATGGTTTTATCGTCGTCGATCAAGTCTATCACGGAGGGCTCCAAGACGAAGAAACCGCCGTTGATCCAACTCCCATCGCCGTCGGGTTTTTCCTGGAAGCTCTTGATACTATGCCCGTCGATCTCCAGGGCGCCGAAACGGCCGGGCGGCTGCACGCCGGTGAGAGTGGCCCTTCGGCCTTCGCGTTTATGAAACGCTATAGATTCGGTGATATTCACATCCCCCACCCCGTCGCCGTAAGTGAAACAAAACGTCTCGTCGCCGAGATAATCACGCACACGCTTAAGACGACCGCCTGTCATGGTGGAGTCCCCCGTGTCCACAATGGTCACCCGCCAAGGCTCCGAACGGCGCTGATGAACCTCCATGCGGTTTTCCTTCATGTCGAAGGTCACATCCGACATATGAAGGAAGTAATTGGCAAAATACTCCTTGATTACATAGCCTTTATAACCGGCGCAGATGACAAAGTCGTTGATACCGTGGGCGGAATAGCACTTGAGCACATGCCACAGGATCGGGCGTCCGCCGATCTCAACCATGGGCTTGGGCTTGAGATGGGTTTCTTCACTGATACGAGTGCCCAGACCACCGGCAAGAATGACTGCTTTCATTTTTTTATTATACGAATGTTGGAAATGGTTGAGTGATGGAAAAGTCGAGCAACGCCCGTCTCAGGGCGTTTCGTTTTTTGGGTGACGAACCACACTTCCGGGGACGGACGTCTCTACAATTGCTGGATCGGGTAATCGTAGAGGCCTCACGCGAGGTGAGGCCTCTACGGGGAGGGTTTGGGACCGAGCTTCGCCCCGTCGCTTCCCGAAGGCGGCGACCGAGCTTTTATATAAAAATGATATAAGCCACGGGGTGTTGTCCCGCAGCCGTTCCACCCGCCTACCCCAGCAACTTCCCGATCATGGGCAGGACCGCACCGGCGCGCCGCTGCCAAGTTTTCAGTTTGTCGAGGCGTTCCACGATGACTTTACGGTAAGCCTCGATGGGGACGTCACCCCACGATTGGGCAAAGTCTTCCACCCGCAGAGCCTGGCTGCGAATGCCCCACGCTTCGATCTGGGGCGTGAGGCGCTCACGCAGGAAACCACCCACTAGATAACGCAAATCAACAACAGGCTCGAAGTATTCGCGACGATCTCCGGGTACGACCACCGGCTGGACGGCCCCGATGGTGCGGAGGAAACGCAGGCCTTGGCTGACCGAGCCCTTGCTGAGCTGAAGCCGCTCAACAATCTCCTGAAATACCAGAGGTCGGGGGCTGGCGTAGAGAAGGCCGTAAATCTCCCCTAGAGAACGGGGCAACCCCAGTGCCTGGGTCATTTGCACAAACATGTCCACAATCTGAAGCTCGCCGAAACTCAAAGGCGACGCCGTCGAGGCAATAGGGTCTTGTTGGTGGGCTACGCTAGGCACGGCGCGAAAACAATGGGCTCGTTCATCGAGTTCAAATAAAAATGAACCGGAAATGAACAAAAAATGACCAGTGGTGGGGCCGCTCCGGCGTGTGGCCAAGTGAGGTATGGCTAGTAGCGTGTAACAACGGCCGTCCTCGGGCGCTTTGTTTTTTGGGGGCAAACCACACGGCCGGGGTCGGTCGTGCTGCACGGGCTAGTGGTTTAGGGAGCGTTCAAAGAGAACCAGCCGTGATTGCCAGCGAGCGGATGGTCCACCGTTCGCTGGCGGACGCGGGCCTCAGGCCGATTTTTCCACGGGCAGGCCGGCTTGTTGCCATGCGCCGAAGCCGCCGATGAGCGAGGCCACGCGGGTGTAGCCCAGGCGCTGCAGGCTTTCGGCCGCGAGGGCGGAGCGGTTGCCTCCGGCGCAAATCAGCACGACGGGCGTGTGCAAGTCGGGGACGACGGCTTCGATTTTTCCTTCGAGGGTGCCGCGACTCAGATGGAGCGCCCGGGGCGGGCGGCCGGCGGAGAACTCCCCGGCGTCGCGCACGTCGATGAGCAGCGGCGGGTGCGGCGAGGCGGCTTGTCGGCGGTAGGCGTCCAAGTCGATCTCGGTGATTCGGGCCTTGGCTTCGGCGACGAGTGTTTGAAAACGGGTGCTCATGGTGTCGTGACCATCATCAATCGGTGAACGTGACGAAGAGCGGGCTGGTCCAGACCTTGGCGTCGTCGCGTTCGCGGGCAAAAAGATAGAAGGCGCGGTGACCGTGCGGTCCCCGGGCGGGCGGGATCACCACGGTCCCGGAGAGTGCGGCCGGCAGCGGGCTCGCGGTGAGGCGTTCGGCGGCAACGAACAGCTCCGCGCCGCCGAGGTCGCGGCGGATGTTTCCCGCAGGGGCGGCCAGCAGCTCGGCGCCGGTCAACGCGAAGTCGGCTCCGGGGGTGACGGAGTCGCGGTTCCGCGCGAGGGTGTCGCCGGTCTTGTTGTAGGCGTCGATCTCGAAGCGCAGCTCAAAACGGGCGGCGGCCAGGTCGTCCACGGTCAACTCCAGGTGGTCGGAGTCGCCATAGGTGTCGGTGCGCACGGTGAAGACGCCGGGCGCGGTTTCGGCGACGGTTTCCTCGGGATGTTCGAGTCCGCGGGCCGTCCACGCGAGCACGCGGACTCCGGTGACGGTGATGACCGCGCGCCACTCGGCCCAGCGGTAGCGGTCGCGGATGCGGGCACCGCCCCAGCGGATGCGCAGGCGGTCGGGCGCGAAGCCCAGCTCGGCGTCGAGATCGCGGACGAGCAGCCGGGCGCCTTGGTCGTCGCGCAACTCCACGCGTTCCCAGGCATCGCCAAGCAGCTGGTAGCGGACGGTGAGCGGACCGGTGTGGGTGAAGGCATCGCCCTGCCGGTATCCCTCGGCGGAGAGCAGCGCCACGGCGCGAGAACCGGTGGTCGCCCAGGTGTGGCGGGCGCGCAGGGCGCGGGCGACGGCGGCGGAGGTGAGCGTGCCGGCCAGCACGCCGGTGAGCCCGCCGACGGTGCCAAACGAGCCCACGCCGGGCGCGCCGCCGCCGGGGCGTCCGCGATGTTCGTCGCCGGCGGCCGATGCGCCGACTTGCAGGCCGCGCGCGAGGGCGTCGCGGTAGAACCAGTCGAAGTGCCCCCAGGAGGACGCGATCTCGACCAGGCGCTCCAAGGCGGGGTCGTGCCAATCGAAGAGCGCGCGACGCCCGCCGACATGCGGGATGAGCAACGCGCGATCGCCCTCGGCGAGGTCGCGGTAGGCCTCGTGCAGGTCGGCGGCGGTGGGCAGGCCGGGGTCTTGCGGGCGACCGGTGGGCGTGTCTTCGTTCCAGTCAAACACCCGCAGGCTGCGGCCGTCGGGCGCGAGCGGGAACCGCACCTCGTCGCCGAGGAAGACCACGTTGCGATCACCGCCGACGGCGCTGGCCCCGCACCACTCGGTGCCGGGAAAACACAGGAAACGCTCCTCGGCGTGGAGCTCGCGGCACACGGCCACGGCGGCGGCCCAGCGGTCGGCGCGGACGTTGAAGTCGTTGGCCGTGTAGCCGACGATATCGAGCCCGGCGGCATCGCGGGCGTAAGCGAGCACGCTGCGTGTCGGGTTGACGCCCACGGTGTCGTCGGAGTGAACATGCAGATCGGCGTAGAGCGCGCGGGGCACGGGGGTGGCCGGGTCGGCGGTGATGCGTGCGAAGACTGCGGGTCTGTCGATCACGAGCCGGTAGTCGCCGGCTTCCGGCAGGCACAACAGGCCGCGCGCCCAGGCACCGGCGGCACCGCTCCAGTCAAGCGGTAGCGTGGCCATGCGGCGGTCGCCCAGCCAGAGTTGCAACGCGGTCGGAGGGGCGGTGTCGGCCGGCGCGAGGTTGCCCCAGGCGTCCTCCATGCGGAACGTGACCGCCAGCGGCGCGCCGGGCCGCACCAGCCGGGGGGCGAGCAACACGCCGCGCACTCCCCTGCCCGGCCGCACGGCCAGCGTGAGATCGCCCGGCACGGCCGCGAAACGGGACGCGCCGACCGTGTCCACGAACAGCCGGAAACGAAACGCCTCCTCGGCAAACGTCTGCGCGCGCGTGCCGGGGCCGCCGCCGCGGCGGTCGCCCAGCCGGATGACGATGCGGTCGCCGGGCTTCAGGTAGCCGTCCACCACGTCGATGATGACCGCCTTCTGGTAGGGCCGCTCGTGGCCCTTTTGGTCGAAGCGGACCTTGAGCGCGCGCACCGTCGCGGGACTCTCGCCGGCAAACGGCGCGCGCGGCTCGCAGGCGGCGGAAACATAATTCGCGGCGGCCGGGTCGGCAGTCTGGAACGGCGCCCAGTCGGAGTAGAATTTAAAGACGAGCTTGAGCCATGCGCCGTCGGCCAGGCCGGCGGCGCCGACCTCGTAGGTGGCCGCGAGTTCGAGCCATTCGCCGGCGACGACCTCGGTGCGCGAGAGGGTGGCGCGACCCAAAAACGGCAGCGTGGCGAGATAGGCGGAAAGTTCGGCGGGATGGCTCATGAAGAAGAGGAAGACTCGCGGCGCTCGACCCAGGTTTTGACGAGCAGGGTGACGAGGGCGATGGAGGTGAGGACGGACGCGACGGCAAAGGCGGCGGTCTGCACGCGGTCGTGGTAGAGCAGGTCGATCTGGAGCGTGAGGGTGTTGGTCTCGCCGCGCACCGAGCCAGACACGACGGCGACGGAGCCGAACTCCCCCAGGCTGCGCGCGAAGCTCAGGCACACGCCGTAAACGAGCGCCCATTTCACGTTGGGCAGGGTGACGCGCCAAAACGTCTGCCAGCCGCCGGCGCCGAGGATGACCGCCGTCTGCTCCTCGTGCACGCCCTGCGCGAGCATGAGCGGGAGCACCTCGCGGAAGACGCAGGGACTGGTGACGATGGTCGTGACGATGACGATGGAGGCGACGTTGAAGGCCAGCCGCACGCCGCAGGCGTCGAGCCACGGCCCGAGCAAGCCCTGCATGCCGAAGACAAACAGGTAGGCCACTCCGATGATGATGGGTGAGATGGAGAGCGGCAGCTCGATGAGACTGATAAGCAGCCGGCGGCCGCGAAACGTGAACTTCGCCACGGCCCAGGCGGCGGCGAGGCCGAACGCGGTGTTGACGGGCAACGCCACTCCGGCGGCCAGCAGCGACAGACCGAGCGCGTGCAACGTGTCGGCCGCGGAGAGGTGCCCGAGGTAGGCGCGCCAGCCGTCGCGCAGCGCGTAGTAAAACACCGCGCCCAGCGGCAACGCGATGAGCAGCCCGGTCGCGCCGGCGCCGGCCAGCACCAAGGCGAGCCGCCGGGGGTGTCCGCGCAGCGGGACGCGGGGTAAACGGGAGACGGCGCTCATCCGTGGAAACGCCGGTAGAGCCGGCTCTGGAGCACGTTCATCGAGACGAGCACGACGAGGGCGAAGGCGAGAATGACGGTGGCGAGCGCGGCGGCTCCCACATAGTCGAACTCGTCCATGCGGATGTAGACGAGCAGCGAGCTGATCTCGGTCTGGAACGGCAGGTTGCCCGCGATGAAGACGACCGCGCCGAACTCGCCAAGGCTGCGGACCAGCGAGAGCGTGGCCCCGGCGAGAATGGCCGGCGCGAGCTCCGGCAGGATGACCCGGCGGAAAGTCGTGACCGGCCCGGCGCCGAGGATGGCGGCGGCCTCCTCCAGTTGCGGCTCCAGGTCGGCCAGCACCGGTTGCACCGTGCGCACGATGAACGGCAGACTGGTGAACGTCATCGCGAGGATGATTCCGGGGAAAGCGTAGGCGATCTTGATGTCGAACGGCGCGAAGAGCGCGCCGACCGGACCGCGCGGCACGGTGAGCGTGGCGAGCGCGATGCCGGCCACGGCGGTGGGCAGCGCGAACGGCAGGTCGATGGCCGAGTCGAGCAGCCGCCGACCGGGAAACTCGTAGCGCACCAATATCCACGCGGTGAGCACGCCGAGCACGATGTTGAGCGAAGTGGCGATGCCGGCCGACACCAGCGTGACGCGGTAGGTGGACAACGCGCGGGCGTCGGTCGCGTAGTCCCAGAACTGCGACCAGGAGAGCCCGGCGGTTTTAAGGACCAGCGCGCCCAGTGGGAGCAACGTGGCCAGCGCGAGGAACACGAGGGTGGTCCCGAGCGTGAGGCCGAGGCCGGGGATGACCCGCGGGCGTGGCATGACGGTTTTTTTCGCGGCGGGGGACGCCGCAGGGTTAGTTCACGCGCTCGGCGGCGATCTCCTTGAGGAGGACGTCCACGAGGGCGCCGTTGTCGAAAAACTCCTTGGTGACCTTCTCCCAGCCGCCGAAGAACGGGCCGACCTCGACGGTCTTCACGGGCGTGAGCTTGTCGGCGTGGCGGGCGGCGACCTCGGCGTTGCGCGGACGGTAGTGGTTGCGGGCGATGATCTCCTGTCCGGCCGGCGTGTAGAGGAAGTCGAGGTAGGCCCTGGCGACGGCCTCGGTGCCGCGCCTGGCGGCGACCTTTTTCACCACGGCCACGGGGAACTCGGCGAGCACACTGACCGAAGGCGTGACCACCTCGAAGACGGCGCCGGGAGCGCGGGCGAGCCCGAGCGTCTCGGCCTCGAAGGTGACAAGGACATCGCCGATCTCGCGCTCGGTGAACGTCGAGGTGGCGGTGCGGCCGCCGCTCTCGAACACGACGACATTGGCCAGGATTTTTTTGGCGAAGGCGCGGGCCTTGGCCGCGTCGCCGCCGGAGGCTTGGAGACCCGCGGCGTAGTAGGCGAGGACGGCGTAGCGGCCGTTGCCGCCGGTCTTGGGATTGACCTGGACGATGGTCACGCCGGGTCTGGCGAGATCGGCCCAGTCGCGGATGCCCTTGGGGTTGCCCTTGCGGACGAGGATCGAGTGAACGCTGTAGTAGGGCGCGGCGTTGAACGGAAACCGGGCGGCCCAGTCCTTGGCGACGAAGCCGTTGTCGGCGAGCAGCTGGACGTCGTTGAGCTGGTTGAAGGTGACGACGTCGGCCTTGAGTCCCTCGAGGACGGAGCGGGCCTGGCGGGAGGAGCCGCCGTGGGACTGCTTGATGGAGACATCGCCGCCGCCCGAGGACTTGTAGGCGGGGACGAAGGCCGCGTTGACCTCGGCGAACAACTCGCGGGAGATGTCGTAGGAGGCGTTGAGGATTTCCGTCTGCGCGCGCGCGACGGAGGCCGAAACGGCGAGCCAGAGGGTGACGAGAACCAGGGAGCGTTTCATGGAAGCGTGGAGTTGACCGTCGTGCTAGACGGCGAAATCCCGCGTCCGGTGGTCCGGTCGGCTGGACTTAAATCACTGACAGGTGGAGGGACAAAACCCGCGAAGTGGCCTTCTGCGGAAGAGCGAAACCCAAACTGGAGGCGGGGGTTGGAATCGAACCAACTCGTGAGGCGATTGCGGCGCCGGGCCTTCCCACTTGGCTACCCCGCCGGGGAAAGATGCGAACGAGAGCCGTTACTTGAGACCTGGAAAACGCGGCCGGGTTCGGCCTCGTCTTCCAGGTCTCGCGCAGGGCGTGGTGGCGAGGATTACGAAGCGGCGACGGGCGCGGCGATGAGGTCGGAGATGTTGTCGCTCTCGACATCGACGTCGGCGAACAGCCAGGAGGACAGGTAACGCTCGGTGGAGGACGGGACGATCACGACGATCTTCTTGCCCTGGTTTTCGGGGCGCTTGGCGAGTTCGAGGCCGGCGAAGATGGCGGCGCCGGAGCTGATGCCGACGGGGATGCCGTCGAGCTTGATGACCTGCTTGGAGATCGGGCCGGACTGGTCCTCCTTCACCTGGATGATCTCGTCGATGATCTTGGTGTTGAGGACGGCGGGGATGAAGCCGGCGCCGATGCCCTGGAGCTTGTGCGGGCCGGGGTTGCCGCCGGAGAGGACCGGCGAGCCGGCGGGCTCGACGGCGACGATCTTCACGCCGGGCTTGCGGGCCTTGAGGACCTCGCCCACGCCGGTGATGGTGCCGCCGGTGCCCACGCCGGAGACGACGAAGTCAACCTGGCCGTCGGTGTCGTCCCAGATTTCCACGGCGGTGGTGGCGCGGTGGACGGCGGGATTGTCGGGGTTGGCGAATTGCTGGAGGATGACGCTGTTGGGGATCTGCTTGTTGAGTTCCTCGGCCTTGGCGATGGCGCCCTTCATGCCCTTCGGCCCCTCGGTGAGGACGAGTTTGGCGCCGAGGATCTTGAGGAGCTTGCGCCGCTCCAGCGACATGGTCTCGGGCATGGTGAGGATGAGCTTGAGACCCTTGGCGGCGGCGACGAAGGCGAGCGCGATGCCGGTGTTGCCGGAGGTGGGCTCGATGAGGATGGTGTTCTGGTTGATGCGGCCGGACTTGAGGGCCTCCTCGATCATGTTGTTGCCGATGCGGTCCTTGACGGACGACAGCGGGTTGAAGAACTCCAGCTTGAGGAGCACCTCGGCGACGGCACCGTGGGCGGCGGCGGTGCGGTTGAGGCGGACAAGCGGGGTGTGGCCGATGGTTTCGGTGATGTTGTTGTAGATGCGAGCCATGGTGGTTGTGGTTGGTTTTGAGGGAAAAATGGGTGGAAAGCGGCGGCGAAGGGAAGTTCCTCAGATGGCGTAGTCCTCGGTGAACAGCCGGCTGCGGCGCACGCGCAGGATCACGGAGTCGTCGGGCTGGAGGGCGAGTTCGTCGAGGCGGGCGCGGCTGAGCTCGATGTCGATGAGCTCGTTGGCCCCGCGACGGGTGCTGACGCGGGCGACGGAGCCGGCGGCGTGGATCGAGAGGACGGTGGCGACCTCGCCCTCGACGCCGATGCGGTAGGGGACGATTTCGAGCTCGTGGGGGCGCACGTAGGCAATCCTGGCGTCGATGAACGGACCGCCGGAGCCCTCGGGGGCGAGACCGCGCCAGGGGAGCTGGAGGCGGTTCACGTTGCCGAGGAAATTGTAGACGAAGGGCGAGGCGGGATGGTCGTAGACGTCCTGCGGCGTGCCGACCTGCTCAACCCTGGCGTTGTTCATGACCACGACCTCGTCGGCGATCTCCAGGGCTTCCTCCTGGTCGTGGGTGACGAAGACGGTGGTGAGGTTGATCTCGTCGTGGAAGTGGCGGAGCCAGCGGCGGAGCTCCTTGCGGACCTTGGCGTCGAGGGCGCCGAACGGTTCGTCGAGCAGGAGGACCTTGGGCTCGACGGCGAGGGCGCGGGCGAGGGCGACGCGCTGGCGTTGTCCGCCGGAAAGCTGCGTGGGGAAACGGCCGCCGAGGTTGTCGAGCTGGACGAGCTTGAGGAGCTTTTGCACGCGATCGGCGATCTCGTCCTTGGAAGGGCGGTCGGCGCGTTTGCGGACGTTGAGGCCGAAGGCGATGTTCTGGGCCACGGTCATGTGGCGGAAAAGGGCGTAGTGCTGGAAGACGAAGCCCACGCCGCGCTGGCCGGCGGGCACCTGGGTGACGTCCTCGCCGTGGAAGGCGATGCGGCCGCTGCCCTCGTCGGCGAACTCCAGGCCCGCGATGATGCGCAGCAGGGTGGTCTTGCCCGAGCCGGAAGGGCCGAGGAGGGCGACCAGCTTGCCGGCGGGCACGTTGAGATCGACGCCCTCGAGGGCGGTGTAGGCGCCGAAGGTTTTTTTGATTTTGGACGCAGTGATGGACATGCTGAGCGGAAAGGAGTGGGTGGCGCGTGGTGAGTGGGGAAAACCGATCAGGCGTTGGCGCGGCCGTGGCGCCACTCGATGATGGATTTAAGGACCAGAGTGACGATGGCGAGGAGGGCGAGGAGCGAGGCCACGGCGAAGGCGGCGGCAAAATGGTATTCGTTGTAGAGGATCTCGATGTGGAGAGGCATGGTGTTGGTCTCGCCGCGGACGTGGCCGGAGACCACGGAGACGGCGCCGAACTCGCCCATGGCGCGGGCGTTGCAGAGGACCACGCCGTAGAAAAGGCCCCATTTGATGTTGGGCAAGGTGACGCGCCAAAACGTCTGCCAGCCGTTGGCCCCGAGGGTGACGGCGGCGTATTCCTCGTCCACGCCCTGGGCCTGCATGAGCGGGATGAGCTCGCGGGCGACGAAGGGGAACGTGACGAAGATGGTGGCCAGCACGATTCCGGGCGTGGCGAAGATGATTTTGAAATCCTGCTCGATGAGCCACTGCTGGAGCCACGGGAACCACGGGGCCTCGGCGTTCAGATACTGGCCGAGCCAGCCCTGCAGGCCAAAGAGCAGCACGAAGATGAGGCCGGAGATGACCGGCGAGACGGCGAACGGCAGGTCGATGAGGGTGATGAGCACGCTCTTGCCGCGGAACTGGAATTTGGTGATGCACCAGGCGGCGGCGATGCCGAAGACGACGTTGGCCGGCACGGCGATGGCGGCGGTGGTAAGCGTGAGCTTGATGGCGGCCAGCGCGTAGGGATCGGCAAAGGCCTGCAGGAACACGTCGAGACCCTTGCGCAGCGCCTCGACGAACACGGCGGCGAGCGGCAGCAGCACGAAACCCATGAGGAACAGCAGGGCGACGCCGGTGAGCGACCGGCGCACCCAGGGCGAGTCCTGGGTCACGCGAGAAGGGTGGCCATGCGCGGGCCCGGCGGCCTTGTGGAGATGGGAAACGGCGGAGGCCATGGCTCAGATCTTGTGGTGACGGCGGCTCCACTTCTGGAGCAGGTTGATGAGCAGCAGGAGGACAAACGACGACACCAGCATGACCACGGCGATGGCGGTGGCGCCGCGGTAGTCGTATTGCTCCAGCTTGGTGATGATGAGCAGCGGGGTGATCTCGCTGTGCATGGGCATGTTGCCCGCGATGAAGACGACCGAGCCGTATTCGCCGAGGGCGCGGGCGAAGGCCATGGCGAAACCGGTGATGAGCGCGGGCGTGAGCTCGGGCAGGATGACCTTGCGGATCGTCTGCCAGCGCGTCGCGCCGAGCGTGGCCGAGGCCTCCTCCAGCTCGGGCTCCAGTTCCTCCAGCACCGGCTGGAGGGTGCGCACCACAAACGGGAGCCCGATGAACGTGAGCGCGATGAAGATGCCGGGGCGGTCGAAGGCGATTTTCACGCCGAGCCACTCGGCCCAGCTGCCCCACGGCATCCATTGCTCCAGCCGCCCCACCCCGCCGGCCCAGAGCGGTTCGAGGAACCCGGCCCAGCCGTTGCGCGCGTAGATCGCGGTGAGCGCGATGCCGGCCACGGCGGTGGGCAGGGCGAACGGCAGGTCAACGAGCGCGTCCACCACGCGTTTGCCCGGAAACGGATAACGCACCAGCACCCACGCGACGATCAGCCCGAAGAACGCGTTGACCGCCGCCGCCAGGAACGAGATGCCGAAACTCACCCGATAGGCGGCCAGCACGCGCGGCGACGCCACCGCCTCGACAAACGCGTCCCAGCTCATGCCCGACGTCTTGATGAAGGCGGCCGACAGGGGCAGGAGCACGATGATGCTCAAGTAGGCGACGGTGAAACCAAGCGACAGGCCGAAGCCGGGGAGGATGGAGCGTGCGGAGCGTGAGGACATCAAAGATTGATGGAGTGCGCGAGAAATACGCGGTATTCGTCGAGGAGGGTTTCGATGGCGGTGAGCGTGGCTTCGATTTGCAGGTCAAGCGGCGCAAGCGCCGGAGTTTCAAAGATGAGGTCGAAAGGCTGGGGACGTTGTTGGGCGGGAGCGGATAGCACGCCCTCAAAGCAGCGGCGGATCAAGCCTTCGCTGGCCTCAAAACCGTCGATCATGGCCGAGCGGTTGCGAGGCAGCACGCGCTCGGAGGCGCGCAGCGCGGGCTTGAGCAGGGCCTCGTTGAGCAGGCGTCCGTGGGTGTAACCGTAGAGTCCTTCGCTGGTGTCGTCCGAATGCAACGTGATGATGCCGTCGAAACGGTGGGTGCGCAGCTCCGTTTCCAGGATGGCGATCTCCGCCTGGGCGGAGCCGCGCCAGAACTCGCGGTTGAGATCGAGCCCGGCGTGGTTGTGGCGCGTGCCCTCGGCGTAGCCGGTGGGATTGCACACCGGGTAAATCACCAGATCGTAGCCGGTGGCCGCGGAGGGATCGTGCAAAAATTCGCCGAGCAGACGGACCAACGCCTCGCAACCGGCCGGCTCGTCGCCGTGCAGTCCGGCGAACAGGCCGATGCGGATCGGGTCGTGCTCGGCGGGCGGTCCCGAGAGGAGAAACCGCGGGATGCCGTGCAGACGGCCTTGCGCGCGAAACGACCCGGCCATGCCGCCCGTGAGCTCCGGGAAATGCTCCGCCTGCTCGAACAGAGGTGCGAGCAAGACGCGCAAATCACGCGCGGCGGGAGCGGCGAGGGACGGCATGGGCGGCACGGATCAGAGGTTGTGCGCGTAGGCCTGGACGCCGCGGTAGCGCTGGATGACGTTTTTCAGGATGGTCGTGACGGCCTCGCGGTGGAGATCGACCGACCAGTGGTCCGGCAGGGCGAGGGTGAGCTCGAACGGCGCAAACGGCAGGTCGTCGCTGAGCGAAAGCGGTCCGTCGGCCGGCGGGGCGCCGGCGGGCGAACCTTCCCAGCGCACCTGCCACGGCGTGAAGTCGTCGGAGTTGAGCAACTCGACGCCGATCGCCCGGGCGTCGAGTCCGCGCAAGCGCACGGTCACGACGTCGTCGTGGGCCGGCGCGGACTCCACGCGCACGAAGCCGTGATAGCCGCGGCCGCGCGCGTCGTTCGCGAGCAGCGCGAGCTCGGACACGCCGGGATTGACCCAGGAAAGGGCGGCCAACTCCTGGGAATCGCCGCGCAGCAGGCCGGTCACATCGGCCAGAGGGAAAAACGAGAGGTTGAGCCCCTGCCCCAGCTCGGGCGTGAGCGCGAGGCGCTCGACGAAGTGCAGCAGCGCAAGCGTGCCGCGCAGGTCGCCCGCGTCGAAGCCGGCGTAAAAAGCGAGGCGCAGCGATTCGTCGAAGGTGTGCGGCCCGAAATACACGAAACGCGGCACATGGTAGTGGCGCGCCTGCCGGTAGAAAGGCCCCAGCGGAGAGGCGAAGACGTGGAGGGAACGCTGGGCCAGGGCGTAGAGCGAGGTGAGGCGTTGGTTGAACTCGATGGAGGGCGAGAGCGGCGCGACCGGGGCGGGCGTGAATGCGGGTTCGGCGCGGCGAACGAGGAGAGACGTGCGGCTGCTCATGGGAAAATCGGTTGGGAAAACGATGAAATCGCGGAAGGGCGTCCGGCGGGCCCTGGTGAACGTGGCCGGACGCGCCTCCCGCAGTGTCGGATTAAATGACGGCTATTTCTTCAGGTAGATCTGGTCGAAGGTGCCGCCGTCGTCGAAGTGGACCTTCTGGGCCTTGGCCCAGCCGCCGAAAGCGTCGGCGATGGTGAAGAGTTCCAGCTTGGAGAACTGGCCGGCGTACTTGGCGGCGGCCTTGGGGTCGGTCGGGCGGTAGAAGTTTTTGCCGATGATGTCCTGGGCCTCTTCGGAGTAGAGATACTCCAGGTAGGCCTTGGCGACCTCGGCGGTGCCCTTTTTCTTGGCGACCTTGTCCACCACGGAGACGGGCGGTTCGGCGAGGATGCTCAAGGCAGGCGTGACCAGTTCGAACTTGTCGGCGCCGAATTCCTTGATCGCGAGGTAGGCCTCGTTTTCCCAGGAGATGAACACGTCGCCGATGCCGCGTTGCACGAAGGTCGTGGTGGAGCCGCGGGCGCCGGAGTCGAGGACGGGCACGTTCCTGTAGACCTTGGCGACAAAGTCCTTGGCCTGGTCGTCGGAGCCGTATTTGCGCTTGGCGAATTCCCAGGCGGCGAGGTAATTCCATCGGGCGCCGCCGGAGGTCTTCGGGTTGGGCGTGATCACGGAGACGCCGGGCTTGGCGAGGTCGTCCCAGTCTTTGATCTGCTTCGGGTTCCCCTTGCGGACGAGGAACACGATGGTCGAGGTGTAAGGAGCGGAGTTGTTGGGCAGACGAGCCTGCCAGTCGGCCGGAATGAGGCGGGCGACCTGGTGGAGCGGGTCGATGTCGCCGGACAGCGCAAGCGTGACGACATCGGCCCGGAGGCCGTCGATCACGGAGCGGGCCTGCTTGCCGGAGCCGCCGTGCGACTGCTTGACGGTGACGGTGTCGCCGGTCTTGGCCTTCCAGTATTTGGCGAAGGCGGCGTTGTATTCGACGTAGAGTTCACGCGTCGGATCGTAGGAGACGTTGAGGAGCTCGATGTCCTTGGCGGCGGCACCGGAGACGGCGACGACCGCGAGGAGGGCGGAGAGGAGTGACTTGAGTTTCATGAGTTAAGACGGTGAGTGAGAAACCGGGTTTAGAAGGAGACCTGGAAACGGGTGATGAGGGCCGTCTCGTCGTCGGACAAAACGGTGCCGGCGGCGGGCGCGGCCCCCGGGGCGAGCTTGAAGTCGTTTTGGAAGAGGTTGACGCCTACGCGCACAGACCGGGAGAGATACCAGTTGAGACCGAGGCCGTAGGTGGTGACGGCGGTGGCGCTGGCGCCCGGGTCGGCGAGCGAAATGGCGCCGCCGGCCGGAACGAGGAACGCGTCGTTGTCGATGTCGAGGTAGGCCAGGCGGGCGACCACCTCAAACGCGCCCCAGGTGCCGGCGGACGGGTTGAAATTGGTCTTGGGCGTCACGCCGCGAAAACCGGCGTCCTCGCCGGTAAGAACGTAACCGGCGGAGAGGTTGTAGGCGGAATTTTTCAACGTGCGGGCGTTGCGGGTCGCGCCCGAGCCGATGCTGACCTCGGAGGACGTGGCGAAGTATTCGGCCAGAACGCCCGCAGGGCCGCTGTAGAAGTACGCCTGCGGAGAGACCACATAGGAGGCGCCGGCGGCCACGGCGGTGTTGGCGAGGGTCGGCGTGCTGTTCGACTTGTAGCGGAAGAAGGTCTGCTGGCCGTCGGTGCGGTAGGCGTTGAGCAACGGAGACGAGGCGGTGCCGTCGTAATTGCCCGCGGCGGCGGCGATGCCAAAGCCGAGGCCCTTGAGGGCGGAGTCCTTGTCGTTGACAAACGGCGTGGCGAACAGGCGGCCGGAAACCGTGAAGTCGCCCTCGAGGTTGGTGCTGTCGGCGGGCGAGTTGCCGCCGTCGATCACGCCGTTGGTCAAGGCGACCTGATAGCCGAGACGCTTGTCGGCCAGGAGACCGTTGATCTGGGCGCCGACATCGCGGTTGGGCGCGAGGTTGGTGGCGACGGAGCGCTCGTTGAAGAAGGCCACCGGGTCGGACTGGAGCTGCTCAAGACCGACCGGGGTCTTGAAGCGACCGACGAGGAGGCTGAGCGACGGGGTGACGGTGAAGCCCACGTTGGCGTCCAGGATGGACACCGAGCTGCCGGCAAACTCGGGCTGGACAACGTAGTTGAAACGATCGGCGAACTTGCCCTCGAAAATCAGGCGGGCGCGGCGCAGAAGGAACTGGTCCTGGGCGGCGTTGGCCTTGTCGAAAAAGAAACGGGCGTCGCCCTGGACGAGACCGCGCAGGCGAAGGGAATTGGCGCCGTCGGCGGAGGCGAGTTCCACGCGACCGTCGCCCACGGTGATCTTGGGCTGGGCCTTGGCGGCGGCCGCGGCGGTCTCCTCTTTGAGCTCCTGGTTGCGTTCAAGGACGCGGAGCTTCTGGTCGAGCAGGCGAATCTGCTCGCGCAGGGCGTTGATGTCGTCGGCGGACGCGGGCTGCGCCTGAAGCGAGGCCGTCAAACCGACGGCGGTGAGGGTGGTGACCAGGGCCGAACGAACGGCGAAGGGAAGGGTTCTCATGATGGTGTTTGGGATCAGGCGGGAGAACTCCAGTGGACTGGTCGGATACCCGAGGACTATCGGATTTGGTGTAGTGTAAGGTTTGAAAACGCCTCCGGGCTGTCCGGCGGGCGAAAGGGGGAGGAATGCGCGCGGTTTATTCGGTGCCGTCGGACCGGCCGGAGAGCCGGGTCTTTTCCGTGCGCTCGATCTGGGTGACCTTGCCGTCGTGGACGACGATCTGGACGACGCCGAAGCGCAGCGACTCGACCTTCTGGCGGACGATGTCGAGCCATGAGGGCAACGCGTTATCAACGGAAAGGGACTTGGTCTGGGCCGTGGTGCTCATGATGAGGACAGATTAAATGCTGTAATCGGGAAACAGGTTGGAGAGGAGGCCCTCGACGGGCTGGAGATCGGGACGGGCGGGGGAACGAAACGCGAGGCGGCGGGCGGCTCGGCCCGGGACAAGCGCATCGGAAAACGGGAGCGGCACGTCGTCGCGACGCATCTTGCGGAGCGTCACCTCGACCACGTCGGCCAGCGAGTAGCGGTCGAGGATGCCGGCGATGGCGTTGCGCACATCGAGCATCAACATGCGCAGGCCGCAGTGCACCTCGTCGGGACAGCTGCACTTTTCGTAGGCGGTGTGGCTCACGCAGCCGATCGGGGCGAGCGGACCATCGATCATGCGCACCACGCTGCCGATGGTGATCTTGGACGCCGGCCGGGCCAGCCGGTAACCACCAAACTTGCCCCGTCGGCTCTCGACAAAACCCTCGTCCTTCAAGAGCTGCATGATCTGCTCGAGAAACTTGACAGGGATGACCTCCTTTTCGGCCAGCTCCGACACTTGGACCAACGGCCGCCCCACCTCGGCGGCGATTCCGAGGTCGATGAGTGCGCGCAGCGCATATTCACCTTTTTTCGAGAGCTTCATGGCGGCTGGATTAAAACCACAGTGGAATGGTATGATTTAAAAGCAAGCGGAATCATACGTTAATTTATAAAGTAAGTAATATTTTATTTTTATATCTGTTAAACAAGGGTTAACGGAATTCAACTGAATCCCTGCGAGACCTCATCGTTACAGAAATAATCATCGGCAGGCTGGTAATCCTGATCGGCCGCAGGTAGTTTAACCGTATGAATACCCCGACCCTTTCGCCAGAAGAGTTCAACGTCCGTCTTAAACAGGGCGAGGCCATGCTGCTGATTGATGTGCGCACGCCGGTGGAGTTTGCCGAGGTACACGCCGACAACGCGGTGAATATCCCCTTCGACCGGCTGACGGCGGAGGCGGCGGCCAACGCGGGGGCGGTAGACCGCACGGCGCCGGTGTATGTGATTTGCCGCGGCGGGCACCGGTCGGCGAAGGCGGCGGAGCGTCTCGCGGGGGCGGGTTATGGTCGGCCGGTGGTCGTGGCCGGCGGCACGCTGGCTTGGACGGCAGCCGGACTGCCGGTGGTGCGCGGCGCGGCGAAGATGATCAGTCTGGAGAGGCAGGTGCGCATCGCGGCCGGCGCGCTGGTGGCGACGGGCGCAGTCTTGGCGCAGGTGGTCCATCCCGGCTTTATCTGGCTGTCGGGATTTGTGGGCGCGGGCCTGGTGTTTGCCGGCATCACCGATCACTGCGGCATGGGCCTGCTGATCGCCCGTCTGCCCTGGAACCGGGGCGGGTACCCGGTTGTAAAGTAGTGTCGAAAGGTCCTACTCC
This sequence comes from uncultured Verrucomicrobiota bacterium, assembly GCA_903876795.1. Classification (GTDB taxonomy): domain Bacteria; phylum Verrucomicrobiota; class Verrucomicrobiia; order Opitutales; family Opitutaceae; genus Rariglobus. The sequence continues at coordinate 95,867 of CAIRBK010000083.1, forward strand.
ACGCGCACGACATAGCCGCGCAGGTATTCGCTTTCCGGCATCGTCACGAGGACGGGGTGGTCGGCCGGCTGGTGGCAGAACTCGACTACGCGCACCTTGCGCTTCGCGTCGTTGGCCGCCTGCGCGAGGACGCCGCGCAGTTCGGCATCCTGCATGTGGTGCGAGCAGGTGTAGGTCGCCAGCAACCCGCCCGGCGCGAGGCTCTGCATGGCGCGCAGGTTGATCTCCTTGTAGCCGCGCAGGGCGCCTTCCAGGGCGCTTTTCGACTTCGCGAACGGAGGGGGGTCGAGCACGATCACATCCCAGAGCGGCTCGCCGTGGCGGGCAGGGTCGTTGAACCAGTCAAACACGTTGGCTGCGGCGAAGGCGGCGTTCACGCCGTTGCGCTCGGCGTTTTTGCGGGCCTGCTCGATGGCATCGGCCGCGCTGTCGAGGCCGAGCACCTCCCTGGCGCCGGCGCGGGCCGCGTGGAGGGCGAAGGGACCTTGGTTGCAGAAGGCGTCGAGCACGCGTTTGCCGGCGCAATGCCGGGCGACCACGGCGTGTTGCTCGCGTTGGTCGAGGTAGAAGCCGGTTTTTTGTCCGCTTTGCAGGTCGAGCCAGTAGTCGAAGCCGTCGATGGTCTGCCAGCGGGGTTCCCAGGCCCGGCCGCTGCGCGTGTGGACGCCGAGGGGAAGTCCCTCGAGTTTGCGGATGTGGGCGTCGTTGCGCACGATGATCTCGGCCGTTGAAAATAGTTCGGCCAGCAGGTCGGTTAATAGTTGCGAGCGCCGGTCCATGGCGAGCGTCTGCACCTGCAGCACGAGCGTGTCGGCAAATTGATCAACGACGACTCCGGGCAGGTCGTCCGACTCCGACCAGACGAGCCGGCGGTGGGCGGACGCGGCATCGCGGCGCGCGACGGCCTTCGCGAGGGCGTTGCGGAGGTAGGCTTCGTCAAGGGCGACCCGTCCGGTGCCCAGGCGACGCCAGACGATCTGCGATTTGGAGTTGTAGATGCCGCTGCCCAAAAACCGCCCGGCGCGGTCCCGGCACTCGACCACCTCGCCGTCGTTCGCGGCGGGCAAAAGCGCCTCGACTTCGTTGGCAAACACCCAGGGGTGGCCGGAAAGAACGCGCGACTTGGCGTTGGCTTTTAACTTAAGGGAGGGAACCGGTGACGACATCGCGGCATCATCACTGCCCTCCAAGACAGTAGAAGCTCAAAGTGCGTCCTCCTCGTCTTCCGGAGGTGTGCCCTTGTGAAAACCATCGCCGTCCTCAAAGCCTTCGGGCGCGCGCGCCACTGCCCCGGCCAGCAGGAGAAGCCCGGCCACGGAAGCAACCGCCATAACCGCCGTGATAAACACCATGATCACAAACGTTGATAAACCGAGGGTCCGCTTTCCCGCCCTTCGGTTCCCAAACTTCTCAAAACCTTGCCGTCACCGCCGCCGCGGTTTCCTCCAAATAAGGCTTTCCCTTCCCGCCCGCCGCCTGTTGCGTTGCCTGTTTAGCCATGACGCCCGTCCAGGAAATCGCCCGCCGCCGCACCTTCGCGATCATCTCGCACCCCGACGCCGGCAAGACCACGTTGACCGAGAAATTCCTCCTCTACGGCAACGCCATCCACCTCGCCGGCACCGTCACCGCCCGCAAGAGCCAGCGAGCCACCACCTCCGACTGGATGGAGCTCGAAAAGCAGCGCGGCATCTCCATCTCTTCCACCGTCCTCCAGTTCGACTACCAGGGCTACGCGGTCAACCTGCTCGACACCCCCGGCCACAAGGATTTCTCCGAGGACACCTACCGCGTGCTCACCGCCGTGGACGCCGCCCTCATGGTCATCGACGCCGCCAAGGGCATCGAGCCGCAGACCCGCAAGCTCTTCGAGGTGTGCAAACGCCGCGGGGTCCCCGTCTTCACGTTCATGAACAAGTGCGACCGCCCCACGCTCAACCCCATCGATCTCCTCGATGAGCTGGAGCGCGTGCTCGGGCTCACCCCCTGCCCCGTCACCTGGCCGCTGGGCAACGGTCCCGGTTTCCGCGGCATCTACGACCGTCGCTCCAAGGAGGTCCACCTCTTCGAGCGCACCCCCCACGGCGCCTACCGCGCGCCGGTCAACGTCACCGGCCTCACCGACCCGGTCGTGCGCGACAAGCTCGACGACTACACCTTCGACCAGGTCAGCGAGCAGATCGACATCCTCGACGGCGCCAGCGCGCCCTTCGACCTCGCCGAGGTCCAGGCCGGCCGGCAGACGCCCGTCTTCTTCGGCTCGGCGATGAACAACTTCGGCATCCAGATCCTGCTCGAGGGTTTCCTCCAAAACTCCATCCCGCCCACCACGCGCCGCTCCGTGAGCCTGAGCGTGCCCGGCGCGCCCGCCCCGACCGGTGCCCGCGAGATCCCCGTCACGCACGAGAAGTTTTCCGCCTTCGTGTTCAAGATCCAGGCCAACATGGACCCCAAGCACCGCGACCGCATCGCCTTCGTGCGCGTGTGCTCCGGCAAGTTCACCCGCGACATGAACGTCGTCCACCAGCGCACCGGCCGCACCGTGCGTCTCTCCTCCTCGCACCGCCTCTTTGGACAGGAACGCGAGACGGTGGACGAGGCCTGGCCGGGCGACGTCATCGGCCTCGTCGGCCACGACGCGTTCGGCATCGGCGACACGCTCACCGAAGACCGCACCATCGCCTACGACGAGATCCCGCGCTTCCCCTCCGAGGTGTTCACCTACATCTCCAACCCCAACTCCGGCGACTCCAAGAAATACCGCGCCGGCCTGGAGCAGTTGCTGCAGGAAGGCGTCGTGCAATCCTTCCAGCCGCGCAACGCCCCGCCGGGCGCCACGCTGCTTGCGGCGGTCGGCGTGCTGCAATTCGAGGTCGTGCAATACCGCCTCAAGTCCGAATACGGCGCCGAATCCCGCCTCGAGGCCGCGCCCTGGACGCTCTTGCGCTGGCTGGAGCCCCACCCGTCGCTCAAGGACACCTCGACGCTCATCGTGGCCAGCGGCGTGAGCTTCGGCGTGGACAAATTCGACCAGCCCATCGCCCTGTTCCCCAACGACTGGACGATGCGATACTTCATCGAGAAGAACCCCGACTTGAAGCTCCACGAACTGCCCATCGAGCAGACCCGCGCGACGAGCTGAGCGGCGCGGACAACACCGCGCCTTTCCGTCAGGCCGCCCACGCACCCGGTCGGCGCGTTGACGGCTGCGGACAAATGCTAGCCGGAGCCGACCACCTTGAGCAGCGCCTGGATGGCCCCCCGCTGGCGGGAGACCTGTCCTTCGATCTCGGCGGTGACGCTGGCGCTCTCTTCGGCGCTGGCCGCATTCGACCGGGTCACGCGATCGATGTCGGCGATCGCCGCAGAGATGTTGCCCACGCCGGCGCTTTGTTCCGCGCTTGACTGGGCGATACCCTCGACCAGCCCGTCGACTTCGCGCGCCTTGAGCACGATCAGTTCGAGGTGGGCGGACACCTTGGCGGAAAGTTGCATGCCGTTCTCGCTGCGCTGGGTGGATTCGGAGATTTTATCGGTGGTGTCGCGCGCCGCCTGGGCGCAGCGCAACGCCAGCGTGCGCACCTCGTCGGCGACGACACCGAAGCCCGCTCCGGCGGTGCCGGCCCGGGCGGCCTCAACCGCCGCGTTGAGCGCGAGGATGTTGGTCTGGAAGGCGATCTCGTCGATGACCTTGAGAATCTTCGCGATGTCCTGCGCGGATTGGCGGATGGACGACATGGCCTCGACCATGCGGCTCATGTCGTCGGCCCCGCGCTCGGCGGCGGTCTTGGTCTCGGCGAAAAGCGCTCGGGCGTGGCCGGAGTGCGTGGCGTTCTTCGCCGCCATGTCGGAGACCTGCTCCACGGCAAGCGAGGTTTTCTGCAACGCCTCGGCTTGGTCGTTGGAAGAATGGGCAAGCGCCTGGCTGGCCTTGCTGAGTTGATCGAAGCTGGCCGTTATCTGATCGGCCTCGAAGGAAAGCTTGCCCGCCGCGACCGTGATTCCGGCACCCAGTTTTTTGCCGACATGCAAGGAGGCCGCCGAGACGGCAATCAACAGCACCAACACGGCGACGCCGCCGATCGCGAGCTGACGACGCCCGGCATTGAACAGCGGCGTGTCTGCCATCATCACCAGCAAGGCGGCCGGCTTGCCCTGGAGGGTCTCGATCATCTGGGCCGAAACCAGAAACCCACGGCCATCATCCCCGTTGATCGCGGCTGCGGCGGAAGGATCGGACGCATGGGCCGCAATCTTGGCGGACAGTTTGGGCACGGTCGTGGCCACGACTTTGCCGTCAAACACCAACGCCACCTCGGCCCCGGTGCGCTCGCGCAACAACGCGAGCTGCTTGTCGGCGAACGTAAGGGTAAACTTGGCCGCTCCGGCGGGCTTCCCGTCGAGCTCAAGCGGCACCACCGAGGTGATGGTCGACTGCAACGCGTCGCCAACCATCTCGATGCTCAGCCCGCCCGTCTTGGACATGGGCGGCCGGGCCGCCGCGACCCCGCGGATATCGCCACTCTTGATATCGACCAAGGACTTGCCCTGCGCGGAGTAGATCTCGATGCGGTCAAGCTCCAGCCGGGTCGCCACGTCTCGCGATCTTTCCAACAGGGAGGCGGAATCGCCGTAAACGGCGGCCGACTCGAGGGCGACCTGGAAGGACGGCGTCGTTGTCCAAAGGGAAATCAGGTCGTCGAGTCGCTCGCGCTGCGATTGCACGTCGGCGGCGGTCAGGCGACCGACGGAGGCGGCACCCGTGGTGTAGGCCGTGCCGAGATAATCATGCACCACCTTCCCAAGATAAACGCCGGTCAGAGCCAGGATGGGTCCTACGACCGCGATGATGTTGAGGGCAATCCTGGCGCCGTTTTTGAAGTCGGACATGATGGCGGCCCTCCTTACTTGGCGGCTTGCAGTGCTGAGATGAGTTTTTGAGCGTCGGCGGACGGTGCTCCCTTGGTCACGATGCCTAGGTCCGTCTTGAGCGGATCGGTCTCCACGATGGCCACGCGTGAGGACACGGTGCCTTTCGAGGTCAAGCCGATGCCATTGCGCAGCTCGGCGACCGAGGCGGGCACCAGGCGGATCGCCTCCACGACACGCACCGCGGGACCGTAGGATTCGTTGTCAAAAAACGTCTTGGTCACATGCGAGCGAACGCCGCCCGCAGGTCCCTCGCTAAACACCACGACAGGCATGTCGGCGCCGCCGACGTCCTTCCAGTTGGAGATTTTTCCGGCGTGGATGTCTCTGAGTTGCTCGCGCGTGAGCCGCTTCACCTGATTGGCAGGATGCACCACGAAGACCAGCTCCTCCTGTCCGACCTGGGTGTAGGTGTAATCAGCGGGGTCCAGCGTGCGGCCGAGCTGTTTCTCTGCGGAGGCCAGCACGCCCGGAAGCGTATCGGAGACCATGGCGGCTTCGCATTTGCCGTCGGCCAGCGAGGCCACTCCCTTGCCGCTGCCGTTGCCGACCACCTCAAGCGGGCGACCCAGCGCTGCCTCGATCTCAGCCTGATTGGGAGTAATCAACAAACGCACGACCGTCGTCGAGCCCTGGAGCTTGAACGGCTCGGCGGCGGACACCGACGCGGACAGTAGGCAGGTGATAAAAATGGTCAGCAAGCTTCGGAGGGCGCCGCTCTCGATTCCGAAGCCGTGGGTCTTGGGGTAGTAAGGCACGTTCATCTTGAATTTTTTAAAACATTAATGGTTTCTCAGCCATCCTATCACTACGGCCGTGCGGACGAATTCTTGAGCTTGATTCTGAATTTGCCGCGCAGAAAAACTCGCCGCTCATCCGGCGCGCCACGAGCCGGGCACAAGCGAAGCGCGACCCCGTGGTTATAAAGCCGGACGCTCTTTCCAGCGAGCGCTCAAATAAGCATGTCTTGATCGCAGCGGGAGCCACCTAATTGGTGCGCGCAAGCGGTCGGGATACCGTTGCGGAACGTCGCGGCCGGAGTTCCCTGAGCGCGATCAACCATCGCCCGCATGGACCCTTTCATACTCTCCCGCATTCAATTCGCGGCCAACATCACGTTCCACATCCTCTTCCCGACGATCACCATCGCGCTCGGGTGGCTGCTCCTGTTTTTCAAGCTGCGCTTCCAGGTCACCCGGGACGAACGGTGGATGGATCTGTACTTCTTTTTCACAAAGATCTTCGCGCTGAGCTTCAGCCTCGGCGTGGTGAGCGGCGTGACCATGTCGTTCCAGTTTGGCACCAACTGGCCGGGCTTCATGAACACGGTGGGGAACATCGCCGGGCCGTTGCTCGCCTACGAAGTGCTCACGGCGTTCTTCCTTGAGGCGACTTTCCTCGGCGTGATGTTGTTCGGTTTCCGCCGCGTCAAACCGTGGATGCACACCGGCGCGACCGTGCTGGTGGCCGCCGGCACCACGCTTTCGGCGTTTTGGATTCTCGCGCTCAACAGCTGGATGCACACGCCGGCCGGCTTCAAGATGGTGGACGGCGTCGCCCATGCGGTGGACTGGCAGGCGATCATCTTCAACCCCTCGATGCCCTACCGGCTCGTGCATACGCTGCTGGCCTCGGGGCTCACGGTCGCGTTCCTCGCGGCAGGGCTGCTCGCCTACCGCCGCCTGAAAGGGGACCGGAGTCCGGCGGTGAGCAGCGGCCTGCGTTGCGCCCTCACGCTCGGCGCGGTGCTGATCCCGTTGCAGATCATCGCCGGCGATCTTCACGGCGTGAACACCCGCGAATATCAACCGCAGAAACTCGCCGCGATGGATGCCCTCTGGGAGACGCAGCGCGGCGCGCCGCTCACGTTGTTCGCCCTGCCGGACATGGAGGCGCGCACCAACCATCACGCCATCGAGATCCCCAAGCTCGGCAGCCTCATCATCACGCGCGACCCGGACGGCGAGGTGCGCGGACTCAACGAGTTTAAAGGCGAACACCCGCCGGTGGCACCGGTTTTCTGGAGCTTCCGCGTGATGGTCGGCACGGGCATGGCTATGCTGGCGGCGGCGTGGACCGGCGCATGGTGGCTGTGGCGGCGCGGCACGTTGCCGGATTGGTTTTTGCGCGGGCTGGTCGCGATGACCTTCTCCGGCTGGGTCGCCACGGTGGCCGGTTGGTATGTGACGGAGATCGGCCGCCAGCCTTGGCTGGTGCAGGGCGTGCTCAAGGCCCGCGACGCGGTCGCCGCCGTGCCCGGCGAACATGTGGGACTCACGCTCGTCGCCTACCTGGTCGTCTACGCGGTGTTGCTCACGGCCTTTGTCGCCTCGCTGTTTTATCTGGCGCGCAAGGAATCGGCCCGGCTGGCCGTGCGGGAGGCCTCGTCATGATCGGCGAGCTGTTTGCCAGCGGCGAATGGCTGCCGTTCGCCTTCGCGTTTCTGATCGGCCTGTCGATGCTGCTCTACGCGATCCTCGATGGCTACGACCTCGGGGTCGGCTTGCTCTCGCGTTTTGCGCGCGGCCCGGAACGTGACCGCATGATCGGCTCGATCGGACCCTTCTGGGATGCAAACGAGACGTGGCTGGTCCTCGGCGTGGGGTTGTTGCTCGTGGCCTTCCCCAAGGCGCACGGCGACATCCTCACCCACCTGTATCTGCCGGTCGCGGTGATGATCCTGGGCCTCATCTTCCGCGGGGTGTCGTTCGACTTCCGCAAGAAGGTGCCGGCGGAGCAGCAGGACCGCTGGAACCGGGCGTTTTTCTGGGGATCACTGGTGGTGGCGGTCAGCCAGGGGTACATGGTGGGCCGCTTCATGACCGGTTTCCAAGAGGGCGCGGCCAGCCAGGTTTTCGCGGTGTTTTTCGGGGCGCTGGTCACGGCCGGCTATGTACTGATGGGAGCGTGTTGGTTGGTCTTGAAAACCGAGGATGCGTTGCAACGCCGGGCGGTCGGCTGGGCGCGCATCGCACTGTGGTCGATGGTGGCCGGAGCGATCTTGAGCAGCGCGGCGGCGCCTTTCGTCGCCACACGCATCTACGACCGCATGTTCGCGTTTCCAGAGATCACCCTCTTGCTGGCCATGCCGCTCGCGTCGATCACCCTCACGTTGATCATGCACTTCCTCCTCGGCGCCCTGCCTCTGCCGGGCGACCGGCTGGCGTGGATGCCGCTCAGCCTGTCGGTGCTCATCTTCGTTCTCGGGTTCGTGGGGCTGGTCTACAGTTTTTATCCCTACATCATCCCAGGCAGGCTGAGAATCGTGGAGGCGGCCGCGTCGCCCGACTCGTTGCGCATCATCCTTTGGGGCGCGGCCGTCGTCATGCCCGTGCTGGCCGGCTACACGGCGCTGGCCTACCGGATCTTTGCAGGCAAGGCCCATGATCTGAGCTACGACTGAGGCAACCCGTCATTCGCTCCGCCGGCGCGTTATTGGCGCGTTTCTTTCTCGCCGGCCCGCGCCAAACGGCCCTCTGCTGTGGGAGTATGTTCATCGCGCCCGCACGCCTCCTCTTTCTCGCCAGCCTCGCGCTCGCCGCGATCACCTCGCCGCTCCTCAGCGAAGCCCGCGCCCAATCCGGCGCTTCCAAAGAGCCCACCTGGAAGGGCTACATCGTCACAGACGCGGCCACCGGCAAGGTCCTCCTTGAGGACAACGCCGACCTCGTCACGCCCCCTGCGAGCATGACGAAGCTCATGACCTTCGCCGTCCTGCACGACAAACTACGCGCCGGCGCGATCTCCCTCTCGACGATGGTCCCGGTCACCGCCGAGGACGCCCGCATGGGCGGCACCCAGGTCTACCTCGATCCCAGCGAGACCTTCTCGGTCGAGGACCTTGTCCACGCGATGATGATCCAATCCGCCAACGACGCGGCGCACGCCCTGGCCCGCGCCTCCGCCGGCTCCGACGACGCCTTCGTGGAGCTCATGAACGCCAAGGCCCGCGAACTCGGCATGACGCAGACGACCTTCCGCACACCCCACGGCCTGCCGCCGGCCAGCAGCCGCATCGCCGACGGCGACCTCACCACCCCGCGCGACTTCGCGATCCTCTGCCGCCACCTCGTGCAAAAGACCGACGTGCTCACCTACACCGCGGTCAAGGAGCGAGATTTCGGCCCCGCCCGCCCCAAGGGCCCGCAGCACATGATCAACCACAACAAGCTCCTCGGCCGCGTCGAGGGCGTGGACGGACTGAAGACCGGCTACACCAAGGGTGCCGGCTACTGCCTGAGCGCCACCGCGCTGCGCAACGGCCGCCGTGTCATCACCGTCATCATGGGCTCCTTCGGCCCCGGCGGGCAGATTGATCGCGGCCTCAGCCGCGACCGCAAGACCATCGATCTGATCAACCGCGGCTTCGCCGCCTTGCCGGCGGATTCCCCGGTGTTTGTCGGCCCGGCCGCCGCGCCGGTTTCGCCCATCTCCTCGTCCACGACCACGCCACCCGCCTCCGAAAAGACGCCCGCCGTGCGCTTCGTGCTTCCTCCGCGCAAATGAACGGTGGCCTCCCCTTGACGACTTTGTTAAGGTTCACCCCATGAGCCGTCTTTTTTGCGTACTCCTGTCCTTCTTTGTCACGAGCGCGTCGGCGTTCGCCTCGGGCAAGCCCCTCGTCGTTTCCACCAACACCATCGCGCACGACCTGGTGCTCCAAGTGGGCGGCGACCTCTTTCAGGCGGAGTGCCTGCTGCCCGCCGGCTCCGATCCGCACGCCTACGAGCCCAAGCCCGCCGACGTGCGCCGCGTCGCGGTCGCCAAGCTCGTCGTGGCCAACGGACTCGGCTTTGAGAACTGGATCACCAAGCTCGTCAAAAACTCCGGCTTCCGCGGCGAACTGCTCATCCTGAGCACCGGCATCACCCCGCTCGCCGCCGCCGAGTGCGAGGACCACGATCACCACCATGAGCACGGCGAATTTGACCCGCACGCCTGGCAGGATGTGAGCAACGTCATCCGCTATGTGGACAACCTCCGCGACGCCCTCGTGCGCCTCGTACCCATGCAGGCCGCCGCCATCAACGCACGCGCCGCCGCCTACACCGCCGAGCTGCAATCGCTGCATGCCTACGCCGCCGCCACCCTCGGCGGGCTGCCGGCCGAACGCCGCAAGCTCGTCACCTCGCACGACGCGCTCGCCTACTTCGGCCGCGCCTACGGCCTGGACATCGTGCCCATCGCCGGCCTCAGCACCGAACAAGAGCCCAACGCGCGGCAAGTCTCCCGTCTCATCCGCCGCATCCGCGCCGAGAAGGTGCCTGCCGTCTTCATTGAGTCGACCGCCAACCCGAAGCTCGCCCGCCTGCTCGCCGAGGAGGCCGGCGTCAAAGTGCCCCCGTCCCTCTACACCGACAGCGTCGGCCCCGAAGGCTCGCCCGCCAACACCTACGTCGGCATGATCCGCCACAACGTCGACACCATCGTCGCGGCGCTGCGATGAGCGCCGCGACGCACGAGATCATCCGCTGCGCGCACGTCACCGTGCGCTACGGCGAGCGGCTCGCCCTCGACGACGTGACCACCGCGATCCCTTGCGGGGTCGCCACCGCCATCCTCGGCCCCAACGGTGCGGGGAAAAGCACCTTCCTGCGTGCCCTGCTCGGCTGGCACGCCCTCGCGCCCGGCGGCGAGATCCGCATTGGTGACGCGCACGCCCACCACCAGTTGCCCCGCCTTGCTTACCTGCCGCAGCGCCACGCCATCGACTGGGATTTTCCCATCACCGTGCGCGCCGTCGTCGCCCAGGGCCGCTATCCCTCGCTGCGCCCGTGGCAGTGCCTGCGCGCCGCCGACCACGCCGCCATCGACCGAGCGATGGGGGAACTCGGCATCACCGAACTCGGCGACCGCCAGATCCGCATGCTTTCCGGCGGACAACAGCAACGCGTGTTCCTCGCCCGCGCCTTGGCGCAGGGGGCGGATATCTTCCTGCTCGACGAGCCCTTCGCCGGCCTCGACCTCTACGCGACCGAGGAGCTCACCCACATCCTGCGCGCCTGGGTGGCGCAGGGCCGCACCGTGCTCGCCGCCGTGCACGATCTAGCGCTGGCTCGCGCGCACTTCAGCCACGCCCTGCTGCTCAACACCCGCCTCGTCGCCGCCGGTCCGGTCGCCAAGGTCCTCACCGAGGAGCACATCAACGCGGCGTTCCGCGGCGGACGTTGCCTCCACGACAACCCGCTGCGCGGCGTCAGCACCACGCATTTCCCCGCATGACCGCCCACGATCTTTTCATCGAACCGTTCACGTTCGAGTTCATGCGGCGAGGCCTGCTCTCGGCCCTGCTGCTCAGCCTGAGCGGCGGCCTGCTCGGCTGCATCCTCGTGCTGCGGCGTCTCGCGCTGATGGGCGACGCCCTCTCCCACTCCCTGCTTCCGGGCGTGGCCATCGCCTACGCGCTCTTCGGCCCCACGCTGCCCGCGCTCTTCGGCGGAGCGCTCCTCGCCGGCCTGCTCACCGCGGTGGGCAGCGCTTTGCTCAGCCGGCTGACGCGCGTGAAGGAGGACGCCGCCTTCGGCTCGTTGTTCATCATCCTCTTCGCCCTCGGCGTCGCGGTGGTGAGCACGCTCCGTTCGCGCATCGACCTGATGCATTTCCTCTTTGGCAACATCCTCGGCGTGAGCTCGGCCGACCTCCGGCTCGCCGCCCTCACCAGCGCGACGACGCTGGTGGTGTTCGTCGTGTTTTACCGGCCCATACTGCTGGAAACCTTCGACCCGGTCTTCCTCCGCGCCACCGGCGGTCGCGGCGGGCTCGTCCATGTCGGCATCCTCTGCCTCACCGTGCTCAACCTCATAGCCGCGCTTCAGGCCATGGGCATCGTGCTCTCGCTCGGGCTGTTCCTGTTGCCCGCGGTCACCGCCTACCTCTGGTGCGACCGGCTGGGGCGGATGCTCGCTCTGTCGGTGGCTCTGGCGCTCGCGGGCTCGGTGCTCGGCATCCTCGGCAGCTACCACCTCGGCCTGGCCAGCGGCGCAAGCATAGTGCTGAGCCTCGGGGTGTTTTTCCTGTTCTCGGCCGCTTTCAGCCCGCGCTACGGGTTCGGCGTGCTCATTTTGCAAAAACTCCGTGCCGGCAAAGCCGTGTTGCACGATACCCGCTGAGCCGCGAGACTTGGCGTTTCCATGTCCTCGCCCGACCTCGCCGCCGTCAAAGCCTATCTCCTCGACCTGCAGGACCGCATCTGCCGCGCCCTTGAATCCGAGGACGGCACCGCGCGCTTCGCCGAGGACCTCTGGACGCGCGCCGAAGGCGGCGGCGGTCGCTCCCGCGTTCTGGCCGACGGTCCCATCCTTGAGAAAGCCGGCGTCGGTTTTTCCCATGTGTTCGGCTCGCAACTCCCGCCCTCCGCCTCCGCCCACCGCCCCGAGCTGGCCGGCAAACCGTGGCAGGCGCTCGGCGTCTCTCTGGTCATCCATCCGCGCAACCCCTATGTGCCCACCAGCCACGCCAACGTGCGCTTCTTCATCGCCGATCCCGAGGGCGCCCACCCCGTCTGGTGGTTCGGCGGCGGCTTCGACCTCACGCCCTACTACGGCTTCGAGGATGACTGCGTCCACTGGCACCGCGTCGCCCGGGACGCCGTCTCGCCCTTCGGAGCCGATCTCCATCCCAAGTGGAAAAAGTGGTGCGACGACTATTTCTACCTGAAGCACCGGGGCGAGCCGCGCGGCGTCGGCGGTCTCTTTTTCGACGACTTCAACGCCCTCGGCTTCGACCAAAGTTTCGCCGTCCTGCGCGCCGTGGGCGACGCCTACATCCCGGCCTATCTTCCCATCGTCGCGAAACGCAAGGCCGCCTCCTACTCGGAACGCGAGCGCGACTGGCAGTTGTATCGGCGCGGTCGTTACGTGGAGTTCAACCTGGTCTGGGACCGCGGCACCCACTTCGGCCTGCAAAGCGGCGGCCGCACCGAATCCATCCTCATGAGCCTCCCGCCGCTGGTGACGTTCAAATACAACCACGCCCCCGCCCCCGGCAGCGAAGAGGCCCGGCTGCATTCCGACTTCCTCCGCCCTCGCGACTGGCTCGACGCCTGAGATGCCCGCCGCTCACGACCCGCCACTCCCGCCCAATGACCTCCCGCGACCGTTTCCTCTCCGCCCTCGCCTGCCAGCCGCTCGACCGGCCGCCTCTCTGGGTCATGCGCCAGGCCGGCCGCTACCTGCCCGAATACCGCGCGCTCAAGGCGCAATCGTCCTTCGTCCACATGGTGCAGACGCCCGCGCTCGCGGCCGAGGTCACGCTCCAGCCGCTCCGCCGTTTCCCCGGGCTCGACGCCGCCATTCTTTTCTCCGACATCCTCGTAATCCCCGAGGCCCTCGGCCAGCCCTACAGTTTCCGCGACGGCGGCGGCATCGCCATGGACCGCCGCATCTCCACCCGCGCCGACATCGACGCCCTCTCACCCGTCACGGCGGTCCCCGAGAAACTCGCCTACGTGGCCGACACGCTGCGCCTGCTCAAATCCGAACTGGCCGGCTCCAAAATGCTCCTCGGTTTCGGCGGCTCTCCCTGGACCCTGGCCACCTACATGGTCGAAGGCGGCAGCTCCGACGACTTCGAGCGCATCAAGCTCCTCTTCTACACCGACCGCGCCACCTTCGACGCGCTCCTCGAAAAACTCACCGAGGCGCTGCTCGTTTATTTCCAGATGCAGATCGCCGCCGGGGCCGACGCGATCCAGATCTTTGATTCGTGGGGCGGCCTGGTCGCCGGGGCCGACTACGAGGCCGCGTCCTTGAAATGGATCCGTCGCATCGTCGCCGCGTTGCCCGCCGATTTCCCGGTCATCCTCTATGCCAAGGGCACCGCGTCGCACCTCACCGACCAGGCGTTTTCCGGTGTGCGCGCCATCAGCGTGGACTGGACTTGCGACCTCGCGATCGTCCGCCGCACGTTGCCCGCCAACGTCGCCGTGCAGGGCAACCTCGACCCCGTGCTCATGCAGACCACGCCCGGGATCGTGGCCCGCGAAACCGCCCGCCTGCTCGAATCGATGCGGGGCTCGGCCGGACACGTCTTCAACCTCGGCCACGGCATCACCCCGCAGGCCAAAATCGAGTGCATGCAGGCGCTCATCGACACCGTCACCGGCTGGAAATGACCCGTCGAAACCGGGGCAACCCGTGCCTTGAGAATCGCAACCATTGGCAAGGGTGTGATTCGGAAAAAATCGGGTCGGCGTGAGCGGAGTTCGACGACCTGAGTTATTTCAGAAACACATCCTAGTCCCGTTCCCGTTTTTCATGTATTTCGTTTAGCCCGTGGGCAACTCCTCCGCACAACTTCCCGTCGCGATCATCGGTGGCGGCATCACCGGCCTCTCCGCCGCGCACCGCCTGGCCCGCCAGGGCCGCGCCTTCCGGCTCTTCGATGCCTCCTCGCGCCTGGGGGGCAACATCCGCACCGAGCGCGACGGCGGCTGGTTGCTTGAGGCCGGCCCCAACTCCCTTCAACTCACCCCGGCCGTAGCCGCCCTCTGCGCCGAGTTGGACCTGCAACCGCTCACCGCCTCGCCCGAGGCGAAAAACCGCTACATCCTCCGCGGGGGAATCCCCCTCGCCGCACCCGCGTCGCCTCCCGGGTTTTTCAAATCCCCTTTGTTCTCCCCGCTTGGCAAGCTCCGCGCCCTGGGCGACCTGTTCCGGCGACCGGTCGCGCGCCCCGCCGACATCAGTCTGGCCGACTTCGGCGCCGCTCACTTCGGGCGTGAATTGGTGGACTACGGACTGAGCCCGTTCGTCTCGGGTGTCTACGCAGGCGACATCCATAAGCTGTCCGCCCGGCACAGTTTCCCGTCGTTGTGGTCTGCCGAGCGTGTCCACGGCTCGATCATTCGCGGCATGATGGCGGCGTCCAAGGCCAAGCGCGCGCGGCGAACCTTCCGGCCCGCCCCCGATCGTGAGTTTTGCCGGTGGCCTCGAAACGCTTCCCCGCGCCCTGGCCGCCCGCCTCCCGGCCGGCAGCGTGGAACTCGACGCCCGCGTGACCCGCCTCGTTCCGGGCCGGCCTTGGACCTTGGTATGGAACCGACCCGGCCAACCGGCGCAGACCGAGACTTTCGCCGCCGTGCTCCTCGCGTTGCCCGCCGCCGCGCTGGCCGCGCTGGCCGTCGGAGCCGACGGAGAGCACCCGCTCGGCGGACTCGGCGCGATCGAATACCCGCCGGTCTCCTCGCTTTTCCTGGGCTTTAATCGCGACCAGGTGACCCACCCGCTGGACGGCTTCGGCCTGCTGATCCCGCCGGTAGAACACCGCGTCCCTCTCGGTGTGTTGTTCAACTCCACGCTTTTTCCCGGCCGCGCCCCGGCCGGGCACGTCGCCCTCACCGTGATGACCGGCGGCGCGCTCCGCCCCGAACTCGCCCGTCTGGACGACACCGCGTTGCTCACCCGGGTGCGCGGCGACCTGGCCGAGATTCTCGGGGTCGGCGGCGAGCCGGTGTTCGTCCGCAGCCACGTCTGGCCGCACGCCATCCCGCAATACAACCTCGGCTACGAGCGTTTCCTCGACCTGATCGCCCGCACCGAGGCCGATCTGCCGGGCCTGCTCGTCGGCGGCCACATACGCGACGGCATTTCCGTGCCCGCCTGCCTGGCCGCCGGCGAAAAACTCGCCGCCCGCGCCACCTCGTAAACACCGCGAAAACGAGGTGTTCGCGGGCCTTGACTCAGGTGGGGCGGAGGGTAGCCTTCGCCGCTTTTCTTTGGCATGGCGCAAGACCTGAAAGACACCCTCCAGCTTCCCAAGACCGATTTCCCCATGCGGGCCAATCTCGTGCAGCGCGAGCCTTCCCGCCTCGCCCACTGGGAGAAGCTCGACCTCTACGCCGCCATCCAGCGCAAACACGCCGCATCCGCCAAGACGTTCGTCCTCCACGACGGACCGCCCTTCACCAACGGCGACGTCCACATCGGCACCGCGCTCAACAAGACGCTCAAGGACATCACCCTCCGCTACAAATCCCTCCGCGGCTACCGCACACCCTACGTGCCCGGCTGGGACTGCCACGGCCTCCCCATCGAGCAAAAGGTCATGCGCCAGCTCCAGGCCGAGAACAAACAGGTCTCGACCGCCGAGATGCGCTCCCTCTGCGACTCGTTTTCCGAGAACTGGATCGCCACGCAGACCAAGCAGTTCAAGCGCCTCGGCGTCCTCGCCGACTGGAAACACGAGTACAAAACCAAGGCCCCCGCCTACGAGGCCGACATCATCCGCACCTTCTCTTCGTTCGTCGAAAAGGACCTCGTTTACCGCTCCAAGAAACCCGTTTACTGGTCTATCCCGTTCGAGACCGCCCTCGCCGAGGCCGAAATCGAATACAAAGACCACGTCTCGACCGCCATCTGGGTGAAGTTCGCCGTCCCCGCCGCCGAGGCCGCGAAGTTCAACCTGCCGACCGACAAACCGCTTTCCATCGTCATCTGGACAACCACGCCCTGGACGATCCCCGCCAACCTGGCGATCGCGTTGCATCCGGAAGTGGACTACGCGGCGGCCGATCTGGGAGCGGAACGCATCATTGTCGCCGAGCTGTTGCTCGGTTCAGTGCTGGCCGCCGCCAAGATAGAAACAAAGCCCTTCGTAAACGCCAAAGTCAAAGGCGCGGAACTCGCCGGCCTAGCCGCCCGCCATCCCTTCATCGACCGAGCCTCGCCCGTCGTTCTCGCCGACTACGTCACGACCGACTCCGGCACCGGTGCCGTCCACACTGCGCCCGGCCACGGTGCCGAGGACTACCTCACCGGACTCCGCTGCCAGCTCGACATCTACTGTCCCGTCGGCGCCGATGGCCGCTACCTTGACGACGGCCAGGTGCCCGCCGACCTCGTCGGCATCAGCACGCTCGAAAGCATCGAGGACATCGCCGCCAAGAAGCCCTCGCCCGCCAACCTCGCGGTCCTCAAAAAACTCGCCGCCGCCGGCGCCCTCCTCGCCAAGGCCAAGTACAACCACAGCTACCCGCATTGCTGGCGTTCCAAGACCCCGATCATCTTCCGCGCCGTCGATCAGTGGTTCGTCAGCCTCGACCGCACCGGCTCCGACGATCTGAAATCTCAAATTGCAAATCTTCAATCGCCGCGGAGCGCCGCCCTGGCGGCGATCAGCGGCGTGCAGTGGGTCCCCGCCTGGGGCGAGGCCCGCATCCGCGGCGCCGTCGAGGCCCGCCCCGACTGGTGCATCAGCCGCCAACGCTCCTGGGGCGTGCCCATCATCGCCTTCTACGACGCCGATAAAAACGCCTTCATCGACGCCGGCGTCATCCGCGCCGTCGCCGACAAAATCGCCACCCGCGGCACCAACTTCTGGTACGACGCCTCGCCCGCCGAGATCCTCGACGGCGTCACTCTCCACGCCGGCTGGCCCGACCCCTCCGCCCTCACCTGCGGCCGCGACACCCTCGACGTCTGGATCGACTCGGGCTCCTCCCACGCCGCCGTCCTCCGCAACCACCAAGGCGCCACCGCGTGGCCCGCCGATCTGTATCTGGAAGGCTCCGACCAGCACCGCGGCTGGTTCCAGTCCTCCCTGTGGACGAGCGTCATCGCCTTCGGCGGCGCCCCCTACAAAGCCGTGCTCACCCACGGCTTCATCGTCGGCGAAGACGGCAAAAAAATCTCCAAGTCCGGCCAATACGAAAAGCCGCCGACCTCCGACAACTTCATCGCCCAATACGGCGCCGACGTCATCCGCTTCTGGATCGCCTCCCAGGATTTCACGCAGGACATCACCCTCTCCGAGAAAATCCTCAACTTCGCCGCCGAGGGCTACCGCAACCTGCGCAACACCCTGCGCTACCAGCTCTCCACCCTCTGCGACTTCGACCCGGCCAAGGACGCCCTGCCCTGCGCGCAACTCGACACCCTCGACCGCTGGGCGCTCCACCAGACCGCCAGACTCCTCGCCGACGCCACCGCCGCCTACGACGCCTACGAATACCACCGCGTCATCCAAGCCGTGAGCTCCTTCTGCGCCGTCACCCTCTCGGCCGTATACCACGACATCCTCAAGGACCGTCTCTACACGCTCGGCACGACCAACCCGCTCCGCCGGTCTTCCCAGACCGCCATCCACCACATCTTCGGCGTTCTGGTCAAAATCCTCGCCCCGGTCCTCACCTTCACCGCCGACGAAGCCTGGGCCTACGCGACCGCCAAGACCGAGTTTACAAACGACCCGATCCACCTCCAGGACTGGCCCGTGGCCGACCCCGCGTGGTCCAATCCCGAGATCGAGGCCGACGTGGCCGCGCTCCTCAAGGTCCGCACGTTGGTCAACGAGGCCATCGAGCCCGCCCGCCAAGCCGGCAAGATCGGCAAATCCCTCGACGCCGTCATCACCCTCGCCGCAGACGCCGCCGACCCCGTTTTCAAGACGCTGGAAAAACACCGCGATTTCCTGCCCGAACTCTTTATCGTCTCGCATGTCACTCTTACGCCCGTCGCCGGTGCTCCGCTGGCGACGACCGTGCGCCACGGCGAGGAACTCGGCTATGTCCGCTGCCCCCGCTGCTGGCGCTGGGTGCCGGCGCTTGAGGCGACCGAACATGGGGATGTTTGCCCACGCTGCGCCGAAGCTTTGCACGCGCCTTAATTCATTTCCCTGTCATTTTATCATCATGGCCAAAAAAACTAAAAAGCCCGCTCCCGCCCCTAAAAAAAAGCCCGTCGGCAAAAAAGTTAAACCGGCCGCCAAACCCTCCTCCTCCAAGCCCATGAAACCGGCAAAATCATCTCCCAAAAAATCGTCCGCCAAGCCGGAGCCGCTTAAGTCGGCGGCCAAGGTGGCCGTTAAACCTTCCAAGCCCTCTTCCGCATCGCCCAAGCCGGCTCCCAAGCCCGCCGCCGCCGTGAAGAAGCCGGTCACGCCCCCCGCCAAGCTCGTCTCGAAACCCGAAAAAATCGCCCCCAAGGTGTCTGAATCCAAAGCCAACTCCACGCCCAAGGACGACGAAAAGGCCTCCTCACGCGACGCCCTGCGCAGCCGCATCCTCCAGAAGAAGGGCCCGGTCCGGCCGATCGCCTTCTCGCTCGATGAGATCCGCGAAATCGCCAAAACCAACAAGCAGGACACCGAAACCCAGGCCGCCGCCAAGGTCTCCGCCAAGTCCACCAAGGTCCTCGACGCCGCCGCCCTGGCCAAACCCGCCCAGCCGCACCACATCAAGGCCGCCTCGCTCGCCGACATCTTCGGTTTCAACCCCCGAAAAAAGCAGATCCAGACCGACGATTCCGAGGAAATCCCGGAAAAATTCCGCCGCTATTACAAGCTCCTCCTTGAGCTCCGCAACCACCTCACCGGCCAGATCGACACCCACTCCGAGGAGACCCTCAAGCGCTCGTCCAAGGACGACGCCGGCGATCTCTCCAGCTACGGCCAGCACATGGCCGACGCCGGCACCGACACCTTCGACCGCGACTTCGCCCTCTCCCTGGTGTCCTCCGAACAGGAAGCCCTCTCCGAGGTCGAGGCCGCGATCAAACGCATCAAGGACGGCAGCTACGGCGTCTGCGAAATCAGCCAGAAGCCCATCGCCAAGGAGCGCCTCCTGGCCGTGCCCTTCACCCGCTACTCGGCCGAGGCTCAAAAGGACATCGAGAAGAACCGCATGCGTTCCCGCACCCAGGCCGGCCTGTTCGGCGAACTGGGCGAAGAGGGCGCGACCCTGAGCGCCGGCGGTGGCGGCGACGACGGCGACGAATAAGCGTGTCTGCACTGCCCCCCCCCGCGCAACGCTCCCCAAGCGAGACCGGCTCCGTCCAGGCGCCTCTCTCCCGCTGGGAGCGCCTCCACACTTACCGCCTGCTCTGGTGGCTGGGTTTGATTGTTTTTTCCATCGATCAACTCACCAAGGCGTGGATCGCCGCCACCCTCCCCTACCCGACTTACGAACCCCCGGGCGCGATCACCGTGATCGACGGGTTTTTCTACATCACCCATGTGGGCAACACCGGGGCCGCGTGGAGCCTGTTTGCCGGCCAGACGACCATGCTGGCGATGCTCGCCCTGGTCACCCTGGGAGGCATTTATTTCTGGCGTCATACCCTGGAACTCAGGAAACGCCCGGTGCAACTCGCCTTCGGCCTGCTTTGCGGTGGCATCATCGGCAACCTCGTTGACCGCCTGCTTCACGGGCATGTGATCGACTTCCTCGATTTCCATTTCGGCAACTACGTTTACCCCACGTTCAACGTGGCCGACTGCGGCATCTGCGTGGGCGTGGGCATCTACCTCATCCACTCCCTGCGCGCCCCGCAGTGAGTCGCCGGAAACCGGCGGACCCGCAATTGTCCTTCGTTTTATCCGTGGTAGCGCGAATAAACACGATCCGGACGAAACGGCTTCGCCGTTCCGCTACGGATTTCCAACCTAGCGGAATCGCTGAACGATTTCGGTCTGGAGGTCATCGTCCAAGGTGTGTTTCTAAAATCACTCAGGTCGTCGAACTCTGAGAGTGAGAGAATAAGCCGGCTGGGCCGGCGTTGCCCTCGACGGCGCGAGGCGCCACTCCGGCGCCGTCCTCACCCGAGCAACTTGACCAACGCCGAGAAATCCTCGTCGCCCCAGCCGGCCCGTTCGGCCGCGGCCAGGCGGTCGCGCACCGTGTAGAGCACCGGAAAATCCTCGCAGCCGTTCATGCGCGAGGCCAGGCGCATGTCCTTGAGCATGTGTTTGACCGAAAACTGCGGCGCGAAATCGCCCGCGCGGAGCTTGGGCTCCTTGAGCCTGGCCAGACCCGAATGGCCCACGTTTTTGGCCAGCGCCCCGAAAAAGACCTCGTCGGCCAAGCCCGCGCGGCGCGACAGCGTGAGTGCCTCCGACAAGGCCTGCATCTGCGCGGCGATGTTGAGGTTCATCGCCAGTTTGAGCGTCGCCGCCTGCCGGTGATCGCCGACATGCAGGCGCGCCTGCGAAACCAGGGCGAGCAACGACTCCAACTCGGCGACCAGTCCGGCCTCGCCCCCGAGATAGAACACGCTCTGCCGCTGCTCCGCCGCCGGCTTGCTGCCGGTAAAGGGCGCCTCCAGGTAGCGCGCCCCGGTCGCCAACACGAGGGCTCGAAACGCGTCGCTGCTCTGCGGATCGATGGTGCTCGATTGCACGACCACCTTGCCCGGCCCGAGAGCGGGCAGGATGCGCTCGATCACCTCGCGCACCGCCGGCGGGTCGGCGACGACGATCTGCACGGCGTGGGCCGTCGAGGCGACGGACTCGGGCGACGCCTGCCACAGCGGGAAATCCGCCTGCGGCGTGCGATTCCACACCCCCGACAATACGCCGGCGTTTTCGTAATGCCGCGCCCATACGCCGCCGATGATACCCAGACCGATCACGCCGATTTTCATGGTTGGAAACTAGGGCGTCCGCTCAAGTCCGCAACTGCGGGCCGGCAGTTGGTCCCTAAAAATCTCCGCCGAGCCACCGCGCGAAAGCAGATTCCCGCCTGAAGGTGTGGCCGCGCTCCGCGTTTGGCGCGCTCCCCGTGTGGCCACGCCCGTCCCCGGGCGTTTGTTCGAGGGCGCGCATCCGGGGACGGACGCGGCTACACCTGAATCGCGCTCAGCTACGAGGTGGCGTGTCCTCGTGGCCGGATTCCAACTGCGTTTGCCAGGTTGCTCGCCGCCGCTCAGGCCGACTTGACCCGCGCCCGGCTGAACTCTTCGCAGAGGGCGAGGATTTCGGCGGCGGTCGTGAGTTGGAGGGCGTCGGCGGCGAGTTTCCGGGCGTCGCTGAGCTTCATGGAACGGATCAGGTATTTCACCGCCGGGATGAGCGGGGGTGCCATGCTCAGTTCGTCCACGCCGAGCCCGAGCAGGAGGGGCGCGTAGACCGCGTCGCCGGCCATCTCGCCGCACACGCTGACCTTGATCTTCTGTTTGTGCGCTTCGGTGACGACGGAGTTGAGCGTGCGGATGACCGCCGGGTGCGCGGGTTCGTAGAGGTGCGCGATGCGGTCGTTTACCCGGTCGATCGCCAGGAGGTACTGGATGAGGTCGTTGGTCCCGATGCTGAAGAAGTCGCAGTCCTTGGCGAGCAGGTCGGCGGTGGTCGCGGCGCTCGGGATCTCGATCATGGTGCCGACCTGAAGCTCGGCGTTGAACGGGATTTTCTTGGACTTCAGCTCCTCCTTGCACTCGGCGAGCACGGCGTTGGCGCGGGCCAGTTCCTCGCGTCCGCTGATCATCGGATACATCAGGCGGATGTCGCCGTGGGCGCTGGCGCGGAGCACGGCGCGGAGCTGGTCCTTGAAAATCTCCGGGTTGGCGAGGCAGAAGCGGATGGCGCGATAGCCAAGGAAGGGGTTGTCCTCCTTCGGGAAAAGGTGGGCCTGGCCGGCCATGGGTTTGTCGCCGCCGATGTCCAGGGAGCGGATGACGACGGAGGAGGGGGCGAGGGCCTCGGCGACGCTCTTGTAAGCCTGGTATTGCTGCTCCTCGGTGGGGATGGTGCTCGAGCCGAGGTAGAGAAACTCGGTGCGGAAGAGACCCACGCCGTCCGCGAAGTATTCCTTCACGAGCGAGGTCTCATCGACCTTCTCGATGTTGGCGCGCAGGGTGACCGCGACGCCGTCGAGGGTGACGGCCGGGCGGCGGTTGGCCTCGAGCAGGCGCTGCTCGTGGCCTTTTTTCTGAAGCTGGATCTGGCCGTAGCGGAAAAGCGTCTGCTGGCTGGGATTGATGACCACCGCGCCTTCATAGCCATCGACCAGCAGCCAGTCCCCGGACTGGATCTGCCTGGTGAGGTCGCGCAGGCCGACCACGGCGGGCACTTTCATCGAGCGGGCCACGATGACGGCGTGGCTGGTCTTGCTGCCGGAATCGGTGACAATCGCGAGCGCTTGGGAACGGTCGATGCCGGCGGCGTCCGACGGCGAGATGTCGTTGGCCACCACCACGCGTTTATCGACGAGCTGGCTGAGGCTCTGGCTGGAATGGCCTAGCAGGTTGTGCAAGACGCGCTGCGCGACGTCGCGGATGTCGGTCGCGCGTTCCCGCAGGTATTCGTCGTCGATCTCGGCAAACGCCTTTATGTAGCGCTGGGAGATTTTATTGAAACAGCTCTCGATGTTTTTGCCGGTGTTCTCGAACTCGCGAATCGTCTCGGAAATCAGCGCCTGGTCCTCGAGGACCAGCAGGTGGGCGTCGAAAATCTGGGCCTCGTCAGACCCGAGGTTTTTATCCACCGCCGCCATGATTTTCTGGATCTGCTGGCGGGTAGCGAGGAGGGCTTGTTCGAAGCGCACGATCTCCTCGGCCTGCTTGTCCGGCTCGATATCGTAGGACGGGACTTCGAGATCGCTTTGGATATACAGAAACGCCTGGCCGTAGGTGATTCCCTGCGAGGCGGATATGCCTTGCACCAGGGTCTCGGTCTTAGCGCGTTTATCCGTGGGCATATAAACATCCCGTCCGGTCGGGGTGACGTTGGGATGACCAACGATAACGACCCGGGCTCACACCGGGTCAACTCGCTTTTGTCAATGGTTGTTAACTTTATGAAGACAGGTGTCGCTCACGCCAGCCGCGTCTCGGCGACAAACGCATCCGGTCCCCAGCATTCGCGGATTTTGCCGGTGATCGCGGCGACCGGAGCGGTTTCCGGCAGCAGGGCAAAACACGCGCTGCCGCTGCCGCTCATGCGTGGTTGCAGGCCGAAGTCTTCCCGCAACCGATCAAGCAGGACGGGCAGCGCCACAAACTTGGAGAACGCCGGCGCCTCCATGTTGTTGAAAAGCAGCTCCTCGGCCGGCGCCGTGGCATGGTCTATCCAGCCTTCGACCAACGCCTCCGCCTCCCTCGCCGGCAGGTAACCGGTCGGCGCGCCGGCCGCCAGTTGTTGATAGGCCCAAGCCGTGCCAATGCAGAAGGCGGGTTTGAAAATCAGCACCGGTCGGCCCCGCAACCGGTCCGCCGCCTGGGGCGGCAGCGGCTGCACTTGCTCGCCGCGACCACGCATCACCACCGGTCCGCCCGATAAAAACAACGCGCAGTCCGAGCCGATCTGCGCCGCGACCGCAGTCAGCGCTTCCAACGAGAGCGGCGCGCCCGCAAGCTGGTTCAAGGCCAGCAGGGCCGTGGTGGCGTTGCTGCTGCCCCCGCCCAGCCCGGCACCCGTCGGGATGCGTTTTTGCAGGGAAAAATGCGCCCCGCCCTTCCAGTGCGCGACCGCGGCGAAGGCCCGCGCGGCCCGCAACACGAGGTTGCGCTCGTCGATCTCCAGCGCCGGCTCGTCGCATTCCAGCGAGAATCCGTGCGCGCGAGGCTCGACCGTGAGCGTATCGCCGAACTCCACCGGCGCGACCACCGAGACGAGATCGTGGAAACCATCCGCCCTCCGGCCTGTGATGGCCAGAAAGAGGTTCAACTTGGCGGGACTGGGCAGGACGATGCTCACGGGGTGATAATCAAATGAATGCATGAAGGCTGGTAAGCGCCAATCCCGATGCCGAAAGAATTTTCTTCCGATTCACGCATATTAGATTGGATTGGAGCCCTCACATCATGCCTTGCGATCTGATTCTCGCCCTCGACGTTCCCTCCCGTGACTCAGCCGCCCCGATCCTCCGCCAGCTGCGCGGAGAGCTCCGCTGGGTAAAAATCGGCCTCCAGATGTTCACCGCCTACGGCCCCGATTATGTGAAGGCCGTCGCCGACGAGGGCTTCAACATCTTCCTTGATCTCAAGCTCCACGACATCCCCAACACCGTCGCCAAGGCCGTCGAGTCCCTCGCCCCGCTGCCCATCGGCATGCTCACCCTGCACACCTCCGGCGGACGCGAAATGATGACCTACGCCCGCAAGGCCCAACTCGCCTCCAAACCCGACCTGCTCCTGCTCGGCGTCACCGTGCTCACCTCGATGGACGCCGCCGGCCTGGGCGAACTCGGCGTCTCCGTCCCGCCCGAGGCCCAAGTCGCCCGTCTCGGCCAACTCGCCGCCGACTCCGGCCTCACCGGGCTCGTCTGCTCGCCGCTCGAGGTCGGTCTGCTCCGTCAAAAACTGCCTGCCGGCATCCAACTCGTCACACCGGGGATCCGCCCAGCCGGCGAGGCCGGTGGCGATGACCAGAAGCGCATCATGACGCCCGCCGACGCCGCCCGCGCCGGCTCCAGTTACATTGTCGTAGGCCGACCGATCTTGAATGCCAAGGACCCGGTCGCCGCCACCCGCGCCATCCTAGCCGACCTTCGATCCGCCTGATCCCTTTCAAATCGTAAATCCCCCAAAAACCATGCCCCGCACCGCCGCCATCCTCCTCGCCGCCGGAAGCGGCCAACGCATGAACGGAACCGTCGAGGACAAGATCCTCGCCCCCCTCGGCGGTCGCCCCTTGTTCGTGCACTCCGCCACCGCCTTCGCCGAAAGCGGCGTGGCCGACTTCTACGTCATCGTTTACCGCGACCAGAAGCAGATGCTCGAGCTCTCCGCCTACGCGCCGACTCCCGCCCTCTTCGTGCCCGGAGGCGCCGAGCGCCAGGACTCCGTCGCCGCCGCCCTCGCCGCGCTTCCGCCCGACATCGGCAAAGTCTTCATCCACGACTGCGCCCGCCCCTTTGTCCGCGTCGAACAACTTATCGCCCTCCACAAAATCGTCCTGCGCGAGGACGCCGTGGTCCTCGCCCACCGCGTCACCGACACCATCAAAGAGCACCGCGCCGGCGGACACCTCAAGTCCCTCAAGCGTGACAAGCTCTGGGCCATGGAGACGCCTCAGGTCTTCGCCCGCGACCTCATCGTCGCCGCCTACGCCAAGGTCGCCAAAAAGAAGCTCGGCATCACCGACGACGCCGCCGCCGTGGAGCTCCTCAAGCACCCCGTCGCCCTTCTCGAAAACCCCCACCCCAACCCCAAGCTCACCACCCCCGCCGACCTGCCCTGGTTCGAGTATCTGCTCACCCGGCCTCAGTCATGACGAACCTCCGCATCGGCCACGGTTACGACATCCACCGCATCGTCGCCGGCCGTCCGATGGTGCTCGGCGGCGTGCGTTTCGAGACCGACTACGGCCTCGACGGCCACTCCGACGCCGACGCCCTCACCCACGCGATTTGCGACGCCTTGCTCGGAGCCGCCGCCCTGCCCGACATCGGCCACTTTTTCCCCAACACCGATCCGGCCTACAAAAACATCGACTCCCAGGTCCTGCTCCAGCGGGTCGTGGCCGAACTCGCCCGCCTCGGCTGGCGCATCGTCAACCTCGACGCCTCCGTCATCGCCGAGAAACCCAAGATCTACCCGCGCCTCGCCGAAATGAAGGCCGCCCTCGCCCGCTCGACGGGCCTCGACGTGTCACAAATCGGCCTCAAGGCCACCACCAACGAGGGCGTCGACCAGATCGGCCAGGGCCTCGCCATCGCCGCCCACGCTGTCGCGCTCATTTACAAAACCTAGCCGCCTTCGCCCCGTCCGCTGCACATGCCCTCCAAAGTCACCTACCCGCTCCCTCCGGAACCCCGTGACTCCGCCCTCAACGAGCAGGGCATCGAGGACCAGTTCATCGCCAAGCTCCGCGACCTCAAATACACCTATCGCCCAGACATCTGCGACCGTCGCACCCTCGAAGCCAACTTCCGCCAAAAGTTCGAGACCCTCAATCGTGTCCGCCTCACCGACGCCGAGTTCGCCCGCCTCCTCGACGACCTCGTCTCGCCCGACGTCTTTAAAAACTCCGTCCGCCTTCGCGAGAAAAACGACTTCACCCGCGACGACGGCACGCCGCTTTCCTACACGTTGGTGAACATCCGCGACTGGTGCAAAAACGACTTCGAGGTCGTCTCCCAGCTGCGCATCAACACGGACTACAGCCACCACCGCTACGACGTCATCCTCCTCATCAACGGCGTCCCCGTCGCCCAGGTGGAGCTCAAGACCCTCGGCGTCAGCTCGCGCCGCGCCATGGAGCAGATCGTCGACTACAAGGCCGACCCGGGCAACGGCTACACCCGCACGCTCCTCTGCTTCGTCCAGCTCTTCATCGTCTCCAACCGCACCGAGACCTTCTACTTCGCCAACAACCACCCCCGTCACTTCCGCTTCGACGCCGACGAGCAGTTCCTCCCCGTTTACCGCTGGTCCGACCGCGACAACAAGCCCGTCGCCCATCTCGATCTCTTCGCCGAAGCCTTCCTTCAGAAGTGCGATCTCGGCCGCATGATCAGCCGCTACATGGTGCTCATCCAGAGCGAGCAGAAGCTGCTCATGATGCGCCCGTATCAGATCTACGCCGTCCAGAGCATCGTGGACTGCATCGACCAGAACAACGGCAACGGCTACATCTGGCACACCACCGGCAGCGGCAAGACCCTCACGTCCTTCAAGGCTTCCACGCTCCTCAAGGACAACCCCGCCATCGACAAATGCCTCTTCGTCGTAGACCGCAAGGACCTCGACCGGCAGACGCGCGAGGAGTTCAACCGCTTCCAGGAGGGCTGCGTCGAGGAGAACACCAACACCCGCGCCCTCGTCGACCGCCTCCTCTCTGACGACAAGGCCGACAAGGTCATCGTCACCACCATCCAGAAGCTCGGCCTCGCCCTCTCTGGGAGCGCCGACGTCCCCGTCGGCACCCGTAAACCCTCCTTCCGCGAACGCCTCGCGCCGCTCTCCGCCAAGCGGCTCGTCTTCATCTTCGACGAGTGCCACCGCTCCCAGTTCGGCGAAAACCACAAGGCCATCAAAGCCTTCTTCCCTCGCTCCCAGCTCTTCGGCTTCACCGGCACGCCCATCTTTGAGCATAACGCCTCGCGCGTGCAGATCGCCGGCGAGCAGGCATCCCTCCTCACCACCGAGGACATCTTCCAGCGCGAGCTGCACAAATACACCATCACCCACGCCATCGAGGACAAGAACGTCCTCCGCTTCCACGTCGACTACTACAAGCCCCACGAGAAGAGCGCCCAGCAGTCCCCCCCCTTCCCCAAACGCGCCATCATCGACGCCATCCTGGACAAACACGACGCCGCAACCCACGCCCGCCGCTTCAACGCCCTCCTCGCCACCGCCTCCATCGACGACGCCATCGAGTATCACGCCCTCTTCGAGACCATTCAGGCCGAGCGCCGCGCCGCCGACCCCGAGTTTGTCCCCCTCAAGGTTGCCTGCGTCTTCTCCCCGCCCGCCGAAGGCGATCCGGACGTGCTCCAACTCCAGGAAGACCTTCAGCAGGAGAAGACCGACAACGCCAAAGACCCCGACCGCAAAAAAGCCGCCCTTCGCGCCATCATCGACGCCTACAACACCCGCTACGGCACCGCCCACTCCGTCGCCGAGTTCGATCTCTACTACCAGGACGTCCAGAAGCGCATCAAGGACCAGAAATTTCCCAACGCCGACCTCCCGCGCCGCGGCGCCGAGAAGATCGATGTCACCCTCGTCGTCGACATGCTCCTCACCGGCTTCGATTCGAAGTTCCTCAACACCCTCTACGTCGACAAAAACCTGAAGCACCACGGCCTCATCCAGGCCTTCTCCCGCACCAACCGCGTCCTCAACGCCACCAAGCCCCACGGCCAAATACTCGACTTCCGCGCGCAGCAGGAGGCCGTCGATGCCGCCATCGTCCTCTTCTCCGGCGTCGGCGCCGGTGCCCAGGCCCGCGAGATCTGGCTCGTCGAGTCCGCCCCCAAGGTCGTCGAGAAACTGAAAAACGCCCTCGGCAAACTCGACGACTTCCTCCGCTCGCAGGACCTCGCGCCCGTCCCCGAATCCGTGCCCGCCCTGCGTGGCGACGAGGCCCGCGCCGCCTTCATCGAGCGTTTCCGCGAAGTCCAGCGCCTCAAGACCCAGCTCGATCAATACACCGACCTCCCGCCCGAGACCCGCGCCGAGGTCGCGCAACTCCTTCCGCCCGACGAGCTCAACGCCTTCCGCGGCGTTTACCTTGAGACCGCCCAGCGCCTCAAAGCACAGCAGCGCCCTGGGAGCGCCGGCGTCCCCGCCGGCACCTCCGAGATCATCGAAAACCTCGACTTCGAATTCGTCCTCTTCGCCTCCGCCGACATCGACTACGACTACATCATGGGCCTGATCACCCGCTACGCCAACCAGGCGCCGGGCAAACTCACGCTCACCCGCGACCAGCTCGTCGGCCTCATCCGCAGCGAAGCCCGCTTCATGGACGACGGCCGGCTCATCGTCGAATACATCGACTCCCTCGGCGCCGTGCGCGGCCGCTCGGAGAAGGAAATCCGCGCCGGCTTCGAACGCTTCCGCGACGAGCGCCACGCCGCCGAGCTCGCCGCCCTCGCGCAAAAACACGCCCTCCCCACCGAGCGCCTCCAGACCTTCGTGGACGCCATCCTCCAACGCCTCGTCTTCGACGGCGAGCAACTCGCCGAACTCCTCGCCCCCCTCGGCCTGAATTGGAAAGCCCGCCGCGTCGCCGAGCTCGCCCTGATGGAGCAACTCGTGCCCCTCTTGAAGAAACGCGCCGTCGGCCGCGAAATCTCCGGCCTCAACGCCTACGAATCATGACGCGACAATGACGCTTATTCGCGCATAACGATAACCCAACCAACCAGAAAGTCCGACATGAGCACCAAGCCAAACCAAGTAGACAGTTCCGTCGCGGCTCCGTTTGCGCACGGCACCTCATGGGTGCGCGTGGATTTTCATCTGCACACCAAGGCGGATGGCGAATTCAAGTATGAGGGCGATCCGGAATACTACAACAGCGCCTACGTGGACGCCTTGAGTGCCGCAGGAATTCGCATAGGTTTGATTACCAACCACAATAAATTCGATTTTACCGAATTCAAGGCGCTGCGCTCCACCGCCCAGAAAAAGGGCGTTTGTTTGCTGCCCGGTGTCGAGCTTTCCGTCGGAGACGGGCGGGCGGGCATCCACGTTCTGCTCGTTTTCGGGGATGCATGGCTCGAAGGAGGGCAAGACTATATAAATCCATTCCTGGGAACGATGTTTCCTGGGAAAACCAAGGATGAATACGAGCAGGAGAACGGAAGCAGTGAAAAGACCCTGCTCCAAACAATTGAAATACTCGACGGACTCTCACGTGACTACTTCATCATTTGCGCCCATGTAGAGGAACCCAAGGGTGCTTGGCATGAGCTAGGCATGGGCAAACTCGCCGATTGGAAAGAAAAACGTTACGACTCCTTACGGGAGCATACCCTCGGCTTTCAGAAAGTTCGTTCGTTCAATAAACTTCAGGAGGCCGCGAAGCCTTGTCGGGCCAAGGCCCGGCAAGCTCTTGGGATTTGGTATCCCGCCGAAGTCGAGGGCAGTGACCCCAAACGCATCGACGAGATCGGCAAGGGGAAGGCCTGCTTCCTGAAACTCGGCGAGCTCTCCTTCGATGCCGTCAAATTCGCCCTCAGCGATCCCGCTTCCCGCGTCGCCACGGAGCCGCCTTCTCGCACCGCCTCACACATCCGTAGCCTGCATTTCGAGGGTGGCGTATTGTCGGGCAAAACACTCCGGTTTTCTCCCGAGCTCAACACACTCATCGGCATTCGCGGCAGCGGTAAATCATCCGTTCTCGAAGCACTCCGCTACGTGCTCGAAATACCTCGCGGCGACAAGGCGCAGGACACCAAATACAAGGACGAACTCATCAAGCACACGCTCGGCAGCGGCGGTAAACTCACGCTTACCGCCTGCGATTCCTACGGGCAGGAGTTCACCATTTCCCGGATCTTTCGCGAGGCGCCAAACGTTTATCTCGGGGGCAAAATGCAGCCCGGCGTTTCTATTCGGGAAACCATTCTGCGACGTCCCATTTACTTCGGACAGAAAGACCTCTCAAGCACCGGTGAAGGCTTTGAGACCGACTTGGTTGAGAAACTGGTTGGTGAACAACTTCGCCCGCTTCGCGCCGAAATCGAGGCCCAACGCCAGCGCGTCCGCGATGCGGCCGCCCGCCTGCTCAAGCTCAGCACCACCGCCGACCAGAAGCGTGATTACGAAGCCCAGTTGGCCGATGCCAAGTTTCGACTCAAGAAATTCGAGGAGCATGGTATCGCCGCCAAGCTCCAGAAGCGCGTCGGTTTTCAGCAGGATTCCGCCGCACTTAAACGCCTCCGCGACCGGGTCGAGAACTTCATCGCCGGACTGAACGCCTTTCTCGCCGAGCACGAGGACGAGCTGCGAAATGCCCCGACGTATGTTTCCAACCAGAACCCCAAATTCTTCACCGCCTACCATGCCGAATTCGCCCAGGTGATCGCCCAACTCGACCGATTGAAAGATATTGAGTCCGACACGCGCACCATCGCTGGTCGGCTCGACGCCAAGCAGAAGGAGTTCGAGGCCGCGCGCCAAAGCATGCAGGAGGAGTTTGCCCAGATCGAGCGTCAGCTAGCGGAGGAACTGAAACAAAGCGGGGCGGCCAAAATCCAGCCCGACGACTTCCTTCAGCAGCAGCAGCGCATGACCAAGGCGCAGCAGATGATCGATGCGCTCGCCAAGCAGGACGCCCAAAAGGGAAGCATCCGCAATCAACTCATTGAAGAGCTGGAACGCCTCAACACCCTCTGGTTGCAGGAATTTCAGACCATCAAGGGAGAACTCGACCGCGTGAACGCCAACCACACCGCGCTTCAGATCGAAGCGGAATTCAAGGGCGACAAGGAGGCTTCGGGCCGGTTCATCCAAGAGCTTTTCCGAGGCAGTAACATCCGCGAGGCGACGCTCCGTGACGTGCTCGGCGACTATGCTGATTTTGGCGGAATATTTCGCGACTTCGAGAAGGCCAAGGCCAACGCCGGCAGCACACCCGACGTCTTCGAGCGCTACTTCACTCAGAGCCTCGCCGATCTCCTTACGTGGCAGGTGCCGAACCGTTTCGCCATCCGCTATCGCGGGAAGGAGCTCAAACACCACTCCCTGGGGCAACGCGCCTCCGCGTTGCTCCTCTACGTCCTCAGCCAACGGCAAAACGACGTCATCATCATCGACCAGCCCGAGGACGATTTGGATAATCAGACCATCTACGACGACGTCATTAAACTGATCCGCGAGATGAAGCCGTTCACCCAGTTTATCTTCGCCACGCACAACGCTAACTTCCCGGTTTTGGGCGACGCCGAACAGGTGCATGCCTGTCGATATCAGGACGACACCGTCATCGTGCAAAGCGGAGGTATCGACGCGCGCCCCATCCAAGACGCCATCATCAACATCATGGAGGGCGGCGAAGAGGCCTTCCGACGCCGCAAAGACGTTTATAACCTATGGAAACCTCAGAACTCATCGAAATAGTCAGCCGCGGCGAGGACAGCCGGCACCAGTTCAAGGCCAACGTTACCAATATCACGTCGCTGGCCGAAGAGATCGTCGCCTTCAGTAACAGTGGAGGCGGTCGCATTTTCATAGGAGTCAATGACGACAGATCTGTCCGTGGACTAACCCCAGAAGATGTGGCCCGGCTCAACAATCTTATTGCAAACGCCGCCGCCCAGAACGTCCGACCAGCCGTCAATCCAACAACCGAGAACGTAAGCCATCCCAATGGCATTGTTCTGGTGGTCACCGTGCCAGACGGGCTCAGCAAGCCTTACATGGACAGCAAAGGCGTTATCATGGTGAAGTCCGGAGCCAACAAGCAGCCCGCGTCATCTCGTGAAGAGCTTCAGCGCATGTTCCAACAGAGCAGCCTCGTCCACGCCGACGAGACACCCGTGACCGGCCTTGGGGTCGGCGACATCGACCTTCCCTATTTCGAGACCTTCTTTCAAAGCCAGTTCGGTGAAACCCTGGCTCAGCACAATCGGCCCCTGCCCCAGGTGCTGAGCAACCTCAACTTGGTGAACGGCGATGCGCTGAATCTCGCGGGGGCTTTGCTCTTTGCCCGTGCCCCCCATTTCCGGTTGCCGGCCTGCATCGTCAAGGCGGTCGCGTTCCCCGGCACCTCCATCGCGGATCACGAATACCTCGATAGCCGGGACATCTCCGGCAAGCTGGCCGACGTTTTTCAGCAGGCGCTTGGTTTCATCATCGCCAACACCCGCGCCGTCCAAGGCGACCAATCGTTCAACTCGACCGGCTCCTCCGAGGTCCCGCGTATCGTCTGGGAAGAACTCGTGGCCAACGCCCTGATTCACCGCGACTATTTCGTCAGCGCCCCCGTGCGCCTGCTCGTTTTTGCGGACCGGGTGGAGATCATCAGCCCCGGCCACCTGCCCAACAACCTGACCATCGAAAATATCAAGGCGGGGAACTCCAACATCAGGAACCCAATCCTCGCTTCGTTTGCCGCCAAGCTCCTTGCCTATCGCGGTCTCGGGAGCGGCATCCTGCGCGCCCTCCGCGCCTACCCGCAGATCGAGTTCACCGAAGACCGGCCCGGTAACCTTTTCAAAGTCATCGTCGCGCGCCCTCCTGTATGAAAAGGATACCGGAGATCCTCGTGCCCCTCTTGAAGAAACGCGCCGTCGGCCGCGAAATCTCCGGCCTCAACGCCTACGAATCATGACGCGCCCCGGTTCAACCAAGGCAGTCGCCGACCATTTTCCTGACCTCGGGAAAATGGTCCTGCCTGTCGCGTTTAATTCCGTCGAATTCGACGGGATTGGCACCTGCCCGCGCTACATCTTTTCCCCATGAGCGGCCGCAAAAAGAAAAAGCCCCAGGACACCGCCTCGCTCTTACGCTCCTCGGCCGCCGAATACCTCACCTTCGTCGCCGCCAGCGGCCAGGGCGGCGTCGAAGCCGTTTATGCCGACGAAAACGTCTGGCTCTCCCAGAAAATGATGGGCGTGCTCTACGATGTCGAGACCCACACCATCAACTATCACCTCAAGAAAATCTTCGAAGACAAGGAATTGGCGGAAAACTCAGTTATTCGAAATTTTCGAATAACTGCCGCTGACGGCAAAACCTACGACACCGGCCACTACAACCTCTCCTCCGTCATCGCCGTCGGCTACAAGGTGAACTCCGAGCGCGCCGTCCAGTTCCGCAAATGGGCCACCGGCATCATCGAATCCTTCACCATCAAGGGCTTTGCGATGGACGACGAGCGCCTGAAAAACGACGGCTCCGTCCTCGGCAAAAAATACTTCGAGGAACAGCTCCAGCGCATCCGCGAGATCCGCCTCAGCGAGCGCAAGTTCTACCAAAAAATCACCGACCTCTACGCCACCTCCATCGACTACGACGTCACCGCCGCCGCCACCCAGCGCTTTTTTGCCACCGTGCAAAACAAGCTCCACTGGGCCATCCACGGCCAGACCGCCGTCGAGCTGATCGTCAACCGGGCCGATGCCGCCAAGGAGCGCATGGGGCTCACCACCTGGAAAGACGCGCCCAAGGGCAAAATCCAAAAGTTCGATGTGGTCGTCGCCAAAAACTACCTGACCGAGCCCGAACTGGCCCAGCTCCAGCGCCTCGTCTCCGCCTACCTCGACATCGCCGAAGACATGGCGTTGCGGCAGATCCCCATGACCATGCACGACTGGGAAACCCGCCTCAATCGTTTCATCGCCGCCACGGACCGGGAGATTTTGGAAGATGCTGGCAAAGTCACCGCCGAGATCGCCCGCGCCCACGCCGAAAGCGAGTTCGAGAAATACCGCATCGTCCAAGATCGCCTCTACGTCAGCGATTTCGACTCCGCCTTGCAAAAGCTCAAAACCCCGGAAACGGATAACGCCCCCGACGCATGAAATCCGCACCCGCCAAGCCTGGGAGCGCCGGCGTCCCCGCCGGCACCCGCCACGAGCCGACGAGGACGTCGGCGCTCCCGGCCCCCGCGCTGGCGCCCAAGCTCCGCTTTCCGGAGTTTTGGGACGCGCCGAAGTGGTCTTCTAAACCACTTGAAGCCTAAAACAAGCCAATGAACTAACGACGTTCAGCTTTTCGCCTACGGTAGCCGAAATAAATTACAAAGCATACAACCTGCCCAGCATAGATTTCCACAATGAACTATACGGGTATATAACAGAAAAATCACAGCACTTTAAATCCTGTAAACTCGATGCATGGCTTGGGACAACATACAATATACCTCAAGACAAACAATGGATAAAAGTTAGCCAAGGACAGGCATGCACACCGGAGAACGTTACTTTAATGACGTTCATTCGACACAAAATCCATCACCCCGAAAACACGCTCAATCCTAGCTTCTCCAGTAACGAGCTCGATAGATCCATCCAGCTGATGCTTTCAGTTATAAACTCAACGTCATTCAAGGCTATTATCTGACCGCCACAGAAATGACCGCCACCGACCAACAACGCCTCGGCAAAACCCTGTGGGCTATCGCCTGACGCCACGAAAATGGTCCCGTTACCCGTGAGACGCGCCCCCCGCTTTCTCACTTCTGTCTTCTAAATTCTCACTTCTTCCGCCGTGTCCGACATGATCCCCGCCAATTCGTCCCAGCCCGAGCGCTCCGCCGGTCTCCCGCCGCTGGTCGAAGCCTTGCGCGGCCTGATTTTGCAGGCGCGGCAAAAGGTGCTCGTCGCCGCCAATTCCGCCCAGGTCCGCACCTATTGGGAAATCGGCCGACACATCGTGGAGTTCGAGCAGGGCGGCGCGGCGCGGGCGGACTATGGCAAAGGGCTGCTAACGGCTCTGGCGAGGTCCTTGACCACGGAGTTCGGGAAGGGGTTCGACGCGACCAACCTTCGACACATGAGAGACTTTTATCGATCCTTCCCGATTTGCGACGCACTGCGTCGCGAATTGAGTTGGACCCACTATCGCCTGCTGCTGCGCGTCGATGCCCCACAGGCCCGCGAGTGGTATATGCAGGAGGCCGCCGCGCAAAATTGGAGTTCCCGCGTTCTGGAACGCCAGATCGTCAGCCTCGCCTACGAGCGCCTGCTCTCCAGCCAGAGTCCGTCCGCCCTGCCTGCCGTCGCGACACCTCAATCCCCGGTCGTGCCCACCGCCCGCGACTTCATCCGCGATCCCGTCATGCTGGAATTTCTCGGCCTGCCGGACACGGGCCGCCTGCTCGAATCGGCGCTGGAAAACGCGCTCATGGATAAGCTGCAACAGTTCCTCCTCGAGTTGGGCAAGGGCTTCGCCTTCGTCGCCCGCCAGCAGCGCATCAGCACAGAGACGCAGGATTTCTACCTCGATTTGGTTTTCTACAATTACCTGCTGAAGTGTTTCGTCCTGATCGACCTCAAGACCGGCCACCTCACCCATCAGGACATCGGGCAGATGGATATGTATGTCCGCCTCTACGACGACCAGCGGCGAGGCGAGGGCGACAATCCCACCGTCGGCCTCTTGCTCTGCGGCAGCAAGGACCAGTCGGTCGTGCGCTATTCGGTCCTCCACGAGAGCGAACAGCTCTTCGCCAGCAAATATCGCCTTGTCCTGCCTTCCGAAGAGGAACTTCGCCAGGAACTGGACCGTGAACGCGCGGCCATCGAAGAACGCCGAACACGGGAAGACCCACCATCCTCCTCTCCTGACCATTCATGACCGCCACCGACCAACAACGCCTCGGCAAAACCCTGTGGGCCATCGCCGACCAACTGCGCGGCGCCATGTCCGATTTTCCTGACGCCACGAAAATGGTCCCGCTCGTCCCGATTCACTCCCGCGCAACCGATCATTTTCGTGGCGTTACGAAAATGATCCGGCGGTGCCCGATCCCACGCCGCTGCAGCCCATGCTGATCCTCTACACCACCGACGACGACAAGAGCCGCACCCAGCTCCGCGCCGATGAAAACACCGTCTGGCTGACCCAGCTGGAGATGGCCGACCTCTTCGCAACCGCGAAGCAAAACATCTCCCTCCACCTCCAAAACATATTCAAGGACGTGGAGTTGCAGGAGGCGCCAACCGTAAAGGCATCCTTGACAGTTCAAATCGAAGGCGGGGGCGGTCATCTCTAACCTTGATCTGCACGCATATTCGCATAAAAATGTTTTCATGAGAACTACTCTTGACCTGCCCGATCCACTCTTTCGTGAACTCAAAGCCCGATCGGCCCTGCGCGGCGTGTTGCTGAAGGACTTCGTCGCCGAAACCCTCCAGGCCGGTCTCGCCCAAGCCGCCGCCGCCCGTGTCGATGCCCGTCCCCGCAGTCCGTTGCCCGTGATCCGCAAGGCCACCGGCGTGGCCCACCCCGCCCTTTCCAACCGCGAAATCGACGCCTTGCTCGTCGCCGAGGATACTCATGGCGGCGATTGACGTTCCCGATCTAAACCTCTGGCTCGCGCTCATCGACCCCGATCACGCGCACCACGCCCGCGCCCGGCGCTACTGGGAAAACGAGGCCGCCGCCGAAATCGCCTTCTGCCGCGTGACCATGCTCGGGCTGCTCCGCCTGCTCACCAACCCGCGCGTGATGCACGGCGCGCCCTTCACGCCCGCAGAGTCTTGGGATGCCTACCGCGCCTTCACCGTGCTGCCCGAGGTCTGTTTCGTCGAAGATTCGCTGGCTGCCGAAAAGCGCTTCGAACTCTGGAGCCGCGTCCCGGATTTTCCCGCGCACCGCTGGACCGACGCCTGGATCGCCGCCCTCGCCGCCACCGCCAGCGCCCGCGTCGTCTCCTTCGACGAGGATTTCTCCACCTTCGCCGATCTCGATTTTCTCCACCTTCGCCTATGACCGCCACCGACCAACAACGCCTCGGCAAGACCCTGTGGGCCATCGCGGACCAACTGCGCGGCGCGATGGCTGCGGACGATTTCCGCGACTACATGCTGGCCTTCCTCTTCCTGCGCTACCTCTCCGACAACTACGAGGTCGCCGCGAAGAAGGAACTCGGCTCCGACTACCCCGCGTTTCCCGCCACCGATCCCCGCGTGCCACTCGCGATCTGGTATGCCCACAACCCCGGCGACGTCGTCGATTTCGAGAAGCAGATGCGCCGCAAGGTTCACTACATCGTCAAACCCGACCACCTCTGGGCCAACATCGCCAACCTCGCGAAGAACGATAGCGACGAACTCCTCGAAACCCTCAAGGCGGGCTTCGACTACATCGAGAACGAATCCTTCGACAGCACCTTCCAAGGCCTCTTTTCCGAGATCAACCTCTACTCCGAAAAACTCGGCAAATCCCAGGCCGCGAAAAACAAGACGCTCTGCGGCGTCATCAAGGAAATCGCCAAAGGCCTCGCCGAGTTCTCCACCGACATCGACGCCCTCGGCGACGCCTACGCCCTCCTGCTCAACGTGCGCAAGAGAGTAGCGGGAGCATCCTGCTCCCGTGCCCGAACAGGGGAGCAGGATGCTCCCCCCACTTTCGGCAGCATCGGCAAAATCTACGGCCAGGAGAAGAACATCCCCTATAGCCGTAGGCGCCCAACTAATGGAGTATTGAGCGAGGAGACGTTCTGGATCGTCAAAAAGCCGGGACTGGTATCCAAACTTTCTGCCCAGACGACCAACCCGATTAAGGGGACTCCTAAATTTAGCATATCATTGATTAACAATGGCATAAATTGTGCATAGGCTGTATCTCAATGAGCCTGAATCAATATACATTCTTTGGGGATCACGCAGCGCTGGAGTCGTTGACCCAGCACGGAGACC
>CAIRBK010000084.1 GCA_903876795.1 uncultured Verrucomicrobiota bacterium
CATCGAAACCTACCTGGCCGAACGAAACCTCACCCCAAAGCCCTACCGCTGGCGTGCAGACGGCGCCTCCATCCTAAAGAAAATCAGCGCCGCCCGTGCCGCACTCAATAGTAAAGACATTAAAGGGTCAGCACACTAGCGGAAATATGCCCGCCGGTACTCGGAAGCCGAACGCCCGAAGAACTTCTTGAACGCCCGGCAAAAGTTCTCGGCGTTGGGGTAACCGACCTCGGCGGCCAGCACCTTGATCGACTGGTTGCCCGTGGCCAAGGCGTGGCCGGCAATGCGCAGCCGTTTTTGAATCAAGTACTGGTGCGGGCTTTCTCCTAAATGCGCGCGGAACAATAGGTGCAGATGCGAAACGCTCACCCCGGCCGCCTTGGCCACGTCTTCCAAAGACACCGGCTTGGCATAGCTGCGATTGATGAAGTCGGTGGCCAGGCTCAGCTGCGGATGAACCGCCTGCGTCCGTTCCAGCGAGCGAGACCGCTCCAGCTCGAACCCGAGCCGCGCCAGGATCAGGTCCCCGATCACATCCCTGTCCATCGCAGCGTAATGGAACGCGTGCAACAACTCAGCGGCAAAGGCGTGCATCGACTTGCGATCCTTCCACTGAAAACACCGCGGCCACTCCAGCCTCCAATTCTTTTGCCGGCACTCGAACCTGACGACGTAGCAATGATAGTAGCTCTCCGCCGGCGATTCCGAAACCGACACTTGCCCGGCTTGGTGGCAGAACACACTGCCTTCCCCGTGCAGCACGGGCGTCTCTTCAAAACCGTAAACAGAGCCTTCCTGGATAATCTCCAACAACACCTGGTTGCCCGCCGCCCAGGCCGGCTTGCGCGACCCACCCGCTGGACTTTTGTAGGTTCCGAACCCGATCAAATGCAAAGGTAGATTTCGCCAGCTGTTCATAGATTTAGTCAATTCCAACCGGTAACGGACTCTGGTATGGTCAGAATTATCAACCCTTCATGTAGCTTTTAACAAGCCGACTCCACCAAATCCCATGTTACCTCAAATCACCGTTCAGTTGTACAGCGTCCGCGACCTGGCGAAGGATGACTATGCCGGCACGATCCGGGCCATAGCCGAAACCGGTTTTGGCCACGTCGAGCCAGCCGGTTATCCCGGCACCACCGCGAAGGATGCAGCCAGGCTTTTCCAGGAACTCGGCCTGAAGGCGCCCTCCGCCCACACCAAACTCCCGGTCGGCGACCACAAAAACGCGGTGATCGAGGAAGCCCTCCTGATGGGTCACCGTTACCTCATCACCGGCTGCCCGCCTCGCTTCCAGGAAAACTACACTTCGCTCGACCGCGTGAAGGCGATGGCCGACCTCTACGTCCAAGCCGCCGATAACCTCAAGCCGCACGGCCTGCAGATCGGTTATCACAACCACGACTGGGACCTCGCCGTGGTGGACGGACGCCGCGCCTACCAGGTCTTCCTGGAAAACACCCCCGGCTCGGTTCTTTACGAGGCCGACATCTTCTGGGTCGCCCGCGCCGGCCTCGACCCGGCGGCCTTTATCCAGGAGATCGGGCCGCGCGGCAAAGTCCTCCATTTCAAGGACGGCATCGTGTCCGCCCAGGCCACCTTCAAGACGGCCGACACCGAGAGCGGCAAAATCATGGTCAGCGATTCGATTCCCTTCCGCGCCGCCGGCACGGGGCAAGTTGACCTGATCGCCTCATCCAAAGCCGTGCGTCACGCCGAGTACATCGCGGTCGAGCTCGACAGCTTCGAGGGCGACATGCTGCAAGCGGTCAAGGACAGCTACCTTTACTTCACCTCCCGCCGGATTGCCCAGGGCAACAAATAAAAATCTCACGCCATGTCTCACAAAATCGGAATCGGCATCATCGGCTGCGGCAACATCTCCCAGGCCTACTTCAATGGCGCCAAACTGTTCGAGGTGCTCAAGGTCGTGTCCTGCGCGGATATCAATACCCAGGTCGCGGAGGCGAAAGCCGCGGAAAACGGCTGCAAGGCCCAAACGGTCGACGAGCTGCTCGCCAATCCCGAGGTGCAGCTGGTGATAAACCTGACCATCCCGGCCGTGCACGCGCAAGTCAGCCTGGCGGCGCTCAACGCCGGCAAGCACGTCCATAGCGAGAAACCCCTGTCGGTAAGCCTCGAGGACGGTCGGAAAATCCTCGCCACCGCCGAGGCCAAAGGGCTGCTAGTCGGTTGTGCCCCGGACACTTTTATGGGCGGCGGCTACCAAACCACGCGCAAGCTCATCGACGACGGCTGGCTCGGCAAAATCGTAGGCGGCACCGCCTTCATGATGAGCCGCGGCCCCGAGAGCTGGCACCCGAACCCCGCGTTCTTTTACGAGACCGGCGCCGGCCCGATGTTCGACATGGGCCCTTACTACATCACCGCGCTCGTGCACCTGCTCGGGCCCGTGAAGCGCGTGAGCGCCATCACGACCAAGGCGTTTGATCAGCGCATCGCCACTTGCAAGGAACAGTTTGGCAAGTTGCTGCCGGTCCAGCTGCCAACCCACTACTCCGGTGCGCTGGAGTTTCACTCCGGGGCCGTTGTCACCGCGACGATCTCCTTCGATGTGCATGCCCACGGGCATAGCCCGATCGAAATCTACGGCACCGAAGGTTCGCTGAAGGCCCCCGATCCGAACACCTTCGGCGGCCCGATCGATCTGTGGACTTCCTCGACTTGTGAGTGGCAGAAACAGGCCTTCAGTCATCGATACCTGATGAACTCGCGAAGCATTGGTGCCGCCGACTTGGCCTACGCCATCCTCAGCGACGGCCGGCGCCGGCACCGCGCCAGCGGTGCCTTGGCCTACCACGCTCTCGACGTCATGCACTCTTTCGGAAAATCGTCCACGACCAACCGGAGCATCGAGATCACATCCCGCCCCGCGCAGCCCGACGCGCTCCCCCTCGGCCTGATCGAAGGTCGCCTCTGAGGCGATCCACCTCGCCGCCCCGTTCCCACGACCAACTTCATTTGTTTTGACGCCGGTGCCGCCGGCGCTCCCGAGTTGCGCCCTGCCCAGGTCGAACAGGCAGCACTTCCACGCGGACGCCGCCTTGCTGGCACGTTAACTGCAAGGCGGGAGTCGGCTTATGCTCTCGATCGCCTCCGTCACCCAACGCTACGGAACGGTCACCGCCCTGGCCGACCTGTCGCTCGACATCCGTCGCGTGGACTTTTTCGGCCTGCTCGGCCCCAACGGCGCGGGCAAGTCCACCACGATGGCGCTCATCGCCGGCCTGCGCTCGCCCCAAGCCGGCACGATCACCTTCGACGGCCGCCCGCGGGCGGCGGCCCTGGCGGACGGCGGGTTTTCCCTAGGGCTCGTGCCCCAGCACATCGCGTTCTACGAGGATCTCAGCGCCGAGGAAAACCTCCGCATCTTCGGCGAACTCCAGGGACTGCGCCGGGCCGACCTGCGCGCGCGCATCGACGCCGCGCTCGCCGCCGTCCAGCTCGGCGAGCGCCGCCGCGACCTGGTGAAAACCTTTTCCGGTGGCATGCAGCGCCGGCTCAACCTCGTCGCCGCCCTGCTCCACCGCCCGCAACTGCTGCTCTGCGACGAGCCCACCGTCGGCATCGATCCACAGTCGCGCCAGGCCATCTTCACCTACCTCGCGCAGCTCAACCGCGAGGGCCTCACCATCGTCTACTCCACCCATTACCTGGAAGAGGCCGAGCGGCTCTGCTCGCGCATCGGCATCATCGACCACGGCCGGCTCCACGCCCTCGGCACCGTGGACGAACTCCTGGCCCGCCTGCCGTTCGACGAGGAAATCCGTTTTCCCGCCACCGCCGCCACCGCGCCGCTGGTCGCGCAACTGGACGCGCACGGCACGCTGGCGACCGCGGACGGCATGTACCGCTTCCGCCCGCACGCGCACACCCGGCTCTCCACCTTTTTCGCGCTGGTCGAAGCCCTCGCGTTGCCCGGCCGCCTGTTCACCTGCCAGCGGCCCAGCCTCGAAGCGGTCTTCCTCCACCTCACCGGCAGTCAACCGCGCGACTCCAGACTCGTGATCGCTCTCGCCAACATCCTCGTCCCACCGCCGGCCGCTTGCCAGCCGAGACCACCAGCGCCAACGGCACTGGCGAAAGCCTGCTGTCACAGCTCGTGAAAATCGAGACCGTCCAGGTCGTCGGCGCCGAGGTGAAAAGCCCCGTCGCCACCAACCTCGTCGGCGGCTGGGCCATCCAGTTCCTGCTCTTCGCCCTGAGCGCATCCGCCACCAGCCTTTTCCGCGAGCGCGACGCGGGCATTTTCCAGCGCCTGATGGCCTCGCCCGTGACGCGCGCGCACATCCTGTGGGGAAAATTTTGCTGCGGCGCCGCGCTCGGCCTGCTCCAACTCCTCGTGCTCTTCTTCGCCGGCAGCGTGCTGTTCGGCATCGAAGTCTGGCCGCATTTCCTGCCGCTTCTCGTCGTGTGCCTGTTCGCCGCCGGCGCCTGCACGTCGTTTGGCATGTTGCACGCCGCGTTCGCGCCCAACGCCGAGGCCGCCTCCGGCCTCGCCACGTTCTCGATCCTGCTCATGAGCGCCCTCGGCGGCGCCTGGTTTCCCCTCAGCCTCATGCCCGAGTTTATCCAGCAACTCGCCCGCCTCACCCTTGTCTACTGGTCGATGGAAGGCTTCAGCGCGGTGCTCTGGGCCGGACGTTCGTTCGCGCAACTGCTCCCCATACTCGGCGTGCTCGGCGGCATCACCGCCGTCGTGATGAGCCTGGCGATCTGGCGCTTCAACCGCAGTCGGCTCTTCGACTGACGCCCGCCCGCGCCGGCACCGGCGCCAAAAATTCCGGCGTGTGTTTCCCACCCGGTCGGGTAGATCAAGAACTCCCATGTCCGCCGACCTCGCCCAACTCGTCACCTCGATCGCCCAACGCGCCCGCGCCGCCTCCCTCGTCCTCGCCACGATCCCGACCGCGCGCAAGGACGCCGCACTGCTGCGCCTCGCCGAGTTGATCCCCGCCGACTCAACCGAACTCCTCGCCGCCAACGCCCGGGACCTGGCCGACGCCGAGGCCAACGGCCTCGCCAAACACCAAATCGAGCGACTTAGCCTCTCCCCCGCCAAGCTCGAACACCTCGCCGAATCCGTCCGCCAGGTCGCCGCCCTCCCCGACCCCGTCGGCACCACGCTCGAAGATTGGACGCGCCCCAACGGCCTGCGAATCCGCAAACGCCGCGTGCCTATCGGCGTCATCGGCATCATTTACGAGGCGCGCCCCAACGTTACCATCGACTGCGCCATCCTCTGCCTCAAGTCAGGCAACGCCGCCATCCTCCGCGGCGGCAAGGAAATCTTCCACACCAACACCGCCTTCGCCGCGCTCATTACCCGGGCCCTCGCCGAGACCGGCCTGCCCGCCGACTCCGTCCAGCTCATCCCCACCACCGACCGTGCCGCGCTCAACACCCTGCTCAAGCTCGACACGCTCGTGCACTGCATCATCCCCCGCGGAGGCGAGAGCCTCATCCGCTTCGTCGCCCAGAATTCCACCATCCCCGTAATCAAGCACTACACCGGCGTGTGCTTCGTTTACGTCGACAAGGCCGCCGACCTCGCGATGGCCGAAAACATCCTGCTCAACGCCAAGACCCAGCGCCCCGGCGTATGCAACGCCGCCGAGCAACTCCTCATGCATGCCGACATTGCCGCACAGGCCCTCCCCCGCCTCGCGGCCGCCTTGGTCGCCAAGGGGGTTCAACTCCGTTGCGATCCTGCCTCCGCCGCGATCCTGCAAAAGGTCCCTCTCGCCCACGCCGCCGCTGCGGCCGCGGACTTCACCGCCGAGTTCCTGGACCTTGTCCTCGCGGTGCGCGTGGTGCCCGACCTGGAAACGGCCGTGGCCACCATCAACC
This sequence comes from uncultured Verrucomicrobiota bacterium, assembly GCA_903876795.1. Taxonomy (GTDB): domain Bacteria; phylum Verrucomicrobiota; class Verrucomicrobiia; order Opitutales; family Opitutaceae; genus Rariglobus. The sequence continues at coordinate 5,875 of CAIRBK010000084.1, forward strand.
GCGACAGCTCCGGGCACACCGAGGCCATCGTCACGGAAGACTCTGCGGCCGCCGCTGCGTTCCAGCTCGCCGTGGACAGCGCCGTGGTCTCCTGGAACGCCAGCACTCGTTTCAACGACGGCTTCGAGTTCGGTTTCGGCGCCGAGATCGGCATCAGCACCGACCGCCTCCACGCCCGCGGTCCTATGGGTCTGAACGAGCTCTGCACCTACAAATATGTGATCGACGGCTCGGGCCAGGTGCGCACCTGAACGGCCGAGCAGCGTCCGCCAAGCAGATCCGCCCAAAGAATCTCCTGTAAAACGGCCCAACAAAAACTTGACGACCCTGCACAAAGACGAGACGTAATGACGCTCATAAGACATGCGCGAACCGCCCCATTCGCGTCATGCGAGGATTCATATATTATGAAAAAACTGACGTATAAACTCTGGGGCTTGGCGGTTGCTACGACCTTCGGCCTCTCCTTAACCGCCTCCGCGCAGAATCTGCTCATCAACGGAACCTTTACCGCTGATTTTTCTGGAGAAAGTATGGCACAGTGGACCGACCCAATCAACTCGGATAACTGGGTTCAGTATTACCTGTTCACCGACAAGCCTAATGCGGTAACGGGGTGGATTTACACCTTGGGACCCGCCCTAATCAACGCCAATAATTAGAACACGGTCGAGGCCGCCGAAGACACCTATCAACAGCGCAGTACCGACAATGCACTCGGTTGGTCTAGCACGATCAGCGGTTGGTATCCGACTTTTGGCGGAGATTCGAATAATCGAGGCGGTAGCTTCACACAAAGCTTTACCGCCGCTTCCAGCCAAGACTACACGGCTTCACTGGATGTACCTACATCGCTGTTGGAGAAAACGTGGCCCTCACCTTCGGGGTTTACAGGAGTTCCGACGATTCCGCATTGGGAACCTATACCGCTTCGGTAAGCAACGACGGCCTCACTCCAGACTGGAAGACGGTCAGCTTTAGTTTCACCACTTCTAATACTGTTACCGATACCAACTTATACTTCAAGGTTTACGACACCTCGATTTCCGGACCCTCGACAGACGTCGCTTTCATCAACGCCTCGGTCTCGGCCATCCCCGAGCCGTCCACCTTTGCCGCGGTTGCCGGCGGGCTGGTCCTTGGCGCCGCCCTCCTGCGTCGCCGTCGCCCGGTCCAATCCTGATCCCACGGACACGCGATTTCCTTACCCAGCCCGACGCAGAACGCGTCGGGCTTTTTTGGGCCCGGCTCACGCCACCGGCACCAGCCGCTGCACCTTGACCCGCCGCACCCGCTCAGCGTGGACATCCAACAGGGTCACCTGGTAATCGCCGACGGTGATCGTCTCGCCCCGGCGGGGCAGCCAGCCGCAATGCCGCTGTATCCACAGGGCGACCGTCTCCTTCGGCAGCCACTCAAAGGTCCAACCCGTCTCCGCCTGCAACTCGCGCATCGTGAGCGCGCCGCTCACGACGATGAACTGCTCGTTGAACTCGAAGATCGGCCCGTGCTCGATGTCGAACTCGTCGCGGATGTCGCCCACGATCTCTTCCAGCACGTCCTCGAAACTCACGATGCCGGCCGTGTTGCCCGCATCATCCAGCACCAGCGCCAGGTGATTCCGTGAAGAGCGAAAGAGCTCCAGCATGGAGTGGATGGGCGTCTTGAGCGTAAACGTCAGCGCCGGCCGGACCAGCGGCTCGAACGATTCCTGAGCCCCCAGAGCCTGGATCTGCCAAAGCCACTCGCGCACCAGCAGCACGCCCTCGCACGGGTCGAGCGAATCATTCTTGAACACCGGAAACCGGCTGTGACCGCTCATCTGGGCGATGCGCAGGTTTTCGGACATGGGCCGGTCGAGCCACAGCCCCACGATCTGCTCGCGGGGATGCATGATCTGATGGGCGCGGATCTCGCGCAGTCGCAGAGAACGAATCATCAGCTTGTTGATCAACGAGTCGCCGGGATGGGAATGCCGGGCATGGCTGAGCACATATTCGAGCTCCTCCGAGCTGAACGCGCCCTCGCCCTCGCCTGCCGGATCAAGCCCCGCCCAGCGCAGGAAGCGGTTGGCCGTTCCGTTGAGCAGCCAGATGAAGGGAAACAGCGAGTAATAAAAAACGATCAACGGCGCGGCCGCGAACAACGACACCGCCTTGGGCCGCTGGATCGCGAGCGACTTGGGCGCGAGCTCGCCGAAGATAATGTGGAGAAACGTGATCACCGCGAAGGCCGTGGCAAACGACACCGACGACACCGTGGTCGGCTCGGTGACGCCGAACATCCCCAGCACAGGCTCCAGTCGATGGGCGATGAATGGCTCGCCGACCCAGCCCAGTCCCAGGCTGGCCAGGGTGATGCCGAGTTGGGTGGCCGACAGGGCGGCGTCGAGCTTGTTGGTCGCCATCAGGGCGAACTTGACCCGCCACCCGCCCGTCTTGGCCATGGGCCGCAGCTGGCTGGCGCGCACCTTGACCAGGGCAAACTCGGCCGCGACAAAAAATCCGTTGGCCGCCACCAGGGTTAGAACGATCACAATCTCCAACGTAATGCCAAAAAAGAGGTCCATTGAGCAAATCGCCATGCTGGCGGCGAACGCGCCGCCCCGTCGAGTTTCAACATGTGCCCGGCGTCACAGCCGAACTTTCGCTTGGCTGTGCGGGGGTTCGCCCCCCAACATTCCCGTTCATGGCCTCTTCCCAGGAACGACCGGTGATTCACGCCCTCCGCGGTTGGCGCAAGCTCGCGCTCCGGCCGCTGGGCACGGTCATGCACCTGTGGGGTCGGTCCTTGCACGTGGTCGCCTCGCCCGAAACCGAGCGCAAGTTGAGGCTGAACACAGGGCCGGTCGCCTTCGTGCTTTGGCACAACCGTCTCTTTGTCACCGCCGAGATTTTTCGCCGCTACCGCGGCGGACGGCGTATCTACGGCTTGGTTAGCCCCAGCAAGGACGGGGCTTGGCTGGAGGCGTTTTTCTCCTTGATAGGCATCCGCGCCGTGCGCGGATCAAGTCACAAACTCGGTCGCGAAGCCGTCACCACCCTTGTAGATGTGTTGAGGGCCGGCCATGACATCGGCATCACTCCGGACGGACCACGCGGCCCTCTCTACGAGTTCAAGGCCGGCGGATTGATCGTGGCGCGTCGTGCCCAAGCACCGCTGCTGCTGGTCGGCTGCCACTACTCGTCATCCTGGCAGCTCCGCAGCTGGGATAAGTTCCACCTGCCGCGGCCCTTTTCGAGACTGCGGCTGTACTGTGAAGAAATTCCAACGGAACAACTCGGCGACAGGGACTCAGGCGCACAAGCCCTGCAAAGCCGCCTGCGCACCATGAACCCCGACGAACCGTCAAACCATGTTGTGGTTTAAAACGCGGGCGAAACCACCAGCGAGGAACCGGGTTCAGCGACGAAGTTTTCGCCCACCGACCAGATCTGGTCATTGATCAGCAGCTTGAAAACGACCGGAGCGGAGACACTCGGGAGCGAGATGCTCCATTGGCTGTCCCCCACGCTCTCCATGGCGACACCGGCTTCCCAGCTCAGGCCCTGGCCCTCGCCGCGGATAAAGAGCGTGTTGCCGAAGCCGACATCAATCTGCGCGGAAATGGTGGTCGAAACCAGTTTGCGAGGGGCTGTCTTCGTAACCGGGGCGACGGCGATCTTCTCGGAGGGCGCCTCGACAACGGCCGTGCGCTTGGGGGCGGCGGCGGCCTTTTTTACGGTCTTGGCCGGGGCTTTCTTGGCGGCGACTGCGGCGACAGGCTTGGCGGCAACGGCGGTGGAGGGCTTGGCGACTTTGGCCGTGGTGGATTTTTTCATAGTATTAATATCTTAGTAATAAGGTTAAGCGAACGGGAGACTTTGGATGCGGATTTCATGCATCAACAGCAAATTGAGGACCAACTGGCAGACACGCTAAGATTTAACCGGTTCGTCGAATAACCAGAAGCCCCGCGAATAAAGGTATAGCTTACGCTGTCGGCACCGTTGGCCGGTAAATTTCGGGGCGTCTGCAAAATGATGTTTACTCGCGAGGCACGTCCCCAAAGATAAAACCCTCTCCTGATGGGGCAGTAGCTCAGTTGATAGAGCGCTTCGTTCGCAATGAAGAGGTCGTGGGTTTGATTCCCATCTGCTCCACCATTTGGTGCCAAGCCACCCTTGTTTGCCGTTGCCTGAATGCCCCGCCAAGGCACGTTCTCTTCCACGACATGGGGAACGCGCTACGTCTCTTAATCTTTTGCCTCGCGCTTGCAGCCGTCGGGTTGTCCGCCGCGATCGGTGAACTTTGGCTGAAACGGCGCGCACACCAACGGCTGCAAAACGCCCAAGAGTCCGCACACCTCATCAAACCCGTGCTCGCCGCGCATCAGGGGGACCAGCAGAAAATCACCCTGCTTCTCGTGGTGGTTTCTTTTTCTTCGCTGGTGGCCATCGCTCTGGCGGCGAACCGGCGTCCCGTCAATTCGTCATTGTCGGAGGAAATCGGTCGCTCGCGGGGTGAAATGAAACAAGTCGAACGGCTGGCCCGAACCGCCGTGGCCACCGAGGAGGCTCTGTGCTACGAGCGCGCGGAACGCCGTCGCGCCGATGAAAACGCCAGGCTGCACCAGCTTTTGCTCGACCAGGCGATCAGTGACAAAATCCGTCTCGGGCGGGACCTCCACGATGGCGTCATCCAATCGCTCTACGCCACCGGGCTCACTCTCGAATCTTCGCGGCAAAAACGACCGTCCGATCAAGCCGGTGCCGACGCCCTCTTCGAGCGCGGGATGCAAATGCTAAATGGAACCATCCGGGATATACGCGCCTACATTCATTCGCTGTCCGATTCGCAGGCCCCGGTTCGCCGTGATTTCTCAAATGCTCTGTCCGCCATCCTCAACACCCTCAAAGGCGAGCGGCCGGTTGAGTTTGCCGTGCGCATCGACGAAGCCGCCGAAGCGCGAATGGGAGCCACGCAAATACCCGACGTGCTCCAGATCATCCAGGAGGCCGTGAGCAACGCACTGCGCCACGGTGACGCCTCCCGGATCGATATCCGCCTCCATCAGGATGATGACCACTTGGCCTTGCTCGTGCAGGACAACGGCCGGGGATTCGATCCCGTTCTCTCCAAACCCGGGGGTCACGGCCTGGCCAATCTCAAGGCCAGATCGGGGCTTCTGGGCGCGGAGTTGCGCCTGGACAGCAAGCCCGGTCAAGGCACCCGCCTGGCCATCACCTTTCCCGTGACCACGACCCGGCCATGAATACGAAAACCACCCCGATCCGGCTCGTCATTGTTGACGACAGCGAACTTGTCCGTGTCGGCCTCCAAACCCTGCTGCAAGGAGCTACCGGACTCCAACTGTGCGGCGTCGCCGCGTCGGCCGCGGAAGCTGTGGTCATCTGCAAACGCGAGCACCCCGATGTCGTGCTTCTCGACATACGACTGCCGGATGGCAACGGCATCGAAGTATGCAAACGCCTGATGGCCGACGGCGGCGATACGCGCGTGATTTTCCTTACATCAAGCTCTGAACAGGAAATCGTGGACGAGGCCATCCATGCGGGTGCCCACGGTTATCTGCTCAAGGAAATCAACACCCCTGCCCTCCTGCAGGGTATTCGTGACGTGGCCGCGGGAAGATCGATTCTCGATCCGCAAATCACCGCCCGCCTGATGGATCTTTTAAAAAATGAACGCACCAAACCCCTCGTCGCCAGCCTCTCACCCCAGGAACAACGGGTCCTCGCGTTGATAGCGGCTGGACACACCAACAAGGAAGTGGCGGCCGAAATGGGACTGGCCGAAAAAACGGTCAAAAACTACCTCAGCACCGTCTTCGAGAAACTCCATGTAACCCGCCGCGCGCAGGCGGCCGCCTATTACACTCAGGCCGCCGCGCGCTCACTAGGGTCCAACGGCCCTAGTCGTTAGGGTCCAAAAACAGGCTTAAGACCCTAACCATTCGGGCCGGACTGGGTGTAGAGTCATCTCACACCCAGAACGTGAACCCGCATAATCCAGCCCCCCGCCCGGGCCTTTTCTTCCAGAGCAACCGCAAACCGCGAGTACGCGGCGCCACGCTTGTCGAATTGGCAATCTCCTCGACCCTCCTCGCCATCGGCATGGTGGCGATTTTCGGATCGTTGCTTTATTCGCGCAAACTCAGTGATGGCAGCGTCAGTCAAAACGCGGCCATCACCGTCGTCCAAGGCTACATTGAGCAGATGAAAAACATGGAATTCGACGATCTGCCCTACATCACATCAACGGGCACCGTGATTGCCGGGGCGGGCGCGACCTCGAAAGAAATACCCACTCGACTGAGCGCCACGGTGTCGGACTCGCTCACCATATCCACAGCCACGACCCTGCCCTCGCTGTCCACGCTGGGGATCACCGCCTCGACGGAAATCACCGGGGTCAACGAAAATACCAAGACGATCGACGTCAACAGCACCCCCAGCGACACCATCGACGATCTGCGCCTGAATCTCCGCGTTTGGATTCAAGACATAAGCAATCCAAGCATTAGCGCCACTCAGGTTCGATCCATCACGATCCAATACGCATGGCAGAGCGGCTTCGGCACCAATGCCCGCATTTATCGCAGTTCCGTCCGCACCATCCGCTCCAACGTCCCTACTTACTGATATGACCCGAAAAAACGCCAACCCCCGTTCGGGGCGACCACCCGGTGGCCACGGTGGCATGACTCTCGTGGAAATCATGATCGTCCTCGGAATCACTTCGCTGGTCCTGGGAGGCCTGTTCAGCTTTTTTATACAAAGCCTCAACATCTACCATTTCGACTCTGGAAAGCTTCTGGTGAACAGGGACATGCGCACGTTCACCGCCGAGATGACCGACAATGCGACCTATGCCAATTACTTCGTGATCTACCCCTCGTTCACCGCGCGCTCGCTCACCGTCGATGGCGTGACATCCAACAACAAAATCTACCCCGGCCAGTCGGGAAACATGCTGGTGTTGGTTTATCTCGATCCGGCCGACGACAGCAAAATCAGCCGCATCGTGGGTTATTATCGTGACCCCAAAGAATCCGACGGCGAGGCACCCGTGCGAAAATTTGAACGGTCCTTCAGCCCGAGCAGCACGGAGAACCTTTGGACACTCTTGCCCGCAACGACCACCGCACAGACCAATCCCGAGGTCATCGAGCTTTCGAGAAACATAGGCTCCCAGTCCCTTTTCTACAATTTCTACGGCCGCAGCGTGCTCGTGAAATGCGACATCATTCATCGCACCAACACCGGCGCCAACCGCTACGAGCGCGCGACCAACACCTATAATTTCACCGTCTCCCCCCGCGGTTGACCACCTCCCATGCCCGCCATGAACCCGCCCCATGCCTCCGCCCGCGGCTCCATCATCCTTGGTGTCGTGATCTTCACCAGCGTCTCGCTGTTGATCATCGCCAGTCTGCTCAGCTGGAGCATGACGGAACGCAAGATGAACTACCGTCACGCCCTGCGTCTGGAGGCACGCAGCGCCGCCGAGGCCCTTGCGGAATACGGTTTCGCCCAGATTAGGGAAAAAATGGCCACACGCAGCACGATCAGTCTCGACCCCGCCGGCTCCGACGCCCTCGCCATGCCCCCGACCAGTTTCTGGTCCGGCAGCAACGTCCGAGTATCGGACAATGAGCTCATTGGTGGAACCGTTGAAATCATTCCGGCATCCGGAGCGTCGTATTATTACAACCCCGCCAATCCAAATAACGAAAACGACCCCTTGAGCGGGAAAAATGTATTTCGACGAGATATACGCGTGATCGCCAAAGCCACCGTCGCCCCCCCAAACAATCAGGGCGGAGCCATCACCGCCTATATGTCTCAACGCATCTCGGTTCGCGGCGCCCCCCTCTTCGCCCACGCGATCTTCTACAACATGGACCTGGAGATTTTCAACGGCCCGGCCATGACCATCACGGGCCCCGTCCACACCAACGGCAACCTCTACCTCTACCCGGATAATTCGCTCACCTTCACCGACAACGTCACCGCCTCGGGACGCATCTACCACGCCAAGAAACCGGGCGACAATTCGGCCGACGGCAACAGCGCGGCCGGCCGCACGGGCTCGGTGAACTTCCGCAACACCTACGGCCAATACCTCAACCTTCGCGACAGCACTGTCTGGAAAGACAGCACCCAAGGTGCCGGCACGGCCGCCGCCGACTGGAGCGGCTTCCGCGATTACAGCTCCCAGCGGTGGAACGGCTATCTCCAAACCGCCGCCCATGGCGTGGACAACTACTCCCCGGTCGCCATCGGCCGCTACCTGGAAGACACGTCACCGGGCGTCGGCTCAGACGACTCGGTAAACTCCGGCCGCTCCATCATTGAACCTTCCAACTGGCCCACGGATACCACGGCCTCCGACTACGTTTCCAGAAAGGAAGTGGAGCAGCAAAAATACGCCAACGACGCCGGCATCTACATTTCCGTCGATCCCGCCACCCGATCAGTCTCGGTCTCCAGCAGGAGCAAGACCGACCCCACCAAGAACAAAGTTCTCACCCTTCCCTCCGGCAACACCTTGGTGACCTACAAGGCTTATGAAGCCACATCGACCTACAACACCACCGAGTCGCTGAAAACCTACGCCGTCACCACCACCGGCACCGGATCCAATGCGGGCAAATTCAAATACAAGCCCACGACCACGTCCACTACCACGCCGATGACGATCACCTACACCAGCAGCGGCAGCACCACCACGTCGGGCTCGAGCGTCACCAACTCGCCGACCACGGGATCGGAGACGGCCTGGCGGACCAGCCCGCCATCCGACCACAACTCCACCACCGTCGCCAGCACAACACCAACCACGCCGGCATTCACGGCGGGCAACCAGGGAATGTACGACCGCCGTCGCAAAAAAGGGACTGATCTGATCGAACTCGACATGGACGCCTTGCGCAAAGCCGTCGCCGCCATGGACGGAAAAAGCACGGCTCAAACCAGCTCCGGCTCCGCCTCGGTGACCTCATCCGACACCATAGTTGGTCTGACCACGAGCGACTGGACCGGCATCGTCTATGTCGAAGTCCAGGGAGGCCCCACCACCGATCCAAAAACCGGCCTTACCAATGGCGCCACGGCCCCCGAGAGCATGCAGACCAGCGTGCGGATCATCAACGGCAAGGGCAAGGTCGCCTCCTACGGCACCGCCAACGAGGGCCTTACCATCGCCACCAACGCCCCCGTTTATATCAAAGGCAACTTCAACGCCGACGGCTCCACCTCCACCGCGAGCCCCAACTCCGCAACCGATCCGGAGACCGGCGAAGTCCCCGCCGCGATCGTCGGCGATTCCGTGACCATCCTCTCCGAAAACTTCAACGACGCCACCACTCACTCCACCGCCAGTCCGACCGCCTCCACAAACACCATCGAGGTTTCGGCCGCGCTGCTGGTGGGCCTGACCCCCACCAACAAAGACGGCACCGGCAATACCAGCGGTGGCGCCCACAACCTTCCGAGATTCCTGGAAAACTGGAGCGGCAAGAGTGTCTTTATCCGCGGCTCGCTGGTCTCCCTCTTCGAGTCGCGCGTGGCCACCGAACCGCACAGCTCCTCGGGTTATTATTCCCCGCCCGCCCGCAACTGGGGCTTCAACTCCATCTTCCGCAACGGCCGCTACCCACCGGGCACTCCTCGCGTGATGTCTTATCGCCGCGTGGACTTCACCGACCTGAACGCAGCCGAATACGAGGACGCCCGGACGTCCTTCAACTGGTAAGCCTGAGCAAATGCTCCGCGAGCCGGGCCCAGGCCCGGCCGCGATGGCTGAGAGTATTTTTGACCGTGTCACCAAGCTCGGCGAAACTCAGTTCGCAACCCTCGGGCACAAACAGAGGATCGTAACCAAACCCCGCCCCGCCCCTGGGCTCCTGGCTTAGTCGGCCGTCGCAACGCCCTGCAAACACCGCCTCCGCTCCCTTGGGTCCGGCAAGCAGCAGGACGCAGACAAAATACGCACCGCGCTTTTCCCCGGGCACGCCGCGCATCACTTCGACCAGTTTGCGCAGATTGGCCGCTCCGTCGCCCAGCGGTCCCGCGTAGTAGGCCGACTCCACTCCGGGCCCCCCGCCCAGTGCATCGACGCACAGGCCGCTGTCATCTGCGAGCACCCACGCTTCATCGGGCAAAATCGCCTTTAAGGCCAACGCCTTCTTGCGGGCGTTGCCGATAAAGGTGCCCGTATCCTCCGCGACCGGCGGCATCCCCCCGGCGGCCTTGGCCGACACGATCTCCACCGCCAACCCTCCGGCCAGGGCGAGCGAGTTCATTTCCGCGACTTTGTGGGCGTTACCTGAGGCTAAAAACAGTTTCATCGATCAAAATCTTTTCGGGATAGCCGACCCGGCCGCGCATCAACGCGTCGTCGCCGAAAATCTCGTGGCGGAGATCGGTCAGGCGCACCGCCTGGTCCACCCGTTCTGGTCGCAGCCCCGCAAACATGGTCTTCGCCTTGTCATCGGCGAAAAGCAGCGGCGCGCGGTAGGCAAAAAGATAGTCCAACTGCCGCGCGCGCAGCAGCGCGCTGAGGAGCTGCGAGCCGCCCTCGAAATAGACGCCGGTGATCTTTTCCCCAGCGCAGCGCCTCCGAAAATCGGCGAAATCCACCCGCTGCGCCCCGGTTTCCAGCACCCAGACTTGCACGCCCAGGTCGCGCAGCTTGCGCACATAGCCCATGCCGCCGTGCTGCGTCGTCACCACGATCGTGCGTTCCCGCTGGTCGTCGGTATAAACGTCGGGCAGGTGCGGGCTTGCCGCCGTCCGTAGCAAGCCGTCGAATACAAAACGCAGCGGGCACCAGGTCCCTCCGTCGGCCGTGCGCGCCGTGAGCCGCGGGTTGTCCTTGAGGACCGTCATGGCCCCGACCGCGATGCCCGGAAAATACCGCCGCCAGGCATGCACGTCGGCGCGGGCCGCCTCGCCCGTGATCCACTTCGACTCGCCGGAGCGACAGGCGATTTTTCCGTCGAGCGTGATCGCCACCTTGGCGGCCAGCAGGGGCGCCCCGGAGACGATCCAGTGGTTGAAGATCAGGTTGAGATCGGCGCATTCAGCCGCCAGCACGCCGCCCGTCACGTCCACGCCGGCGGCGCGCAACACTTCCAATCCCCTCCCCGCATGGGCCGGATTCGGGTCGGTCGCCCCGACGACCACACGCCTTATGCCCGCCGCGCGGATTGCGTCGCAACAGGCCCCCGTGCGCCCGTGCGTCGAGCAGGGCTCCAGGGTCACATAAAGCGTCGCGTCCGGCCTCGGGGCGCGACCGAGCGCCGCCAGCGCCGCACGCTCGGCATGAGGCCCGCCGTCTTGCGCGTGAAAGCCTTCGGCCACCACCCGGCCCCCCTCGACGATCACCGCCCCCACGAGCGGATTCGGATGCGTGCGCCCCCAAGCCTGTCGGGCCAGGGTGATCGCCCGGCGCATAAAAAATTCGTCCTGTGCGGGATCGGTCATCGGAGGAGCCCAGTCATCCCGCGCACCCCGCCAAATGACAAATGCGAAAACTTATCCGCGCACATAGGGATTACCCCGTTTCTCCACTCCTACCGCCGTGGCCGGCCCGTGCCCGGGATACACCACGGTGGAGTCCGGCATGGTGTATATCTGGCTGCGTATCGCGTTCGTGAGTTCCTCCCGGCTTCCGCCCGGCAGGTCGGTGCGCCCGATGCTGCCGGCGAACAACGCGTCACCCACGAAGGCCGCTGCGTCTTTCCCAAAGTAAAACAGCACGTTCCCCGGGCAATGCCCCGGCACATGCCGCACCTCGACGGGGCGACCCAACGCTTCAAAGCGCTCGCCCTGCACGACCCAGTGGTCGATTGTCAGCGGCTCCAGCTTGATTTGGCTGCCGAGGAACGCCGACATGATCTGCGGTGTCTCGAAGAAATGCCGGTCCGCCGCATGTCCGCGCGTCCTGGCCCCGGTCGCACGGACGACCTTGGCCGCATCCTGCGTATGATCCCAGTGGCCGTGCGTGAGCCAGAGCTCGACCAACCGGCAGCTCTCGGCCGCCAGGATCGGTTCCGCCTGCCTCCAGATGTCTCCCGGGGCGTCGATGAGCACCGCCTGGCCGAGCGCGGCGTCGGTCAGCAGGTAGGCGTTGGTTTCGATCGGACCCGCAGGCAGCACATGGATTTTCATGGGTTTAAAGAGGTCGTCAACAGATGCGGAATCCACCGCACCGCAACCGCGAAAAATGCCTTTGCCAGTCTTCACGCCTTTTCGCTAACTCCCCGTCTTTTATGCCGACTCTTAAATTCGCCGTTCTTCCTGGAGACTACATCGGGCCCGAGGTCATGACCGAGGCCCTGCGCGTGCTGGCCCACGTCGCCGGCAAGGAAAACCTCACCCTCTCCTACCAGATAGCCGATGTCGGTGGCGCCGGCATCGACAATCACGGCAAGGCCCTTCCCGACTCCACCCTCGCGCTCTGCCAGCAGGCCGACGCCATCCTCTTCGGCTCCGTCGGCGGCCCCAAGTGGGAAAAGCTGCCACCCAAGGAGCAGCCCGAGCGCGCCGCTCTCCTGCCGCTGCGCAAGGCCTTCAATCTCTTCGCCAACATCCGCCCAGGCCTGCTCTACGCCGACCTCACCGACGCCTCTCCGCTCAAGACCGAGCGCATCCCCAACGGCATCGACATCGTCTGCATCCGCGAGCTCACCGGCGGCATCTACTTCGGCCTGCCCAAGACCACCACCAAGCTCGACAACGGCGAGGAACAGGCCGTCGATACGATGGTTTACAAGACCTCCGAGATCGAGCGCATCGCCGAGGTGGCCGCCGTGACCGCCAAGGCCCGCGGCAAAAAGGTGTGCTCCGTGGACAAGGCCAACGTCCTCGAAACCTCCGTGCTGTGGCGCCGCGTGGTCAGCGCGTATTTCGCCAAACACCACCCCGACATCGCCCTGAGCCACATGTATGTCGACAACGCCGCCATGCAGCTCGCCCGCGATCCCAACCAGTTCGACGTGCTCTTCACCGAAAACATGTTCGGCGACATTCTCTCCGACGAGATGGCCGTCATCTGCGGTTCGCTTGGCATGCTGTCCAGCGCCTCGCTCGGCACGGGTAAAAACTCCCTCGGCCTGCCCTTCGGCCTTTTCGAACCCGCCGGCGGCACCGCCCCCGACATCGCCGGCAAGGGCGTCGCCAATCCCTGCGCGCAGGTCCTCTCCGCCGCGCTCATGCTTCGCTACAGCTTCGGCCTCGATGCCGTCGCCACCAAGATCGAACGGGCCGTCCGCAAGACCGTCGCCACCGACGGCGTGCGCACCGGTGACATCGCCTTCGGCAAACCTTCCGTCGGCACCAAGGCGATGGCCGACGCCATCATCGGGAACTACTAAGCCGCACTGTGGATTCCCGGCAAAGGCCAAGGGGGTAACCTTGCGATCCCTCCTTGGCTTTTGCCGTGTTGGCAGGCAGCCCTCAGTTCGCTGCGGGTGGGGTCGGCTTGAAGTGCGATTCCGCCGCCAGCTTCCGGACGATTGTCATGTCGGTGAACGTGATCACCACGCCTTCAATCCGGTTGTCCATCGTGCGGTAGGGCATGACTCGCAGGGCAAACCAGCGACCATCGCGGGTCGTCAGCGCCTTCTCGACCGGCACGAGCGACCGGAGCACCTCGGCCGCGTCCACCGCGAGTTCCGGGTAGAGCTGGTTGCAGGCGAGGTCCGTCACCGGACGCCCAACATCCCCGGGGATCAGGTTCATGAGCTTGGTCGCATGAGGAGTGAAGCAACGCACATGGAGTGAGTGGTCCAAAAACAGCGTGGCGATCTCCGTGCTGTTGAGCAGGTTTTTCATGTCGTTGCCGGCGGAGGACAACTCGTCGAGTTTCGCCTGCAACTCGGCGTTCACCGTCTGCAGTTCCTCGTTGAGCGACTGCATCTCCTCCTTGGCGGTGGTGAGTTCCTCATTGGTGGACTGAAGCTCTTCGTTGGTGGACTGGAGTTCCTCGTTGGCCGATTTCAGCTCTTCTTGGGATGTGAGCATGGCTTCGCGCGTGCTCTGCACCTCCTCGCGCGCCAGCATAAGCTCCTGGGTAAGCGACCGCACGCGCTCGTTGATGAGACCGGCCTTGGAGGTCCGGCCTTTGCCGATCAAGGCCGGATCGACCACTTCGGTGAAGACGATCATGACCAGTCCGGCCAAGACGCCTTTGGCCGTGATCGCCTGCACGGTGGGCTTGACGAAATAGGACGTGTCGCCGGCCTCGATCTTGCAGGCGCGCCCGGACACCGCCCCCTCCTTGGCCAGGGCTTTTCTGAATATGGCCCCCAGTTCGTAGCGCAGGCTCTCGCGCACCATGGCGAACACGTTCCAATTGGCCTTGCCGGCGACCGGCTCCAGATAACGGCTGGTATGCCCGCCAAGATAAAGAATATCACCCTGATTGTTGACCAAAACCGCCGAGGGCCCATGGTGCTTTAGCAGCCAGTGTTCGGCCGAGGCCTGAAGCGTATCCGTCACGGACACCGGGCCCGAGACGGCAAGGGCGGATTCGGGTTTGTTCGCCACATAGGAAGAGGGAAAATCCACGAGACCTGCGACCGGGACGGGCTCGCGCCGGCGAAAAATCCGGGAACTGCCTTCGGACGGCTCGAACAGTTTGGAAAAACCGCCGATAGTCTCCGCGCTGCCCAGGAACAGTGTGCCGCCCGGTTTGATGCTGTAGTAAAACAGCGGCAGCAGTTTTTTCTGCAGTTCCGGCGTAAAGTAGATCAGCAGATTGCGGCAACTCAGGATGTCCAACCGGGTGAAGGGCGGATCCATGATGATATTGTGGGGGGCAAAGACGATCATCTCGCGGATCTCCTTGGCGATGCGATAGCCCCCGTCCTCATTGACGAAGAACCGCGCCAGTCGCTCCGGCGAGACGTGCTCCGCGATAGTCGCCGGGAATAGCCCCTGGCGCGCGCGCGCCACCGCGTCGTTATCCAGATCGGTGGCGAAAATCTTGAGGGTGGCGGGGGGCTTTGAATGCTTTCGTTCAAGTGCCTCCTTGAAGATGATCGCCAGCGAATACGCCTCCTCGCCCGTCGAACAACCCGCGACCCAGGCGCGCAGAACGATGCCGGCCCCGCCCTTTTCCAGAAGGGGCGGCAGCACCTCGTCGCGCAACTTGTCCCAATTGGCCGGATCACGGAAAAAGGAGGTCACACCGATCAATAACTCGCGAAAGAGAAACTCGACCTCCTGGGGATTCTCCCGAAGGCAGCGGATGTAATCCTCGATTTTGATAATCTGGTGCAGCCCCATCCGGCGCTGGATGCGCCTTTGCAACGTGCTCCGC
Source organism: uncultured Verrucomicrobiota bacterium (assembly GCA_903876795.1). Classification (GTDB taxonomy): domain Bacteria; phylum Verrucomicrobiota; class Verrucomicrobiia; order Opitutales; family Opitutaceae; genus Rariglobus. The sequence goes on from CAIRBK010000084.1 coordinate 21,208, forward strand.
TTGTAGAGTGAGAAGTCGTGGCCGGTGTTTCCACGCAGCACCGAGATCACTTGCCTCAACGAGCTTTCGGCTTCCGGTATCTCCTCCCCTTCCGCCGCGTTTGGCAGCGGCGCCTGTTGCAAATGCTCAAGGAGCAGCCCGGGCAGCTCGTCCACCGGAGCGACGATGTCGGCCAATTTCGTCTCGACGGCGCTGCGAGGCATATCGGTGAATTTGGCCGTCGCGGGATCCTGTACCAACACCACGCCGGCCCGCTGTTTGATGGCCTTGATTCCCTCGGTGCCGTCGGCTCCCATGCCCGAAAGAATCACCCCCACGGAGCGTTCTTGCTGATCCTCCGCCAAGGCGCGGAAAAACGAATCGATGGGCAACCACCGCCCCCGGGGAGCGCCCGGCGCCGACAGACGCAACACGCCGCCGACGATACTCAGGTCCTTCCCGGGTGGAATCACATAAACAAAATCCGGCAGCACCCGGGTGCCATTTTTGATTTCGACGACCTTGAAGGGCGTGCTCGCCCGGAGCAGTTCGGGCAAGAGATCCTTACGCGTCGGATCCAGATGCTGCACAACGACGATGGCCCAGCCGCTCCCCTGCGGCGTATGCCTCAGAAACCTCTCGATCGCATCCAAGCCGCCGGCCGACGCCCCGATACCCACGATCGTCAACTGGGGCTGGGGACGAAGCGCCTTCTCCGATTTCTTGGCGTTCGTATCGGCCCGAACCGCACGGGGAACCTTGGCGACTACGTTCGGCCTTGGCCCGGCGGGCTTTGGCGCGGGGGGGGCGGCTAGGTTCTTTTTCAGGACGGATCGTTTTTTTGGCATGGCGTTTGGACAAAGACGCAAACAAGAGGTGCGACTGATCGACGACCCAAGTGCGCAGAGAACATCGGTGACCCACTTAAATGCCTAATACAACATCGACGTAGGCCATGCCGCGAAGTTGTAACCACACTGATTGCCCGCGTCCGCCTGTATGAGGAAACTTGCGGCAGCGCCCCGGAACCAATCCCGGCCCGCCTGCCATTCACGCCTTGCTAAGCAACCGCCCGGCCTCTGTGCTGAGACACTTATTTTTGCTCCATGACCTCAGCCGAGATCCGCCAGTCCTTCCTCGATTTCTTCCATCAGCAGGCCCACACGATCGTCCCCTCGTCGTCCCTCCTGCCCGACTCTCCCGGACTGCTCTTCACCAACGCCGGCATGAACCAGTTCGTGCCCATTTTTCTCGGTGACAAAACCGCCGACGTCTCCACCTGGGCCGGCGTCCGCCCCGCCAAGGACACCCGCGCCGCCGACACCCAGAAATGCATCCGCGCCGGCGGCAAACACAACGACCTCGAAGACGTCGGCTACGACACCTACCACCACACGCTCTTCGAGATGCTCGGCAACTGGTCCTTCGGCGACTACTTCAAAAAAGAGTCGCTTACCTGGGGCTGGCATTTGTTGACCAAGGTCTGGGGCATCCCCGCCAAGCGCCTCTTTGCCACCGTGTACGCGCCCAAGCCCGGCGACCCCTCGGAGTTCGACCACGAGGCCGCCGCCATCTGGACCGAGCTCTTCGGGGCCGAGGGCCTCGACCCAGCGATCCACATCGTCCACGGCAACCGCAAGGACAACTTCTGGCAGATGGGTGACACCGGTCCCTGCGGCCCCTGCTCCGAGATCCATTTTAACCTGCTCGAAAGCGACAACGAGATCGAAGGCCGCAAGGGCGTGAACAGCTCCAGCCCTCGCTGCATCGAGATCTGGAACCACGTCTTTATCCAGTTCAACGCCAACGCCGACGGCACCTTCTCCCCGCTCGCCGCCAAACACGTCGATACCGGCATGGGCTTCGAGCGCGTCGCCGGCATTTACGCCACGACCAAGGGCTTCACGGACTTCTCGCCCGAACCGTCCAACTACAACGCCGACGTCTTCGCCCCGCTCTTCGCCAAGGTCGCCGGGCTCTCCGGCAAAACCTACCTCGGCACCGTCCCCGCCAAACGCGAAGGCCTCACCGAACAGGAAAACACCGACGTCGCCTTCCGCGTGTTGGCCGACCACGCCCGCACCATCAGTTGCGCCATCGCGGACGGCATCATGCCCGGCAACGAAGGCCGCAACTACGTCATCCGCCGCATCCTCCGCCGGGGCATCCTCTACGGAACGAAGCTCGGCCTGAAGACCGGCTTCTTCGAGCAACTCGTCGCCCCCGTCGTCGAAAGCCTCGGCCCGGTTTTCCCCGAGTTGGTCGAACGCCAGGACATCATCCGTCGCGTAATCCGCAGCGAGGAGGAGAGCTTCGGTAAGACTATCGAACGTGGATTGGAAGTATTTCAATCTTACTGCCGTAGCAAAGACGCAGAGTCTGAATCCTATCGTATAGCCGTTCAACTGGGAGGCGTTGTTCAAATCCGCGCTATTGATGGTCGCGAAGGCGTATTCTTCGAAAAGTTCTGCGTTAAACCCGACAACGTGTTTCCTGGCTCTGCTGCCTTCCAGCTCTACGACACCTACGGCTTCCCCCTCGACATGACGCAGCTCCTCGCCACCGAGCGCGGGCTCACCGTCGATACCGTAGAGTTCGAGCGCCTCATGGAGGAACAACGCAACCGAGGCCGCGCCTCCACCAAGAAGGAGATCGTCGTCGCCGCCACCGAAGGTGCCGAAGCAGCCGAGGCCAAACCCACGCCGTTCATCGGCTATGTCATCGGCAAATCCGAATCCTTTGCCGTCACCGTCACCGAGGTCTTACGCGCCGAGAAAGACACCTACCTCGTCTTCGACCAGACGCCTTTCTACGCAGAAATGGGTGGCCAGCTAGGCGACTGCGGCGTGCTCCTCGCCGGAGGCCAGGCCGTCCAGATCAGCGACACTATCAAAGACAAGTCCGGCCGCCATCTCCACAAGGTCTCCAACCTCGAAGGCAACATCCTCCCCGAGGCTCCGCGGGGCTCCCAGCCCGTCACCGCCGCCTTCCTCCAGTCGCTGGTCGCCAGATCGGTCGAGGCCGGCGTGAACATGGTCCACCGTCGCGCCATCCAGCGCCACCACACCGCCACGCACCTGCTGCACTTCGCGCTGCGCCGCGTGCTCGGCACGCATGTGCGCCAGGCCGGCTCGCTCAACGCCCCTGACCGCATGCGCTTCGACTTCGCGCACTTCGAGGCAGTCACTCCGTCCCAGATCCACGAGATCGAAAGCATCGTCAACTGGCGCATCCTCGATAACGCCGAGGTCAAGGGCTACGAGACCGACTTCGACGCCAAGCCCAAAGGCACCCTCGCCTTCTTCGGTGAGAAATACGGCAAACGCGTTCGCGTCGTGGACATCGGCGGCTACTCGCGCGAACTCTGCGGCGGCACGCACACCAACACCACCGGCGAGATCGGCCTGTTTAAGATCGTCTCCGAAGGCGCCGTAGCCGCCGGTACCCGCCGCATCGAGGCCGTGGCCGGACAGGCCGCCGTGGACTTCGTGCGCTCGCACGAGGAAAAACTAGCCGCCGCCGCCGCCAAGATCGGCGTGCCGCTCTCTCAACTCGATCAAAAGCTAGACTCGCTCCTCGCGCAGAAGGCCGAGACCGAGAAGAAGCTGAAGGCCTACGAGCAACGCGCCGCCGCCGCCCTGGCCACCGAGCTGGCCGCCAAGGCCACCACCAAGGACGGCCTGCCCTACATCTCGTCCGTCGTCACCGTCGAAGCCCCCGAGGCCCTCCGCGAACTCGGGTCGCAGGTTCTCGGCAAACTCGGCGAAGGCGTGGTCGTGCTCGGCGCCGCCTTCGGTGCGGATAAGGTCTCGCTGGTGGCCTTCGCATCGCCCGCCGCGATCAAAGCCGGTCACCAGGCCGGCAAGATCATCGGCACCCTCACCGCCCAGCTCGGCGGCAAAGGCGGCGGCAAACCCGACTTCGCCATGGGCGGCGGCAAAGACGCCTCCAAACTGGCCTCAGTCCTCGGTTAGGCCTTGTTTCTGAAAACAATCGGGTCGGCGTGAGAGGAAAAGCGGGCTCGTGCAAGGCGACCGAGAGAAAGGCGACCCGGCGGGTCGTGCCGTCGAGGTCAACGCCGGCCCGGCCGGCTTCTCCGCTCACTCGCGGAGTTCGACGACCTGAGTTATTGCGAAACACACCCTGGCGCGCCAAAAGCTCCGAAGCTAAGCCCGCTCGCTCTTTACAACGCGCCCGCCGCCCAGGCGGGGAGCTTCAACTTTCGGTCTCGCACGTGATCAAAGAGCAGGTTTTGCAGCCACTCGCGCGAACAGGAACAAGCGGTCACCTCGATGAATCGCCACTGCCCCTCCTCCAGGATACGGTAGGAATCAATCCGCAACGTCACCGTCTCCGACTCACCTAGGAGTTCGCCGATGACGACGACCGTCTTGCCCCGGGAATCGATTTTCAACTCGCGCACACGCCCGTAGCGGCCGGCCAGGCTGTTGAGATAAGCAAGCGCGACCCGGCTGGCGACGGCGTCTTTGGCGGCGTTGAACACGCGCTCAACCTCGCCCGGATTCGCTGGCTTTGGCAATACCGGTCATCCCCCACCACTCCACCCACCCCGGAGATTTATGATCTGGATTTGACCCGTGGAGAGGTCGCGTGGAGTGTCGAAATCCACCAATGACGTTGGAAGACATCACCAAGGCGCTCCTGTCCTCTTATGAGACCGACGGAGGCATCAATCACCTCGACGGCATCAACCTGCCTTCCGACGAGTCGGTCAACCACCTCGCGTCCGACTTCATGCACCTGCTCTTCCCCGGTTTTTTTGAACACACACCGTTGAGCAAGCGGGATGTCCCCCACGTCACGGCGACCCGCCTGGCATCCATCCAAACCCGCCTGGCCGACAACATCGAAAAAGCCCTGCGCCATTCCCGGGATCCCGAAGCCGGCACCCGCTCCATCAAGCTGTCCATGCAATTGCTCGGTCGCCTCCCCTACATCCGCAGCATCGTGCAGACGGATGTGCAGGCCGCCTACGCCGGCGATCCGGCGGCGCGCAGCGTCGAGGAAATCATCCTCGCCTACCCCTGCGTGCTGGTCATCTCCCTGCAGCGCGTCGCCCACGAGCTCCACAAGCTGGGCGTGCCGATTCTTCCCCGGATGCTCACCGAATACGCGCACGAACGCACCGGCACCGACATCCACCCCGGTGCGCAGATCGGCACCCACTTCTTCGTCGATCACTGCACCGGCGTGGTGATCGGCGAGACCGCCCGCATCGGCAACCATGTAAAGATATATCAAGGTGTCACTCTGGGCGCGAAGTCGTTCGAGTTGGACAACGACGGTAACCCGATCAAGGGCGTGAAGCGTCATCCGGACATCGACGACCATGTGACCATCTACGCCCACGCCACCATCCTCGGGGGCGACACCCGGATCGGCGCCCATTCCATCATCGGGGCCAACGTCTGGATCCTCGAACCGGTGCCCGCCAACAGCATCGCCTACTACAAAAACGAAAATCTCGTCATCCGCTCGCGACGCAAAAAGGAACAAGCCCTCGAGTCCCGCGAGGCCGCCGAAATGCAGGCCTGGGACTGGGCGATTTAGGGCGGGTTTCCGGGACGGCGCGTCAGCGACGCTGGCGACCGGCGACTCCCCACGCCAAGTCACGGGCAAAAAACGGACCGCGATAAATCATCCCGGTGTAAACCTGCACCAACGTCGCGCCCGCATCGAGTTTCTCCGCCGCCCCGCGCGTGTCGGTGATGCCGCCCACGCCGATGATCGGCAGTTTCCCGAAGGTCGCCCGCGAGATGTAGTTCACGATTTCGGTCGAGCGACGTTCCAGCGGATGCCCGCTGAGACCGCCCGCCTCGTTCACCTCTGCAAACATTCCGGGGCGCGCCAACGTGGTGTTGGTCGCGATCACTCCCGCCAGGCCGAACTCCGCGATCACCCCGAGGGCCGAGTCGATCTGCGGCCACGACAAATCCGGCGCGATCTTGAGGAGAACAGGCAGCAGTTTACCGCCGCGACTGACCGCGCGCGCCCGGTTGGCCGCCATGATGGCGCCGAGCAATTCCCGCAGGGGCTTCTCGTCCTGCAGCGTGCGCAGCCCCGGCGTGTTGGGACTGGAGACATTGAGCACGAGGTAATCGGCGAAGTCGGCCAGTCTGGCGAAGCTCTGCAGGTAGTCCTCCACCGCGCCCTCAAGCGGGGCGATCTTGGACTTGCCCAGGTTGACCCCCAGAGGAATGCGACGGCTCCCCGGCCCGGGATGCCGCGCCAGACGCGCGGCCACCGCCTCGGAGCCCTCGTTGTTGAACCCCATGCGATTGATGACCCCCTCCTCGGCGGGATAGCGAAACATGCGCGGCTTGGGATTGCCCGGCTGGGCGAGGGCCGTGACGGTGCCGATCTCCACATGGCCGAAACCCAACGCCGCGGCGGCCTGCCAGGCGCGGGCGTTTTTATCGAACCCTGCGGCCAGGCCGATGGTGTTGGGAAACACCAGACCGAAAGCCTCCACGGGCCGGTAGCGCGAAACCGGCAGGCGGTTGCAGGCCTCCAGCAGTCGGCACAGCGGAGGAACCCGCCCCAACAGCGCGAGGGCGTTGACGCCCAACTCGTGCGCCGGCTCGGAATCCAACTTGAACAGCGCCGGCCGCAAAACCTTCTCGTAAATGTAGCCCATGATTGTCGGCACACTGGGAACCGACCTCCAAAAAATCAAGAGCCCGGCCACCGCCTCCGCCCGGTGATTTCACCCACCTGTTTTGTGCTTGTTATCGGAAAATGCCGCCGCACGCTGCGCGCCAATATCACCCCGCACTTAAGCGGCGGCCAAGCGTGTCGAATATCTTTCAAAGAAATCTTTTTTCGCGGTTTGACTCCATCACCGCGCGCTCTCTTTGCTCCGACCAATCCCAAGAAAACTGTCATGGCTAAATCCTCCGCAACTCTCGACTGGTGCATTGTTCGTCTCGGTGAAGACCACAACTGGTGGGTGGACGAAGTGAGCGACTCCGTCCGCTGGGATGTGGACGGCCTAAGCATCATCGACCCCCGCCAAATGGCCCACCTGATAGAACTGGTGGAGCCGCTCCGCGATTACGGCTTCGACCAGGATGTCATGGAGGCCGCCTTCATCCCCTTCCGCATCGACAAGGAAGCCGGCGAACAGCGCGTGCGCCTCAAGCGGGTGAAAGACTCGCTCTTCGAGTCCGATGAAAAACTCTTCGCCCTCGCGGATGTCCTCGACGAGGAAAACGGCCCCTACGCCGATCTGCTCGACCACCTGACCCGCTGCCGCGTCAAGATGCTTAACGACATCTTCGATTTTGATTCCAAACTCACCGTGGACGAGGTCGAGGACGAGATCCGCGAAGACCAGAACACCAGTTTCATCGAGGGCAAGGCGATCCACACCTTTGACGAGCTCGGCGCCATTCTGGACTACGTCCCCGCCGGCTGGGAAACCGAGGATGGCGAAGAGCGCGCCGGCAAGGACGACGAGACCATCGACGACGAGGACCTGCCCGAACTCGACGAGGACGATGAGAAAACCCTCGAAGGCGACTCTTCACTCAAGTGGGACGAGGACGAGGAGTCCGACGACGAAGAGGAGAAGAAAGACGGCGACAAGGAAGACGACGAGGACGAAGAGTCCGACGACGATTCCGAGGACGAAGACGAAAAGCCCAAAGCCCGTCGCAAGAAACGCTGATGTCACTTCAACCCTGAACAGATTTCCCGGCGGCTCCCTGAAGGGGCCGCCTTTTTTGCGGAAAGGTGTCCCCATTGGACTCCGACAAACAGAGACACCAAGGCTGGCAACGGCGGAACCAAGACAAGCTCCTGACCAGCTCGCGGACGAAGCCGGCGGTTACGCGGCCTCGCCCGGTCCGCAATCGTCCAGGCTGCGCTGAACCGCATCCAACCGGCGTTGCACCGGCAACTGCAGGCACGCGAGCTTGTCGGGCGTCAACTGAAGGGGCGCCAACAGGCGGCCATCGACGGCGGCAACGGAGACCTTGGCGTCGGCGCAGACACGGGCGCTTATCCACCTGGCGCAGTAAAGCAGGCAATTAAGCCGGCGATGTGCGGCCGAGTTGAGCGGAGCATGTTGCCAGCGTACCGGCTCGGACATCTCGGGAGGGAACTCCCAGCCGCGCAACACCTCGGCACCCACATCCGCGCTCGTGAACCCGAGCAGCACTCGTTCGCTTTCACTGAAATCCTTCGGGAAGCCCCGACCGAAAAACCCCAGTGTGGGCATCGCGCGTTGCAGCCATTGGTCGATCGCCACCATGCCCACCCCATGAAGCAACCCGAGGGAGTAGGCCACGTTCGTATCCTCCCCGCAGAGCTCGGCCAGCGATTCCGCCGCCAAACCGCAGGCGATTGATCGCCGCCAAAACTCGTCGGCATCGATCGAATAGGAAACCAGGGGTTGCACCAGCACTTGCTCGGCCACCGCATTGGCCACGATTTCGAAAATGTGGTCGAACCCAATGCGATTGACCGCCGCCGCGACCGAGTGGCACCGCGCGCCGCGTGAAAATAAAACGCTATTGGCCGCCTGCAACACCCGGGCGGAAATGCCCGGGTCGAGGCGCACCAGATCGATGATCTGACGGATATCGACGTTGGTGTTGACCAAATGACGCTTCAGCAGCGGCAGCACTCTCGGCGCGGACGGCGGAAAACGCAGCCCCTGCGCCACCACCGAGGAGGTGTTCTTTTCAGAAGGAACTGTGAGGGGCGCATTCATTTATCTTCATGCTTCTCTGACCCTATTTTACGTCACATTTACACGGAACTTTTGCCCAGAATAGGGAGTTTCCCCCATTTTGGTCATGACTCGCTCGACAACAAAAAACCGCCGGCTGCGTGGGCCGACGGTTCGAATAGCCAACCTATGAATACAAAACTCAGTAGCGGTAATGCTCGGGCTTGAAGGGACCGTCCGCAGAGACGCCCAAGTATTCGGCCTGAGTCTTGGTGAGCCGGGTCAGCTTGGCGCCGATCTTTTCGAGATGCAGCCGGGCCACTTCTTCGTCGAGGTGCTTGGGAAGGCGATAAACGCCGACCGCATAGGTGTCCTTGTTCTTCCAGAGATCGATCTGGGCGAGCGTCTGGTTGGTGAAGCTGTTGGACATGACGAACGACGGGTGTCCGGTTGCGCAGCCAAGGTTCACCAGGCGGCCTTCGGCGAGCAGGTAGATGCTGTTGCCCTTGGGGAAGGTGAACAGGTCGTATTGCGGTTTGATGTTCACACGCTTCACCCCCTTGGCCTTGTAGAGGCGGTCAACCTGGATCTCGTTGTCGAAGTGGCCGATGTTACAGACGATGGCCTGGTCTTTCATCTTGGCCATATGCTCAAGGGTGATGACGTCCTTGTTGCCCGTGGTCGTGACGTAGATGTCGGCGATTCCCAGGGTGCTCTCGACGGTGTTGACCTCGAAGCCTTCCATGGCGGCCTGCAGGGCGTTGATGGGGTCCACCTCGGTGACGATCACGCGGGCGCCGAAGCCCTTGAGGGAAAACGCGGAGCCCTTGCCCACGTCGCCGTAGCCGCACACGCAGGCGACCTTTCCGGCAATCATCACGTCGGTGGCGCGTTTAAGACCGTCGGCCAGGGACTCGCGGCAACCGTAGAGGTTGTCGAACTTCGACTTGGTGACAGAGTCGTTTACGTTAATCGCAGGGACCAGCAGCTTGCCCTTCTCGTGGAGCTGATAGAGGCGGTGCACGCCGGTGGTGGTTTCCTCGGAAACACCGCGCCATTCCTTTACCATGGCGGTGAAGATGCCGCTCTGGGTCTTGGCGATTTTCTTGAGGAGGTCCTTGATGACCTGCTCCTCGTGCGATCCGGACTTGGAGTCCACCCACTTGTCGCCCTGCTCCATTTCGTAGCCCTTGTGCAGCAGCAGCGTGACGTCGCCGCCGTCATCGACGACGAGTTGCGGGCCCTTGTCGCCGGGGAAGCTGATGGCTTTCCAGGTCAGATCCCAGTATTCCTCAAGCGTCTCGCCCTTCCAGGCGAAGACCGGCACGCCGGATTTGGCAATGGCGGCGGCGGCATGATCTTGGGTCGAGAAGATATTGCACGACGCCCAGCGCACGTCGGCGCCCAGCGAGACGAGCGTCTCGATGAGTACGGCGGTCTGGATTGTCATGTGCAACGAACCGGTGATACGCACGCCCTTGAGCGGCTTCTTGGCGCCGAATTTTTTGCGAAGGGAAACCAGACCGGGCATCTCGTGCTCGGCGACGTTGATTTCCTTGCGGCCCCAGTCGGCGAGGCCGAGGTCGCGCACGATGAAGTCCTGGCCCTTGGGCACGTTTTTAAGAGGAGAAACGGATGACATGATGGTGGTGGTGACTGTCGGGATGCGATGTGAACGGCTGCGGGTTATTTTTTCACCGCAGCCTTGAGTGCCGCGACCTTGTTGGTCTGTTCCCACGGCAGGTCGGCTTTGCCGAAGTGGCCGTAGTTGGTCGTGGTGCGGTAGATCGGGCGAAGGAGATCGAGCTGTTTGACGATGTCGGCGGGCTTGAAACTGAAAACCTTCTGGATGGCGTCGGTGATCTTCTCGTCGGAGACGGTGCCGGTGCCGAAGGTGTTGACGTAAACGCTCACGGGATTCGGGTGCCCGATGGCGTAGGCGAACTGGACCTCGGCTTGTTTGGCGAGACCGGCGGCGACGATGTTCTTGGCGACCCAGCGGCCCATGTAGGCGGCCGAGCGGTCAACCTTGGACGGATCTTTGCCGGAGAAGGCGCCGCCGCCGTGGCGGCCCCAACCGCCGTAGGTGTCGACGATGATCTTCCGGCCGGTGAGGCCGGAGTCGCCCTGAGGCCCGCCGATCACGAAGCGGCCGGTGGGGTTGATCAGGAACTCCGTGTTCTTGGTGAGCAGAGCGTCCGGGAGGACTTTCTTGATGACGTTCTTGATGAGGAACGACTCGATCTCGGCGTGCTTCACCGCCTCGGTGTGCTGCGTGGAGATGACCACGTTGACGATCTCAGTGGCGACACCGTCCACATAACGGACGGACACCTGGGACTTCGCGTCGGGGCGCAGCCAAGGAGCCTTGACGGAGCGTTGGCCCTTGCGGATCGCGGTGAGCTCGCGACCGAGACGGTGCGCGAAGATGATCGGCGCGGGCATCAACTCCTCGGTCTCGTCGGAAGCGAAACCGAACATCAGGCCCTGGTCTCCGGCACCCTGCTCGGCGTGCTTCTTGCCCTCGGCCTTCTTGGCGTCAACGCCCTGGGCGATGTCGGCCGATTGGGCGGTCAGGTAATTATTGATAAATACGGAATCGGCGTGGAAGACGTCATCGTCGTTCACGTAGCCGATCTCGCGGATGGCGTCGCGGATGACCTTGCCGACATTGATGACCTCCTCGATGGGCTTGGTCTTGCCGGTCTTCTTGTCTTGGATCTTGGGGATGGTAATCTCGCCGCCGACAACGACGATGTTCGATTTGACAAAGGTCTCGCACGCCACGCGCGCGGTTTTGTCCAACGCCAGGCAGGCGTCGAGGATGCTGTCGGAAATGAGGTCGGCAACCTTGTCAGGATGCCCCTCGCCCACGGACTCGGAGGAAAACACGAATGAGTTGGCCATAAGAAATGGCCGCAAACCAAGCATCGTTGGAACAGTATCGCAAGTTAAATATCAACATATGCGCATCCCATGATATGAAGCGTGGCTGTCAATATGCCTCAAGGATACCGACCTGAAAAGCCGTCACAGGATCGTCGGGAAATCAGGACGGAGTCGGGGTAAACACCCACCGGCGGATACCCGATCAAAAGACAGCCTGCGCGACCTCGTCTCCGTATGAAAGAAGGCGTGACGCTCCCGCCCATTGTCCTGTAAAGGCATAGGACGCTACGATGAAAACCATCGCCATACTCAACGGCCCGAACCTCGACCGACTCGGCAAACGCGAACCTGAAATCTACGGCAGTGCCACGCTGGCCGACCTTGAGGCGGGCCTGCGTGCGGAATTCGGCGCCACTGCCCGTCTTGTGTTTTTCCAGTCCAACCACGAGGGGGCTCTTATCGACCAGATCGCGGCCTTGGCCGACGCCAAAGCAGATGGTTTGGTGCTAAATGGTGGCGCCTTTACGCACACCAGTGTCGCCCTGCGCGACGCGCTCGCAGGTGCCGGCATCCCCACCGTGGAAGTTCACATATCCAATCTCTACAAGCGTGAAGACTTCCGCCACGTTTCACTCACCGCCCCGGTCGCCATAGCCGTCATCACCGGACTGGGGCTTGAAGGCTACCATGCCGCCATACGATTTCTCTTAAAACGGTGAACGCTACGGACACTGGTGAGGCCGGCTGGCTGGTGTGCCATACCAAGCCGCGTTGCGAAAAAAAATTCTCCGCCCTGCTAACGGCGGAGAAATGCGAACACTATCTGCCACTCGTTCAAAGTGTTAAGCACTACGGGCCGCAGATCAAACGCTTTACCAAGCCGCTTTTTCCAGGCTACTTATTCGCACGCGTGTTTTTGACGAACAAGGCCCGCATTTATCAACAAGACCTGCTGGTGCGCACGTTGCCGGTCGGTGATGAAGCGCTCTTGCTCAGGCAAATCGAGATGGTGCGCACCCTGGTGGCTTCCGGCGTGGAGCTTACCGTGCGCCCACCGCTGCAACGCGGGGCTCGCGTGCGCGTAGCCGGCGGCCCCCTCTGGGGTTTGGAAGGCGTGGTTGACGATCCTTCCAATCCCAAGGGCGTCGTCGTGTCCGTGGATGTGCTTCAGCAGGGCCTCCTCGTCCATCTCCCCCCCGAACAACTTGAGCTTTTACCCTGAGACGGTCATGAAAATCGTTTCCGTTTTCCGGCTGAAATCAAGGAGCCTCCGGCTCGTCCAAAAGATGTCCGCCACCGCGTGCTCGCGATTGTCAACGACTGCCGGACCAGTAGCCTGAGCGAATGACAAACAAAGACATCATCGATCAAGACGCGATAGAGAACCTGCGCGCACTGAATCCCGATGACGGCGATGTATTTTTAAAAGAAATACTGGATATTTTTTTTGACGACACGCCGATGAGGATCGCAGATCTGAGGGCTCAGAGGGCGGCCGGCGATGCCGCCGGCTTTATTAGAGCGGCCCACAGCATCAAGGGCAGCTCAAGCAACGTGGGCGCGAAGGAATTGCGCGCGCTGGCCGAACGACTGGAGCATCATTGCCGAAATCATGGCACCGAGGGAACCGCGCAGGATATCAATGACCTGGAGTCTGCCTTCGCTCGGGCCAAGGAGACGCTCCAACGGCTGATCAAGCCGGTATGACGCCGTGGCCGGCGTTCAACGATACAACGCCGTGGTCGGCGTAAGAGTCAGGACGTTGTATTGCCGCATCGCCAGACGCCACCACTCAGCCAGTGCGGAGCTGGGCTGCTTCCAGAGTTCTTCATGCAGCCAGATCATGGACTCGGCATCCAGCAGCAAGGCGAGCGTCTCCTTGGTGGTCAGGCGGGCCGGCCCTTCGCTGAGCAAGCGATGGCGAAGCAGGGCAAACCAGTCGCGCGACTCCTCGCTGGGACGTCGCTGTCTCAACATGGATACATGCACGGCGTTGATATACGGATCCAGCACCGCCTGGAGCAGTCCGTAATCGTTGCGCAGCGACTCGATCGGGCGCATATGTTTATAGCACTCGGCCAGGTTTTGAGTCAGCCGCCCGAGTTCGTGCGGAGGCCGCGTCTCCTCGGGGGTAAGGAAGATGCCCAACTTCCGGGCATGGGCGCCCAGCGACCCCTTGCTCAGCATGATGGACACGGGAATCGCCAAAACGAGGCCGGCCAGGACGGGGCTTAGCCACCAGAAAAAAGCCGGTAACAGGATAAACGAAGACACGCCCCACACCAAACCGAAGAACGTATGTCCTCCGTGAGTAAGAATGGCCTCCCGCCAATCGGTGCCGTCCTCGACTCCGCGGCGTTGAGTGACCCAGGAAACCCCTTGGCCGAGGAGGGTTGAAAACACGAAGCGACTGTTGAACAGCATGTGGACCGGGGCCAGCAGGGCTGAAAAGAAAATCTCCAGCAACGTGGACAAGACCAACGGTCCGCGCCCTCCGAAACGTCCGGCATCCTCGGCTCGCTGCAAAGTCGTGAACAAGCTCACTATCTTCGGCAGGAAGAGCAGCAGCATGGTGAACAGGAAGAGGAAAAGTGCCTCGGGGATCTCGAACGCATGGCCAAATACCCAGATGTATTTCTCGTAGGCGGCCGCAGACATGCCGGCCGCTCGCAGTTGGTTAAACACATGGATCGTGCTTACCACCATGAAGAGAAGCCAAAGCGGGCAGGAGACATAGGCCATCACTCCCATTAGAAGGTGGAACCGATTGGCCGGACGGAAACCACGGGCGGTAATCAACCAAGAGTGCTGCATGTTGCCCTGGCACCAGCGACGGTCGCGCTTGGCGCTGTCAATCAAGGTGGGCGGCCCCTCCTCGTAGGTGCCCTCTATGTCATGGGCGAGCCAGACCTGCCAGCCCGCCTTGCGCATCAGGGCGGCCTCGACGAAATCGTGCGACAGGATGCGTCCGCCGAAAGGCTCGCTTCCAGGCAAATCCGGCAGCGCACAATGCTCCATGAAGGGCTGGACTCGGATGATCGCGTTGTGCCCCCAGTAATTGCCGTCCTGCTGCTGCCAATAGTTCAGGCCCGCGAGAAAGATGGGGCTGTAGAGGCGATTGGCGAACTGCTGCATCCGGGCGTAGAGAGATTCTCCGTAAACCAGGCGTGGCGCGGTCTGGATCAGGCCGGCCTGCGGGGTTTTCTCCATCATGCCCACAAGCTTCACGATGGCGTCGCCGGTCATGATCGAATCCGCGTCGAGCACCACCATGTACCGGTAACGCTTGCCCCAACGCCGGAGGAAATCAGCCACGTTGCCGGCTTTTTTGTTAATCTGCTGACGGCGTTTGCGATAAAAAATCCGACCGAATCCGTTGACCTGCTTGCACAGCTCGACCCAGGCGATCTCCTCCTGAATCCACTGGTTGGGCTTGTTGGAATCACTCAGGATGAAGAAATCAAAATGCGCCATCTTGCCGGTGGCTTCCAGTGACCGGTAGATCACACGCAAACCTTCGAAGACACGGCTGACATCCTCGTTGAACACCGGCATCACGATCGCCGTGCTCGCAAGCGGGATGTCCTCGTTGCCCCAATCGATCACCCGCGTGATGCGCTGGCGGTCACCGCCGCGATTGATGACATAGAAACCCAGCATGGCCGTGACAAATCCCACCGCGACCTGGGCGAACAGAATGACAAAAAGCACCAGCAGCAACCACTCCAGACCGCGGATTTTGTCGTCACGCCAGAGGAGGTCGGCCATGAACCATGTGGCCACGCTGGTCAGCAGGAGCACCGATGAGTAAAACACCGCGCGTCGGCGGCGCAGTCGCTCTGGCCGTATGAACTGATAAAGACCGGTGGGAGAGGTTGTCATGCGCAAGGCTACCGGGTTGCCAGAAATATGCCCAGCAAGGAGCCCAAAAAGAAAAGCCACAGAACCAGCAGCCGCAGCATCGGCCATTTTTCGATTGTTTCCAGGGTCTCACCGGCGGCCTCGGTGATCGGGCCGAGGTCGATATCACGCGGGACCATGCTCGACACCGCCATGTCGGGTCCCGCCTGGATGGAACTGCTGCGCACGGACGCGGCGAAATCGTCGGGGATGGTCTTGCGATCCAGAAACGCGTAAGGCCATTTTTGCGGGCCCTCGCACAGGAGCATGGCCACCCGACCCTCGATGGCGATGCGGTCGTGGGGGACACCTTTGTAGCCAAGAAGATCGGCAAACCACTCATCCATCATCACGGCGGTCTCCTCGGCGGCCAGCGTGGTGGGATCGGTGGCGGGATTCTGGGCATGGCGTCGAGCCGCCCGCTCCAAGACCGCTTGGATCAAGCGACTTTGATGGAGGCGGTTATGAATACGATGGGCGCGCAGATAATCCTCGGTGCGCACATACGCGGCATTCCACGCCTCCATCGTGCCGGTGGGCGGCCGAAAAGTCGCGAGTTGAGCCTCTACGGGTTCCACAGGTAGCTCCAGGTTTCGGACAGAATATGCGGCGGTTTTTGCAGGAAGCAACGTAGCTCCGCGGGACGCCCGCTACCGTCGGGCTTGATGGCGAACGCTACCCGCCAGCTTCCGTTATAGGGGTTCTTCTCGATGCTTTGATGAACCAATTTGGCACCCGCGCCGACCGACACGTCGGCGGTGATGTCCGGCGTGGCACGTTGATTGGCGAGATAAGGTCCGGTGAAATCGACCCAGAAGCGAACCAACTCGGGTTCGTGGGTGGCGGACCGACCTATGCGGGTGGCCACGGCGTAACCGGCTGGCGGCACGCGACCTCCCTTGCCCTCGATGAACCAATGCAGCCTGTATTCGAAATTAACCGGCTCCCCCAGGGGAGGCAGCGTGGCGGGCACCCAAAATGCGACAATGTTATCCTGGGTCTCGTCGGGTGTGGGCAACTCCACCAGTCGCACGTCTCCGCGGCCCCATGCGCCGAGCGGCTCGACCCAAACGCTGGGGCGTTCGTGGTAATGGGCCTCCAGGTCCTGATAGGAGTCGAACTTGCGGTCACGTTGGACCAAGCCGAAACCCTTGGGGTTTTCATCCGAAAACGCCGCGACGCGGATCGACTTGGGATTGATGAGGGGGCGCCAGAGCCACTCGCCGTTGCCTCGCTGCAATTGAAGACCGTCGGAATCATGAACCTCGGGACGAAGATCATTAAAGGTCGGCGGGGAGTTTTCCCCAAACCAGTACATACTCGTGAGCGGAGCGACCCCGAACACGGCCACATCTTTGCGCCGATAGATCGCGCTCTTGATCTCCATCACGGTGGAAGGTCCGGGAGTGATCGTCATGCGATAGGCGCCGGTCACGCTGACGCTGTCCATAAGGGCATAGATGGTGATGTTCTTGGAACGGTCCGTAGGGCGTTCGACCCAGAACTCTTCGAATACGGGAAATTCTTCGCCGCCCGGCTCGGCGGTGTTGAGGGCCAGACCGCGGGCCGACAACCCGTAGCGCATGCCCTGCCCCAGCGCGCGGAAGTAGCTGGCGCCTTGGAAAACGGCGAGCTCGTCGAAGTATTCCGGCGTATTGAGCTGGTTATGAATGCGAAACCCGGTGAAACCCATGTCGCCCGGGATGGAGCCCAGATTGCGATTGGCCCCGAAGTTAAACAGATTCTTGTCGTAGCCGATCATCTCCACCTGGCCCCGGTTGGTTTCCCAGAGCTGAACGGTCCGGTTGTAGATGAAGCCCGGATGGAAAAACTGGAGCTGGAAGGGCAACCGCTCACGCCGCCACCAGGCGGAATTGGGATTAAAGCGGATGTCGCGGTATTGGTCGTAGCTAAGATTGCGCAGGGCCTCGGGCACGCGGTTGGGCCGCTCGGCATAAGGCTTCGATGCCAGGGTTTTCGCGCTATACTGCAATACCTCGAAGTCGAAGGGCACGTCGCTGGCGCGCAACATACCGGAACCGATAGAGGCGAGGGTCAGCCCGATTAAAAGATGTCGTTTCATTGGTCTACAGGAAGTATGAGCGTTGTTTATCCGAAATCGTCAATCCGGCTCGTTCCATGACTTTAAGCAAATCTTCCCAGGTGGCCCGCTTGGCTTTCTTTTCGGCGGCGGGCCCGGCGGCTGCTTGGCGCAGCAAATAGCTGGGATGATAGGTCACCATCACGGGTTTTCCGCAAAACTCGCGCCACTGGCCCCGGACATCGCCGAGCGTCTTGAAGCTGCCCGCACCGAGCAGGCCTTTGGCTGCGGTCGCACCGACCGCCACGATCAGGGTCGGGGCCACCACCTCGATCTGCGCACGCAGAAAGGGCAGACAAAACGCCATCTCTTCCGGCGTGGGCTCGCGATTGCCAACCTGCTCCATGCCGGACGGCGTCGGTATCTGCGGGCGCCAGTTCATGATGTTGCCGATGTAGACCTCCTCGCGCTTTAGGCCCATGGCACCAATCATGCGGGTGAGCAACTGGCCGGCGGGGCCGACAAAAGGCTCGCCGCGCACCTCCTCCTCGGCACCCGGCGCTTCACCGATGAACATGATTTTGGCGTCCAACGAACCCACGCCGAGCACCACTTGTTTGCCAGGGCGCACGTTGGCCATGCAGACCGGGTGAGTGAGGACTTGTGAGCGCAACCACTCCCAACGGGAGGTTTTGTCGCCGGCAGGAAGTGTGAACACCGGCGGGGGGGGCAACCGATTGGAGGGGGCATCGGCCTTGGTCGCGCCCTCCGCAGCCCTTGGCGTCCTTGCGGGTTCCGCCGAAGCGGGCCGCACCGAATCGGTCTGCCGGAGGGGCGCGGGGGACGGGCTTGCGACGGGCTTGGAAGCA
Source organism: uncultured Verrucomicrobiota bacterium (assembly GCA_903876795.1). Classification (GTDB taxonomy): domain Bacteria; phylum Verrucomicrobiota; class Verrucomicrobiia; order Opitutales; family Opitutaceae; genus Rariglobus. Next base: position 39,581 of record CAIRBK010000084.1, read on the forward strand.
ACTGTCCGGGAGGCGACCGCCTTGCGCAGAGCGGCGATGCCCTCTGGCGACACGCAAACCGAGGTCACGCCCGTCGATTTAAGGCGTTTGAGTTCATCGGTCAGGGCGGTTAGCGCGGCGCGCATGAAGGGGTCAGCCTCGGTGGGCTACGACGAGCTTCTCGACATACTTGCCGAGCAAGTCGAACTCCAAGTTGACCGCCGAGCCTGCCCGCTTCTCACGCAGATTGGTCACTTGTAAAGTGGTCGGAATGATCCAGACGGCAAACGAATCACCGGCCGTCTCCGCCACCGTGAGCGAGATGCCGTCGATGGTGATGCTTCCCTTATGGATGAGATAACGCCCCTGGCCCGCAGGTGCTTGGACTTTAAGATAATGATCCGCGCCGCGGGGCTCGAAAACCTCGATCACGCCAAGACCGTCGATATGCCCGGTGACGAAGTGTCCCCCGATTTTCCCGCCAAACCGCAAGGCGCGTTCAAGGTTCACCGCCGCGCCCTCCTCCAAGGTGGAGAGATTGGTCAGGCGACGGGTTTCCTCCAGCACGTCGAACCATAGATGCCGGGCATCAAACCGCGTCACGGTGAGGCAGCAGCCGTTGACCGCGACGCTGTCGCCGAGGGCGACATCCCGCACCGCGACCTCGGCCGCGATCTGGAGTTTCCACGAATCGGCGCCTCGCGTAAACGCGACGACCTTGCCGGTTTCCTCGACGATACCTGTGAACATGGGGGATTACTTTAGTTTTACGCGCAGAACGGCGGTCTCGCCGTTGCGACTGGTGAGCAGCACAAAATCGGTCCGATTGGCATCGGCCTCGATCACGGCAAGCCGGGCGACCGCCTCCTCGTAGGTTTTCACCTCGGAACCATCCACTTCTTGGATCCAATCGTCCTGACGGAGTCCGGCGGTGCCGGCCGGACTGTTGTTTTTGACGAATTGGGCGATCACGCCTCTGCGCGCGGCGAGTTTCACGCGGCGATTGATGCCGTCGCCATAAACGAATTCGCGGGCGGTGAACCCGAGCCGCTCAAAATAGGTGCGGTCGGCCTCGCGAAACATCTTCGGCTGCTCGTCGATCTTGGCCTGGACTTCGATCCGCTCGGAACCGCGCAGGACCGTCAACGACACCGTGTCGCCCGGTCTGCGCAATGCCAGCGTGCGATCAACAAACCCCACCACCACTCGGTCGGGCTTGAAACGCGGAAGCGGTTTCCCGTCGATGGCCAGAATAATGTCGCGATTCTTTATGCCTGCTGCTTCGGCCGGACTGCCCTCAAGCACCTCGCTCACCACGCAGCCGGACTGGTCGCCGAGCTTGAGAAACGTGGCAACTTCAGGGTCCATCGGCTGGAGGCCGTAGAGCCCCGACCACGCGATTGGGCGTCCCGAACGGCTGGCCGGGATGCGCGCTAGCCAGGGGGCGACCTCCGCCGCGAGCATGAACACGCTGCTTTCCTCCGTATTCATCAGAATGATCGGCAGTCCGCGGTCATTCCGCGAATACTGCAGGTACGTCTGGCCAAACCCGGCGATAGCCACTCCGGCAAAGGAGCCACCCGGCGAGAAAACGGGCAATCCCGGAGCCGCCAGATCGGCCAGTGCGATTGCCGTGCGCTCCGGCATCGAGGTGATGTATGAGATCCGGCTGGCCATGAAGTAGGGTTTGAAATCCTCATCCTTTCCGCGCAACGCGATGCCCCAAAACTCCTCGCCGACCACCGGTTCGGCGGCGGGCGTCGGGGCGGTGAACGCCGTCACCGGCACCAGGCTCGCGCGCAACCGCTCCTCAACACGCACGAAATGCCACCCGCTCACCGGATCTTGGCCGAGATATTCGGCGGACGAGTAGTCGCTGGCCGGCCGGCCCGGCAGATAGACACGGAAGTCCTTGAGTTTGTCCGGCGGCACAAAGGAATTGATCGCCCCAGGGGGCAGCACCAGCGTGCCGGCCGAGTCGGCCACCATCGCCGGGGTGATCGAGGGACGTCGATCCAGTTCAGTTTCGGTGAAAAACTCAACGGCGACGATGGCCTTCACCCGCTCATTGAAGAGATCCGGCAGCGAGGCCGCACGGGCCAACGGGCCGAGACAAAGCGCCATGGCGGCCAGCGACAAATGAAGGCGAAGGGACTTCCTCATGGTTTTAAAATATACAGGGATACCCGCCGGTCGGACTCGGCCTCAATCAAAGCCGGGGCGGGTTTCGCAACAAAGTCGGCGTAGAGTCGCTTGGCGAGTTCCAAGGAGACCACACGCTCCTGGTTGATTTTGGTGATGATGTCGCCCCGGCCCAATCCGGCCACGGCGGCCGGGAACCCAGCCTGCACGCCGATGACCAAAAGCCCCGTGTCGTCGTCGAGTTGGTTCTCGCGGGCGTACGCGCGCGACACCTTGCGCACCGTCAGGCCCCATTTCTCAAACGCCCACTCCTCGCCCTGGCGGCTTTCCAATTTTTCCGTAACCAAAACGGGCGCCAACGCCTGGTCGCCGCGCTTGACCGCGAGCGTCACGGTCGCACCGACGGGCTGGCTGGCGATGATGTTCAGAATGGGCGGCAACTGCTCGGGGAAACGCCCGTCGACCGGCGCTCCGTTGATCGTGAGCACGATGTCGCCTCCGCGCAGCCCGGCGCGGGCCGCCGGCGAGCCCGGATCGACGCTGTTGATGAGCATGCCGGTGTTCTGCTTGAGCGCGTAGAAACCTTCGAGATCGAGCAGGGCTCCGGGAACGATGCCGAGATAGCTGCGGGTGATCGCGCCGTCGGCGGCCAGTCCCGCGACGACGCGCCTGGCGATGTTGGCCGGGATGGCGAAGGCCAGGTTGTCCGCACCCAGATAACCGCGTGAATTGATACCGACCACGCGGCCGGATTCGTTGACCAGCGGACCGCCGGAGTTGCCCGGGTTGATGGCCGCATCCGTTTGCAGCCAGGTGTTGAACAGGCCGGTTTCGTAGCCCTTCACCCCGCGGTTGTCGGCGAAAAACCGGCGGTTGTTGGAGATGATGCCCCGCGTCACCGTGCGCGTGAGGCCGTGCGGCGTGCCGACCGCATAGACCGTCTGCCCGGGAAACAATTGGTCCGAATCGCCGAAGTCCGCGTGGGTAAACTTCAGCCCGCGCCGCTTCACCTCGGCGAGATCGATGCGCAGCAGCGCCAGATCCGTCCAGTGATCCCAGCCGACCAGGGTGGCGTTCACCCGCTCCAGGCTCGCCAGCGTGACCGAGAGCTCGACCGCGCGCGGGCTGGCCACATGGGCGTTGGTGAGAATGAGGCCGTCCTCCGACACGATCACGCCCGAGCCGATGCCGGCGGTGAAACGCCGCGCCCCCGTGTCGAACGACTCCTCGCGCACGTCGATGCGCACGACCGCCTCCAGCAGCCGGGTGAACCCGCGCGAAACCGAGGCATCGACCGTGTTCGCCCAAGCGATGAACGCGAAGACAAAAACCGTGATGGTTCGAGTGATTGACGGCAGGGGGGATTCCTTCACCGTGGCGGGTTTCATCCGATGGCTACGCATTGCAAAGACTACGACTTTCTCGAGATCGAGCCGCATTGGCAAACCTTCTGGGACACCAATCGCTCATTTCGCACCACCGACGACACGTCGAGGCCGAAATATTACGTGCTCGACATGTTCCCCTACCCGTCCGGCGCCGGTCTGCACCTCGGCCATTGCGAGAACTACGCCATCACCGACATCCTCGCCCGATTCCAGAGAGCCCAAGGCAAAAACGTGCTCTACCCGATCGGCTGGGACGCCTTCGGTCTCCCAACCGAAAACTACGCGGTCAAAACCGGCCGCCACCCCCGCGAGGTCACCGTGGAAAACGTCGCGACCTTCCGCCGCCAATTGAAGGCCATCGGCGTATCCTACGACTTCGGGCGCGAGATCGACACGACCGATCCGCGCTACTTCCGCTGGACCCAGTGGATCTGGCTCCAGCTTTTCAAAAAGGGCCTGGCCTACGTCGAGGAAAAGCCCGTCTGGTGGTGCCCGGCCCTCGGCACCGTGCTGGCCAACGAAGAGGTCATCGACGGCGTCTCCGAGGTCGGCAAACACCCGGTCGAACGCCGTCCGCTGCGCCAGTGGGTGCTCCGCATCACCGCCTACGCCGAGCGCCTGCTCGCCGACTTGAAGCTGGTTGACTGGCCCGACTCCACCAAGCGAATGCAGGAGGCTTGGATAGGTCGCAGCGAGGGCGCCGAGTTGCTCTTCAAACTTGAGCATCCTCACCTCGGCGAACTCAAGGTCTTCACCACGCGGCCCGACACGGTCTTCGGAGTCACCTTCATGGTCATCGCGCCCGAACACCCGCTTGCGGACGCGCTCACCACACCCGCCCAGCGCGAGGCCGTCGCCGCCTACCGCAAGCAGGCCTCCGCCAAGTCCGACCTCGAACGCACCGACCTCGCCAAGGGCGAAAAAACCGGCGTGTGGAGCGGTTCCTTCGCGATCAACCCCGCCAACGGCAATCGCATCCCCGTGTGGATCGCAGACTACGTCATAATGGGCTACGGCACCGGCGCCATCATGGCCGTGCCCGCCCACGACGAGCGCGACTACGCCTTCGCCCAAAAGTTCAACATCCCCGTCGTCCAAGTCATCGAGCCCGATCACTCCGAGGGACGAAACGGCTCCGGCAACTCCAAGCTCCCATACACCGGCGACGGTTGTCTCGTTCACTCCGAGGGCTATTCCGGCCTCCCGTGGGAAGAGGCCAAGAAAAAGATCACCGCCGACCTCGCCGCGCAGGGCCGGGGCAAGGCCACCGTCAACTACAAGCTGCGCGACTGGTTGTTCTCGCGGCAGCGTTACTGGGGCGAGCCGTTCCCCATCGTCTGGGTCAACCCCGAGGACTACGCCGCCGCCACCGCGCACGCCGCGTCAGCCGGCGTGTCCCTGCCCTTGCCGGCCGACGCGGTCACCTGCGTGATCGACGGCCGGACTCGCTACGCCCTGCCCGTGCCCGAGCACTCGTTGCCGCTTCAGTTGCCCGAGGTGACGAGCTACCAGCCCACCGGCACCGGCGAGAGTCCGCTTGCGGCGATCACCGACTGGGTGGACATCTGGTACGACGCCGCCACCGGCCACGCCGCCCCCGCCTCGGGAGCGAAGCCAGCCGACCACTACGTCCTCGCCCGGCGCGAGACCAACACCATGCCCCAGTGGGCCGGGTCCTGCTGGTATTACCTGCGTTACCTCGACCCCAAGAACGACGACGCCATCGCCGCGCCCGGGTTGATCAAGTATTGGGCCGGTCCCGACATCTACGTGGGCGGCGCCGAGCACGCCGTGCTCCACCTCCTCTACGCCCGCTTCTGGCACAAGGTCCTCTTCGACATCGGCGTCGTGCCCACGCCCGAACCGTTCGCCAAGCTCTTCCATCAGGGCATCATCCTCGGCGAAGACGGCGAAAAGATGTCCAAGTCCCGCGGCAACGTCGCCAATCCCGACGACATCATCCGCAGCCACGGCACGGATACGCTCCGCCTCTACCTGATGTTCCTCGGACCGCTCGAGGCCATGAAGCCCTGGAACCCCAGCGGCATCGAGGGTGTTCATCGCTTCCTGCAAAAGGTCTGGCGCGAGTGCATCGGTCGCGAGGGCGAACCCAATCCAAAGGTCGTCCAAGACCCGTCGGCCGACTCGGCCGAACTGCTCAAACTCCTCCACGAGACCATCAAGAAGGTCGGCGACGACATCGAGGGTCTGCGCTTCAACACGGCGATCTCTCAAATGATGATCTTCGTCAACGCGCTCCAGAAATCCGAACGCGCCAGCCTCGCCACCGTGCTGTCGTTCCTGCAATTGCTCGCTCCTTTCGCGCCCCACATCGCCGAGGAACTCTGGGCTCGCCTGGGCGGCGACGACTCGATCCAGAGCACCCCCTGGCCCAAGTTCGACCCGGCCAAACTGGTCGCTTCCGAACAAAAGATCATCGTCCAGGTAAACGGCAAAAAGCGCGCCGAGCTGTCCGTCGCGGTAGGCTCCAATCAGGACCTTGTGCTCCAGTTGGCCCAAGCCCATGCGGACAGTGCGCCTTTCCTCGCCGGTAAAACCGTCAAACGCGTCGTCTTCGTGCCTGGGAAGATCCTGAACATTGTTGTTGAATAAAAAGACCTCCGGGCACTTGGTACTAGGGTATAACCCCTAGCGATTTTGGGCTGAGTCAGGCAAAAGGAACGCAATTCCTTTTCGCGCTGAGCCAAGATCACATTCGGCGCACCCCAGCCATGAAGCTCTTCATCACTCCCCACGCCAAGGCTCAGCTAGTCTTGGCGGCGTTTTTGTTTTCGATCACCAGCGCCCCGCACACGCACGCGCAGGACGCCAAGCGTAAAAATCCCACCAGCAAGCTCTTCGTGGCCGACGTGGAAGGCAATTCATCAATCAACACCGGTGAAAAAATCGAGGATCTCACAAAAAAAAGCGTGCACACCGCCGAGGGAACCGTCGTGGAGACCAAGCCCGAAGCCCGCAGCGCCATCGTGCTGTCCAACGGCACCGGCATCGCGTTCGAACCGGATACCCGCCTGGAGATGAGGCGGTTTCAACAGGAGCCGTTTACCCCCAATCGCACCGACCTGGAGACCGAACCGTCCATCTCCCAAACGCAGGCGACGGTTGCCCGAGGCAGCATCGGTATCTGCACCGCCAAGATGGTGGCCGGAAGCACCATGTCCTATAGCACTCGCCACGCCGACATCAACATTCGCGGCCGCAAAGTGGTCATTGTAACAAACGACAACTCAACGGTCGTATCGTCGCTGGAGGGTGACGTAACCATTCGCGGCAGCACCGGCTCGGCCGGTCAATTCATCAGATCCGGCCAACAGGCAATCATCACCCGACGTTCCGCGATAGAGCCTCCCTTGGTCACCGTCCAACCAATACCCCAACAGGACATGGAGGCCATCGGAGAAAAAGCATCCCTTGCCTGCATGGCCCGGCGCACCGTTTATTTCGACGTCGCCGAACGCAAAAACAACATCGAACCCCCCCCCCTGACGACCGCCTTCGACACGCCCCCTCCGGATACCGATACGCTGGTCCCTGTTGAGGTGCTGCCCGGCGTGATCCCTGCTCCCAGCACGGTAAGCCCGTTCGAGATCCGCAGAAGCGGGATCAATTAATCGGCTGCAGTGCCAAATTCGACCAATATGGCCGCCTGGAAACGCTGGCTGACCACATCCGCGCGCGTCTCCATCTTCAATCTGACAACCTTGTCCTCGTCCGCTTTGGTCAACTTTAACGAGGGCCGCGATCAGCTCTTCGCCACCGCCTCCCTTTCGGCAGGATACGACTCCAACATCTTCGCTTCAGATGCCGGCAAGGGTGACGTTGTCACCACCGGTTCCCTAAGACTTGAATACCTGCGGCGCGCCGGCCTCATCGGTGTCAATGGTGCGGTGGAGTGGACGCAGGGCAGCTTCGCCTCCAACCCATCCGAGGATTTCTCCGATCCCTCGCTCTCGCTGGAGTTGGTAAAGGAATCCGGCCGCACGACTGGCTCCTTCACCCTGACCGGCAACCGTCAAAGCAAGGCCGACCCCGCCCTCAATCAGCGCACCGTGTCTTGGAACCTCGCGGCAGGTCTGAACGTGAAATACCCCGTGATCCGACGCTACAGCGTGACCGGCACGCTCGGCTACGGATTGCTCAAATACACCGAAAAATCCTCCGAACTGGCCGACCTGAGAACCGTGAGCGCCGGTTCGGATCTGTTCTACGCCTATACTTCTGAACGCGACCTCTTGGTCGGCTACAGAATACGCCAAAGCGACACCTCCGCCAATAACCAGTCCGTGGACCACTCCATCACGGGCGGCGTATCCGGAAAAATCATCTCGAAACTCAGGGGCAGCATCCGCGCCGGCTACCAAATCCGCGAGGAAGGCGCGTCCGGAAGCACATTTGGCAGCACCACCGCCTCGGCCTCGGTTACCTGGGCGGTAAACCGGCGCTTCACGATAACGGGCACCGTCAGCAAGGATTTCGGCACCACGGCGTATGAATCCAGCACCGACAACCTCTCCTTCAATCTGGACGCGCAGTATGTGATCCGAAACCGCTGGTCGCTCTACGCAGGTCTCGGATTCGGCTACTCCGACTACCTGAACGGCACGGATATCGGCCGCTCCGATTACTATGGCAGCTGGAGCTTTGGCCCTTCATATGAATTGAATGAGCATTTCAAAGCATCGCTCACCTACAGCTATTTCCAAAACTGGTCGAGCAGCTCCATAGCCAACTTTGACCGGCATACCCTCACACTGAACCTAACCTCCCGCTGGTAACCCCGGTATGATGCGGCGATTTCTTCACATCCTGTTCTGCCTTTCAACCATGTGCGTAGGCTCCCTTTCCGCACAGACTCCCTCCCTCGCACGCACCGCACCGGCCTACAAAATCGCCCTCACCGACCTCCTGCGCATAGACATCTATCAAGAGGAAGATCTGCGCACCGTTTCCCGGGTCGATGCCAAGGGGCATGTCAATCTACCCCTGGTGGGCGAAGTCTCCGTGGTCGGCCTTGCCGTAAGCGAGGCCCAAAAAGCGGTCGAGATCGCCTACCGGGATGGCCGCTACCTGCGCAATCCCCAAGTCACCATCAATATCGAGACCTACGCGGCCCGTGAGGTATCCATCCAGGGCCAGGTCCGCTCCCCGGGTCGCTACCCGCTGCCCATCGAGACATCCATGACGGTCCTCGAACTGGTCACCCGCGCCGGCGGTTTTACCGACACAGCCAAGGGCACTGCGGTCAACGTCACCCGCGTCACTGCGGACGGTAAAAAAAGGGTTTTCACCATCGATGTGGACAGCCTCCTGAAGGGTAAGGATCGGGCCAATATCAACGACAACTCCCTTCTGCTTGAACCCGGAGACATTATCTTTGTCCCCGAACGCATCATCTAAAGCATCATGTGTGCGGCCACCAAACCCCCTTTCGCATCCAAATCCGCCGGACGCGATGAAGAGATCGTCGAAAACCGCACGTTGCGTGATTATTATATCATCCTGCGCGAGCGCCTCTGGGTGGCCCTCCCGCTGGCCCTCCTCGTGGCGATCAGCATAGGCTACTATCAATCGCGCACCACCCCCCTTTATCGCAGTTCGGCGACTCTGCAGATCGAAAAACCCGAAAAAGTGGTCACCAGCCAGGAGGTCGTCGATACCGGCATCAACAGCGACATCGATCTCAACACCTACCTGCAGGTCATCGCCAGCGCCAAGATGCGCACCCGCGTCCAAGAGTCGCTGACCCCAAAGGAGCGCGAAATCCTTCAGCGCCCCTACCTCAAAGATCTTCCTCCCGGTGCCGCCCCCCCCACCGGACTCGACCTCGGCAGCATGTCCGTCCAGTCCGTCCGCAGCACTTTTCTCGTCAGCATCAGCGTCTCCCATCGCGACCCGGATGCCGCCGCCCTGCTGGCCAACCGCTACATTGAACAATTCATCGAAAGCCTCCTTGAAAACGTGAGCGGCGGTCACGACTACGCCGTCAAATTCCTCAGGGATCGAGCCACCCAGCTCCAGGAGGAGGCGCGGGTGGCCGAGCAAAAGCTCCAGGACTACATGAGGGCCAAGAACCTCGTGTCGCTGGACAACAGCACCAACATCGCCCAAGCCCGGCTGAGCTCCGTCAACTCAGCCCTGCAAAACGCGCGCCTCGAACGCATCACCGTTGAGGAACAATTCGGCCTCGTTGAGCGTTATCGCCTGGAAAATCGCAACCTCCTGGAAATCACCTCCATCGCCGGCTATGGCTCCGTGCCCGACCTCAGCAGGCAACTCGAAACCCTGCGCCGCGACCAATCCTTGCTAGCCGAGCGCTATCTGGAGCGCCACCCCAAGATGATCAACGTCGGCAACGCCATCGCCGTCGCCAGCCGGCAACTCGATGATGCCATCGCTCTCGCCGTGGCCGACCTCAAGACCAGCCTCGAACGCGCCCGCTCCAACGAGAAAACCTTGGAGCTCGAATACGCCGCCCAGGAAAAAGAACAGCTCCGCCTGCGCGATCTCTCCATCGAATACCGCAGCCTCGAAAACCAGGCCCAGGTCGCCAAAAACAACTACTCCCAGATCCTCGACCGCCTCACCCAGGCCACCACCTGCAAATACCTCGAAAAAATCCCCGTCCGCCCCCTCGACATGGCCCAGCCGGCCAACAAGCCCTACACGCCCGACCTAAGCCGCATCGCCCGCACCGCCATCGGCGTCGGTCTGCTCGTCTTCTTCGGTGTGGCGATCGGCCTGAGCTTCATGGACGATCGCATCAAGAGCGCCTGGGACATCGAACATTTCATCGGCGTCAACCTCCTGGGGATCATTCCCGACCTCTCCGCACTGCCAGATACCGAGAAACACAATATCCTCTTGGCTAACCGCAACTCCTCGGGGGTCGAACCGTTCCTTGGCGTCTACAGCTCCGTAAAGATCCACTCAAAACTAGACTTCCCCAAGTCCATACTGGTCACCAGCACCATCCCCGGGGAAGGCAAGACGCTCGTTTCCTCCAACCTCGCGGGCAGCTTCTCCCGTCACGGAAAATCCGTCCTCCTAATCGACTGCGATCTGCGCAGACCGATGATGCACCGCCACTTCGATCGCTCCAACGAAAACGGCCTCATCACCTGGTTCGAAAACGGTGCCCACCTCGACGGTGATCTGATTCGCAACGCCCACCTGGGCATCACTTCCATTGGAGAAAATCTGTCATTACTCACCTCCGGCGGCCGATCCAAGACCCCGACGCAACTCCTGGAGAATCCGGTTTTCGGCCAGCTGTTGGATAAACTCAAAAAACACTACGACCTGATCATCGTCGATTCACCTCCCCTAGGCGCCGTGACCGACTCCTTGCTCATCGCCGAGCGGGTGGACGAGGTCATTTATGTGTGCCGCTTCAATCGCGCCTTTCGCAAACACATACGGCTTTACATCAAAGCTCTTCGCTCCGGCAAAAACGAACTCCTCGGCATCGTCCTCAACGGCCTCACGCCGCGGCGCATCGAGTATTACTCCAATTACCGCTACTACCGGAGCTACAAGAAATACTACGCCACCCAGGACTAAACGCGCTTCGAGCGGTATAACCGTTTACCAAGAACGAATGCCTCCTCGCTTGTCATTGGCCCGCGGTGGCAAGCGGGCTCAATGAGCCGTTTCCCGTTCCACGCCGGCTTGAAACCACGCCGGAATAGCCCGACGACCAGTCTTGTCATTCGCCAGTCGTCATTTGTCATTCCTCATTCGTGATCTCCGCCTTCCTGCCTCCCGATTTCAACCCCCAGCGCCCCGTAGCACTTATCGCCGGACAAGGCATCTACCCCGTGCTCGTGTCCCAGGCCATCCGCCGGGCCGGAGTTCCTCTGCGACTGATCGCCTTTGACGAAGAAACCCGCGCCGACCTGGTGGATTCGTTCCCTGCGGCGGAACGGCGCACGATTCAAGTGGGCCAGCTCGGCAAAATGCTCGACGCCTTGGAGGACTTCAAAGCCGGTTACGCACTCATGGCCGGGCAGATCACCCCTCGCCGGCTTTTCCGGGGGCTCCACCCCGATCTCAAGGCGGCCCGGATCCTCATGTCACTCAAACGCCGCAACGCCGAGACCATCTTCGGGGCTATAGCCGATGAGATAGAAAAGATCGGCGTTAACCTGCTCGACGCCCGCAGCTTCATCGACGACCAACTCGCCGCCCCTGGCTGCATGACCGGGAAAAAGTTTCCCATCGACGAAGACTACGTCGCCCACGGCGTGCAGATCGCCAAGGAGTCCGCGCGCCTCGACATCGGCCAGGGCTGCGTCGTCCGCAAGGGCACCGTCCTCGCCGTCGAGGCCTTCGAGGGCACCGACGCCATGATCCGCCGCGCCGGCGAGTTCAAAACCGACGAAGCCCTCTTCGTCAAAACCGTCAAGGCACGTCAGGACTACCGCTTCGACGTCCCCTGCTTCGGGCTGAAAACCCTCGAAACCATGCGCGAGGCCGAGATCAAGGCCGCCGCCCTTGAAGCCGGCCGCGTCATCCTCATCGACAAGCCCGCCGTCGTCGCCCAGGCCAAATCCTGGGGCATCCATCTGCTCGGCTTCGAGTAACCGGCTTCCGTAACGCCCGCCGCACGCTACCCTCTAGCGACGGCACTTGCTCCCGGCGTTTTCCGAGACCACCTTTTACCCATGAAACACGATGTCATACCAGTGATCGTCAAAGGCGTGATGCCCACCTCCAACGGGTGCGCCGTCTTTCTGGGCGACGACCACAAGACTTTTGTGATCTACGTGGACCACTCCGTCGGCAACGCCATCCAGATGACCTTGGACGGCGTCAAAAAGGAACGCCCCCTCACGCACGACCTGATCGGCCACATGCTCACCGGCCTCGGCGCTACCATCGACCACGTCGTCATCAACGACGTCAACGAGGGCACCTTTTTCGCCCGCATCCTCCTTCGCATGGAAAACGAGCTGGGCAAGAAAATCGTCGAACTCGACGCCCGCCCGAGCGATTCCACGGTGCTCGCCCTCCAGCACCGCCGACCCATCTTCGCGGCCCGCAAAGTCTATGACTCCGTCGAGGACATGACCGAGATCCTCGAGCGCGTCCTGCGCCAGCAAAACGAGGACACCGAGTCCGCCGAAGGCGAAGGCAGCGACGACAAGTAATCCCGCCGCGCAGGCCGCGAGTTCACTCGCTCCCTGCCTGGTTTTTTCCACCCTCAGTGTCACCCCCTTCGTCCCTCGCCATTCCGCCTTCGCCATTACCCGCTCCCTCGGCGCCGGGTATGACGCTCACCGCCCTCGCCCCGATGCAGGACGTGACGGATCTGGCCTTCATGCGGGTCATCGCCCACTACGGAGCGCCGGACTTTTTTTTCACCGAATTCTTCCGCGTCCACGCCCAGTCTCGCCTGGAGAAACACATTCTCCGGTCGATCGACGAAAACGCCACCGGCCGCCCCGTGTTCGCACAGCTGATCGGCGAAGATCTCCAACACCTCGCCCGCTCCGCCACCGAACTCCTCCGCCACCCGGTCGCCGGCATCGACCTCAACATGGGCTGCCCCGCCCCCAAGGTTTACAAGAAAAACGTCGGCGGCGGCCTCCTCCGCGACCCCGCCAAGATCGACGAGATCCTCGGTATGCTCCGCCAGACCGTGCCCGGCCTGTTCACGGTGAAAATGCGTATCGGCTTCGACGACACCACCCACTTCGAACGCATCCTCGATCTGGTCAACAAACACGACGTCGATCTGCTCAGCCTTCACGGACGCACGGTTAAGGAGATGTATCGCAGCGAGGTCCACTACGACTACATCGCCCTCGCCGCGCGGCGTGTGAAATGCCCGCTCCTGGCCAACGGCAACGTCACCTCAGCCGCGACCGCCGTGCGCGTGCTCGCCGACACCCGGGCCGCCGGCGTGATGATCGGCCGCCATGCCATCCGCAACCCGTGGATCTTCCGCCAATGCCGCGAGGCCTTCGCGCAACAACCCGTCACGCCCGTCACCCTGGCCGATGTGCGCGGCTACGTGGAACGCCTCTACCTGGCCACGCGCGTCGAAGGACTCCCCGAGCGCGTTCATGTGAACAAGATGAAGAAATACCTCAATTTCGTCGGCCAAAGCGTCGACGCCACCGGGGCGTTTCTTCACGAGATGCGCCGCACCGAGACCGAGGCGCAGCTCTTCGGCGTGTGCGACCGTCACTTGCTCGCCGAACCCTCCAGGCTTTTCGCCGACGAACCCTACCCCGGCGTCATCGCCAGGCCCAATTGCGAAACCCCCTCCGCCGATGCGGACGGTTGTTCGCTCGAGACGGTCACCGCGTAGTCAAAGGCTTGGACGTTCCACGCGCGGCCGTCTGCGAACTTCACGATAGCTGCGCCGCCATCTCCTTGGCAAAGTAGGTTAAAATCATGTCGGCCCCGGCACGCTTGATCGCCAACAGCGACTCATGCCTTGTCCGCTCCAGATCAAGCCAGCCAAGCCGCGCGGCGGCCTGGATCTGCGCATACTCGCCCGAAACCTGATAGGCGGCGACCGGCCGTCGGGTCGCCTCGCGCACCTCCCGGATAATATCCAGGTAGGCGCCGGCGGGCTTGACCATCAGGATGTCGGCCCCTTCCGCCTCGTCCAGGGCCACCTCGGTCAGGGCCTCGCGGCGATTGGCCGGATTCAGTTGATACGTGCGCTTGTCCAAGCTCCGTGTGCCGGCGGCGGCGGCACTGCCCACCGCATCTCGGAAGGGCCCGTAATAGGCCGAGGCAAATTTCGCCGAATATGCCATGATCGCGGTCTCCGTGCGGCCGGCCGCGTCAAGCGCGCTGCGGATGGCTCCGATACGCCCGTCCATCATGTCCGAAGGCGCCACGAAATCGACCCCGGCCTGCGAGTGCAGCACCGCCATGCGGGTCAAAATCTCCACCGTGGCGTCATTGGCCACATCGCTTCCGTCGGCGGTGAGCACGCCGTCGTGGCCATGCGTCGTGTAAGGATCGAGCGCGATATCCGTCATCACGACCAAGCCGGGCAACGCCTTCTTCACGGCGCGCACGGCCCGCAGGATCAGCGCGTCTTCGTCGAGCGCGGCGGTGCCGGCGTCGTTCTTGAATTTTTTATCCAGCTTGGGAAACAGGGCCACCGCAGGCACGCCCAGCTTCGCCAGCGCCCGGCACTCCTTCACCAGATCGGCAACGTTGAAACGCGACACGCCCGGCATGGAGTCGATTGGCTCCGGCGCACCGTTGCCGTCCACGACAAACAGCGGCGCGATAAAATCCGCAGGGCGCAGCCTCGTCTCCTCGACCAAGGAGCGCACCGCAGGGTTGCGGCGAAGACGTCGGGGGCGATGAGATATATCCAGTTGAAAAGAGGCCATGATTGACCCCAGGCAAACAGGCCGACGCGCGCGCCGCCATCCGTTTTTCACCCCACCCAAAAAACACCTTTCCGCCCAAGTCGAAAATCTGTTATCGCTGACCCCTTAATTTCATGGCCATCACGCTCCACGACTCGCTCACCCGCGAGCCCCGCGAACTCCGCCCCGCGCAACCCGACGGCGTCTTCCGCTTCTACAATTGCGGCCCGACCGTCTACGCCGCCGCGCACATCGGCAACTTCCGCACGTTCGTGATCAACGACCTCCTGCGCCGCCTGCTCGAGCTCGA
Source organism: uncultured Verrucomicrobiota bacterium (assembly GCA_903876795.1). Taxonomy (GTDB): domain Bacteria; phylum Verrucomicrobiota; class Verrucomicrobiia; order Opitutales; family Opitutaceae; genus Rariglobus. The sequence continues at coordinate 54,763 of CAIRBK010000084.1, forward strand.
GTTCGGACCGGACAAGGTCAGGCACGTCCGCAACCTCACCGACGTGGACGACAAGACCATCCGCCGTTCCCGCGAGGAAGGCCGGCCGCTCGGCGAGGTCACGAAGCAGTGGACGGATAAATTCCACGCCGATTGCAAGGAACTCAACTGCCTGCCGCCGCACGAGGAGCCCCGCGCCGCCGACCCGCGTTTCATTCGCGAGCAGGTCAACATGATCGAGGTGCTCATGGAAAAGGGGAACGCCTACCGCGCCCCCGACGGTTCGGTCTATTTCAAAGTCTCCTCCTACCCCGACTACGGAGTGCTTTCCCGCGTCAAAGAACGCGAGCTTCAGGTCGGCGCCACGCTCAAGTCGGCCGCCGCCGACGCCGACGAAAAGGAAGACGTCAGCGACTTCGCCCTTTGGAAGGCCCACAAGCCCGAGGACGGCGACGTCCACTGGCCCGGCCCTCGCGGCGCCGCCCCCGGCCGCCCGGGCTGGCACATCGAGTGCAGCGCCATGAGCAAGGCCCTGCTCGGCCCCACCATCGACCTGCACACGGGCGGTGTGGACCTGCTCTTCCCTCACCACGAAAACGAAATCGCCCAGAGCCAATGCTGCAACGGCACCACCTTCGCCCGTCACTGGTATCACAGCGAACACCTGCTCGTGGACGGCAAGAAGATGAGCAAGTCGCTGGGCAACCTCTACACCCTCGACGACCTCAAGGCCAAAGGCTTCAGCCCCGCCGCCCTCCGCTACGCCCTGCTCGCCGGCCACCCGCGCAAACAGCTCAACTTCACCCTCGATTCCCTCCGCGCCGCCGAGAGCGCGCTAAAAAAACTAACTGCTTTTGCTGCGACTGTAGCCAAGGCCGCCGATTGGCAGTTCGACGATCTTTTCGATCCCAAAAATATTTATCGCCCACCCGCCAATACGCTTTTGGCAGCAGCCATTTCACCGCTCAAAGACGATATGAATACGCCTCAAGCATTAGGTAGTCTGTTTCAAATGGCTGACCTGGCAAAAATGGGTGGAGCAGATGCAAAATTGATAGCAGTGGATCTAGCTCAGTTTTTATTCATTTTTGGGTTCGATCTACGTGAGATAATCAAAGCCAAGGGAACAGCCGAAATCCCCGCCGACATCACCGCCCTCGCCGAAAAACGCTGGGCCGCGAAACAGTCCAAAGACTTCGCCGCCGCCGACGCCCTCCGCAAAGACCTGACCGCCGCCGGCTGGACCATGCTCGACCGCAAAGACGGCTACGCCCTGGAACCCGCGAAAAAAGCCTGATCGCACCTCCGACGCTCAACACTCAACTCTCATCTCCCACCTTTTCCCATGTCGATGACTCCGCTCGAAGAACTACGCCACTCCGCCTCGCACATCCTCGCGACGGCCATCCTGCGCATCTACCCCGATGCCAAACTCGACATCGGTCCGCCCACCGACACCGGCTTCTACTACGACATCGACCTCGATCATAAACTCACCCTCGAAGACCTCCCCAACATCGAGGAGGAAATGAAAAAGGTCGCCGGCGAAAACCAGCCGTTCCTCCGCAAGGAAGTCTCCCGCGAGGAGGCGATCGAGATCATCCAGTCGCGCGGTCAGGAACGCTACAAACTCGGCCGTCTCGCCGACATTCCCGAGGGAGAAAAAATCTCCTTCTACCAAAACGGCGAGTTCATGGACCTCTGCGCCGGCACCCATGTGCGCTACTCGTCCAAGCTGAAAGCCTTCAAGCTCCTTTCCATCGCCGGTGCCTACCACCGCGGCGACGAGAAGAACAAACAGCTCCAACGCATCTACGGCACCGCCTTCCCCACCAAGGAAGAACTCGCCCAATACCTCGAGCGCATCGAGCAGGCCAAGGCCCGCGACCACCGCAAGCTCGGCCGCGATCTGAAACTCTTCCACATCGACGAGGACGTCGGCCAGGGCCTCATCCTCTGGACTCCCAACGGCGCCATCGTGCGCCAAGAACTTCAGAACTTCATCAGCGACGAACTGCGCAAGCAGGGCTATTCGCAGGTCTTCACCCCGCACATCGGCAAGCTCGCGCTCTACAAGACCTCCGGTCACTTCCCCTACTACAAGGAGTCGCAGTTCCCCGCCATACCCGAGCCCGATCAATTGGCGCAAATCGCCTCCGAGGGTTGCGGCTGCGCCGAGATGACCTCACGGCTCGAAGCCGTGTCCTCCCACTTTGCCGCCGCCATCAACGAGCGCGCCGGCAAGGAGGTCATCGGCCAGGACCGAGTCATGGACCCCACGCGGCTCCTGGACGGCTTCATGCTGAAGCCGATGAACTGCCCGCATCACATCAAGATTTTCGCATCGCAGCCGCATTCCTACCGCGACCTGCCCGTGCGCCTCGCCGAGTTCGGCACCGTGTACCGCTGGGAGCAGTCCGGCGAGTTGAACGGCATGACGCGCGTGCGCGGCTTCACCCAGGACGATGCCCACCTCTTCTGCACGCAGGAGCAGGTCGCCGCCGAAATCCAGGGCTGCCTTTCCCTCGTAAAAACCGTGCTGACCACGCTCGGCATGTCCGACTACCGCGTGCGCGTCGGCCTGCGCGACCCCGACGGAAAGAAATTCGCCGGCAATCCCGAGCAATGGGACCTCGCAGAGGCCGCCTGTCGCGACGCCGCCAAGACCCTCGGCGTGCCCTTCACCGAAGAGCCCGGCGAGGCCGCCTTCTACGGACCGAAGATCGACTTCGTCATCAAGGACGTGATCGGCCGCGAATGGCAGCTCGGCACCGTGCAGGTGGATTATGTGCTCCCCGTGCGCTTCGACCTTCACTACATCGGCGCCGACAACGAAAAGCACCGCCCCGTGATGATCCACCGCGCGCCCTTCGGTTCGATGGAGCGTTTCTGCGGCGTTTTGATCGAACACTTCGCCGGCGACTTCCCCGTGTGGCTGGCCCCCGAACAGGTGCGCCTCGCCCCCATCAGCGACAAGATCGGCGACTACGGCACCCAGCTCCTGAAACAACTCCGCGACGCCGGCATCCGCGCCACGCTAGACGAGCGCAACGAAAAGCTCGGCGCCAAACTCCGCCGCGCCGAACTTGAAAAGGTGCCCTACACACTCGTACTCGGCGGCAAGGAAGCCGAGACACAGTCCGTTTCCGTCCGCAGCCGCGCCAAGGGCGACGAAGGCACGATGCCCTTCGCCGACTACCTCGCGCGCGTCGTTGACGAGATCAAGACCCGCTCCCTGCCAGTTAAGATTGAGCGCACCGTCGAGAAAAAGCCCTGAATTCCAACGTCGGAGCCCGTTTACCGGCGATGAAAACCGTCCGAAAACCCGAGTGTATTCGTATCTCGATCATCGCCCGTAAACGGGCTCCGACCTTCCGACACTCCCCATGACCGACTGGAAACCCGAACTCGACGCCATCGTCGGCTCCCGCCATGGCGGCCGTGCCGACCATGTGCCCGACTTGCTGCGCAAGCTGGACGCGCGCTTTCCCAATGTGGCGGAAATCCACCACCAGCTCGCCTGGACCCTCGAAACCGCCGGCAAGGCCGGCGACGCCCTGCCTCACTACGAAAAGGCCATCGCGCTCGGCCTAAACCCCAACGAACACGCCAACGCGCTCATCGGTTTCGCCACCACGCTGCGAACGCTTGGCCAGGCCGGTCGGGCGGCCGAGGTGCTCCGCTCGGGCCAGGTGCAGTTTCCCGACAACCGCGAGTTCGATGTTTTTCTCGCTCTCACGCTGCACGATCTCGGACAACATGCCGAGGCGCTGCGCCTCGCGCTTACCTCGCTCGCCGACACGAGCGATGATCCGGGCCTCACCGCTTATCAACGCGCCATCCGCTACGCGGCGGGGCAGCTCTGAACGTAGGAGCCCGTTTACGGGCACTATGGGTGATATGGTAACGACTCGGTAGTCGGCATGGTTTTCATCGCCCGTAAACGGGCTCCTACCTTTTCAACCGGGCACAAAAAGACCCCGTCTCGCGACGGGGTCTTTTGACGTAATCGATCTTATGGATGCAGCATGATCAGACGGCGGCGTCGCCACGCTCGTCGGTGCGGATGCGGACCGCTTCCTCGAGTGCGAGCACGAACACCTTGCCGTCGCCGATCTTGCCGGTCTTGGCCGCCTTGACGATCGCATCCACCGTCTTGGGCACGAGGTCGTCGGTGATGACGATCTCGATCTTCACCTTCGGAAGGAAATCAACCGTGTATTCGGAACCACGATAAATTTCGGTGTGCCCCTTCTGGCGACCGAAGCCTTTGACCTCGGTAACGGTCATACCCTCGATACCGATGGAGGAAAGGGCTTCTTTAACTTCCTCTAGTTTGAAGGGCTTGATGATAGCGATGATGAGTTTCATAGGGAACTGATACTATCCAATTGTGTTTAGTTGATGTAGCCTTCTTCGCCGTGTTCGGCGGTATCCAGGCCGGAGGATTCGACCTCGGGGGAGGCGCGCAGGCCGATGGTGGCCTTGACCACATAGGCGATTACGACGGTGGCGACCACCGAGAGGACCAGCGTCAAGCCGATGGCCTTGACCTGCTCGAGCCAGAGGCTGTTGCCCACCACGTCCTTGAGGTTGATGGCGAGGTTGCCGTTGACCTCGTGCGTGGCCAGGAAGCCGGTCAACAGAGCGCCGAGGGTGCCGCCAACCGCGTGCACGCCGAAGGTATCCAGCGCGTCGTCGTAACCGAACACGGCCTTGAGCTTCACACAGAAGATGAACGGAACCACGCCGGCGAGGATGCCGATGAGCACCGCGCTGGACGCGTTGACGAAACCGGCGGCGGGCGTGATCACGACCAGACCCGCGACGGCGCCGGAGCAGAAGCCGAGGATCGAGGCGTGCTTCTTGAAGATGAACTCCAGACCGGCCCAGACGGCCGAGGCGACCGCGGCGGCCAGCGTCGTGGTCATGAAGGCGTTGGCGGCGACACCGTCGGCGGCGGCCGCAGAACCGGCGTTAAAGCCATACCAGCCTACCCAGAGCATGCCGGTGCCGACCATGCACAGCACCATGCTGTGGGGAGCGAAGGACTCCTTGCCGAAGCCCAGGCGCTTGCCGAGGATCAAGCAGAGCACCAGCGCGGACCAGCCCGAGCTCATGTGCACCACGGTGCCGCCGGCAAAGTCGATCGCCTTTATGGCGGCCGTGGCGTTCCACACGCCGTTCATGAAGCCGTTGACGCCCCAAACCATGTGGGCCAGCGGGAAGTAGACGACGAACATCCACAGCGCGATGAAGGTCATGATCGCGGTGAACTTCATGCGCTCGGCAATCGCGCCGACGATCAGCGCCGGGGTGATGATCGCGAACATCATCTGGTACATCGCAAAAACATTCTGGGACACCCAGTACGCGTAGTCGCCGTTCGGCATGCTATCGACGCCCTTCAGGAAGAAGAACTCGGAGCCGCCCAGGAAGGCGCTGTCGTAGTTCTTGCCAAACACCCAGCTGTAACCGACCGCCCACCACAGGATGGTGACCAGTCCGGCGCAGCCCAAACACTGGGCCAGCACGGACAGCACGTTCTTGCGGCGCACCAGGCCGCCGTAGAAGAGCGCCAGGCCGGGCAGGGTCATAAACAGCACCAAGGCGGCGCTGGTCATCATCCAGGCATTGTGGCCCGGGCCGGGACCGCCAACCTTCGA
>CAIRBK010000085.1 GCA_903876795.1 uncultured Verrucomicrobiota bacterium
CATCGAAACCTACCTGGCCGAACGAAACCTCACCCCAAAGCCCTACCGCTGGCGTGCAGACGGCGCCTCCATCCTAAAGAAAATCAGCGCCGCCCGTGCCGCACTCAATAGTAAAGACATTAAAGGGTCAGCACACTAGCGCTTGCCACCCGCGCCGCCGCCGCCGCATCCTTCCTGCACTTCGCCGATGTCCGCGTCCTTCGCCCTCAAACCCACGCACAAGGCCGTGCGCGCCTACTACCTGGCGCTCGCACAACTGGCCAATGTCGGGGCGGCCCACGAATCCGCCGTGCGCGCAGCCTTCGACCAGTTGATCGAGACCGGCGCAGGTCCGCTCGGTTGGACGCTCGTGCGCGAATACGCTCTCACCCGCAAGGGCACCGTCCCCCTCAAGCTCGACGGCGCGCTGCTCGACGCCTACCGCCTCGTCCACGGTGTGATCGAGGCCAAGGACGATGCCGACGACCTCAAACGCGAGATGGTAGCCAAGCTCAGGCTCGGCTACCCCGGCAAAAACATCCTCTTCTGGCAGCCCCGCCGCGCCCTCCTCGTGCAGGACGGCAAGGTCGTGCTCGATTACCACCTCGAAACGAAACCCGAGCAACTGGTCGAGCTCTTGGAAAAGTTTTTCAGCTACACCGAGCCCGCCATCGCTGATTGGGCGCGTGCCGCCGAGGAGTTCAAGGAGCGCGTGGCCGAGCTGGGCGCCAGCCTGGGCACCCTCATCCGCCGGGCGCGCGGCGCGGAGGGCACTCGGCCCACTAAAAAATTCGTCGCCGCGTTCCACGACTTCACCGAGCTCTGCCGCGCCGCGATCAACCCCGGTCTCTCCGTCGATGCCGTGGAGGAGATGCTCATCCAGCACCTGCTCACCGCGCGCCTCTTCACCTCGGTCTTTCGCAATCCCGATTTTGTCCGCCGCAACGTCGTCGCCGTGGAGATCGAGAAGGTGATCGACGCCTTGGCCTCCGGCCACTTTGACCGCATCGATTTCCTCAAAAAGCTCGACCGCTTCTACCTCGCCATCGAGCACGCCGCCGCGACCCTCGACGATTTCTCGGAGAAGCAGAAGTTCCTCAACACCGTTTACGAAAAGTTCTTCCAGGGCTTTGCCGTGAAGGTGGCCGACAAGATGGGCATCGTTTACACGCCGCCCGCCATCGTGGGTTTCATGATCGAGAGCATACGCGAGCTGCTGAAGACGGAGTTTGGCAAGGGGCTGGGCGACGCGGGCGTACACTTCCTCGATCCGTTCACCGGCACGGGCAACTTCCTCGTCCACCTCCTGCGGGCGCTGCCCAAGACCGCCCTGCGCAAAAAGTATCTCGGCGAGCTGTGGGCCAACGAGATCATGCTGCTGCCCTACTACATCGCGGCGCTGAACCTGGAGCACGAGTATTTCGAGGCGACGGGCGAGTATGAGCCCTTCCCCGGCCTGTGCCTGGTGGACACCTTTGAACTGGCTGAGCCGCGCGACACGGAGTTTGAGTTCATGACCGCCGCCAACACCGAGCGCGTGAACGCGCAGAAGAAGGCGCCCATCCGCGTGATCCTCGGCAACCCGCCCTACAACGCGAACCAGCAGGACGAGAACGACAACAACAAGAACCGGAAATACCCTCACCTTGATCGTCGTATCAGAAACACCTTCGCTGCGGACTCCAAGGCGACCCTCCTCAACAAACTCAGTGATCCTTATATCAAATCGTTACGATGGGCTAGCGACCGTATCGGCGAGGAGGGCATCCTCGCCTATGTAACGAATAGCGGTTATCTCGATGGGATCGCTACTGACGGCGTGCGCAAGCATCTCGCGCAGGAGTTTGATGCCATCTATATCGTCGATCTTGGTGGCAACGTGCGGAAAAATCCCAAGCTCTCCGGCACCACGCATAACGTATTTGGGATTCAGGTCGGGGTGAGCATCGCTTTCTTTGTTCGCCGTAAGCAAAAGCAACTTAAACCTCGCAAGGCCGTAATCCACTACGCTGACATCGGCGACGATTGGCGTAAGGAGAAAAAATTGAAGTGGCTCGAAGACAAAGGGAGCATCGGGACCGTGAAGTGGCGTACCTTGAAGCCGGATGCTCGTAGTACTTGGCTACACGATGGCGAATCAGTTGATTTCGGGGCCTTTTTGACAGTTGGCTCCAAAGAAACAAAAGCTCTCGACAGTCTTGATGCCCAGGCGATCTTCAGAACCTATTCACTCGGAGTTTCGACGAACCGTGATTCTGTAGTATACGACTTTAATCAGGAGATTCTCGCAAAACGCATCGAGCAATTCTGCGAGGACTATAATTCCGAAGTATCCCGTTGGATTCGGAAAGGGAAACCTGAGAACATCGACGATTTTGTTAAAACAGAGCGCATTAAATGGAGTCGGGATTTAAAGGAAGAGTTGGTGGCTGCGCGTTATCACGAGCCTTCTTCAAAGTTGATACGTTGTGCTGCATATAGACCCTTTTCCTCAAGGTATCTATATCGCGCCAGTGGCATAGTTGATCGTGTCAGTGACGATTATTTCCCGACCACAAAAGCGATTCAGGAAAATTTTGCGTTATCTCTTACCGGCATCGCTCCTGACAAGCCGTTCATGGCCTTGGCCACAAAATCGATTGGAGACCTTCACTTCTGCGGAGCCGGAGTCGGGTCGCAATTTTTTCCTCTCTACACCTACGACTCCGACGGCGGGAGTCGGCGGGACAATGTGACGGATTGGGCGCTGGAGATGTTCAAGGCGCGCTACCCACAGGCCAAGGTCACCAAGGCGGCGATTTTCCACTACGTTTACGCGGTGCTTCATCACCCGCAGTATCGCGAGAAATACGCGGCCAACCTGCGTCGCGAGCTGCCGCGCATCCCGTTCGCGCCCGACTTCGCCGCCTTTGCCAAGGCGGGCGAAAAGCTCGCCGCACTGCACACCGGTTACGAGTCGCGGAAGGAATTCAAGCTCCAGCGCGTGGAGACGCCCGGCGCGAAGCTCGACCTGCGGGTGGAGCGCATGAAGTTATCGAAGGACAAGGCGTCTCTCGTCTACAACGAGTACCTCACGCTCGAGGGCATCCCGGCGGCGGCGCACGAGTATCGGCTGGGCAACCGGTCGGCGCTGGAGTGGGTGATCGACCAATACCGCGTCGAGCGCGACGAGCGGGGCGAGATCACGAGCGACCCGAACCGGGCGGAGGACGAGGAGTATGTTTTGCGCCTGGTCGGCCAAGTGGTTGCGGTGAGCGTGGAGACGGTGAAGCTGGTCGGCGCGCTCCCGCCTCTCGGCGAGGCGCGGAAGACGGAAGGTTACACCCAGGCCGAGGCCGACGCGGCGCACGTTTACACGGTGGACGAGGAAGCGACGGGAGCTTGAGCTGACCTTGGTCTACTTCAGGGGCTTCACGACTTTGCCAAGGAGGTTGAGCGATTTAAGCCGGTTGTGGATTTCCTGGTGGAGGGGGTTGTTCACGTTATCGCCGAACCAGTCGTGGAGTTCATGCTTGAGGCGGTCGTAGGCGGTGCGGGCCGTGTCGTCGCCGTCGCGGGCGGCGTTCTTGAGCTGCTCTATGGCGCCTATGCTGTTGTCGGCGATGTCGCGGGTGCGGGAAAACTTGATGTAGATGGCGGCGGCGATGGCCAGGCCGCAGGCGCAGAGGATAAGGATGAGCACCCAAGTGGGCACGGTGACAACCGCCCAGGCGGCAAAGATAAGGCCGGCGGAGGCTGCCCCCAGGGGTAGGGTGACGGGGGGATAGAGTTGCACTGAAAAAGCGGCGCCGACGCCGACAAGCACACCGGCGAGCAAGAGAAGGCGGGCGAGCATGTCTTTGCGGGCATCGTCGTCGCGTTGTCTGGCAATTTCCTCCTGTTGTTTGATGATGATGTCGCGGGACGTTGAGTTGCGCTCGTCCTGGGCGACTTTGATTTCGTGATGGATCCGGTTTTGCTCTCCCACGAGCTTGCCCTTTTCGATGTAGAGTTCGTTCACCGTGGCATTGAGCTGAGTTTTTTCGGTTTCGAGGGTTTTCGCCTTCGCTTCGAGTTGGGCATAGGATTCTTTCAAACGGTCGCGGTCGGCGGCGATGGTTGAGAGGCCGTTTTTGAGGCGTTGCTCGGCAAGGGCGCGCATGTCGGTATCGATCTGGGGCAGGCCGGCCAAGGCTCGGTTGAGTTCGTCTTTGATGAACAGGCTGCGCGGGTCGACTTGAACATCCGTATCGACCGCCAGACGGGCGGCAAAGACGAACTGGGTGTAGTGGCGGGCGACTTCCTCTTGGTTGTCTAGCCGGGCTTCGGTTTTGGCCAAGAGCTTGTCGCTGGTCTGCTGGAGCTTGAGCGTTTTGTCTTCAAGGTCGCGGCCCAGCTTGGTGATTTTGCCGTCGTAGCTCTTGAGTTGGGCGATGTCTTCTTTGGTCACCACTGAGGGACAGCCGGCAAAAAGGAGAAGGCCGGCGAGTGCGATGATGATTTGAGCAAGGCGTGGCCAAGGATAGGATACCGGGAGGAGGGACGCAGTCATAGTGGTGATGGATTGAAGCGGGTGGCGGGCGGGACGAGTCGTAGGTGAAGCGAGGCGGGATGGCTGCTGAGTGAGTGATGTCGGTCTAAAACCGACTGATGTCGAACTGGCAGTGATAGCTGTTATCCTTGGGCCGAGTCGTGTCGCCGGATAGTTGGCACGACTCGGCTTGGCCAAGACTGGAAGCAGCGCTGAGAAGACAGCGTGCGTTCTTGCTTACACAGGAGCCTTGGGAGCGGTGGCCGTTTTGGCGCGGACGCCCTGTTTGGCGAATAGCTTGCCGAGACGGTCGTAAACGGGCTCGGCTCCGGGGAGTTTGTCGAGGTTGTCGCCCAGGTATTTGTAGAGCCTGCGGGCGTTTTCGTAGCGGAGGTCGCCGGTGGTGGCCTTTATGCCTTGGATCAGTTCCAGCAGGCTTTTGACGGCGTTCTCGGTTTCGTCGAGGGCGGCGTGGTGTTCCTCGACCTTGGTCCAGTCGTCGAGCTTGAGGGTGCCGGGGACGATGGAGGGATTGGCCTTGGCGTCGCGGTAGGCTTCGGCGACATAGGGTTCCCGGCCTTCGGCGATGGTTTGCAGGCCGCGACGGTCGGCGGGACTGACGGCAGTGAGGACGGGGAAGAGGGCCTTGGCCTCTTCGATTTTCTGAATGATGGCAGACCGGACATCGGCCGGGAAGGCCACGGTTACATTGGGCAGGCTCATGGTGATTGCTGGATTGCGATTTAACGCAAGCAACCTGTATGCCTGTTGTCGGGTGGGGACGAAAAATGAGTTATGTATTTGCAAATTTCATCGGTATGGATGCGGCCAGTTTTTTGACATGCCGATGAATTTAGCCCGAGGTGGGCCCGGCGGGTGGTCGAGATTTTTTCGGGGTGTCAGTCCATCGTGCTGGTCGCTACAGCTCGGACCAAGTCTGGCCGATGGCGGGCCGGCCGGTGAGCGGGCGGGCGTAGAGATAGGTATGCACCTGTTGATCCGCGAAGGGCGCGAGCAGCTTCACCGGCGCGCGCTGGTAGAGCCCGTCGGCCACGCCTTCAAACGCGTCGAGGCGAGCCAGGGCGGCGGCGTCCGCCGACCAGACTTCGCCGGTCACTCCGGCCGGGTCCGCCTCGTCGGCGATCATACCGGGAAAGTCGCCGAGGTCGTAGAGCCGGTAGCCGGGCGCGGTGCGGGCCTCGCCCAGATACCCGAGGCCGTTCATGAGATGGTGGTTTTTGCACCCGCGCTTGAGGGTGCCGTAAACAAAGAGGAGCGGCATGGCGGGAAACGGTTGCAGGGCGCGTGCCTGGGGGAGGCGGGTTCAGGCCGACGCATCCAGGATCGAGATGACGACCGCCGTGGTGTTGTCGGCGCCGGAATTGGCCACGGCTTGCTCGACCATGAGGCGGGCGGGATCGGCATCGGGCTGGCGCGCGAGTTCGTCGATGTGGTGATCCCAGAGGCCCTCGATGACACCGTCGGAACAGATCACAAAACGATCACCCGGACGGTACCCGACCGCTCCCAGCTGGGGATCGACGAATTGGTTGCCCGCACCGAGGGCCTGCTGGAGGACGTTGCGACGGGGGTGGCTGCGGGCCTGGCGTTCGTTGAGCTGGCCGTTGCGGCGCATCCAGCCGACCTGGCTGTGGTCATGGCTGATCTGGGAAATGCCCCCGTCCTTGGGCAGGTAGTAGATGCGACTGTCGCCGATATGGGCGAAATACATCCACTCGGGCGTGAACCAGCAGAGGCTCAACGTCGCGCCCATGCCGGAGCATTCCTCGTAGGAACGTCCCAGCGTGGTCAAATCGTGGTGGATGGAGCCGAATAACTCGGTGAGCAGATCGGAGAACCCGCTGGCCATGCCACGCGCCGAGAGGCGGAAGCCCTTGGGCAGCAATTTGGTGATTTTGTCCAAAGCGATCCGGCTGGCAAACTCGCCGGACTTGGCCCCGCCCATGCCGTCGCTCACCGCGAAGACGAAGTCGGAGGCGGAGAGGGTCGATTCGCCCACCTTGCCCAGATAGCTCACTTCGCGGCCGTTCACGGTGACGCCCAGGAAGGAATCTTCGTTGTTGGAGCGCACACGGCCCAGGTGGGTCATGCCAGACCACTGGATGGTGCAAACAAGAGGGGTGGCGGAAGCGGGGGCCATCGGAGCGGGTGACTCTGGTTAAAAACAGTGCCGGGTGAGCAAATTTAGCCACGATTGCCCTCGCCCGGCATGGGAGGGGTGTTGCTGCCATCGAGTAGCGTCGCGAATTCGAAATCAATGATGCAAAATCGCCCGTCTCGCGCCCGGTAGGTGATGTTGCGCATGAAGGCGTCATCGTGCCGCACCCCGTATTGTTCCAGCTCGGCATAGAGCTCCTTCATGCGTTCTTCGCCGAGGTGGTCCACGCGCGTGCCGCAATTGTCGGTGACGATCTTCAGGGTCGCCGGGTCGCACTCCAGCAGGCGGGGTACAAACGGGCAGCCGCGTTTTTCAAGATATTTGAGCACAAGGATTTCGTTTTCAAAACGCTCCCGGGCTTGATGGCCGCGAAAGATTTTGTGCACGCGACCATCGTAGCCAATGCGGACCAGGGCGCGGGCGGTATCTTTGACCTCATGCATCGGTGAATGACGCGAACCTTCGTGGGTGCCGCCGCTGCTGGCAAGAGCGGCCTGATTAAGCGTGAGTCAGGTGTGTGAAAAAAATTCATTCCGAAACCAACTTCCGATTGCCAGTGGCATGACAGGTGCTCATACAGACGCACGGTTTCGGGCTGGGCAAAATAGACAAAAGTCGCCTTCCGGATACCGCTCCAGATCCGAACTAAACCTACCTACTCATGGCCAAATACAAATTGGAATACATCTGGCTCGACGGCTACAAGCCCGTTGCCAGCCTCCGCAGCAAGACCCAGATCAAGGAATTCGCCAGCTTCCCGAAGCTCGAGGACCTTCCTAATTGGGGCTTCGACGGAAGCTCGACCCAGCAGGCTCCCGGTGGCAGCTCCGACTGCGTGCTGAAGCCCGTCGCCGTGTATCCCGACACGACCCGCAAGAACGGCGTGCTCGTGATGTGCGAGGTTTACAACGCCGACGGCACTCCCCATATCTCCAACTCCCGCGCCACCATCCTCGACGATCCGGACACCTGGTTCGGCTTCGAGCAGGAATACTTCCTTTTCCAGGACGGTCGTCCGCTCGGCTTCCCCGAGGGCGGCTATCCCGCCCCCCAGGGCCCCTATTACACGGGCGTGGGCTACAAGAATGTGGGCGACGTTGCCCGCCAGATCGTCGAGGAGCACCTCGATCTCTGCTTGGACGCCGGCATCAACCACGAGGGCATCAATGCCGAAGTGGCCAAGGGGCAGTGGGAATTCCAGATCTTCGGCAAGGGCTCCAAGAAGGCCGCCGACGACGTCTGGGTCGCCCGTTATCTCCTCCTCCGTCTCTGCGAGAAGTATCAGATCGACGTCGAGTTCCACTGCAAACCGATCCTCGGCGCCTATCAGCAGGCCCTCGACTGGAACGGCTCCGGCATGCACTCCAACTTCTCCACCCAGTTCATGCGCGAAACCGGCGGCAAGGCATATTTCGAGAAGCTCATGGCTGCCTTCTCCAAGCACTGCGCCGAGCACATCGCCGTTTACGGTCCGGACAACCACCTCCGCCTCACCGGTCTCCACGAGACCCAGTCGATCGACAAGTTCTCCTACGGTGTCGCCGACCGCGGCGCCTCGGTGCGCGTCCCGCACAGCTTCGTCAACGCCGGTTACAAGGGCTACCTTGAGGACCGCCGTCCGAACTCCGCCGCGAATCCCTACGAGGTTGCCTCCCGCATCCTCAAGACGATCGCCTCGGTTCCGACCGCCTAAGCGCGAAGATTGTTTCCATGCGGGGCTCGGCGAGCTTCGCATTTCTTTAACGAAGCGGCTCCACCTGTTCGGTGGAGCCGCTTTTTTTGGAAAAAACGGTTTGGGCCGCGGATTGCGCGGCTTGGAGCGGATGCTCAATCCGCTCTGGTTTTTACCACTCACCCTGCGGGTAACTGCGCTGCCCGCCGCGAGTGTTCCCAGTCTGTTTCGGGAATCCGCGGCATTCGCGTAATCTGCGGGTGGTTCGGTTATACGACGGAGAATCGCGTGGTGATGAAGTCCGCCGGCGGCGGACGCAAAAAACCCGCGACCTTGCGGATCGCGGGTTGGGAGAAGGGTATGGCTGAAGGGCTAGGCCTTCTCGACGAGACCGGCCTTGATGGCCTTCACCGAGACGAGGACGCGCTTCGTGCCGCCGTTGGCGGTTTTGATACGGATCTTCTGCAGGTTCGGGCGGAACTTGCGCTTGGTGATGGTCGTGACGTGCGTGCCGATGCCGCCGCTCTTCTTGGTCTGACCCTTGCGGTGAATGATGGAGCCCTTGACGGGACGTTTGCCTGTGATTGCGCAGATTCTGGCCATATAAAAGGTTGTTAAAGGTTCAGAGATAAAAGTCGGCCCTCTTCCGAAGCAAGGGCAAAGTTCACACCTTTTCGCGCCGGGCGTGCAGCACCTGAAATTTCTGCCCCATGTGCGAGGGATGGAGCAGTTGCAGAAACGCCAGCTTGCGCTGGCTGGTGCGCGCCGCCTCTGCCGCCATCGCCGCTGACAGAAAGCCGCCGGCATGGTGGATGAAAAAGGCTTCCTGTGATTCGACCTTCGCGTCTGTGAAGCCTGCCGCGTGCAGTGATTCAGCCAGCCAGTCCCAGCAGATATGCCCGGTGAGGTCCTGCTCGCCGGCGCGCGCGAGGAGATCGTTGGACTGGGTGTGTTGATGATAGGCGCGTGCCGTGCCGGCGGGCGTGGCGGTCGCCAGCTCGACCAAGGACTTACCGTAGTCGAAAGCCAGAAAAAGTCCGCTCCATGGTTGGGCGGCCAGCCGGGTCGCCAGACCGGCCGCGGCGCGCGGTGCGTCAAAGACATAGCCTTCCGGCGCAGCGGCGGGCAGCCACGGTGCGAGCACCGGGTCGAGCTCCACTTCGTGCAGGGCACCGTCGCGCAGGACCACGCCGAGTTCACGCCAGTCGGCGGCGCGCCGTACGAAGCGCCGCAGGGGTTGCGCGTCGAACAGTTCGTTGGAAAACACGATGCAGCGTCCGTGGATGTCCGGCGTCTCGCCCACGCGCACGGTGCGGGCTGCGGCGAATGGATGCGTCACGCCCGCGAGCACGCCGCCGCCGGGCTCGGCGCCGATTTCCACAAACGCGTGTTCGCGCGCGGCCGGTTCGCCGCCGAGCAGCGTCACGCACGCCGCGGCGACCATTTCGCCGAACACCGGTCCCGAACTACTGGCCGTGTAGAAGTCGGTACCGCCGCCGTAGCCCACGCGCGCCCGCTCCTTCCGGTAGTAGCCCAGTTCCGGATGATAGAGCGCCAACGCCATGAAGTCGGCGAACGTGAGCACGCCGGCCTCGCCGGCTTGTTCGGTGAAGGCGGCGGCGAAGGCGCGTGAAGGAGTGGACGACGATCCCATTTACAAAGCCCGCAAGTTGGCCAACAGTGCTCGCGATGCTCAAACGCATTCTCGTGATCGCGGCCGGCGTGGTGCTCGGCGTGGTGGTGTCCGTGGGCGCCGTCCGCGTGGCCGCCGCCTGGGGTTTCTGGCCCAATCGCGAGCTGGAGCAGTCCTCGCGCTACGTGCGCGAGGTGCTCGGGGTGGTCAACGACAACTATGTGGACGCCGACAAGGCCGCCCTGCCCAAGCTCACCGAGTCGGCCCTGCGCGGCATCCTTGATTCGCTCGATCCGCACTCCGAGTATCTCACCGCCCGCGATTACAAGCGGCTCGATGAGGACATCAAAAACGAGTTTGGCGGCATCGGCGTCCAGGTCGAGTCGCGCAAGGGCGGCATCGTGGTGATCGCGCCCATCGCCGGCACGCCCGGCGCCAAGGCGGGCATCCTGCGCGGCGACGTCATTGTGAGCATCGACGGCCGGCCGCTTGAAAAACCCTCGCTCGACGACGTGGTCGGCCGGTTGCGCGGCAAGCCGGGCTCCACGGTCACCATCGGTTTCAACCGGCCCGCCACCGGCAAGTCGTTCGAGACCACGATCACGCGCGAGCGCATCAAGGTGGACAGCGTGCGCGACGTGCGGCTGCGGTCCGACGGTATCGGCTATGCGCGGATCATCCAGTTTTCCGACCGCACCGGCGAAGAGTTTGTGGAGGCGATCAACACGCTTAACGAACAGTCGATGCGCGCGCTTATCCTCGACCTGCGCGACAATCCCGGCGGGTTGCTCAACGCCGCGGTCGAGGTCGCCGAACCCTTTTTCGACAAGGGCGAGCTGATCGTCTATACGCAGGGCCGCAAGGCCGGTGACCGCACCGACTACCGCGCGGCCGCGCCCGAGCCCCGGCTCACGATCCCAGTGGCCGTGTTGATCAACGCGGGCAGCGCCAGCGCCGCCGAGATCGTCTCCGGCGCGCTCAAAGACACCCGCCGCGCGGTCATCGTGGGCGAGCGCTCCTTCGGCAAGGGCTCAGTGCAGACGATCCTGCCGCTGCGCGACGGCGAGGGGCTGCGCCTCACGACGGCGCGTTATTTCACGCCCGGTGGCGTCACCATCCATGAGAAGGGCGTCACCCCCGACGTGGAGGTCGTAATGACGCCCGACGAGGACGAGAGCGCCCGCATCCAGCGCGCGCGCGACGACGTGGTCGATCCCGAGGAGTTCAAGGAACGTTTCAAAATCGATCCCACGCCCGACCGCCAACTTGAGGCTGCGGTAGCGGTGCTGCGGTCCGCGCTCATCCTCGTCGCCCGCGGCCCCCAAGGCACCCCGGCGTCCCCTGCGGCCAAAAAAACTCCATGATCCTCGCCATCGAGAGTTCCTGCGACGAGACCGCAATCGCGCTTTTTGATCCCGCGAGCGGCCTATCCGGCGAGTGGATACACAGCCAGATCGCGCTGCACGGTCGCTACGGCGGCGTGGTGCCCGACCTCGCGACCCGCGAGCACCTCCGCAACCTTGGCCCGTTGCTGGAGCGCGTGCGCGGGCAGTGCGGCCTTGCCGGCATCGAAAGCGTCGCGGTCACGCACGGCCCGGGTCTGGCCGGTTGCCTGGCCATCGGCGTGGCGGCGGCGAAGTCCCTCGCCCTGGCCCTGCGCGTGCCGCTGGTCGGGGTGAACCACCTGCGCGGCCATGTGTTTTCACCGTTCATCGCGTTGCACGCCGGGGCACCGGGGGACTTTGCCACGCGCATGGACGCGCTCCTGCCGCATCTCGGACTGGTGGTGTCGGGCGGCAACACCCTGCTGTTCACGCTGGACCGCGCGCGGCGGATCACCGTGGTGTCATCGACCAAGGACGACGCCGCCGGCGAGGCGCTGGACAAGGGGGCCAAGCTGCTCGGGCTCGGTTATCCCGGCGGACCGCTGGTGGAAAAACGCGCCCAAGGCGGCAACCCGGCGGCGTATGATTTCCCGCGCGGCGTGGGGCCGCGCAGCGATCTGGATTTCAGTTTTTCGGGGCTCAAGACCAGCCTGCGTTATCAGTTGGAAAAAATGACGCCGGCGGAGATCGAGACTCGCATGGCCGATCTGTGCGCGAGTTACCAGCAGGCGGTCGTCGATGCGCTGGTGCGCAAGACCACGCTGGCGCTGGCGCGCGAACGCTTCCGCAGCCTGGGTCTTTCGGGCGGCGTGGCCAACAACCAGACCCTGCGCGCCGCGCTGGGCGGAGTCGCGAAAGAGCGCCGGCTGCCCCTGCTGGCTGCGCAGCCGAAGCACACGGGCGACAACGCCGGCATGATCGCCTTCGCGGCGTGGATCGACCCGTCGGCCCGCCCCAGCGCCCCATTGTCCTCTCTGAGCATCGAGCCTGGGTTGGCACTGTAAACGCCGGGTGGCAGGTGGCATTTACCGCTTCTTAATCGCGGGTGTTCCCACACGGGGAGCGTTGCCAGGGAGGAACCTGCTTGCAGGCGATGTCGTGGCACCGCCTGCGGGCAAGCGTCACGAGTGCGAGGGGGATCCACGCGCTGGATGCCATGATCGGTAACGTGACCGGCAGATGGCCGACAGCTTGCGCGAGACGACCCGGCCCAACTTCGGTTTCCGGGTTTAAACAAGGGTCACGGCAAAAGATTATCGTGAGGCACTCCTGCCTAAGTTACCCTGTCAAGTTTACGCGCGGCGACGGTGACGGAGGTGGTGACTTTGATGCCGGGGCTCGTCGTCAGGTCCACCCCGAGCCGACTCAACAACTCGCCGCGCGCGTTGTAGGCGATTGCTGGCGATAGGAGCCGCTCCGGCACCCAAACGACCGGGGGCGGGGGTTGCAACACGGGGGTGTCTGAAGCGGTGAGGTGATCGGCAGCCGTCCGGCTGGTTGTGCGAGCCTTTCTCTGCCAAACATGATTTTTAGATGAATCGCGGCAGTCCGTGGTGCCTGGATGAGTCGGGTGGATTTGGGGTCGGCCGTGAGGTTCTTACGGGAAGGGCAGGGGCAATCCCCTGCAAGCAGGCTCCTGAATGGTTCAGAAAATGGACTCCGGGCGCAGGCCCGGTTGATTTGGCAAACCCACGCAAAAAAGCCGCCCGTTTCGGGGCGGCTTTTTTGTGGGCTTACCGTTACAGCTTAAAGGCTGTCCACGTAGCGGCCGATGGACTTGACGGTGTAGGTCTCTTCGGAGGAGCCGATCTTCACCTTGACGGTGTCGCCGGTCTTCTTGCCGAGGAGGGCGAGGCCGAGCGGGGTCTTGTAGGAGAGGATGTTTTTCTCCGGGACGCTGTCCCAGGCGCCGAGGAGCGTGTATCTGGCCTGCTTGCCGGTGGCGCTGGTCACTTCCACGACACTGCCGACGCTGATCTGCTCGACGGTGGCTTCCTTGAAGTCGGTGATGCGGGCTCGGCTGAGTTCCTTTTCCAACTGTGACTTCTGGGCCATGAGGACGGTCTGGTCCTGCTTGGCCATCTTGTATTCGGAGTTCTCCTTCAAGTCGCCGTGTTCACGGGCGACGGCGATGGCTTTGGAGTTTTCCGGGATTTTCTTGGAGACGATGGTCTCGTATTCGACGCGCTTGGACTCGTAGCTCTCGCGGGAGACAAGGAGCTGCTCCTCGGTCGACTCGGCGTCCTTGGCGACGATGGACTGGATGCCGGGGAAAATCTTTATGAAGCGGGCGAGCAGCGACTTCTTGGTGAGTTCCTCGAAGCCCTGGTTGAGCATGAGGGCGTTGGCGAGGTCGCGGGCGGTCTCCGGGTCGGCGGTCGAGAGCAGGTCGGAGATGAGGTCGGTGTCCTCAGAGAGGATGTCGGCGAGCGGGATGCGGCGGGCGCTGGCGGCCTGGAGGGCCTCGTAGTCGATGGCGAAGAAGATCGCGCTGAGGAGGCGGGGTGTGATGAGATCGTTGAGCAGCTTGGCGAATTTCTTCGAGTGGCGGTTCTTGACGATCCAGAGGAGAACGGGGGCGCGGAGGTTTTGCTCGATTTGCCAGCGCTTGAGGGCGGCGGCGAGCTCCTCGGAGTGGCCGTTCTCGACCAGGAAGTTGATGCACTCGGTGGTGAACTTGCCCTGGGAGGTCTTGAGCAGCGTGAAGGCGGCGTCGCGATACTCGATGGGGTGGGTGTCCTTGATGAGATCGAGGAAGCGGGCCTGGAACTGGACGGGGATTTTTTCGGAGATGGCCACGAGGTCGCGCACGTTGGCGATGAGCTCGGACTGGGAGGGGGAGAGGGTGGCGATGTCGACGCCGACGAGGGAGGCGAGGGTGTCGCGGACGAAGGCGCCGTAGAGGCGCTCGGCGGCGTCGAGCTGGTTGGAGTCTTTTACGGATTCGGCGAGGCCGGCGAGGATGGCCTTGAGGTCGCCCTTGACCTCCTTGGAGCCTGAGGCGGCGATGAGGTCCTCGGCCAGCGCGATGCGGCGGCGGGCGGAGCGGGTTCCGTTGAACTGCTCGATGATCTCGTCCTCGGCGGAAACGGGCACCTCGCGGAGCACGTAGCACTCGGTCTTTTTGGCGGGGACGGCGATGCGGGGGTCCTTGGCGACGGCCTTCTTGGCGGCGGACCACCACTTCTTGAATTTCTCTTCGCCGATGACCTGGGCGAGGGTGATTTCGATCTCGATGGCGGTGGCGGCGTTGTTGGGGTAGGACAGGAGGCCCTCGACGACGAGTTGGGCCGGGTCGTTGGCGATCAGTTTGGCGATGACGTCGGGCTCGGTCTGTTTGCGCACCAAGAGATGATTGGCGGGGAGGATCTGTAGCGTGCCGATGCAGAAGGCGGGGTCCATCGGGTGGCCCGCCTTGTTCTGGAAGTCGATGATGAGCTTCTGGGAAGCCTCGTCGTAGGACTTGATCTGGCCGAAGCCCCAGCTGCGGTGGGTGCCGTAGGAACCGGGTTCCATGGCTTCGAGTTGGGCTTTGGACGCCTTGAGCGAGGGATTTTTGGCGATGAGCGCAGAGACGGCTTCCGAGTTCATAAATGGGTTATTCGAGTCGTGAATTGGTGAGTTGAGCGGATGGGAGGCGGGTATGTCAACCAACGGGTTTTCAGGAGAACGTGTATTGCGGTCTACCGGGAAAGTATCACCGAGGCGGTCCTGGGTGGGTCTCACCCGATAAAGCGGACACGAGTTGAGCGTGAGTTATGGTTGGTTGCCCCGTCCGATTCCAGTCGTAGCGGCGGAATACACTAATCCCCTGGTCCCTCGCCGTCAGCTCCGCTGGCTTGTCGCTTTGCTTCCTTATGAGCACTTCTTGCCACCGAAACACTTCGTCATGTTTTGGCGACTTCGTTTCAGTCTTCTTTGGATTCTTCGTGTTGGTTGAGTCTTTCTCGGTGGCTCAACTCGTGTCCGTCGATTCGGGGCAATCTCATGAAATCGGGCGATTTTATGTGATTTAAACCCACTTCATCATAAAGATTAGACGGTTTAAAATTGGTGCGGTCGCCGGGAATCGAACCCGGGAATCCGTTTTTGGCCTAGGGCGATTCTATTGCCTTCATAAACCGCTGTTATACAGCATTTATTAACCATAAAAACCATATAAACTTGCTCCGCTTGTTGTGATAATGTTGAGATGACGGGAAGGAATTCGCATGGCTTCACTTCGTAAATTCAAGTGCTCGCGGTTTTGGTTCGCAGTCTATCGGGACGCGCAGGGCGGGCAGTGTAACCGCTCAACGAAGATCGCCATTGCAGGCGAGGGGAGCACCGAAAAGGAGCGCGGGCGAGATGCCGCCGAAAAACAGAAACTCGCCCGCTTGATTGCGCGGACCTACGAGGAGACCGAGCGCGGCCATCCCACCGAGCAGCACGTGCAAAAGGTCCTGCATGAAATCTTCGGCAAGGTGAACAAGCGCCGCATCGAGCCCGCCATGACCGAAACCTTTTTCAAGGCTTGGCTAAGCAATGTCGAAACGCGCAGGGGTAAGGGCAACACGCTCGCCCGCTACAGCGTAGTGACGAAGCGGTTTCTTGATGCTCTCGGCACGCGGCGCAGCTTGCAACTCACAGACATCCTGCCCTCGGACGTGCAAAAGTTCATCGACGCCCAGGCCAAGGCCGGAAAGGCGGGAACGACCGTCCGCATTGAGTATAAAATCTTGAACTCGCTTTTTGCGGACGCGCTCCGTCAAGGACTCATTGCCACCAATCCAGCTGCCGCAATCGCTGTGCCCATGGACGCGGGCGAGTCGCGAGAGCCGTTCACATGGGCCCATGTGCGCGACCTGATCAACAATGCTTCGCCGGAGTGGAAAACCGTGATCATGCTGGGGGCGTATACCGCTGCGCGGTTGGGGGACTGTTGCGCGATGCGTTGGAAACACATCGACTTACAGGGGCAGTTGATTCGTTTTCGCGCAGGCAAAACCAAAGCCAAAAAAAAAGACTTGGTCATTCCAATGCACCCCGACTTGGAAGCTCACTTGCTGACGCTGCCCATGCCAGACGGCGCAGACGCCGCCGAGCAGCCGCTTTCGCCCGCCCTTGCGGTGCTCAACATCGGCGGCAGATCGGGCCTGAGTCGCCAATTTCAAGAGATCATGGCGCAGGCCGGCATCGTAAACGCCGAGGTCCGCAAGGCTAACGGAGCCGGACGGAGCCAATCGGCTTACGGCTTCCACAGTTTGCGCCACTCGTTCAACTCGATGCTTCTCAATTCCGGTGTCGGCGAAGATTTACGGATGCGCCTCAGCGGCCACGCCAGCACCGAGATGAACCGGCGCTATTCGCACGCCGAGGTTGAAACACTGCGGGCAGCGGTCGCGAAATTGCCGAGGGTATCGAAGGAAAACTAAAAATAAACTTGCAGTCTAAAACCCTATAAACCAAATCTCCTTCGTCAGCACTTCGATCACGGCAAAGTGCATGATTTCGCCTTAGGCCAGCTGCGTATGCTGCCATCAAGCCCGTGAAAAACTAGGTCAGCACTCAAATTCACGGCGAGTGCCCGATCAAACGCTTTAGGCCGCTGCGTATGCGCCATGGTTGCCGTGAGAAACGCCCAGGACCATGGCCCGCGATATTTCTGCGCCGTTGATGCACGGCCTAAAAAAGGCATCACCCACCAAATCAGTCTCGCCGGTTGTTGAGCTATCCGTTCCAGCCCCTGATCCGGGGCATGATCGATTCATCCCCATCCCGCCAAACGGGCGGGTGTGCCCGATCTCCGGCCTCAAGCACGCGGCACTTTACCGCCTGCTTGTCCACGGCCCTGCACGTCGTCACGTGCGCGTTGCCAACCTTCGCCAACCCGGCCAAATGCGAGCGCAAACGCTATTCCACGTCGGCGACCTGATCGCCTACTTGAGCCAACTCGCCGAAGCGCAACGGCCCGAGGATGGCAGCAAGTTCGAGACCGAGGAGGCCGCCGCATGAACGCGCCGGATATCGTCGTCAGAGAGCGCGCCGGAGGCGGTTGGACTCACGCCGTGGCCGTTCCCGGCACCGCTCGCCGTGATCATGTCGGCTGGTTTTCGACTCGCCGGCAGGCACAGCGCGCCGTCGCCGCGCACGTCGCCAAGATCAAGAGCCAGGCCAAAGCCTCGTAACGCCCATGAGCCGCCCACACTACAGCGCGCAGAGGCGCGGGCCGCAGGCCGACGACGAGCGCAACGTCGTCGCATTCAGCGATCACATGCCCGTCGCCACCGAGGCGGAAAAGACTCTGCTCGGAGCGGTTTTCACCGACAGCGTCGCCGGGGCCGTCGATGCGCCAAGCCTGCGTGCCGCCATCGCCGAGGGCATCAGCACGCGACACTTTCAGACCCTCAAGCACCGCACAATTTTTGCCGCGATGAAGGCCTTGCTAGTCGCGAGCCTTCCCGTCGATCTGACCGGATGTTGGCAGCACATCGCCGCCGAACACGGGGAAGTTGAAGCCGAGCTGCGCGAGGCGATGCTTGAGCTTGCGCGAGACGCGGTCTCCTCGCTCCACGTCCGCGCCGCGGTTGACCAACTCAAAAAAGCCGAGGCGTCGCGGCAACAATTGCGCGCCACGTCGGAGTTGATCGAAGCCATCAAGACCAACGACGAAGAACGCCAACGCGAGGCGCGCCGCCTAATCGCGCAAGCCGGACAACAGGACACGGCGGGCCTGCCGCGCATCATGAGCTGCGCGGACTTGGTCGCCAAGGAGTGCCCGACGCCTACCGTGCTCATCGGCGGCCTACTCCATCGCGGAGCGAAAATGCTGCTCGGAGGCGGGTCGAAATCGTTCAAGTCTTGGAGCCTGATCGACCTCGCTCTGAGCGTCGCGGCCGGCGCGCCATTTTGGGGAATTCCCACCACGCAAGGCCGCGTGCTCTTCCTCAACTTTGAAATCCCCGAGGCGTTCTTTCGTGGCCGCCTGCAAGCGACCGCGACAGCCAAGACGCTCGAGATTGCCGAGGTCGGCAAGAATCTCGACCTGTGGACGCTGCGCGGCCACGGGACAGACCTCGGAAAGCTCGTTCCGCACATCGTGGCCCAGGCCGCCGGTCGCGATTACGCCCTGATTATACTGGACCCAATCTATAAGTGCTTGGGTGATCGGGACGAAAACAGTGCTGGCGAGATCGGTGAACTTCTAAACGAAGTCGAAGCGCTCGCGCATCGCACTGGCGCGGCCGTGTGCATCGCTCATCACTTCGCGAAGGGGTCCGCCGCAAGCAAGGAATCGAAAGACCGCATGTCAGGCTCAGGCGTGTGGGCGCGAGATCCCGACGCGCTGGTCACGCTTACGCCTCATGAGAACGAAGGCGCGTTCTCCGTCGATTTTACGCTGCGGAACTTCGCACCCCGCACGAGCTTCGCCGTGCGCTGGGAATGGCCGCTAATGCGGCCAGACGGCACGCTAGACCCCGCCGCGCTCAAGCAGACAACCGGCCGCCCTAAGGAGTTCACGGGCGCGAGTCTGATCGATGCTCTGCCCAGCCAGGGTGCGACCTATGGCGAATGGCTCGCCATCGCTACCAAGGCAGGAATCTCCGAATCCACGTTCAAGAGGCTGGTGCGCGAGCTGCGCGACACCGGCAGCGTCGGGCATGTGGGCGGCCGTTATTGCCGGTCGACCGGAGGGGCCAACTCATGAGGGCCAAAACTCAGGTTCATAATTCAATCGCCGCCCCGAACCCACGGGGGGAAAGGGGGGGCTTTAGGGTCATAAGTCTTAGACTTATGACCCTAAAGCCCCACTCCCCCCTCGGGCGGGTGGGTTCAAAAGTCGGGTTCAAAATAGGGTCGGAGTTTTGGGCCCTCGCCAACGGCAAAGAATCACTAAGTTCCATGAGCCACACCATCGGAGGTGTTGCATGAATACAGATCTCGCACCCGCGCCCACAGGCGAACAGTTGCACCTGATCGACCTCGCCGAGTTCGACGGCTTCGGCTCGCTATCGCGGCGCGAACAAGAGTTTGCGCAGGCCATTTTCGAGGGGCTCACCCAGCGCGCTGCCGCCGCCCGCGCAGGAGTCACCGGCTCGCCCGAGGTGCTAGATCAAGCCGGACACTCACTGATGCGTAACGCCAAGGTTCAGCGACTCCTTGCGCAGGCGTGGAACCGGTCGGGCGCGTCGATCCACCGCACGCTCGCGCAGGCCGCAGAACTCCAGCAGAGGGCCTTTGCTGAATGCGCCGAAGCGCTCACTGCGGAGCGCCGCGAGAAAGCTTTCAAGCAGTGGCAAGCCGCCTCGGCGCTTGTGGCCTCGATCCATGGCAAACTGTCGGTGCGGGTAGAAGGCGACGTGAACCATCACCACAGCGGCTCGGTCGGATCCGTCGTCGTGCCGGCTTCCGCGCTCATCGCTTTCGCCCACATGCACCGCGAAGTTGTCGTTGACCGCCTCAACACTGTCGATCTGCAGGAGGGCGCGGCGTGAGCCCCGAGCCTTCAAAATTCACTCAGGCGCGGAGGCTTTACAGCCTCAGCCTCGACGCCCAGGCGGAATTCAACCGCACGCTTGAGCGGTGGAATCGAGAGCCGAATACCAGCAAACAGATCAAGCTAGCGGGCAAAGCCGCCGAACTCCTCTGGGCGGCCGACGCCGCCGCCATTATCCTCTACAGAGGAACCGGCGGCAGCGTGCCGAACCTGATCCACGAAAGCCGAATGGCGAACAGCCTGCGGCATGACGGTCACGGCGTGCCGCCGTGCATCCAGCGGCAGGCCGCAGCCACCAACTAATTTTCACGCCGCGCCAGACGGCACGGCACAGCCCAACCACCATACGAAAGAAACGACACCATGAGTTATTTAGCCCAGGGATTAAGCAACGGCTTCCAAGCCGGATTCGGAGCAGCCAACCAGCGCCGGCGCGACAAAGCACAGGCCGACCGCGATGCGGAGTTCCAAAAGGTCAACGCCACCTTGCAGGCGGAGTTGCTCGAGAAACGCCAGAAGGGCGAGAACGACACTCTCGCGGCCGCCGAAACGCTGCGCAAAGAGCGCGAGTTAGCAGCCTTCATGCGCCAGCAGAACGACCCACGGGATCAACTCGCCCGCAAACAAGCACAGTCTCAGCTGGACACATTCGGCCAGCCGAAGCCGATGACGGTTGACGAGGTGCTGGCGGCCGAGGTCAACCGCATGAAGCTGACACGCGAGCGCGACGAGCTCGCAAAACCGCCGGTCGCGCCCGTGCCCACGGCAAAAGTGCGCCAGCCGATCGGCCCGAAGGGCGCGGGCGGTTATGCGGAGTTCGAGGCGCCGGTAGATCAAGTGCCCAACTTGGCGCGCAGCGCCGCCGCCGAAGGATGGCGGAGCCCTTACACCAAGCAGCTCGCGACCCTTGAAAAGACCATCGCCGACGAGCAAGCCGCCCTCGACAACGGCGACACGCGTACCGGATTCATGGGAGTCGGCACTTCGCGCGCCGATACCGTAGCCAAGGCCCAGCGCGAGCGCCTTCGTCTGCAAGGGCTCGAGCTCCAAGACAAGGTGCGCGTCGGAATCCTCACCCAGGAGGAGGCCGACGCCGAGGCCGACAAACTCATGTCCGGCACCCGCTGAAAAAAGCTCCAACCGCCACCGCCGCCAAACCCGCCACCATGTCACTGTCCGCCCTACTCGAAAAAACCGGCGCCGCCGACGATGTCGCCAGCGCCGGTTTGCCAGCACGCAAACCCGCCGCCGCGACCTCGGTATCCCCGAGGTCGCAAACGCCCGCCACGCGTGGCGGGTTGGCGGCGCTGATGGCAGCGGCAGGAATCGACCCCGACGACGACACGGGCCAGACCGTGCCGGAGTCGTCGGCGACGTTGGCAGCGCAGACGCAGGCGGTTGAGGAGAAGCGTCAGCGGGCGGTAATGTTCCCAGCAGGCACGCCCGAGGCGGCTTTGCCGTCCGGGCTCGCCCGTTTGGAAACCCCTCGCGGAGTTTTCCACTACGACCCCGCGCAGATCACGCCGGAGGAAATCACCACGGCGAGCGCGGCCCGCCGTGAAAACGACGTGCTCGGACTCGGGCCAGCCAGCAAGGCCGACGTCGCGGCCCGCGCCGCCCAAGGCGAGCCGGTCGGCGCAGTCGTTGAACGCACGCCCGAGGGCGTCGAAGTAAAAGCCGCAGTTGCCACGCCGTTCACGGCACCGGCCGCGCTCCGCGAAATGCAGGCGCGCAAGGCTCCGCAAAACACCGTGCGCGTCGAGCCGGTCGCCGACGTGGTCGCCGCCCGGTCGAAGCCAACCGCCAAACCCGCAGGCCTCGCCGCTCTCATGGCCGCAGTCGGCGAGGGCCAGACGGCACCGCCTCAATCCACGACCCGCAACGCGATCAATCAGGCCGTGCGCGGCGCGGTCGATCAGGGCATCTACCAAGGGCTCGAAGGGCTCGCCCGCATGGCCGACCAGATCGACCGCCGCGCCGATGCAGAGCAGGCCAAAGGCCCGCAATGGCGCGGGCTCGCGGCCACGTTGGGCGAGCTTGAGCGCGCCGAGGCCCAAGCGCCCAACGCCAAGCGCCGCGAGCAGATCGCGGCCGTCAAGGCCCGCATGGCCGAACTCGACACGCAGGCCGCGCCCGCGGTCGCGGTCATCCAGTCGCGCCCACTCAACGCTAGCGCACCCGGTTGGTATGCCGGAGCGGTTGCGGATACACGCGGCAGGATCCGCAACGCGCTCCCCGTCGATGACGCCTTCGCTCGCTCGCTCGGTGGGCAGATCATCGCCGGTCTTGGCCAGGCCGCAGGCACCTTGCCCCTCTACGCCGTGCCCGGAGCAGGCCCAGGCGTGTCTATCGGCCAGCTTTTCACACAAGGCCGCGAGGACGCGCTTGCAAAGGGAGCCGACGAGGCCACGGCAGACCGCGCTGGCTTCGCCAACGTGCCCGCCGCCGCCCTCGATGTCGCCACCGACAAGCTGGTCATCGGCAAAATCCTCAAGCCTCTGCGCGGAAAGTTGACCGTTGGCCAACTCGTTGCCGCCGTCGGCGTCAACTCCGCCGCTGGCGGAGCATCGGAGTCCGCACAGCAAGGCTGGCAAAACCTCGTTGCCCGGTCGCTGGTCGCCTACGATCCCGACCGCGCCCTTGACGATCAGGTGATCAATTCTCTGATCGTCGGCGTGGCAGTGGCGGGGACCACCACCGCCGCAGGGCAGGCAGTCACCCAGGCCACGGCATCGCGTCCACAATCGGGCGCGAGTTCTACGCCCGCCACCGAAGGCGACGGGCTAACTGGTCGTGCCGACCAGACCCAAACCGCTACGCCCGCGCAGCGCGGTCTAACTGCGCTACTCGCGCAGACGGAGCGGAAGGCTACGCCCGAGGCCGAGGCCATCGGGCTAAACGCTCTGCTCGAGCGTGTAGGTTCCGAACCGTCCGGCGCGGACGAGGCCGCGCCTCGGGTGGACTCGCGTGCGGAAACGCTCGCGGAGTCGGACGGCAAAACCCCCGTCGGCGACCGCGCCGAGCTTGTCGCCGCTCAGATCGAGGCACGACCGCCCGAGGACTTCCGGCCGCGCGAGTCCATCGCCGAGACCGGTTTCACTGGCCCCGACGCAGACCTTGTCACCCAGCTTGCACGCTGGGGCGACCTCTCACGACCCGATGCCCGCAGCGCCAGCGCCGAGCCGGAGACCTTCGAGCAGTTCGCGGAGCGGGCAGAGGCCCGCTTTGGCGAACGGGCCCGGCCCTATCTCACCGCCGCATACCTCAGCGGCGGAAACGGCGAGCGTGTGGCCGGGCACTTCGTGACCGAAGAAAACCCGCTCGCTCTGGAAAGCACCTGGCGGCGCGCGCTCACCTACGGACGCTTGTTTTGGGAGGGCTCCGCCGACGTGCTGCGCCGCTCCGGCCTGCGTTCCTTGGCCTCCGCCGTCGAGCAGCACACCGACGCCACCGATCGCAACCTTGCCCAAGCGTGGGCACCGGTTGCCACCGCCCTCGCTCCGTTCCGTGGCGTGCGCGGGCTTGCCCGCCGGGGCGAGTTGAAACAGGCCCTCGCCACGTTCGAGACCTACCACGCCGCCCGCGAGGATGGACGCGCCGCCGACGCCGCGCGGATACTCGCGGAGGCCACGCCCGAGGCCCGTGCCCTCGTCTCCGCCGTCGGGCAAGCCATGGCCTACACCGGCGCGAAAAACCGCCGCCTCGGCGTGCGCGTGAAAGACCACACCGGAAAAGTCCGCCCCATCGGCGAGCTGGGCGCGGAGTATTTCCCGCGCATCGTCCGCCCCGAGGTCGCGGAGGTGCTGCGCGACCCCAGCACCAACCCGGAGCGCTGGCGCGAAATGCAGGACGAGCTTCTTGCCGCCGGCCTAATCAAGGACCGAGCCGAGGCCGCCGACTACCTGCGCGCCGCCGCGCCGGTCGAGGACGACGCGGCGCGGCCCTACGTCACACGCGGCGACCGCTTCGCCCCGCTCGCCGTCGCTCGCGGGGCGCGCCTGCCTGCGTCTTGGCTGCGCCATGACTTCGGCGTCGTCGGCGAATATGTGAGCAGATGGGCCGAGCGCGCTGCGCAGATCGAAGCCTTCGGCGAGAAGGTGACGCCCGACGACCTCGACGCCTTCGACTACTCCTTGCGCGCGGTCAAGGACGACCACTTGCGCAGCTACGTCGAGAAAACCCGCGCCGCCGCCTACCGCGTCAACACGATGCCGCGGGCGCTGCGCGCCGCGCTCGGCAACGTCACCGCCGCCACCACCGGCTTGCTGATGGGCAACCCGTATTCTACGTTCCGCAACTTGGTTGGCGGCGTCGCGCAGACTGCCAACCAAGCCGGGCTGTGGCGTTCCGCCGTCGCCCTCCGCGACGCTTGGCGCGCCGCCGCGCAGGCCGACGCCGCCAGCGCGGGCGCACTCAAGGCCGACGTCGCCGACCTGCTTTTCCAGACCGAGGGCGCGCGCATCGTCCGCGACGCGGCCGGGCTCGCGCTCAAGGTCAACGGCTTCTCCGCCGTCGAAACCTTCGTGCGCTCGCACAACTACCTTGCCGCCCGCGCCGTGCTCCGCGACTCGCTCCGCGCGCTGCGCGAGCGGCCGGGCTCGCGTCGCGCCGCGCAGGCCGTCGCCTTCCTGCGTCGGCACGGCATCGACCCCGACAAGATCGAGGCCGAAGGCGGGCGCGGCCCAGAGACGGACCGGTTTTTGCGCGACGCTGTGCGGCAGTCGCAAGGCTCCTACCGCTACAGCGAAGTTCCCCTCTTCTCCGACTCGCCCCTCGGGCGCTTCGTCTTCCAGTTCTACCGCTGGGGAGCCATGGCCACGCGCTTCCACGCCAAGCACGTGCTCGCGCCCGCCATCGTCGGCGAGGTCGTCACCCTCCGAAACGCCGACGGCTCCACCAGCCGCCGGCGCGTGCGGACCCTCACGCCCTTGCTGCGTTCACCGCTCGTCGTCATGGCCGCCGGTGCGGCGACCTTCGCCGTGCGCGAAGCCGTCTTCGGCATCGCCCGCACGGACCAGACTTGGGACGAGGTTTTCGAGGCGCTGTCCGAGGACGAACAGCGCGGGGTCGAGCTCGCCCTTGGCCGCATGGTAAACGACCTCGTTATGTGCGGTTCCTTCGGTATGGCGTCAAGCTGGGCCGACACGCTCCGCTGGGCGATCAAGACCGGCGAACCCCGCTCGCCCGTCGAACCGCCCGCCGTGGGCCTCGCCGCCGAGATCGTCGCCTTCGGCCGAAAAGCCCACGCCCAGGGCGGGGACCTCTCCGCGCAGGACTGGCGCGAGTTCGTCGGCCGGATAGTCACAGCCTACAAATACGACACGGCCCTTGCCCACACCTTCGCCGACCACTTCGGCGCGGAATGGCGGGCGGCCGAGCGCCACCGCGCCGAGCAAGACCGGCGCTTCGCCCGCGCCGTCGGCCGCCGCTTTGCCGAGGCTCGCGGCCTGCCTCCGCCCACGCCGCCGCCCGAGGGCATCGCGGGCGTGTCGCGCAACGCGCCTTTATTCGACGCGCTCGAGGACGCCTTACACGAAGGCGACCCCGAGGCCGTGCAAGTCGTCGTCGGCGAAGCCCTCGCGGGCATCCGCACCGACGCCCTGCGCGCCAAGGTCCGCGCGCGGCTGCGCAACGCCGCCCTGCGCCGAGCCCCGATGGTGCCCGCCGGACGGCAGGACGCGGCCACCCGCGAGGACTTCCGCGCATGGCTGCGCGACAACCTGAGCGACGCCGACCGGCAGCGCGTGGAGGACGCGCAACGGCGCTTCATCCTGACCGCCGTTCGCGGCGGCCTTATTCGCCCGGCCGACCTCGAACGCTACGCCGAGCCATGACCAGCCCCCAGTCAAGGAATGCCACGTGTGCCACGTGCCGCCATTGGGAAGCCCTGCCCGCGCAGCTCAGCGCACGGGCAGGCGTCGAGGGTGGCGTCGGCGCGTGCCACGCCAGGCCACCCGCCACCAGCTACACGTTTCCACGCACCGCCGGTGCGGATTGGTGCGGGTGGCAGGAGCAGCAGCCGAAACCGGCGTCCACCGTCACCGCGCCGGGGCGCAAGCGGTGATCGAGAATTGACGGGGCGGGGTGCGGGAGGTTTTTGCGGTCGCCTGTCTCTCACGAACCAAGCAGCACCCATCGCGCCAGTCTCTCCGCCAAGCCTCCGTAGCCTGTCACGCTGGCTGCTTCCTCAGTCGGGGTGCTCGGTCGCTTCGCTCTGTCGCATCGGCTCCCAGGGTCGCCGCAAACCCCTCCTTCCGGTGGAGTGCGGTCGGGCGGCGCGGCAGCGTGCGCGGTGCAGTGGCCCGCGCAGATCGCCCCTCGTATAAACCTCGGGGGCGGCGCTTCGCTTCGCCTGCCGTGGAGTGCCGCCGCCCTCCACTGCGCCCCTACGGCAAACCCTGCCACCTCAACCGCCGCAAAACCTCGCGCCGTCGCTTACGCTTTGGGCACGGCGTCGGGTCGGCGTCGAGGGCTCGACGTTGTCGAGGCCGTGGGCTACGCGCTCCGCGCTCCGGCGGGGTCCGCATGGCCCCGCGCTCGCGAGTGTCTGCTGGGCTCGCCCGTAAAGGGCGGCCTGCTCCGCAGACACTCCAGAACATAGGGCAGGGTGGAGACCGCCGCAGGAACGGCGTTGCTTCGGCTTCCAGGCAGGGACGCAGGCGGCGAGGCGGCAGGCACTGCGACGGCGTTCGTTCCTCACGTCCGACGTCGTGTCCAGCCGTCCAATCGCCGTCAGTGCTTACCCTTAACCTGTCCGCCTCCGCACCGTCGATCCTTCGGCTGATGGGGCGGCGCTTCCTGTGCCCGCGCCTTGCCTAGCGACTGCGCCGAATCGCTCTCATGCGTTCGCCAAGACCGGCGCAGACGCCCGACCGCTACGCAGTCTTTTCGCGAGGCCTAGCCCCTCGCGAGATCAAGACGCCGCGCCGCGTCTGGCCTATTGCATGGCGCATTGGCCCGCCGCGTTCCGCGTCGGCTTCCCTTCCATCGCCGGAGCAGCGTCGAGGGTAGCATGGCGTGTCCGGCTTCGCCCAAGGTGCGTCTGCGCTCGGCACCGTGCTTTGCCGGTGTCCCGCAGCTCCACCTTGCACTGCCTTGCTTCCCAGCGCTGTCCCCGTCGCCGGAAAGACGGTTGGGCCCACCTGCACAACCATTCCGGCCTTCGGTGGATATTTCACCATGACAACGCTTGTTTATACTCCGCCCGCTACGCTCACGCCAGATCAGCAAGCCCTCGCTGACGCGATCAACCAACTGAACCAGAGCGAACGCGGCCACCGTGCCGCCGTCGCTTTTCGCCGGTTCCTCGAAGCCGACAACAGCTCAGCCTCCGGCCTCGATTCCAACAACCTGCGGGCACTCGAAATGCTGGCCCGCTCATGCCGCATCTTCGGTGCGCACAACGTCCGCAACATCCTTCCCAGCCGTTAATCTCACCACCATGAAAACGACCGCCAAACCCACCACCGCCAACGATGCCCGCAAGAGCATCTTCGCCTTCTTCGCCCGCGACCTCGACGTCATCCGCGAGACCGGCACGCCTGAACAAATCGCCGAGATTCCCGAGATCGAACAGCGCCTTGCCGTGGTCTTGGCTCCGACCTCGGAGTCATTCCTACAATGCGCCAAAAACTTCGACACGGAGGGCAAGCATGACCTCGCAAAACGCGCCCGCCGCAAGGCTTGCGAGCTGCAGGCCGCTGCCCGCGTCGACGCAGCTGCCCGCGTCGACACACCCGCCCGCTACTCGCCCGAATACTGGGACCAACACCGCCAGCGTGCCACCCAGGCCGGTCAGCTTTGGGATGCCTATGGCTACAAGCTCCAGATGAAGAAGGCCCAAATCGGCGAGCGATTGACCGCCCTCGGCTTCGGCAACACCTCCAACACCGAGCGGGCGGCGATGCTCGCGGATTTATTGGAGAAGGCACACCCAGCCCAGCGGGCGGCATTGCTCCGCAAGTGCGCCAAGGAACGCCACGCCGAGCGCGTAGAGATGGCCGGCTTGCCAGCGATCACCGTAAGCGGCCGCATTATCTGCTGACCGTCACCCAAGCCACGCCCGCCGAATAACACGGCGGGCTTTTTTGCGCCGCCCCGCTTCGCGGGGTTGCGTCAGGGCGCTTCACCCCTCGCCGCATCCCCTAGCGATGCAGCTACCCCGAGGCTTTGCCGACTCCGCCGCCGGAGTTGCGCAAGGGCTCGCCACCCTTGACCGGCCGCAGTCACAACCAAATAAACTAAGGTTTAGCCTGTTGTGAGTCTATAGATAGAAAATGCCGTGTTTTTGGTATTAAAAAACCCACTTTCCTTTTTGGATAAGTGGGTTATGAAACTTGGTGCGGTCGCCGGGAATCGAACCCGGGACACCTACTTGGAAGGAAGGAGTTTTACCTCTAAACTACGACCGCGACTGGCGTAATTGAGTTTTCGCAGCCTCACTCAGGGGTCAAGCCTTCGCTCGTAAAACAGCTTGGAGGACGGTCGATTTCTCAGGTCTTTTTTACGTGCCGACGGGGCAAATGGGATTGCCGGGGTTCATCGCCTGGGCTTTTTTCGAAGGGTATGGCGTTCATATCCACCGCATCAACCGGTCAAAGCAGCAAAGGCCGCCCGACTCCTAGCGCTCCCTCCAAGGTGAAGGGCTTTGCGGCATCCCAAGCGATGGCCAAGCAACGTGCCTTCGAAAAAAAGGCCCTGAAGTATAAGTTGCCCCTTGGTGAACTGGCCATCTTTACCCAGCAGTTGGCGTCCTTGTTGAACGCTGGTCTGCCTCTGGTGCAGTGTTTGGAGGCCCTCCAGGATCAGACCGAGGACCCCGTCTTTCGTATCATCATACGCGATGTGCGCGCCGACATATCATCCGGCAATTCATTCTCTTCGGCGGTTAAAAAATTCCCCCGCGCCTTCAATTCGCTGTTCATTTCCATGGTGGAGGCCGGCGAGGCCTCGGGCGCTCTGGCCGAGATTTTAAGCAAGGTGGCCTCCTATTTCGAATCGAGTGTGAAGCTCACCAAAAAAGTGAAGTCGGCCATGACTTACCCGATCGCGGTGATCGGCCTGGCCGTGGCGCTTGTGAACGTGCTTTTGATTTTCGTGATTCCGGTGTTTGCGGCGATGTTCGCGGACTTCGGCGCGAAACTTCCGGCGCCGACCCAGATGCTGATCGATCTCAGCGACTTCCTTAAGCACAATTTCTTTTTTCTGCTGATAGCCGCCGGGGCGGTTTACTACGCCCTCAACAGGTTTGTATCCACGCCGCGCGGACGTCGCATCAAAGATGTAGCTCTGATGCGCGCCCCGATTTTTGGCTCCTTGATCCACAAGATCGCCCTGTCCCGGTTTTGTCGCACGTATGCCACTTTGATGCGATCCGGCGTGCCCATATTGCGCACCCTGGAGATTGTTGCCTCCGCCAGCAACAAGGTGCAGATTGAGGATGCTTGCCTGGAGATATCCAGGCATGTCAGCCAAGGTGGCCAGGTTTCCGATATTATGGCGATAAACCCCTTCTTCCCCCCCATGATGAAGCATATGGTGAAGGCGGGCGAATCCACCGGCAACGTGGACGGCATGATGAACAAGATCGCCGATTTCTACGACACCGAGAGCGAGGCGACCGTCGCCTCGCTTACGTCGTTGATCGAGCCTCTGCTTATCGTTTTTCTGGGTGTGGTGGTCGGCGGTATCGTGATGGCCATGTTCCTGCCCATTTTCCAACTGGGCGCGGTGGCCGGCGGTGTGTCGTGA
The DNA here is from genome assembly GCA_903876795.1 of uncultured Verrucomicrobiota bacterium. Lineage (GTDB taxonomy): Bacteria > Verrucomicrobiota > Verrucomicrobiia > Opitutales > Opitutaceae > Rariglobus. The sequence continues at coordinate 29,585 of CAIRBK010000085.1, forward strand.
TCGCGAGACCTTGCGTTTCTCGCGGTTTTAAGAATTCCTACCCCCCTTTTCATGCCCTCCGTTCTCATCGTCGACGATCTGCTTTCCATCCATGAGATGCTGGAAGCGGTGATTCAGCCCACCGGCTTTATCACCGCATTCGCCACGGATGGTGAGAAGGCGCTGGCTCGTTACAAGGTGGAGAAGTACGACTTGGTGCTGGCCGATATCGATATGAAGCCGATGGACGGCATCACGTTGCTCAAGCAGCTGAAAGCCTACGATCCCAACTCGGTGACCGTGATCATGACGGCCTACGCGAGCACGGAAAGCGCGATTCAGGCCCTCAAGTTCGGAGCTTTTGACTACATGCAGAAACCCTTCCGCGTGGACGAGCTTATCGCCACGCTCAAGCGAGGTTTGGACTTCAAGCAGTTTACCGCCGAGCGCGCGAGCGGAGCGGTCGCCCCGGTGATCAAGTCCGCTGATGTTGAGGGGCGTCTTTTGGGGCAAAGCGCGGCTAACAAACGGCTCATTCAGCAGGTCAAAAAACTGGCGACCGTGCGCACCCCGGTTTTGTTGCAGGGCGAATCGGGCACGGGCCGCAGCACGGTCGCGGAGATATTGCACGCCGGCAGCGCCTCGCCGGAATCACCGTTTGTGCGCATCGACTGCTCGCTCAGCTCGGCGAGCGATTTCCGCGATGGTTTGCTTGGGCACAACGGCTCCGGTGGGCTCTGGGTCGATAAGGCGCGCGGCGGCACCCTTCTTCTCCAGAATCTACATATTCTTGAACTTGCGACACAGCAGGAACTCGTGGGCGTCCTCCGCAACACGGCGCACGGCTTCCGGCTGATTTGCACCACGACCGAGGATCTGGAAAAACTCACCGACGAGGGCAGGTTTAACGACGAGCTGTTTTACCGCGTGGCCTCCCTGCCGGTTGTGCTGCCACCGCTGCGTGATAGGCGCGAGGACATTCCCCTCCTGGTGAAATACTTTCTTGGCACCGCATCCAATCCGGCATTCGAGGCCAATCTGATCGAGTTCACGGACGACGCCATCGAGACCCTGCAGGCCTATCACTGGCCCGGTAACCTTTCGGAACTCGGTCAACTCATTACCAAGATAGCTGCGACCACCGCGACCCGCGTGGTGACGTCAGAGCAACTCCCCTTGCGTCTTAAGGAGATCAAGGACTGGCCCAGATTGGCCGATTATTTGGCCGCCCAGGAGAAGCAATACATGGACATGGTGCTCAATGCTTGCCGGGGAGACAAGAGTGCCGCCGCCAAGGTTCTGGGTGTGGATATTGCGAAACTCTGAGGTGTCTCGGCAGCCTGTGATGGTTGCCCCGTTTGCGTTGATTTGTGGGGAGCGTCTTTTGGGTTACTTGTGGGCAAAGCCCCCCTTTCCGCTTGCTCCGCCGCAGGTGCTTCCCAACCTCGCAAACATTCACGTCCATGCCCAAACGCACCGATCTTAAGTCCATCCTCATCATTGGCGCCGGCCCCATCGTAATCGGCCAAGCCTGCGAGTTCGATTACTCCGGCACCCAGGCCTGCAAAGCGTTGAAGGAGGAGGGTTACCGCGTGATCTTGGTCAACTCCAACCCGGCCACCATCATGACGGACCCGGAGTTCGCCGACGTGACCTACATCGAGCCTCTCACAATCGACAGCCTTGAGAAGATTATCGAGGCCGAGAAGCCCTCCGCGCTGCTCCCCACCCTCGGCGGCCAGACCGCGCTCAATCTTTCGATGGAGCTGTTCAAGGCCGGCGTTCTCGCCAAGCACGGTGTCGAGATGATCGGTGCCAAGCCCGACGCCATCAACAAGGGCGAGGACCGCGAGCTCTTCAAGCAGGCGATGATCAAGATCGGCCTCGACGTCGCCCGTTCCAAGACGGTCAAGACCATGGACGAGGCCCGCGCCGCCTCTGAGACCATTGGCAATTTTCCCCTCATCATCCGTCCTTCCTTTACCCTCGGCGGGCAGGGTGGCGGCATCGCCTACAACAAGGAAGAGTTCGAGCGTATTTGCGCCAACGGTCTCGATCTTTCCCCGGTTCACGAGGTCCTCGTCGAGGAGTGCCTCCTTGGTTGGAAGGAATACGAGATGGAGGTCATGCGTGACCACAAGGACCAGTGCGTGGTCATCTGCTCCATTGAGAACTTCGACCCGATGGGCGTGCACACCGGCGACTCCATTACCGTAGCCCCCGCGATGACCCTGACCGACAAGGAATACCAGGTCATGCGCGACGCATCTTTCGCCGTGATCCGCGAGATCGGTGTCGAGACCGGCGGTTCCAACATCCAGTTCTCGCTTGATCCGAAGACCGGCCGTCAGGTCGTCATCGAGATGAACCCCCGCGTGTCGCGCTCCTCCGCGCTCGCCTCCAAAGCCACCGGTTTCCCCATCGCCAAGATCGCCGCCAAGCTCGCCGTCGGCTACACCCTAGACGAACTCCGCAACGACATCACGCGCCTCACGCCCGCCAGCTTCGAGCCCACCATCGACTACGTCGTCACCAAGATTCCCCGCTTCACCTTCGAGAAATTCCCCGACGCCGATGCGACGCTCACCTCCGCGATGAAGTCCGTTGGCGAGGCCATGGCCATCGGCCGCACCTTCAAGGAGTCCTTCCAGAAGTGCCTTCGCTCCCTTGAGACCGGCGCCCGCGGCTTCGGCGGCGGCGGCGGCAAGTGGGGCGGCGATGAACTGCCCGACGACAAGACCATCCGCAGCAAACTCGCCACGCCCAATGCGGAGCGCGTTTACCACATCCGCTATGCCTTCCTCGCCGGCTACACCGTGGAACAGGTGTTCGACCTAACCAAGATCGATCCCTGGTTCCTGACCCAGCTCAAGGAGATATTCGACATGGAGCAGTCGCTCAAAAAGGAGACGCTCGCCACCGTCACGCCCGAGGCTGTCCGCCGCGCCAAACAGTTCGGTTTCTCCGACGTTCAACTGGCCCACTTCTTCAAGAGCGACCTCACCACCGTCCGCGCCGACCGCAAGAAGCGTGGCATCGGCACCACGTATCGTCTGGTCGATACTTGCGCGGCCGAGTTCGAGGCTTTCACGCCGTACTACTACTCGTCCTACGGCGACGAAAACGAGGTCATGCCCTCCAGGGGCAAGAAAAAGATCATGATCCTCGGCGGCGGCCCCAACCGCATCGGCCAGGGCATCGAGTTCGATTACTGCTGCGTACACGCATCCTTCGCCCTGCGCGAGATCGGCTACGAGACCGTCATGGTCAACTCCAACCCCGAGACCGTCTCGACCGACTACGACACCTCCGACCGCCTCTACTTCGAGCCGCTCACGCTCGAGGACGTTCTCGAGATATACCAGCAGGAGCAGTGCGAGGGCGTGATCGTGCAATTCGGCGGCCAGACCCCGCTCAACCTCGCCACCGCCCTGAAGGCCAACGGCGTGAACATCATCGGCACCTCGCCGGAATCGATCGAGGCCGCCGAGGACCGCAAGCTCTTCTCCGCCATCCTCGAAAAGACCGGCCTCAAATCCCCCGCGCACCGCACGGCTCTCAACGAGGCCGACGCGCTCGCCTCCGCCCACGAGATCGGTTTCCCCGTGCTGCTCCGCCCGTCCTTCGTGCTCGGCGGCCGCGGCATGTTCATCGTTTACAGCGAACAGGAGTTCCGCGACGTCGTCCGCCAGGCCTTCGACGTCATGCCCGGCAAGCCCGTGCTCATCGACAAGTTCCTCGAGGACGCCATCGAGCTCGATGTGGACTGCATCAGCGACGGCGAGACCTCGGTCATCGGCGGCATGTTGGAGCACATCGAGTTCGCCGGTGTCCACTCCGGAGACGCCTCGATGGTCATGCCCCCGCACACCCTTTCGAAGGACATGCTCAACACCGTCCGCCAAGCCACCTACGCGCTTGCCAAGGAGCTCAAGGTCGTCGGGTTGATGAACGTCCAGTTCGCGATCAAGGACAACCAGCTCTACATCCTTGAGGTCAACCCGCGCGCCTCCCGCACCGTTCCGTTTGTGGCCAAGGCCATCGGCGTGCCGCTCGCGAAACTCGCCGCCAAAGTCATGACCGGCAAGAAGCTCAAGGACCTCGGCTTCACCCGCGAACAGACGCCCAAGCACTGGTGCGTGAAGGAGGCGGTGTTCCCCTTCGTGCGTTTCCCCGGCGCCGCCATCGTGCTTTCGCCCGAGATGCGCTCCACTGGCGAGGTCATGGGCCTCGACGACGACCTCGGCATAGCGTTCGCGAAAGCCCAGTCCGCCGCCAAGCCCGGCCTTCCGGTCAAGGGCAACGTATTCCTGTCCGTAAAGGATGCCGACAAGGCCCGCGTGACCGACATCGCCCGCGAGTTGGAATCCTTGGGCTTCTCGATCTACTCCACCAGCGGCACCGCCGATCACCTCGCCGCCAACGGGGTGAAAGTTAACCGCCTCTGCAAGATCGACGAGGGTCGCCCGACCGCCGTTGACATGATCAAGAACGGACAGATACAGCTCATTATCAACACGCCCGGCGGAATGATTCCGCGAAAGGACGAGAACAAGATCCGCCAGGCCGCCTACGCCCACAGCGTATGCATCATGACCACGATCACCGGCGCGCAGGCCGCCCTGAAGGGCATCCAGGCCCTCAAGAACAAGCGCGTCGGCGTCCGCCCAATTCAGAAATACGTGGGCAACGTGGCCGTCGTTTAAGTTCCGATGTCTTCATTCGTTCTCGCGCCGGCCTCGCTCGTCGCTCTCCTGCACGGCCCCGACCAGCCGGGCATCGTGGCGCGCGTGTCGGGCTGGATCTTCGAGCGTGGCGGCAACATCCTCCACGCCGACCAGCATCGCGACATGGAGGCGGGCATTTTTTTTCAGCGGGTCGAGTGGGTCCCCGCCAACGGGGACGATTCCGCTGACACCCAGGCGTTTCACGCCTTCGCCTCGTCGCTGGGCATGGCCGCGCGCGTGACCTCTTCCAATCACCGCCCGCGCGTCGCTATTTTTATCTCCAAGTTCGACCATTGCTTCCACGACTTGGTGTTGCGCTGGAAATCCGGAGACTACGCCTGCGATCTTGTCGCAGTCGTGTCTAACCATCGCGATCTCGAGGAGGCCGCGCGCGGCTACGGCCTCCCGTATCATGTCGTTCCCGTGACTGCCGCGACCAAGGCGCACGCCGAGGCGGCGCAACTCGCGCTCCTGCGTTCGCTGGACGTCGAACTCGTCATCCTCGCCCGCTACATGCAGGTGCTGTCGGAGGATTTTCTTAACCAATTCGGCCGTCCGGTTATCAACATCCACCACTCGTTCCTGCCCGCGTTTGCCGGCGGCAAGCCCTATCACCAGGCCGCCGAGCGCGGCGTGAAGCTGATCGGCGCCACCGCGCACTACGCGACCGCCGTGTTGGATGATGGTCCGATCATCCAGCAAGACGTGACGCGCGTGACCCATCGCCACGGGGTGGATGACCTCATTCGCAAAGGTCGCGACTTGGAAAAAATCGTCCTGGCACAAGCCGTTCGCTGGCACCTGGAAAGCCGCGTGTTGGTTTACGGCAACAAGACGGTGGTCTTCGATTGATTCACGGCAGATGGTCGGCAGGAAGGGGGAGAATCGCGCCTTTACGCCCTTGGGCCCATCTGTTTCGGTGGCCACTTTACATTTTAAGTCATGACAACGCCTCCCCCAAACGCATCCTCCTCTTCCGCCGGCGACGACCGCAATCTGGTTCCCGTCGATGAAAACTACCTCGCGCCCACGTTTGAGGACCGCCTGGGGCTCTTTTGGGCAAAGCACTCCCGCACGGTGCTGGCGGCCTGCGCCTTGGTTCTGGGTGCGATCGTGATCAAGGGGACCTATGAGATCATCGCAGCCCAGCGCGAGAAGACAGTCTCCGCTGATTACGCCGCGGCCGCCACGGATGCGCAGCTCAAGGCTTTCGCCGCCGACCACGGCACCCACGTCCTCGGCGGCTTGGCCCTGTTGCGCCTCGCCGACCAGGCCTACGCGGCCGGCAATCATGCGGAGGCTCGCCCGCTTTACGAAAAAGCCGCGAGTATCCTTAAAGATGATACCCTTGGCCAGCGCGCCCGTCTTGGAGCCGCCGTCGCCTCCGTCCTGGCCGGAGCCGTCACCGAAGGCGAGTCGTCGCTCAAGCAAATCGCCGCCGACCTGAAAATGGGCAAGATGGTCCGATCCGAGGCGGCCTACCACCTAGCCGGCCTGGCCGCCTCCGCCGGTCGCGCCGACGAGGCCGTGCGGTTTATCGAGCAAGTCATTTCGATCGATGCGGATGGCCAGTGGGCCGAACGGGCCTCGATGCTTCGCTCGACCTTGCCGGCCTCGGCCCCGACTGCGTCAGTGACCGAAGCGAAAGCCGAGTCGACTCCGAGGGTCAGCTTCAAGTAATCGCCGGAGGGCGGAGGGAAATGGTCGGGGCGATAGGATTCGAACCTACGACCTCCTGGTCCCAAACCAGGCGCTCTACCAGGCTAAGCTACACCCCGAGGGCACAGATAAGGGCCCGCCTTGGGAGGCTCTGTCAACGTAAACCCATCGCTGTTTCGCTTGTGTTAACAAGTTGGGACACTCTCGGCTTGCTTCGCATCCGGTTTCAACCTAACCCTCACCTTTCAACCTTCTTTTAATCTAAATGGACACCATCTCTCGTGAGAATAACAGCTATCTGCCGGTCGCAGGCGTGATTGTAGGCGTGCTTGCCCTCGTGCTTTCCGGCGTGGCTCTGGCCAAGATTTACTTGGCCAAAAAGGAAATTTCCGCCCAAGTTGAACCGCTTGCCCAAAAGATCGAGGAGGCCGAAGGTCAGGCTCGCAACGCCGCCGCCGCCGCCGACAAGGCCTCTGGCAGCATCAACAAGCTCGCGAGCGACACCCAGGCCGCCTTCACCCAGGTCGCGCAGGAAATCGGCAACATTCGCGGCGAGATCACCAAGGTTCAGGAAACCAAGGCCGCACCCGCCAAGGCTGCCAAGGCCGCCAAAGAGCCTGCGGTCGCCGGTCCCGATGAGTATGTGATCAAAGCCGGCGATACCTTCCGAAAGATCGCCACCGCCAAGGGCGTCTCCGTCGCCGACCTCACCGCCGTCAATCCCGGTGTCGATTCTTCCAAGCTCAAGGTCGGCCAGAAGATCAAGCTGCCGGCCAAGAAGTAAGCTGGCCTGCGCACGTTTTTCCAAACCTCCCGTCCCCCAAGGCCGGGAGGTTTTTTTTGCCATGAGTTCCGACTTTGCCAACCCGCAGCCCTCCCGTTGGGAAAAAGGCGCCAGCCGTTCCCTCGCATCGACGCGCATCTTTGACGTGCGTGGCGTGGAGTTCCGGCATCCGGTGCGCGGAACACGGCGGGAGTTCGTGGTGATCGACGCGCCGGATTGGGTGAACGTCATCGCGCTGACGCCCGATCACCGGTTGGTCATGGTGAATCAGTTTCGCTACGGCACGGATGCGTTCTCCTGGGAAATTCCAGGGGGCGTGATTGATGCCGGCGAAGACCCGGTTTCGGCGGGGGTGCGCGAGTTGTTGGAGGAAACCGGCTACGGCGGCCAACGTGCGCGCCTGCTCGGCTCCGTGAATCCCAACCCCGCCATCATGAACAACCGCTGCCACCTGGTTCTGGTCGAGGAGGTCGTGCGCACGGCGGAACAGGAGTGGGATACCGATGAGGAAATCCTGGTCGCCTCGCCGTCGGTGGACGAAGTCTACGGTTTGGCGCACTCGGGCCGGATTACACATTCGCTGGTTTTAAACGGCCTCCTTCTCTTCGCACCCGTGTGGGACCGCATCAAGTCGGGACGCGCCTGATATGTTTTTTCAAGTGGAGCCGAGCCGCGTGTTGCGCCCTGTCTTGTCCAGTGGGTGTATGACGCCCCGTCACCTAGGGGAATCGATCACGGGCCTTCATTTGACAGCCTATCCGGCCAACCTACCCTGATCATCATCGCCATGAAGTCCGCGCCCATGTTTGCCAATCATCCGGCCTTGCTGGAGCCCGCCGCCGGAGAGAGCCTCCCCCTTCCGCTCGAGTCCGAGATCCGGAAAATCTATGGGCGCAGTCCTCTTTATGCCCGGCGCTTCCCGCTGCATCCCGAGCCGTTGCGCTGGTCCTGTTATCGCGAGATCCCGGCTCTCTCGAAGAAGGAGATCGTCGAGCGCGGTCATCAGGCTTTTTTCGAGGATTATACCTTGATCGAGCGGGGGCTTGCCTCGCGCGTTTACGAATATGAATCGACCGGCGGCACAACCCAGTCGCCCATGACTGTGATCATGGAAGATGGGTGGTGGAACTCCCAGACCGCCCGGGCTTATCGGGCGCATCCGTTGCTCGCTCCTTACGCCGACCGACCCTACCGCAAGTGCGTGCTCGCGCCGGTGGGCTGTTCGAGCAACATTTGTCCTTACGAGGATCATCCCTTCCCGCATCGTTATTTTGACGGAACGGTATACCTCAACCTCACCAGCGACCCGTTTGTTTTCCCCGAGGCCGAGTGGGATCGCATCGTTACCGAACTGCAGGCGGTGCAACCCGAGGTGATCGAGGGCGAGCCCGTGTATCTGTCCCTCCTGGCGCGGGCGGTGAAGAAGCGCGGTGTCTCCGTTCCGAGCGTCAAGGTGGTGATCCTTACCTACGGGAAGGCCAGTCTTCAACATGCGAAGCGCATCGCCGAGGTGTTCCCCGCGCCGCAGGTGGATCTCTACGGTTCGACCGAGGCGGGCTACATTTTCATCGGGGAGGCGTTCAAGGACGATTCCCGCGTCATCGATGAGAACGTGTTCGTGGAGCTGGCCTCTTATCGCGATAATCCCGATGTGTTTCAGATTTTTGTGACCACGCGAGGCCGCGAGGCCATGCCTTTGTTGCGTTACCACACCGGCGACATTGTCAGGCGCACGCCCTCAGGCTACCGGCTGCTCGGTCGCGAGGGCGGTTTGTTTTTCCGAGCCGACGGCTCCCTGATTTCCCCGTCTGAAATCGACGCCGCCCTGCCCGAGGATTTCGCGTGTTGGCATTACAGCCTGGTGCAGACTTCGGAAACCCGCTGGGACTTTCACTATGTCGCCGACCACATTGCCCCCAAGTCGGTTGAGACCGCACTGGCCGGTGTCCTCGGCGTTGGCGCACGAGTGGCGGCTTTCCGTCGGCGGTTCATCGCGCCGGCCGCCAGCGGCAAGTTCGCATTGCTCAAGCCGCTCTCCAAATAGCGCGCGATGCCCTGAAGACAGGTAATCTTGTCTTCTTCCGGGAGTTAGGCCGACTAATACACTCGCTCCTGTTTAGGCGGGGCCGTGCGATCCCTTTACATGCGGGCTGAGCAGTGTGTAGGGTCGGACTGCATGTGACGCTTTCGGCGTTCTCCTGCGTCCCAAGACACAGCCACCCTGACCAACCTGCGCGATGAGCCTTATCGGTAATCTCTACTCTTCGTCCATCGGGCGAAAATTCATTATGGCCATCACGGGCCTTGTGCTCGTGGGCTTCGTCTTCGGCCATCTGGTGGGCAACCTCCAGATATTCCTGCCGCCCGACCACATCAACGGCTACGCCCACTTCCTGCAAGGGCTCGGGCCCGTGTTGTGGTTGGTGCGCCTTGTTCTCCTGGTCTGCGTGGGCCTCCACATCTGGGCCGCCATCGCTCTCACGGCCGAGAGCCGCGCCGCTCGCGGCGCCCAGGCTTATGGCGTCAAGAAATGGCTTCACGCCACCTGGGCGTCCCGCGCCATGCGTTGGACCGGAGTGATCGTGTTCTTCTTCATCCTCTACCACCTCGCCCACTTCACGCTGGGCATCGCCGGGCACGAGACGTTCAAGACGCAATTGCCCGAGTGGACCATGCAGCATGACGCCAAGGAGCTGGGCATCACGTTGGCCAAGCAGGGCGAGGTCGTGCATGACGTCTACAGCATGGTGTTCCTCGGGTTCCAGAACCCGGTCGTCTCCATTTTCTACATCATCGCGACGTCCCTGCTCTCGGTGCATCTTCTCCACGGCATCGAGTCGCTCTTCCAAACCATCGGCTGGCGTAACGGCACCTGGGCCTGCTGCCTGCGCAGGGCGGTCACGGGTCTGGTGATCCTCTACTTCTTGGGCAACTTGCTCATCCCGGGCGCGATTCTGACCGGCCTGGCCAAGCCCGCCGAGGGCACCGCCGCCGCCATGCTTGGCTGCACCGCCTGCCACGCCGCCTCCGTCCCCGCCACCGCCGTCCACAACTGATCCCTTCCCGTCATGGCCACTCTCAACTCCAACGTCCCCCCCGGCCCCCTCGCCGACAAATGGCGCACCTACAAGTCCAACCTCAAGTTGGTCAATCCCGCCAACAAGCGTAAATACGAGGTTGTAATCGTCGGCGCCGGTCTCGCCGGCGCGTCCGCCGCCGCCACGCTCTCCGAGCTCGGCTACCGGGTGAAGTGCATCGTTTTCCACGACAGCCCCCGCCGCGCCCACTCCATCGCCGCGCAGGGCGGCATCAATGCCGCCAAGAACTACCAAAACGACGGCGACAGCGTTCACCGCCTTTTCTATGACACCCTCAAGGGCGGCGACTACCGCGCCCGCGAGTCCAACGTCCACCGCCTCGCCGAGGTTTCCGTCAACATTATCGACCAATGCGTCGCGCAGGGCGTCCCCTTCGCCCGCGAGTACGGCGGCCTGCTCGCCAACCGTTCCTTCGGAGGCGCCCAGGTTTCCCGCACGTTCTACGCCCGCGGCCAGACCGGCCAGCAGTTGCTGCTCGGCGCCTACTCCGCGCTCTCCAAGCAGGTGGGCGCCGGCGCGGTCGAACTCGTCACCCAGCACGAGATGGTGGACCTCGTCGTCGTGGACGGCCACGCCCGCGGCGTCATCACCCGCGACCTGGTGACCGGCAAGTTTCACCGCCACTCCGGCGAGGCCGTCATCATCGCCACCGGCGGTTACGGCAACGTCTTCAACCTCTCCACCTACGCGCGCGGCTCCAATACCACCGCCATCTGGCGCGCCTACAAGCGCGGCGCCTGCTTCGCCAACCCTTGCTACACGCAGATCCACCCGACATGCATTCCGGTTTCCGGCGACTACCAGTCGAAGCTTACGCTCATGTCGGAGTCGCTTCGCAACGACGGCCGCATCTGGGTCCCGAAGAAAAACGAGGACTGCAAAAAAGCGCCCGCCGACATCCCCGAGGAGGATCGCGACTATTTCCTTGAGCGCATCTACCCGAGCTTCGGCAACCTCGCGCCCCGCGACGTTTCCTCGCGCGCGGCCAAGCGCATGTGCGACGAGGGCCGCGGCGTCGGCGAGACCGGTCTCGGCGTTTACCTTGATTTCGCCGAAGCCATCCAGCGCTACGGAAAGCAGGTCGCCGCCCGCGCCAACCTCGTCAATCCCTCCAAGGAAAAAATCCTCGAGCTCGGCGAGGCCGCCGTGAAGGAGCGCTACGGCAATCTATTCGATATTTATCACGAGATCACCAACGAGAGCGCCTACAAGCAGCCCATGCGCATCTACCCTGCGGTGCACTACACCATGGGCGGTCTCTGGGTGGACTATAACCTCATGTCCAACGTCCCCGGCCTCTTCGTGCTGGGCGAGGCGAACTTCTCCGACCACGGCGCCAACCGCCTCGGCGCCTCCGCGCTCATGCAGGGCCTGGCCGACGGCTACTTCGTGGTGCCGTATACGATCGGCAACTACCTCGCCACCTTGAAGCCCAATTCCCGTCCGTCCACCGACGCGCCCGAGTTCAAGGCCGCCGAGGAGAACGCCGCCTCCATCGTCAAGCGCCTGCTCGCCGCCAAGGGCAAGGAGCCCGTCAACCACTACCACAAGAAGCTCGGCAAACTCATGTGGGACTACTGCGGCATGTCCCGCACCAAGGAGGGCCTCGAAAAGGCCATCCTCGAGATCGGCAAGCTTCGGGAGGAATTCTGGGCCAACGTCAACGTCCCCGGTTCCGGCGACAACATGAACCAGGCCCTCGAGCGCGCCAACCGCGTGGCCGACTTCATCGAGCTCGGCCAGCTCATGTGCCGCGACGCCCTCGCCCGCGAGGAAAGCTGCGGCGGCCACTTCCGCGAGGAACACCAATACCCCGACGGCGAGTGCAAACGCGATGACGAGAAGTTCGCCCATGTCGCCGCCTGGGAGTTCCAGGGCGAAGGCAGCGTGCCTCTCCGCAACATCGAGCCGCTCAACTACGAGTTCACCAAGATGAGCGTGCGCTCCTACAAGTAAGTCCCGCGCGACCACAACAACGTAAACCACTCAACGCCTCCTCCCATGGTTGCCGAAAAGCCTTCCACCAAAAACATCTCCGTCACGATCCGCGTCTGGCGCCAGCCCTCCGCCGCACAGCCGGGCAGGTTCGTCGATTATCCCGCCAGGGATCTCAATCCGAACATGTCGCTCCTCGAGATGCTCGACGTCGTCAACGACCAGCTCGAGCGCATCGGCGAGGACCCCATCGCGTTCGCCCACGACTGCCGCGAGGGCATCTGCGGCACCTGCTCGCTGGTCATCGACGGCAAGCCCCATGGCCCGCACCACGGCGTCGCCTCCTGCCAGACCTACATGCGCAGCTTCGAGGACGGCTCCGTCATCACCATCGAGCCCTTCCGCGCCCGGCCCTTCCCGGTCATCAAGGACCTGATCACCGACCGGTCCGCTTTCGACAAGATCCAGCAGGCCGGCGGTTTCATCTCGATCCGCACCGGTTCCGCCTGCGACGCCAACGCGACCCCGATTCCGAAGGAGACGGCCGACCTCGCCATGGACGCCGCCCAGTGCATCGGCTGCGGAGCCTGCGTGGCCGCCTGCAAAAACGCCTCCGCGATGCTCTTTGTCTCGGCCAAGGTCTCCCAGCTCGGCCTCCTTCCTCAAGGCCAGCCCGAGCGCGACAGCCGCGTGCTCAACATGGTCGCCAAGATGGATGAACTCGGCTTTGGCAACTGCACCAACCAATATGAGTGCAGCGCCGCGTGCCCGAAGCTCATCAGCCACGACTTCATCGCCCGAATGAACCGCGACTACATCGCCGCGAGCTTCCGCGCCGCCTTCAAGCCCAAGCCTGCCGCCGGCAGCGGCGGCGGCGCCTGATCCGCAGGACGAGTTGCTCCTTCGCACAAAAAAGCCGCGTCGTGAATGACGCGGCTTTTTTGCGGACTTTTAAAATCACTTCACCGCCGCCCATACGCGCTGCACGTCGTCATGCTCCTCCAGCGCCTGCAGGAACTCGCCGACTTCGGCGCGGTGTTCTTCGGTCAACTCTGGGAACATCTTGGCGACGTAGCCGATTTCGCTCGTGACGACCGACCATCCGTTGGCGTTCAACCAGGTCGAGGCCGCATGCACCTGGGTGCGTTCCGTGTGGAAACGCGCGCCGGTCGCCCCTTCGGGGATGTCGTCGTTCTGCGCGTGGCTGATCGCCTCGAAATCGTTTGCTCCCGCCTCGATGGCGGCGGCCTCCAGATCGGCGCCGGCGACGCTCGTATGGGCCTCGACGATGCCCACGTGTTCAAACAGGAACTTGTTGCTGCCGGTGGTGCCGAGGATGCCTTTTTTAAACAAGACTCGCATCTCGGGCGTGGTGCGCTGCACGTTGTCGGTGTAGACCTCGACGATGACCGGCACCTTGTGGGGCGCGTAGCCCTCGAAGACGACATGGTCCATGATCATCTTCTCGCCGCCGATGCCGGCTCCCTTGTTGATGGCGCGTTCGATGACGTCACGCGTCACGCTCGCCTTCTTGGCCTTTTCGACCGCGGCGAAGAGCCGGGCATTGGCGGCCTGATCGTGTCCGCCGATCTTCGCGGCGACGGTGATTTCCTTCACCAGTTTGCCGACAAGCTGGCCCTTTTTGTTGTTAACGATCGCACGTTTCGCGTGAAGCCATTGGCGTCCCATAAGGGTTAAAGGCGTAGGGCTTTGCCGGTCCTCCCGCAATCCCGTATTGCGGGTCTCGCGCGCAGGATGGCGGGGCGATCATGTCTCGGCGATCAATTCGCGGGTCCGGCGGTTTTCGTCCCTGTGCCGCCGGTTGGCCGTGTGGGCGAGACCGGCGTCGCGGACCATCAGCTGGTAAACATCGGCGATGTTGGCGATTTCGGCCGGGATGTCGGTCTGGTTGCTCATCAGCGCGGCGTAGCTGTGCGGGGCCGACGGATGATAGCCATGCATGGCGCGGATGGGGCGCTCGCCCATGTGGCTGGGAACGATCAGCTCGCCCTCGTTCATGAGGTAGATGAGTTCGCCGAAATAGCGGTCGGGGAAAAGCGCGCCGAGTTGCGCGAGTTCGGAGTCGGGAAGGATGCGGCCTTCGGGGATTTTTTCGAGGCAGGCGGAGACGGCTTCGCGGCTGCCGGATTTCAGGAACCAGAAGCGCGCCATGGTGGAGTCGTAAACGGCGACGTAGTCGGTGCCGAAGGAGAGTCCGAGCCGGGCGATCCGCGACTGCAGATCGACGAGGTGGTCGCAGTTGGCCATGCCGTGGTCGCTGAAGATGTAGATCCTCACTTCGTCGTAATGGGCGCGGGCGGTCGCCAGCAGTTCGTCCAGCCAGCGCTCGTAGGCGCGGAGCTTGGGGGCGATCTCGGGCGAATCGTTGCCCACGCGATGGAGCAGGCCGTCGAGGGCGGGCCAGTAGAGGAAGGCGAAGTCGACGCGTTCGCCGGCCAGGTCGCTTTTCAGCGCGTCGAGGTTGGCGCGTTCGCCGAGCAGCGGATCGCTCACGTGGTAGGGGATGCCCGCGTCGTGCAGATGGTCGAAGATGTTGCGCCCGAGATTGAGCCCGCCGGGCTGAAGCGGGTTTTTTTTCTCGGTGAAATCGAAGAGCGCGATGTGGCGGAAGGGGATGTTGTAGAGATCGAAGTAACCGCGGAACTTCAGCCGGGCCTTAACCCAGACGGAGAGCCAGCGGCGAAAGCGTCGGCGGCCGGTGAGCGCGGCCGGCAGCCAGCGCAGCGGGCGGAGGTTTTTGAAAGGCGAACGCAGCGGGTCATAGACGAAGTAGCACCAGTTGCGATGACTGGACGGTCGGCGCCCCGAGAGTATCGAAGGGATGCAGGCGGAACTGAAGCCGAAGATAGACTCCAGCCGCTGCCGATGAGGGGCGACCGTGCGCGCGAACGGCTCGTCCTTGATGATCTCCCAGCCGCAAGCGTCGATGAAAACAAAGAGAGGCAGGATGGTTTTCATAGGGAAACGGAAAGCCCGTCGGTGCGCGCCACCAGTGGCTCGCGAGCCCGGGTGATCGCGGGGCGGGGCATGCCCGGCCAGATGGGTTCGACATGCGCGATTTCAAACAGTTCGTGCAGCCGGGTGAGCTCCAGCAATTGCTGGACGGCGGGATGGGGATTGAGCAGGCGCATTCGGACGCCGAGCGGATCGGCGACGCGGTGCAGACTGCCAAGGGTGGCCAACCCGCAACTGTCCACGAACCGGAGGTGGGTCAGGTCGATTTCCATCAAGGCTGGTCCGGGGGGGAGTGCGGTGCGGATCTTGGCCATGAAGTGGGACGCGTTGGACGCGCTGAGTTCTCCCAATTCGGTGACGCTCAGGCGGTCGCCCTCGGCCTCGACGCGGATGCCCCCCGGCCAGATGTCGGCGGGCCTGGGCGGCGTCGAGGGTTTGCGCAGGCAGCTCAGCCAGCACGCGTCTGGCACACGGGCGCAGGAGTTGTTGCACCAGTTGATGAGCGTGTGGCCGCGGGCGATGGAGTTTTCTATTTGGGTATGGGCTCCCACGAATGTCGCCGGACCGACCACGCTGTTGACCACATGAGCGCCCTCGCCCACGACCACCCCGTTTTCCAGGATGGCACCGGGACCGATCACGGCGTCGCTGCGGACGGAGACGTGGTCACCCAGCCAGCAGGGCGCGACCAGCTGCGCGGATTCATGGATGCGCGAGCGCAGTCCGACCCACACGCCGGGTTGGATCTCGCACTGCCCGATGCGTTCGACCTGCTGGGCTTGGGGCATCCAGGCCCGCAGGCCGGCGAACCAGGCCGCGTAGCTTTCGAAAAGCCGATGGGCCGGCCGGCCGGGGAGATGATCGGCCTGCACGAGAAATTCCGGCGGGCTTTCCGCGCCGTATTTGTCGGAGGCCTCGGAGGACGAAAGTTCGTGGTCCTCCGGTGTGGTTTCAATGTGCATCCCCCAGCGGGCGCCGTCGCCCACCTCGGAGGCGATGCGGTCGGGCCGGTCGGAGGCGACCAGCCGGATGTCGTCGATGCCGCGGGACTCAAGATACTCTATCCAGTATTCCACCAGGGATTTTCCCAGCAGAGGAGCGATGATCAGAGGGGAAGCCTCCGCAAGCAAAACGACGGCGGGGCGCGGGTCGGGGCAGATGAGCAGGGCTTTCATTAGTAGGCGCCGCCGCCAAAGGCGACGGCAGGCAGGGTTTTGGCGAGTATGCGCAGGTCCTGGGCGAGGCTCTGGGTCTCGATGTAGTGAACATCGAGTTCCACCTGACGCGGGAAATCGATATCGGCCCGGCCGCTGATCTGCCAGATGCAGGTGATGCCGGGTTGCGCGGCCAGCCTGCGCCGGTCGGCGAGCGTGTAACGCGCGACTTCGCTCGGGATCGGCGGACGCGGGCCCACCAGGGACATGTCGCCGATCAGGACGTTCACCAGTTGGGGCAGTTCGTCGAGCGAGAGCTTGCGCAGCCACCGGCCCACGCGGGTGACCCTGGGGTCGTTGCGCGCCTTGAACGTGATCCCGTGACTGTGATGGTTGGCCGCCATCACCTCGTGGAGACGGGCCTCGGCATCGGTGCGCATGGATCGGAATTTGTAGATTTTAAAATGGCGTCCATGGAGCCCGACACGCGTCTGCGCGAAGACCGACGGTCCGCCGTCTTCAGCGCGGATGGCCGCGATGATGAGGAGAAAAACCGGGGCGAGCAGCACCAGGGCCGCGACACTGCCAAATAGATCCAGCAGTCGCTTGCCAGCCGCCCGGCCCGAATGCGCGAGCCTCCACGCCAGCCGGGCGCGTTGCAGGCGCAGGCGTTGGCGGCACCGGCCCGCAGGTGTTCCGAAAGAGGTGAAGTGGTCCAGGATGTGCGACGGTAGGAGTATGGCGGGAGGGGTGGCGTTCATGGCGGTGATTTATTGGGGTGCGGGCGAACCGAAACCGCAGGTCAGCGCGCCGTGGCGCAAAGACGGGCGGAGGCGACACGGTCGAGCAGGCTTTCGAGGTTGCACAGGTAGGACTCAAAACCAAAGCGGGCGGCGGCCTGTTCCCGGCCGTTTTCACCGAGCGTGCGGGCGAGGAGCTTGTCGCGCAGCAGGGAATCGAGGCGCCGTGCGAAACCGGATCGGTCCATCCATGGGACGAGGTAGCCGGTCTCGCCGTCCTGAAGCCATTCCTTGATGCCACCGACGTCGAAGCCGACCACCGGGAGGCCGCAGCGCATGGCCTCCAGACCCACCATGCCGAACGGCTCAGGCCAGACGGAGCTGACGACTGCGACCGAGGCGTCGCGGTAATGCTCGCGGATGTTCTCCTGCGGTAGAAAGCCGGTGAAACGCACGCGATCTCCGAGCCCGAGCCGGCGGCAGCGGCGTTCGCAATATGCGCGGTGACCGCCGTCACCGGCGATCACGGCCTCGAACGGAGTGCGCAACAGCGCCAGCGAGTCGAGCAGCACGTCCACACCCTTGCCGCGCACCAGTTGGCCCGAAAAAACGATCCGGTTGCGCCCGTCGAATGAACTCTGAAATTCCTCCTCGTTTTCAGGAGGAACCGGCGGGAGAACCTCAAGGCGGCTCGCGGGGAAATCGTTTTTCGTCAAGTCATCGCGCATGTATCCCGAAGCCACGATGAAGGCGGCGAAGCGCCGGTTAACGGCCAGCTCGCGGAGTTTTTCTACGTAGCCAACCCACTTGAGCGGGAACCCGGGTCCGTTCCTTCTCGCCACGCTGGCACCGCAGGGAAACAGGCAGCGTGTTGAAACGGGCCGGGTGCAGATGCAACGGGTAATTGGATTGTAGCGATAACCACGCATGCAGGCGAGTTCATGGTCGTGGATCATGCGCACGACCGGAGCGGATCCTGTGGCCAGAGCCTCAAGCAGGCCGGTGTCGTTCGTCTTGTGCAGGAAAACCACGTCGGGCCGGAAGGTCGCATCCACATCCGCGCAGACCTCCTCCGCGGTCCGTGAGCCGTCGTGGGGGAACCGCCCTGCGAACACTTGCTCCCACGCGGTCTCGGCGCGGCCCGTGCCGGGACCGTGAATCAGGCCCACCTCGTGGCCCCGCCCACGCAGCGCCCCGGCGGTCGCGAGGACGTTGGCCTCGGCTCCCCCGTGTGCACCCAAACGTTCATGGACGAATAAAATTTTCACGATTTTTGACCCCCGACCTTCCCACCACCTGGTGGCAAGGCTGCGGGCGCAAACTAACATGCATTCCTATTGCGAGAAAGTGGGTGGCGACCTCCGGCCTGGTCCGGTCCGGTGCCCGTGTTGCGGTCCGCTATGCCAGACCTTCGGTCCGATATGGCGAACACCTGGAAACCACCGGACACAGGGGAAAAACCCGTCCGGCGGGGCTACGATGTCCGCTGATGTATCCGATTAATGGTGATTATTAACGCATCTATGAAGCTCGAGTAGGTGAACACCCACTCGGATTCATTCCCGGCATGTTGTATATCCCTTGGGCGATGGCGTCTGCAAAGCAGTCGGCCGAAATGCCCCGGCGCCGGTCAAAAGATTTTAGATCCAACCATGAATACCATTTTAAGCCTTCGATTCGGGCAGATCTGCGAGTCTCCCATGCGGTTGCTTCGACCCGCGCGGAAGCAGGAATGGTTTGCGACGGACTACCGCCGGGCTTTGTGCGAGTATGTGGAGCATCAGGATGAGGATCACCTGAAAACCGCGCGGGAGTTGGGTGGTCTGGCGCTGCGCAGCGGTATCAAGGTTTTCGATGTGGCGCGCGTGCATCGGGAAAGTTGGGAGCACGCGATGGTCTTCGACGGCGAAGGTGCTGGCGAGGAGGTGGCCAGGCAGGCGCGGGCGGCCGAGATCTTTCTTTTGGACGCCTTGGCCCCCTTTGCGGTCGAGCGTCGCAGCCTCACCGAAGCCTATGATCGCATCTCCGAGCTGCGCACCGCGCTGGTCAGGCGCGGGGAATCGCTGGCCGCGTTGGCTGCAAGGCAGTGCCAGGCCGACGTCGTTCTCCGGGCGACGAAGGCCAGGATTGCCAAAATGCTCAGGCTGATGCGGTCGCTCAAGGCGGAGGCAAGCCGTCATGCCCTCGATAAAATCCTGGTCCAGGAGGCGGAGCGCAAACGGATCAGCCGTGAACTCCACGACGAACTCGGCCAGAATCTCGTGGCCGTGAGCATCAGCCTGGCGACCCTGAAAAAACAGGTCGGCGACAATCCCCTCCTGCTGGAGAAGGTCGAAGCGGCCCAGGCCGTCCTTAGGCAAGGTATGCAGTCGATGCATCGAATCGCCCAAAACCTGCGCGCCGAAATCCTCGACCAGGTCGGCCTGCGGGAGAGCATTCGCCAATACCTGATGTGTTTGTCCGACCAGGCGGGTATCGAGGCTGACTTGGAGTCGGGCGAAGAACTCCCCTGTCTCGAGACCGAGCAGGAAATCGTGCTCTATCGGGTGGCGCAGGAAAGCATCACCAACGTGGTCAAGCATGCGCGCGCCACCCGCGTCGTCGTGCGGTTCTCGGTCCGGCCAAGGGCCGTCTGCATGGAGATCGAGGACAACGGCTGCGCGTTCAACGTCGCGGAGGCGTTCTCCGGCTCCGAGAGTTCCCGGCTGGGACTGCTCGGAATGCAGGAGCGGGTGCGACTGGCGAGGGGCGACCTGAGCATCGAATCCGAGCCGGGGCACGGTACTCGCGTGAGCGTGAGCATACCGTATCGAACGATTCGTGACGGCGACCGGTCCCGCCTTGTCATTGTCGCAGCTGAAAACACTTGATGAAAAAAATCACCATCCTGCTCGTGGACGATCACGCCGTATTGCGGCAAGGCCTGCGCGCCCTGCTCATGACCGAGCCCGATCTCGAAATCGTGGGCGAGGCCGAAAACGGACGCCAGGCGGTGCAACTGGCCCGAAAACTCGTGCCCGACGTGATCGTCATGGACATCGCCATGCCGCAGCTCAACGGCCACGAGGCCACGCACCAGATATGCAAGGAGGCTCCGCTCTCCAAGGTGCTCATCCTTTCCTGCTACGGGGCCGACGAATACGTCCACAAACTCACGGAGGCCGGCGCGGTCGGCTACCTGGTGAAGGATTCCGCCGCCACCGATTTGGTGAAGGCCATCCATGAGGCCTACAAGGGCAACGCCTACTTCAGCCCGGCCATTGCGAAGCGGCTGCTCGACCGTTATCGCGACACGTTCATCAAGGGAGGGCGGCCGCTTCATCAACGGCCCGCCGTGCGGCTCACCTCCCGCGAGTTGGAGGTGCTGCAACTGGTGTCCGAGGGCAAGGGCAACAAGCAGATTGCTTCCGACCTGTGCATCAGCATCAAGACCGTGGAAAAGCACCGGCAGCAGGTGATGAACAAGCTCAACATCCACGACGTCGCCGGCCTCACCCGCTACGCCATCGCGCAGGGCATCATCGAAACCACCCCCCGGTTGGTTTGATCCCAGATCCGGCTCGGGCAGGCCGAGCACCCGGCGCCGCTGATTCAACGGCCCAGTCGGTATCTCCATGGCGATTTTGTTGGCACATGGGTCCGCGGGTGGGCGTGTCCTTCCTGTAGGTTTGACGCGTGTCAGTTTTATCGGGGGAAGCCCACCTGACCCCTTTTGCTTGGCTACCTTTGGCTCGCTCCTCTTTAAGAGAGATTTAAGGGGACTCCTAAATTTAGCATATCATTGATTAACAATGGCATAAATTGTGCATAGGCTGTATCTCAATGAGCCTGAATCAATATACATTCTTTGGGGATCACGCAGCGCTGGAGTCGTTGACCCAGCACGGAGA
>CAIRBK010000086.1 GCA_903876795.1 uncultured Verrucomicrobiota bacterium
CACTGAAATTCGGCTACTTAGGCGTGTCGAAGCACTCGATTTCCGAGGTGTTTTCGGGGCACGATATTTTCATCTAACGGGTGAAGCGCAAATGTGCGAATTTGCCTCTGAAAGCCGACTTTCAACTGCGGAATTTAGGATTAATCGTTCTCGTTCTTCGTAATCTTGCTCGTTCCCTGGTTTGATCGGGATGGTTTGAGGGAGAACAAGAACGAGTAGGAGAATGAGAACGGTTTTCCTCCGGGAAACGATCTCGCCGGGACCTGATACCCCTTCGTATTCAACCCAGGACGTCGCAAGCGACGCCCCTACATCAATCGTGTGGCTGGCACGGAATGCGAAAAGGTATGGGCGGGTGGCGGTTTTTGGCGGGGGGCCTGTCCAGTTGCGCCTTCGTTTGCCCGCCACCCGCGGCTTCAGATGACGCGGTGCTTCAAGCCGTCGGTTTTGGCTTGGTGGTGCGGCGGCCGGGGGTCTTGCGCTCACTCTTGCGGGTGCCGCCGGCGAGTTCGTATTCATTGGAGTCTTCGCCGAAGTAGCCGGCGATGGCTTTGCGGCCCTGCACCAGCACGGTGTTCAACAAGCTGGCCTTTTCGTTGCGATTGTTGAGCAACGGCGTGAGTTCGGCGCGTTTCTGGTCCACCAGGCTGTCGGCGGTGCCCACGGCGGTATCGAGTGCCGCGATGGTTTCCCCGGTATAGGTGGTACTGTTGACCTTCACCTTGAGATCGGGGTTCTCGGTGAGGATGTCGGAAATCTGCTGCGGGGTGTAGAACTCGCCCGCCTTCTTGCCGGAGCCGGCGGCAAATTAGCCGATCAGGTATTCGTAGGCATCGCCCAGTGCGTCGATGTCGGTGGAGAACTCGGCCAAGCCTCAAAAAATAGATTTGCAGTTCATGTAGCCACACAAAAACTAGCCACGCTATGGCTAGACAGAAGAATGCAACCTATAACGCGCCTCCCCAGCGATTCGGGGAATGGCTTCGTGGTTTACGCGAAGGCAAGAAATTGCCGCTCAGAGTCGTCGCTGCCGCTGCTGAAATGGACCAAGCGCATCTAAGCAAGGTAGAGCTTGGACAACGGTTGCTCACGGCGGAGCAGGCCGTCGCGATTGCGAAGTTCTTCGATCTCGACGCCAACGAAATCGAGGCACGTCGAATCGTAGAGAAATTCCGCCTTGAACACGCGGACAACCCGGCGGCAGAGCAAGCCATACACATGCTTAATGAGGATACCGCAGCCTACGGAGTAAAAAAGTGACCCCATCCAAAACGAAATGAACTTCATCGAATTTGAGTCAGCACAGAAGCTCCGTGGCGGGTTCTACACTCAACCCGTGATCGCGTCGTTCTTGGCCCGGTGGGTCAAGGTATCGAAGCCAAAGTCCATTCTTGAGCCCAGTTGTGGAGACGGGGCTTTTCTGGATGCGATTGAAGAGGCTCGGATTCCGAATCTAAAGCAAATTACCGCTTGCGAGCTCAATGTAGAGGAGGCGGAAAAGGCGGCATCTAGGACAAGCTTGCCGGTCAAAATGCATCGGACAGATTTCCTGCGGTGGTATCTGTTTTTCGCTCAAAACGAGGAAGGCTTCGACTCCGTAGTCGGCAACCCGCCATTCATTCGCTACCAATATTTGCCAGCCGAGCAGTAAATGCTCGCCGAGAAGATATTCGGTCAGATCAAGCTGCCATTCACAAAGCACACGAATGCGTGGGTGCCATTTGTTTTAACTTCAATCCGCTTGCTCAAGCCGGGTGGGCGGCTCGCGATGGTGATTCCGTCGGAAATCTTTCACATCCCGCACGCTCAATCCCTTCGCCGCTATTTGGCAGAGCAATGTTCGAGGATCCTCATTCTCGACCCCGAGGAAATCTGGTTCGACGACACCTTGCAGGGAACTGTCCTTTTGATGGCCGAGAAGAAGTGTGACCTGTTGGAAAAAAGCCGGGGTGTCGCGATTGTCCCGGTGAAATCGCGCGATGCACTCGCGGGTGACCCGGAGGAATACTTCCAGAATGCCGCCTACACAAACGGCGTCACGATTGAGGGGAAATGGATGCCGGTCTTTCTCTCGCTTCGCGAACGGGGGCTCCTTGCCGAACTGAAAGCCCGCAATGACGTGAAGAAGTTCGCAGACATCGCCTCGGTGGACGTGGGAATCGTAACGGGGGCAAACAAGTTCTTCCTCGTGCCCGATGCGACGGTGTCAGAGTTTGCTTTGCAGCGTTGGGCGCACCCGATGTTTGGACGGAGTAATCACGTCAAAGGCCTCGTTTATTCCGACTCAGATCACGCGGTGAACAAGGAAACCGGTCTGCCGGCAAATTTCCTGTGGTTTGAGGAAGAGCTGGTCGAGAAGTTACCGCAAAACGTGAGGGACTATCTGGACATTGGGCTTAGCCAAAAGCTCCACACCCGTTTCAAGTGCCGCACAAGGAAGACATGGTATAAAGTCCCGTCGGTCTATTCGGCCCCAGTCGCCATGCTAAAGCGAGCGCACCACTACCCTCGACTTGTGCTCAACAGCGCTGACGCCTACACAACCGATACTGCCTACCGGATTCGCCCTCTCGGCATCAATTCGGAGGCGCTGGTCCTTGGTTTCGTGAATAGCCTAACCTGCCTCACTGCTGAGATGGAAGGCAGGCACTACGGCGGCGGGGTCCTAGAACTCGTTCCATCAGAAATTGAGCGGCTTTTAATTCCCGTCATCAAGGCGACCTCCGCCGAACTCAAGGCCGCAGACAAGAGATTTCGTGACGCAACAAACGACTCTGAGTTTCTGCGGATGCAGGACGCTCTAGTCCTTGGAAAACTCGGTGTAAGCCGCAATGACCAAGAGTCGCTGCATGGCGCATGGATCAAACTTCGAGACCGGCGCCACAGGGTGTCGTCTTCGGACGAAGTAGAATTAGCACCCGAATCGGTCTGACCGAGGGATTGCGCTACGCCTATGTAATTTCGATCAAGAAATCCGCGTCTGGTTCTGCTGTTTCGTAGAGCTAGAAAACTGTGTCAGTCAGGTTCTCCCGCAAAACTGTTGGATTGAACTCACGGCCCCATCTCAAAATTGTCGTATAGTTTGCTTGGCCCGCTTCACCAGAAGGCTTGTGGCTGATTTCAAAATTACGAACACCATAGTCCCTGCATCGAATCATGATTCGCATAGGGACGAAAGCGTGTTCTTGGTCGCTATGGCGGCCCGGTTCGCGCTCCCAAGGATAGTCGGCAAAGAGCTGCCGAAAGTATGTAGTCTGATCGATTCGCCGTCCCGGCGGATTCTCGAAGCGTACTTGAGTAAGCCTGACTCCACCAACATGGTGACTTCCCTCGTTCACATTGAGAGCGTCTGTCTGCGGGAGGGTTTTGCGCCACACTAAGACACCCGCCGGTCGTAGCGCCGCATGGCGCTGAGGTTGTCCCGCTGGTGGAGCTGGCTGGGCAGGTGGGGCAGCCGGCTGCTGCTGCGGTGGCGCCACCACCGGTTGCACTGGCTGTTGTGGGGCAGGTGTAGGCTCCTCTCTCCGCAATACATCAGGCAGCAACGGAGGCAGAGGTATAGCAACGGGCGCAAATGGACTTTGAGGAAGGTTCTCGCGACCCCGCCGCCGCGCCTCGGCCTGAACACGTCGCCTTTGGCTTGCTTCAGCTTCCGAGGGCAATTCGCCGCGAGTGACAAGAGTTTCAATCAACTGCGCGTTCAGCCTTTGAACCGTAGGCCCTTGTGGTTCAAGAAACGGAGACAATGGACGGAGGAGACGATCATATTCGGCAGTGTCGGTCGTAAATTCAAAATCATACCGGGTACCGGCCTCGTAGTTCGTGTAAAAGCCACCATCGGTGAGGTTATTCGAGCCTACAAAGAGGGTCGCGTTAGCTGTGCCCTCAAATAGATAGACTTTCGGATGAAAAGTTGCCCGGGCAATTGTGTTGTGAAGCACGAAAATTTCACAGTTCCATCGCAAGAGTTTTTCCAAAACCTCCCGACTGGTGCCGCCAAGGTCGATTCCTACCGTCAAGCGCAAGGCTGCCCCATTTTCCATCTGGCCGAGGAGGCGCTCGCGAAGGCGAAGAACTGTGCGCAGAGCAACGAAGGCGGACACGAACACAATGCGCCGATAGGTGACGTCCCTTTCAAGGAGTTCATCGACCTCATTTCCAAGCTGTGTTTCAGGCTGCGAGAGGATGCGGATATTCATGCTGCTTCATTTGCGCTAAGAATCTTGAGCGGTGGCACTCGTCCAGAATGACTTCGACGATGGCGCGCTTTGCGAGGGGCTGAGCGGTCGGGAGCGCGGGATAGTCTTTGCCGAGTTCCTTCCTGGCGGCCGTCTCGTAGTTGTCCGAGAGGTAGCGCAGGAAGAGGAAGGACAGCATGTAGTCGCGGAAGTCGTCCGCATCCATCGCCCCGCGTAGTTGATCGGCGATGCCCCAGAGGGTGGAGCCCAGTTTCTTTTGGTTGGTGTCGGTCATTCAGATTTTTTTGTAACGTGGGCAACCTGTTCGCGCAGGGACTGGGCGGGGATGCGGGTGAGCTGGCCGTCCTTCATGACGATGAGATGGGTGTCGGTGCTGATGGCGGTCTTGCGGGCCAGCGCGGCGGCGCGGAGGAGGGCGGCGCCGGAGGAGCGCAGATCCGGGTCTTTGGCTTCGGTGATGTCTTTTGTCTTCATGAGTTTTCTCCCCATTCCAGCAGGACCGGGCTTTCGCCCACGTTGTTGTATTTGGCCCAAGCGTCCACCGCCGGCTTATAGACCGTGTCGAAATTGCGCAGCCCGGCGACGAAGCGCCGGCGGATGACATCCTCGGGGATGTGGTGACCGCCTTGCCGCACCCGCTCGGCGACACGGGCGATGGCGACCTCGGCATCGGGCAAGGACAGGAAAAACAGGCTGACGTGATAACCCTGCGCCCGCCACCGCTTGATGTGGGCGAGGTAACCGAGACCCGAAAGGGTGGTCTCGAAGGCGAAACTCACGCCCTGCCGGGTGCACTCGGCGATCTCCTCCAGCATCAGGCGACCGGCCTTGATGGCGGCGGCTTCGGGCGCGAAAGGGGAAAGCCCCGCCGCGATGAGATCAGCGTTGATGAAACGAGGGCACTGCGCCTCCTCGGGAAGAAAGGAACGCGCAAAGGTCGTTTTACCGGCGCCATTGGGACCGGCGAAGATGATGATTTTTTTCATCATGGCGTTTCAGTCCCAGACATAGCGTTCGTCGTAGTCGATTCCGTATTTTTTGAGAAAGGCGCGGTATTCATCCTGGAAGGTTCGTGTCCGGTGGTGCTCTTCTTGGGTGTCGATGTAGTTGAGCAAGGCATTGAGGTCAGACGGCCCCACAGAAAATGCACCGTAACCGCGTTGCCACGCAAAGGCAGCCAATGCAGGGGATTGGGTTTTGAGCCATTTCGAGGAGGAGGTTTTCAGTTCCTCGATGAGTTGGGCCATGGTGATTGTCCGCGAGAGGCGGACGGCGATATGCACATGGTCTGCCACGCCGCCGACGCGGAAACATTCACAATTCACTTTGCGGGCGACCGTCGCAAGGTAGGCGTGAAGGGCGGGACGCACAGGGGCATCGAGCACGGGGGCGCGGTCCTTCGTGCTAAAGACGATGTGCGTCAGGAGGTAAGAGAGTGATTGAGGCATGGCGCGGCGCGGCGGGGTGGGTCGGGCCTTCAGCCCTCAATTTGTGTGGGTGTCGCATACCTAGGCCGTTGGCCTAGGCTGGTATGGAATCGCGCCGTTGGCGCTGTTCGAGTTTCCGGGCCAAAGGCCCATCGCCATACCACGGTCCGCCCGCGCAAGTTGGCCCGCAAGGTTTGGCTTTCCGGGCCAAAGGCCCATCGCCATACCAGCCTAGGGCATCGCCCTAGGAATCCGGTTGAACCGGTTTCCCGAGGGCTGAAAGCCCGACATATGCCTTTTCCTCCCGCCGCCTGAACCACCGAGGAATCCTCGGTAGTTCGCACCCACCGCCGCTCAATTTGAGCTGTCAAGGAATCCTTGACAGTTGCCGCCTCCCGCAACTCCCCGTCCTCAAAGATGTTTTGAAGGTGGAGGGAGATGTTTTGCTTCGTGGTGGCGAAGAGATCGGCCATCTCCAGCTGGGTCAGCCAGACAGTGTTCTCATCGGCGCGGAGCTGAATGCGGCTTTTGCCGTCTTCGGTGGTGTAGAGGATCAGCATGGGCGGTGGATGAGTTGGCTCGGGTTGGGCGGGATCAATTTCGTGACGCCACGAAATTGATCCGTGTCGATTTGATCGAACGAAGACCCACTGCGCTGCGTAAGTCGTCCGCATCCATCGCCCCGCGCAGTTGGTCTGCGATGCCCCAGGGGGTGGAGCCCAGCTTCTTTTGGTTGGTGTCGGTCATGGTGCTTAAAGTTGGACTAACGAATATCGGTTCTCACGGGCTCTGAATGCGTCTTCGCCGCCCTCCAGAAGCAAACAAACCGCTTCCCGAACTCCCAAATCATCGCCAGGAACCGAGTGTTCCAAACCGCCTGAATCATACCGCAGGGAGGGGTATGGTTGGGTGCTTGGACGCTCCGCAGTCGCAATTATGATCTGCTCAGCATCAGTCGCCACGACAAGATTCGGGTTATGGGTGACCTACGTCGATGGCGGCGAGTATCTCGGGCGTCTCTTCCTCGGTGTCGTCTAGCCAGTGGCGGAGGGCATCGCGATCCTGGGGGGCCAGCTCGAGGATGGCGGCTTGGATTTCTTGGACGGTGCTCATGGCGAAAAGATGTAGCGGCTAAGAAGAGGCCGGCAAGCTTGCGGCACCGCTGTTAAGAGGCTCCTGCATGGGACGCAAAGCGTGCGCGTTGGTCCGCATGGAGACGCCGGTCTGCGAGTGGGTTACGGAAACGGAGGGGATATGAGTGGCGGATTTCATGCGGAGACGACGATCACACGCGGACCAACTCCATCAGCGGTTCGAAGCGGTAAATGGCGGATTTTCGCCCGGAGGATTCCTGGATGGTTTGGAGCAAGCCTGCATCCAGCAGCAGGCGGGTAAAGCGAGCGGCGGTGGCGACGGGAATGCCGGCACGGTTGGTGAAGCGGTTGTTGTAAAACACCGGATAGGTGAACACGAAATCCAAGGCCTGCACCGACCACTTGGAAGACAGCACCTCGGCAAAACGCGGTTTCATCTGTTCATACAGCGCCCGGATACGACCAGCCGCCTCCAGGTTGTGCAGCGCCTGATCTTTTACGGCGGTGAAGAAAAACACGCACCATTCGTCCCAAGCGTCCTTGGCGGAGACTTCGCGCATTTTTTCGATGTAGGCGGGCTTCTGGTCGGCGAAGTAGCGGCTGATGTAGAAATGCGGGGCCGAGATCGCGCCTTCCGCCCAAAGCATGAGGGTGATGAGCATGCGACCCACCCGACCGTTGCCATCCTTAAAGGGGTGCAGCGCCTCGAACTCCACGTGGGCGAGGGCGGTGCGCAGGAGGATGGGGCGGGACTTGTCGGCGATGAGCGCAAAAAGCGCCTCCAAACCGCTGTCCAACTTCTCCGGTGATATGGGCACAAAGCTGATCCACGGGTTTCCCCTTTCGCCGATGTAGTTTTGTTCGGTTTTAAAACTGCCAGGCGATTTCTGCGCGCCGCGCCCGAAGCTGAGCAACTGCTGGTGCATGCTGCGCAACAAGGAGACGGTGAGCGGGCGGCCTTCCGCCATCTCTTGCTGCGCGGTGCGCAGGGCCCGCTGGTAAAGATAGGTCTCGATTGCATCCGAGCGTACTTCGCCGATGGTCTCCGCACCTGCATCGGCATACTGGGCCTCGATCTGCATGATCTCATCCATCGTGCTAAACGTGCCTTCCATGCGCGAGGAAAGCACCGCCTCCTGGTTGCGCAAGGGAGCGAGCAGGATGGTGCTGTCGTGCATGCCACGCAGGGCCTGATCGTAGCGAGCGAGGGCATCGGTGGCTTCGAGCAAGGAGGGCAAAACCCGACCATAATCGATCGCCGAAGGGGGGAACTTCCCCTCATGGTAAAAGGTGGCTTTGCTGGTTTCGATATGCATGATACATGAAAACCAAGGGACAAATGGCTTTAATATAAATTAAATCAAGATTATGAGAGACAATCGCGCTAGATATACACGGATTCGTGGCTAGGTCGTTTGAGTCTCAAATAAGGCAAAATGTGAGAGTAAAGCGGGATTGACCTACAACGATGAAGACCAATGAGCGTTGAGTGGAATAAAAGGGATTTGGTGAGAACCAACGGTTCGTCGGTGGAATCCGGGTAGGTTTTGGTTCGGTGGCGTCCGCTTTTTTTCGGCGCGGGGCGGGCTTGGCGGCGGTGGCGGTGCCCTTGGCCCTCATCTCTGTGTAGAGGGCGAAGAGTTTTTCGAGGCGCTCGGTGTCGTTTTTGAAGCGGCGGCCGAGGTAGATGCGTTCGAGGGTTTCGTCGTTGCGGTCATGGGCGGCGCGCAGCTTGGCCGGTATTTCGCCGGGGTCGCAAAGGGTTGCATGACTTGGCTGGGATGCGGTTGCATCTTTCTCCAATCGTAAAGTGTCAAGTTGTCGCACGCTTGCGATCAATTTGAAGGCCAGAGGCAATAATTTGTGAAAAACCTTTCGGCATACCTTTTGTCGGTCGAGCCAAACTTATGAGGCCGATGCAGAATGGCATTTATACCCGCCTGGTTTTCCCATCGCTTGTTGGGCGCGAACGGTCCGTTATTTCTTTGTAATAATGATGGTTGCGTGAATTAAGACTAGCCGGATGAAACGGCTCCGCCGTTCCGCTACGGATTCCCAACGTGCGGAATCGCGGAGCGATTTCGGTTTGGAGATCGTTTAATCCAAAAGCATCCAGTCATCGGTATAAGTGGCAATGCAAGCTGACCGCAGACAGCGGAAGTCTTGCGACAAAGGGGCTCTTTGGCTGGCGCAGGCCATGCCCACGCTCAGAGCTTGGCGACGAGGTCTGGGAGGTTGATGTTGTTGGTGATCAGGTTTTTGATGATCGGAATCTTGTCGGTGTCCTGGGGCTGGGTTTTCACGGTCATGCGGTTGATCGTGGAGGTGACCGAGTAGCTCTCGCCTTTGGCGGCGATGACGGGGATGTCGGTCTGGGCTAGGAGCTCGGCCAGCTTGGGGTGGGGCTGGATGTTGTTGGTCAGTATCAGGCCGGCGATGGTGCTGCCGCCGGAGAGGCGCGCGCTGGAAACGGCGGCGAGGATGATGTCGTCGCGGTCGCCGGGAGTGATGATGAGGGTGCCGGGGGCGAGGTAGTCCACGATGCCCTTGGCGGTCATGGCGCCGACGATGACGCGGTGGACGCGCTGTTTGGCCCCGCCTTTGCGGCCGTTGAGCCATTGGCCGTCGATGTCCTCGGCGATCTGGGTGAGGTTGGGTGCGGAGAGCAGTTTCTCGATGGGCAGCACGCCGAGGAGCGGAACGCCGAGGCGCTCGAGGCCGAGGCCGGCGTATTCGCGGACGATGTCGATTTTGTCGGGCTCGATTTTGTTGAGGATGGCGCCGATGACCTCGACGCCGGCTTTGTCGAAGAGGGCTTTGTTGAGGGCGATCTCGTCGACGGGGCGGCCGATGCCGCCGGGGCACACGAGGATGACGGGGGATTTGAGGAGTTTGGCGACGCTGGCGTTGGACAGATCGAAGACGGAGCCGACGCCGGCATGGCCGGTGCCCTCGATGAGGGTGAAGTCCTTTTCCCAGGAGACGCGGTCAAAGGCGCGGCAGATTTTGTCTTTGAGCTCGGGGAGGAGCTGGGCGGGGTCCTTGAGGTAGCGACGTGTGAAGGTGGCGTCGATCGTGACCGGGCTCATGCTCTGGATGGGCACTTTGACGTTGTAGATGGTGTCGAAGAGGAAGGAGTCCTCGTCCACCTGGGCACCCTGGACGTTTACGAAACGCTGGCCCACGGGTTTGATGAAGCCGACGCGAGGGAAGATCGACTGGAGTGCGCCGAAGAGGCCGAGGCAGGTGGTGGTCTTGCCGTCGTTCATCCGCGTGGCGGCGACGAACACGCGCTTGGTTTCCCGGTTGGTCGGGCCCGGCAGGAGGGGCAGGGGAGGTTGCAAAAACGGGTTTTGCGAGGAGGCGTCGGGGGGCGGCATGGGGGCGCGGGAGGGCTGCGGGTGGCGGATCAGGGGGAGCCGAAGAGGAGCCGGCGGTCGATGGCCTGGCAGCCGACGATGGCGGCGGCGCCGAAGACGTCGTGGGCGCTGGCGCCGCGGCTGATCTCGGCGGCGGGCTTGGTGAGGCCGGTGAGGATCTGGCCGTAGGCGTTGGCGCCGGCGAGGTGGTGGACGAGCTTGAAGGCGATGTTGCCCGAGTTGAGGTCGGGGAAGACGAGGACGTTGGCCTTGCCGGTGACGGAACTGGTCACGCCCTTGATCTCGGCCACGGTGGCGTCGAGGGCGGCGTCCACCTGGAGTTCGCCGTCGATCTCGAGGTCGAGGAACGAGGCGCGGGCCTTGGCGCGGGCGAGTTCGGTTGCCTGGCGGACCTTGACCAGCGAGGGGTGGTTGGAGGAGCTCTTGGAGGCGTAGCTGAGCATGGCGACGCGCGGCGTCTCGCCGGTGAGGTGGCGGGCGATCATCGCAGTGGAGATGGCGATGTCGGAGAGCTGCTCGGCGGTGGGGTCGGGGATGACGCCGCAGTCGGCGAGGAAGAGGGAGCCGTCGCTGCCGACCTTCTTCTCGTCGAAGTCGAGGACGATGAGCGAGGAGGCGGTCTGGACGTGTTCGAAGCGGGGGACGATCTGGAAGATGGGGCGCAGGCCGCTGGCGGCGGTCATGGTGGCGCCGGAGATGAGGGCGTCGGCCTGACCGGTGACCAGCATCATGGTGGCGTAGTAGCTGGTGTTTTTAAGGGCTTCGCGGGCCTCGGTGCTGCGCAGCCCCTTGATTCGGCGGATCTGTTCAAGTTGGGCGGCGAGCGGCTCGAATTCCTCGCTGCGCTCCGGCTCGATGATGCGCATGCCTTGGAGATTGATGTCCAGTTTGGCGGCGGCGGCCTTGATGGCGGCCCGGTCGCCGAGGAGGATGGGGGCGCCCATGCGGCGGGTGACCCATTGGCGGGCGGCCTGCAAGATGCGGGGGTCGCCGCCTTCGGGGAAAACGATGCGCTTGGGGTGGCGCTGCAATTTTTCAATGAGCTTGGGAACGATGGGCATAGGGTAGGCCGCAACTTGCCGTCCGGGAAAGCCAGCGTCAATGCCGCTTCCCGCGCGTGCCCCCAAAGAACTTGCCAGCACCGGCGGGCGAGCCGAAAAACGGCCTGCGTGTCCAAAAACCTCAATCACATCGGCATCGTGGCCTCGGCAACCCTGGTGTCGCGTGTGCTCGGGCTGGGGCGCGACATGCTCACGACCGCGGTGTTCGGTGTCGGGGCGTTGAATTCGGCTTTCGTGACGGCGTTTACGTTGCCCAACCTGTTCCGGCGTTTGCTGGGTGAAGGCGCGCTGACGGCCGCGCTGGTGCCGACGTTGCACGAGGAAATGGCGACGAAGCGGCGAGAGGGGGCGTTTGCCCTTGTCAGCCAGGTGGCCAGTTGGCTGCTGGTGGTGACGGTCTCTCTGGTGGCGCTGGCGATGGTCGGCCTCGGCCAGGCGGAAAGGCTGGTGGCGCTGGCGACAGATTGGGGCGTGTCGGCGGAGACGGCCCGACGCTGGCTGCAAGGCGCGGATCTCGCCGCAGTGCTGTTTCCCTACATGATTTTTGTCTGTCTGGCGGCGGCGTTCAGCGCGGCGTTGCAGACGCTGGACCGGTTTCTGGAGCCGGCATTGTCGCCGATCTGGCTGAATGTGTCCATGATCTCGCTGCTTGCGGGCGGCGCCTATCTCGGCTGGGCCGACGACCAGGCCGGGGCGATGCGCTGGCTGTGCGCGGGCGTGCTTATCGGGGGATTTTTGCAGATGGCGGTGCCGGCGGCCGCGTTGATTCGCGAGGGCTGGCGGCCGCGTCTCGACCTGGGCGCGGGGGAGCCGCTGCGGGGGATCGTGAAACTGATGGTGCCGACGTTGTTTGGGTCGGCCATTTATCTGGTCAACATGGCGGTTTCGAGGTTGGTGGGCTTGTCGCTCAACGACGCGGCGGCGTCGGTGTTGAACCTCGCCACGCGGTTGATGGAGCTGCCCATCGGGGTGTTTGCGGTGGCGGTGTCCACGGTGGTGTTTCCCCTCATCTCGAAACACGCGGCGCAGGGCGATCACGAGAAGCTGGCCGAAGCTTACCGTAAGGGCATGAGGTTGATCCTGATGATCAACATCCCTGCGGCGGTCGGGCTGGCGGTGTTGGCGACGCCGATCGTGCGCCTGCTGTTTCAGCGCGGGGCCTTCGATGCCGAGGCCACGCGCCTGATGGTGCCGGTGCTGGCGGTGTTCGCGCTGGGGCTGCCGTTTTTCTCGTTCGTGAATCTGGTGCTGCGGGCCTTCTACGCGCAGAAGGACACGGCGACGCCGGTGAGGGCGGCGTTTCTGAGTTTTCTGGTGAATCTTGCGCTGAGTTTTGCGCTGATGGCACCTCTTTCGACGGTCGGTCTGGCTTTGGCCGGCAACCTCGCGGTGGTGGTGCAGGCGTGGTATCTGCAGGTGCGGCTCGCGCGCAAACTGCCCGGGCTGGCCTTTCAACATCTCGCCAAGGATGCGGCCAAGGTCGTCGCCGCCAGCGCCGCGATGGGCCTGGTCGTGGCCGGCGGCTGGTGGGCCTGGCGTCACCTGTTTGCGGGCGGCCTGCTGGCCGACGCCGGCGGCGTGGCCGTGATGATCGGAGTGGGCGCGGGCTTTTACGCGGGATGCATCTGGCTGCTGCGCATCGAGGGCCGAGAGGAGTTGGCGACCTTGCTCCGCCGGCGTCTGCGCGGCAAGGCTGCCGCAGGGTGACAATTTTGTTACGCCGGCTTGAAATTGACCTTTCGGTAAACAATGTGCCGCGAGATGGGAAGAACCAGCAACGCCGACGAACGCCTGATGACCGCCGCCCTCGACCTCATGTGGGAGGAGAGTTATGGTGCGGTCTCGATCGACGATATCTGTAAGCGGGCAGGGGTGAAGAAGGGGTCATTTTACTATTTCTACGAATCGAAATCCGCGCTCGCGGTGGCCGCTCTGGAGCGCATGGCGTTGGCCCAAAAAGCGGTCTGGGACCGGCAGTTTTCGCCGACCACGCCGCCCCTGGATCGCATCCGGGCCCGGTGCGAGTTTACCTATCAGAAACAGCGCGAGCTGAAGGCCAAACACGGCAAAGTGCTGGGTTGTCCGTTGTGCTCTTTGGGGTCGGAGATTTGCACGCAGGATGACCGCATCCGCGACAAGATCCGCGAGATCTGTTCGCTCAACATGAAGTATTGGGAGTCGACCATCCGCGACGCCCAGAGCGAGGGACTCATCGCTCCCGGCGACGCCGCCGCCAAGGCGCGTTGCGTTTTCGCCTACTATGAAGGCCTGATCACCCAGGCCCGCATCTACAACGACGCCGAGTTGCTCAGGAATCTCTCCGACCTGGTTTTGGCGCACTTGCACGCCAAAGAGCCCCACTCGGCGGTGGCCTGACTTAAAAAAACGCGGATTTTCGTTTCCCGTGTTTGCACTAGACAAACAG
The DNA here is from genome assembly GCA_903876795.1 of uncultured Verrucomicrobiota bacterium. Lineage (GTDB taxonomy): Bacteria > Verrucomicrobiota > Verrucomicrobiia > Opitutales > Opitutaceae > Rariglobus. Next base: position 13,587 of record CAIRBK010000086.1, read on the forward strand.
TCAACTATCGCTGCGTCGATCATCTCATTGCCCTCAATCTATTACCTTTATGCCTACCCTGTTTGATCCGCTCCAAGCCGGAGCCTTTGCTCTTCGCAACCGTGTCGTGATGGCACCGTTGACCCGTTGCCGGGCGGACGCCGGTCGTGTGCCGACTGCGCTTATGGCCGAGTATTACCGCCAGCGCGCATCGGCCGGGCTTATCCTCTCCGAGGCCACGGCGGTTGACCCGATGGGTGTGGGTTACCCGGACACGCCTGGCATCTGGTCGGCCGAACAGGTCGCGGGCTGGAAACTCGTCACGCAGGCCGTGCATGCCGAGGGCGGCACGATCCTTTTGCAACTTTGGCATGTGGGGCGCGTTTCGCATCCGATTTATCTCAACGGCGCGTCGCCGGTCGCCCCCAGTGCCATCGCCGCTCCGGGCCATGTGAGCCTGGTCAGGCCCGAGCAGCCGCATCCCGAGCCGCGCGCTCTGGAGCGGGCGGAGATCCCGGGCATCGTCGCGGCCTATCGTCGCGGCGCGCAACTCGCCCAGCAGGCCGGTTTCGACGGAGTCGAGATCCACGGGGCCAACGGCTACCTGCTCGACCAGTTTCTCCAGACCTCCACCAACCACCGCACCGACGACTACGGCGGTCCGGTCGAGAATCGCGCACGACTGATGTTGGAGGTTGCCGACGCCGCCATCGGCGTGTGGGGCGCGGGCCGCGTGGGCATGCACCTCTCGCCGCGCGGCGATTTCCTCGGCATGGGCGACGCCGATCCGGCCGCGACGTTCAGTTATGTCGCCCGCGAACTGGGTGCCCGTCGCATCGCTTTCCTCTGCGCCCGCGAGGGGCTCGCCGAGCCGCGCCTGGGCCCGGCGCTCAAGCGCGCGTTCGGGGGCGTGTTCATCGCCAACCAGGGGTTCACGGCCGAGACCGCCGCCGGAGAAATCGCCGCCGGCCACGCCGACGCGGTCGCCTGGGGACAGCTCTTCATCGCCAACCCCGACCTGCCTGCGCGTCTGCGCAGCGGGGCGTCGCTCAACACCCCGGATGCATCCACGTTTTATCCTGCTCCGGGTGCCGACCGCGCGCGTGGTTTCACCGACTACGCCGCGCTTTCGTAACACCCACTGGCTCGCATTCTGCTAGGTCCGCAAACACCTTTCCACCCATGCCCACCATATCCATCGTCTATTATTCCGGAGGCGGCCACACCGCCGTGTTCGCCGAAGCCGTCGCCGAGGGCGCCAAGTCGGTCTCCGGCACCAGCGTCAACCTCCTCCGCATCGACGGAAAAGACATCGTCGAGGGCCGTTTTAAAAACGACGCTTTCCTGGCGACGCTCAACGCGAGCGACGCGATCATCTTTGGCTCCCCGACCTACATGGGCGGCCCGAGCGGACAGTTCAAAACCTTCGCCGACGCCACCGGCGGCATCTGGTATCAACAGCAGTGGAAGGACAAGCTCGCGGCCGGTTTTACCGTCTCGGCCGGCACGAGCGGCGACAAGCTGAACACGCTGGAATATTTCTTCATCCTCTCGCAGCAGCACGGGATGGTGTGGATCGGCACCGGCGTGCTCCCTTACGCCACCGGCCAGATCAACCGCTACAGCTTTTCCAGCGGCGCGGCCGGCCAGGCCAACCAGGAACCCGTCACCGAAAAGCCCGACGCCGAGGACAAGGCAACCGGCGCCCACTTGGGCCGCCGTGTAGCCGAGGCCGCCGTTCGCTGGGCCAAGTAATCTCCCTCCCCGCCACTCCGACTTTTCCCAAACATGTCCACCATTCCGACCACCCAGCTCATCGACGCCCTCAAATGGCGTTATGCCACCAAGAAATTCGACTCCGCCAAAAAAATCCCCGCCGACACCTGGGCCGCGCTTGAAGAGTCTCTCGTGCTGACGCCGTCTTCGTTCGGTGCGCAACCGTGGAAGTTCCTCGTCGTTAACACCCCCGAACTCCGCGCGAAACTGGTGCCGGTTTCCTGGGGACAGACCCAGGTCGTGGACGCGTCCCACCTCGTGGTTTTCGCGTTCAAGCAGAACCTCGACGAGGCTCACATCGACCGCTACATCGCCAGCGCCGCGCAGATCCGGGGCATCACGGTCGAGGCGATGGATCCCTTCAAAAAAATCATCATGGGCAGCCTCGAAGGCGCGCGCGCCAAGGGCTACCTGGACGTCTGGCAATCTCGCCAGATCTATATCGCGCTCGGCCAGTTCATGGCCTCGGCCGCGTTGCTGGGCATCGACACCTGTCCGATGGAGGGAATCGATCCGGCCAAGTATGACGAGATCCTCGGCCTCACGGGCACCGGCTACACGACGCTTTGCGCCTGCCCGGCCGGCTACCGCTCCGCCGACGACAAATACGCGACCACCCCCAAGGTGCGTTTCCCGCTCTCCGAGGTGATCGCGCACCTGTGATCGCCAGGCCATGAACTCGTTCTCGATCTACACGCCGACGCGCATTTTTTTCGGAACCGACCAACTCGCGCCGTTTGCCGCGTCGGTGGCCCGGCTGGGGCGTCACGCCCTCGTGGTCGTCGGCGGCGGCAGTGTCGAGCGTCTGGGCTATCTGGACGAAGTCTCCGGCGCGCTCGCGCGGGCCGGCCTGCGCGTCACCGTGTTTCGCGGGATCGAGCCCAACCCGGAATCGGCCACCATCAACCGCGCTGTCGCCGTGCTGCGCGACTCGGGGGCCGACGTGGTCGTGCCGCTCGGCGGCGGTTCCGTCATGGACGCGGCCAAGGCCGTCGCGGCGCTCGGCGCGCTGCCGGGGGAAAACGACATCTGGCCTTTTGTGCTCGGCCAGCCGCGCGCGTTCCAGCTCGCGGCGGCGCTGCCGTTGGCCGCCGTGCCCACCACCGCCGCGACCGCCTCGGAAGTCACGCCTTACGCGGTGATTTCCAACCGGGCGGTCCGGGGCAAGTCGGTCCTCGCGCACGAATCGTTCAAGCCGGCGGCGGCCCTGCTCAACCCCGCCTTCACCGCCAAGGTGCCGGCGGTCACGACGCAGGACGGCGCGGCCGACATCCTCAGCCATGTCCTGGAGAACTACCTGTTGGGCGGCGACGAGTCGGCGCTGGCCGACCACCATGCGGAGGGCGTCATGGCCGCGGTCCTGGAGAGTTTGCCCCGCGTGTTGGCCAATCCCGGAGATTTGGCGCATCGCGGACGCCTGCTTTGGGCATCCACCCTCGCGCTCAATGAATATCCGAACGCGGGCCGCCGCCCCTCCCAGTTCGTGCTTCACTCGATGGAGCATGCCCTCAGCGGCTGGTATCCGGATCTCGCGCACGGCCGCGGGCTGGCGACGCTTTATCCCGCCTATTTCCGCTGGCTGCTGGCGCGGGGGCGGGCGCAATCCCGGTTCGCGCGGCTCGGCGAGCGCCTCTTCGGACTCGCGGGGGCAGATGCGGCGGATCGTTTCGTCGAACGGTTCGAGGCCTGGCTCGGGGCGAACGGCCTGCTCCAGGCGCTCGGCGACCTGGGTATCGCCGAGGCGGACTACGCCGCAGTGGCCGACTACGCCGTGAAAACCTACGGTGACGGCCGGCAGCTGGACGCGCTCGGGGCACTGCCCGCTGCGGAGATCGTCGCGATATTCAAAGCGACGGCCCGGCAAGCCCGCGTTCCGCAGGGTTGAGTTCGCGCCAGCGCCCGGGGGCCAGCCCCATATCGGCCAACATGAGTTGGCCGATGCGCGCCCTCAGCAGGCGCAGAGTCGGGTGGCCGACCGCCGCGGTCATGCGGCGCACCTGGCGGTTTTTGCCCTCGATGAGTTCGAGCGCGATCCAGGCGTCGGGCACGGTTTTGCGGAAACGCACCGGCGGGTCGCGCGGCGGGAGGGCGGGCGGAGGATCCAGACGCCGCGCCCGGCAGGGCAGGGTGAGGTGGTCCCCGATCTTTACGCCCCGGGCGAGTTGGGCGAGAGCGGCGTCGGACGGGATGTGCTCCACTTGAGCCCAGTATTCGCGATGGTGGCCGTGTTTGGGATCGAGCATGCGGGTGTTGAGCCCGGGTTCGTCGGTGAGCAGCAGCAGGCCCTCGGAGTCCGCGTCGAGGCGGCCGACGGGATAGACGCGCCCGGGCAGGCCGAAGTCGGCCAGCGTGCGCCACGCCGAACCGGACTCGGGGGTGAATTGCGAGAGCACGCCGTAGGGCTTGTTGAGGGCGAGAAGCACCGCGACAGGGAAAACGGAATCGGGCGGGCACGGAAGTTTTGAAACGCGGATTTTTTTGGCGACCCCGGGAAATCGGGCTACGTTGACCTCATGAAAGCCGCGAACCTAACCGCCATCAACGAACTCGCGATCGTCGATCAGCCCCTGCCCGAGCCGGTGGCAGGCGAGGTCCGGGTGCGCCTGCAAGCCGCCGCGCTCAACCACCGCGACGTATGGATCAAGCAGGGCCACTACGCCGGTCTGCGGTTTCCCTGCCGGCCGGGCTCGGACGGCGCCGGCGTGGTCGAGGCGGTGGGCGCGGGTGTGGATGCCGACTGGCTCGGGGGCGACGTGATCATCAACCCGGCGTTCGGCTGGGGAACGCGGGAGCGTGCCCAGGGCGAGGATTTCTCGATCCTGGGTCTGCCGCGAGACGGCACGCTGGCCGAGGCCATCATCGTGCCCGTCGGGCAGCTCGCGCCCAAGCCGGAGCATCTTTCCTGGGCCGAGGCGGCGGCTTTGCCGCTGGCGGGCCTCACGGCTTATCGGGCCTTGTTTGGCCGGGGACGGCTTCAGACCGGAGAAAAGGTTCTCATCAAAGGTGTCGGCGGCGGCGTGGCGTCGTTGGCGCTGCAGTTTGCCGTCGCCTGCGGGGCCGAGGTGTATGTGACCTCCGGTAGCGACGAAAAGATCGAACGGGCCATCCGTCTCGGCGCGGCGGGCGGTTTCAACTACACGCATCCTGGCTGGGCCAAAACGGCGTCACATGCGCATGCGGACCGGTTGTTCGACCTGATCCTGGACAGCGCGGGCGGGGAGGGCTTCGAGGCGTTGCTCGACCTGGCCGCTCCGGGCGGGCGCGTGGTGTTTTGCGGGGCGACCCGGGGCAACCCGCCGGTGCTGCCCATGCGCAAGGTCTTTTGGCGCCAGCTTTCGCTGCTCGGCACGACGATGGGCAGTCCGGCGGACTGGACCGCGATGCTGGCGTTTGTCGGGCGCCACGGCATCAAGCCGGTCGTGAGCGCGACCTTCGCCCTGGACCGGGCGGCGGAGGCCTTTGCCCTGATGGAACGCGGCGGTCAGTTCGGCAAAATCGTGGTCACGATGCAGTCGTGATTTTTGCGGCGCGGCCAAAATCCTTCTTGGATTCCGCCCGCGCGGGCGGCACGTTTATCGGTCTATTTCCATGAAAATTTGCTGCATTGGCGCCGGTTATGTGGGTGGTCCGACGATGGCGGTGATCGCGTTAAAGGCTCCGGACATCCAAGTCACCGTGGTCGATATGAACGCCACGCGCATCGCCGCGTGGAATTCGGACACGCTTCCGGTTTACGAGCCGGGTTTGGACGAGGTCGTGAGGCAGGCCCGCGGTCGCAACTTGTTTTTTTCGACCGACGTGAGGGGCGCCATCGCGGCGGCCGACATCATTTTTGTCTCGGTCAACACCCCGACCAAGACCTACGGCGTGGGCTCCGGCCGCGCCGCCGATCTGCGCTACATCGAGTCGGTCGCCCGCACGATCGCCGAGGTCTCCACCACGCCGAAGATCATCGTGGAAAAATCCACCATTCCCGTGAAGACCGCCGAGACGATCCAGCAGATCCTCGCGGCCAACACCAACGGCGCGACCTTCCAGGTGTTGTCCAATCCCGAGTTCCTCGCCGAGGGCACGGCGGTGGTCGATCTTTTTAATCCTGACCGCGTCCTGATCGGCGGGGAGCGCACCCCGGCGGGCGACGCCGCCGTGAAGACGCTCGCCGACGTCTATGCCCGCTGGGTGCCGCGCGAGCGCATCATCACGACCAATCTGTGGTCGTCGGAACTCTCCAAGCTCGTGGCCAACGCCTTCCTCGCCCAGCGCATCTCCTCGATCAACGCCATCTCGGCGCTCTGCGAGGCGACCGGCGCCGACGTGGACGAGGTGGCCAACGCGATCGGCAAGGATTCGCGCATCGGCCCCAAGTTCCTCAAGGCCTCGGTCGGCTTCGGCGGCTCCTGCTTCCAGAAGGACATCCTCAACCTCGTCTATCTCTGCGAAAGCTTCGGCCTGCCCGCAGTGGCCGCCTACTGGAACGGCGTCGTGGAGATGAACGACTACCAGAAACGCCGGTTCTCCGCCCGGATCGTGCGGTCACTCTTCAACACCGTGGCCGACAAGCGCATCGCGGTGCTGGGTTTCGCCTTCAAAAAAGACACCAACGACACGCGTGAATCCGCCGCGATCCATGTCGTGCGCGACCTGCTCGCCGAGCAGGCCAACGTGGTTGTTTACGACCCCAAGGTGGCCGCCGCCGACATCCAGGCCGACGTGCTGGGCAAAGGTGTCGCCAATCCCCGCCTCAACGTCGCCGCGAGCGCCTACGAGGCCGCTCTGAACGCGCATGCCATCGCCATCGTGACCGAGTGGGACGAGTTCAAGACACTCGACTATGCGAAGATCTTCGCGGGCATGCACAAGCCCGCCTTCCTTTTCGACGGGCGCAACATCGTCGATCTGGCCCACCTGCGCGCACTCGGATTCCGCGCCCACGGCATCGGACGCTGAGACCGGCTAGGGCTCATTCCCTTCGGTGAGCTGGCAGATGATGTTGTAGAGCCCGCCCACCTGGTTTTCCAACTCGCGGATGCGGGATTGTTGCCGGGTGGTCTCGCGCTCTATCGCCAAGAAGCCGGTGATCTTTCCGGCGCGGTCTTTGATCGGGCCGAGCGTGATCCACACCGAGTAGGGAGACTGGTTCTTGTGGTAGTTGACCACTTCGACCGAGGCGGACCGCCCGCGCCTGACGGCCGCGCGCAACTTGGCGACCGCCTTGGGATCCGTATCCAAACCTTGGAGCATGGTACCCGGCTTCAAGCCCTTGATCTCTGGAAGCGTGTAACCGCACAGGCGGGTAAACGCCGGATTGATCCAATTAACACGCCCCTGTGCGTCGGTGATCAGAACCGCGTCGTGCATGTCATGGGCGACCCGCTTGAATGAGGTGAGCAAAGTCATTGCGGCGATTTTGAAAGTAGGGGGTGTTAATCGGCCAACCTGAGTCAAAACCCAGGCAACCTGTCGCGTCAGCATTTTTCCCGCGCTTGTTGATGAATTTGGCCATTTTACAGATTTCTTTATATGCCAAAAAACCCGGCGGCATCGGTCTGTGGCGCCGGGTTTTCGCGGGGGCCGGACGCGGCCGCGCGGCTCGGGTGAGATTCGGGTTGCGCTTGGCCGGTGATCTTGGCGGCCTTGGCGGCATGGGGGCCAAATATCTGCCGAACGTCCGTGATCTTAAAGCCAGTCAACGCTACCGGCAGCGGCAGGCGGATGCGGCGCGTTTGAAGAAACTGCCTGGCGCCCCGGTCGCACCCAGGGCCAAGCGAAAATAAAGCTCCCGAGCCGGCTTGAACCGATTCGCGGCGCCCAAAGTGAAGGGGGCCCGGACTCAGCCGGCGGCTCCGATGAACGGATTGATCGTGAAGGCTTTCATCTTGCCCGGGTTTTGCAGGCCGCGGGGATCGACCTGGTGTTTCAAGGCGAGGCGAGCGGCGGTGATCTCGGGCGTGCTGTCGGGCAGGTGGACGTTGTGGGTGTTGCTCACGCTGATGCCGATGCTGCGGGCGAAGGCGATGATCTCGATAAAACGCGCCTCGTTTTTATAAAGGATGAGGGGAATCGCGCCGACGCCGATCGCGTCGGGCGACGAGTCGGGGCCGACCACGCGCTTGGGATCAATGGCACCCCATTCGAGGTGCATCAGGACCTCGCCGGGGAACTCCGTGGTGAGACGGCTGATCTGGTTGCGAAAATCTGCGCCGAAGCCGGCCTGTACATAAGTGTATGCGGGCTCGGACTTCATGGCCCACAGCGTGGTGTGGTTGTAGGTGAAGTCGGAGAGGAACGGCGGCTTGGGTGGGTCGGCCAGGGGCCGGTTGTATACGCAGGCGATCCCGAGGGCTTCCGCAGCGGCGATCACCTCGGCGGTCTGCGCGCGATCAATGATGAGGAAACTGACGTGCTCGTTGTCGCGCAGGTGTTTCTTGATCGGCTTGAAATAGGATGGAATCGGCCACTGGAACTGGGAGGCGACGCGTTTGCGCCAGGCGCCGTTGCGGGTGGCGGCGTCGGTCCAGTCGAGGAGTTGGGCCCAATCCGTCGAGCTGAAGGCGAGCTGGTCGTAGTCGAGTTTGGGGGCCAGGCGCATCTCGATCTCGGTCATGATGCCGGTCGTGCCGAAGGTGCGCAGGGCGATCATGGCCTCGTGGCCTTCGTAGCGGATCGTGCGAGGCTCGGCCTCGATGGTTAAAATGGTGATGGAAACGACCGTATCGATTGCGGCGATGCCTCCCCAGCGGACGCCGCCGATGCCGCCGGCACCGCCGCCGAAAAAGCCGCCGAGCGTGGCTTTCATCCAGGTGGACGGGTAGCAGCGCAGTTCCCAGCCGGCGGCCCTGGCGACCGTTTCGATGGCGCCGAGGCGGGCACCGGAGTCGGCGCGGACCACCCCGCCTTCGACTGAGTGGATGCGGTCGTAGCGCGAGAGATCGATCACCACGCCGCCGTGGAGCGGCATGCACTGGCCGTAATTGCCCGTGCCGGCGCCGCGCGGGGTGATGGCGACATTCGCGGTGAAACACGCGGCAATCACGGCCCGGAGTTGTGCCGTCGTCGCGGGGCGCACGACCAGATCGGCGCGCTTTTCGTCGAGCTGCGCGCGCAGGCTCGGGGAATACCAGTAGTAGTCCTTGGAAAGGGTATCGAGCGTGTCGCCGGAGCTGATGACGTTGGCTTCGCCGACGATGGAGACCAGGTCGGCTTGCAGCAGAGCGAGGGAGGAAGGCATGGTCCATTCTCCACCAGACGGGTTGCCACTTCAAGGGAACGGACCCTGGTTCCCGTGGTGTTTTTGGGGATGAAGTGGTGCTTCCTGCCGCAAGCCCGGCGTGCAACCCGGGCTTACTCGTCGTCGATCTGGATGTCCTTGTTGCGGTGGCGGGGGCAGCCGGCGCGGAGCCAGCCGGTGATGAAGCGGTCGATGTCGCCGTCGAGCACGCCCTGGGTGTCGGAGGTGGACACGCCGGTGCGCAGGTCCTTCACCATCTGGTAGGGCTGGAGCACATAGCTGCGGATCTGGGCGCCGAAGCCGATCTCGCCCTTGTCGCCGTAGAATTTGTCCATCTCGGCCCGCTGCTCGTCCTGTTTCTTTTCGTAAAGACGGGCCTTGAGCACGTTCATGGCGGCGGCCTTGTTTTTGATCTGGGAACGCTCGTTTTGGCAGACGACCACGGTGTTGGTCGGGATGTGCGTGATGCGCACGGCGGAGTCGGTCGTGTTGACGCCCTGGCCGCCCTTGCCGGAGGAGCGGTAGACGTCGATGCGCAGTTCGCTCTCGGGGATCTCGATTTTGATCTCGTCGGTGATCTCGGCGACGACGTCGACCGCGCAGAACGAGGTGTGGCGTCGGGCGTTGGAGTCGAAGGGGGAGATGCGCACGAGGCGGTGGACGCCGCGCTCGGCCTTGCAGTAGCCGTAGGCGTTTTCACCCTTGATGAGGATGGTGGCCTTGGAGATGCCGGCGGTGTCGCCGGGCTGGACGTCCATGAGCTCGGTCTCGAAACCGCGGCGCTCGGCCCAGCGGTTGTACATGCGGTAGAGGATGTCGGCCCAGTCGTTGGACTCGGTGCCACCCGCGCCGGCCTGGATGGAGAAGATGGCGTTGTTGCGGTCGAACTGGCCGGTGAGGAAGGCGCCGATCTCGATCTTGTCGAGTTCGGGCACCATGGCCTCGACCTGCGTGGAGAGTTCGGCGCCGAACTCTTCCTTTTCCTCCGGGGAGCCGGCCTCGATGAGCTCGATCATGACGTCGAGGTCGGCGACGCGTTTGCGGAAAGCGACCACGGGAAGCACGGCGCGCTTGAGCGCGTTGACCTTGCCGATGTGCTTTTGGGCGCGATCATTGTTGTCCCAAAACGCGGGGTCGCCCATCTGGGCATCGAGGGCCTCTATCTCGCGGAGCTTTTGTTCGCAGTCAAAGAAACCTCCATAGATGGCCGGAGCGTTTCTTGATGTTTTCGATGTGGTTGAACGTTTCGGGTGAGACCATGGCGGAAATGATAAGGTGTCATGACCGCAACGCCCGGCGGGAGGCGCAAGGACGAAAACGGCGTCGCCTGCACGACACCCGCCGCATCGACCTCAGGCGAAGGTGTTGGCAAACCACTTCTGGATCGGCTCGCCGATCAGCGGCACGGGAGTCCGCCGGCCCTGGATCGCGGCGATCAGGCCGATGAGCCAGAGTATCAATCCACACAGCCAGATCGCTCCCCAAAGCATGAATCCCAAGGCGGGTCCGACCATGGGAACAAAGGCGAGTACAAAGGCGGTCAGGCCCGCGCCGACGCCCACGGCGAGCCCGGCGACAATCATCCCGAGGGCTTGACGCAGATGAAACGAGCCGAGCGCGGTTTTTTTGTTGGCATGCAGAACGATCGCGACGATGAAGCCGATGATCGTGAGATAGCAGAGGATGGCGGTGGTCCGATCCTCTTGGGGTTCGGTCGCGGTGGTAGGGGTGGCTTCGGTGGTCATGGTGAGGTCGTTCGCTGTATGGACAACGCTTTCACGAAAATGTCCGCGTGCATTTCACCCCATTGAGTTCATCAGGGTGATGGGAGAGGCGCGCCTTGCCTCGGTTGGAACTAGCCGGCCCCTCTTTTTACGGTTTGGGGTGGCCCGGCGGTTGACCCCGCCGGGGCGCGGGTGTTGAACAACCGTAACTTTGGACATCCAACGATGAGTGAAACCTTGCACGTCAACCTGGCCGAACGCGGCTACCCCATCCACTTTGGGACGGATGTCGCCGCCGCCGTGCGCGCGGAAATCGACGCCCTGGTCGCCGCCGGGCGCAAGGTCGCCGTCGTCACCGATCGCAACCTTGCCCTGCATCAGGCTGATGCCTTGCAGGCCATGTTCGGCGGACGACCGATGCTGGTGCTCGCGCCCGGGGAGGAGACCAAGTCGCTGACCGAACTCGGTCGCGTGCTCGATTTTCTGGCGGAGCAGCGCATCGACCGGGGCGGCGCGCTTTTCGCGGCCGGCGGCGGCGTGATCGGCGATCTGGCCGGTTTTGCGGCGGCGTCTTACCTGCGCGGCATCGCCTTCTATCAGGTTCCCACCACGCTGCTGTCGATGGTGGACAGCTCGGTCGGTGGCAAAACCGGCATCAACCTCAAGGCCGGCAAGAATCTCGTGGGGGCGTTTCACCAGCCGCGCGGTGTTTTTATCGGCACCGGATTGCTGGCCACGCTCCCGCCTCGCGAGTTTGCCGCCGGGATGGCCGAGGTCATCAAGACCGGCCTGCTGGGCGACGCGGAGCTGTTTGCTCAATTGGAGAAAACGCCCTGCACCGTCGGGAGCCCCGGGCTCGGCGCGGTCGTCCGCCGTTGCTGCGCGCTGAAGGCCCGCGTGGTCGAAGCCGACGAGCATGAGACCGCGCCGGAAGGCGGCCGGGCGCTCCTCAACCTGGGCCACACCTTCGGCCATGCGATCGAGCAGGCGACCGGCTACGGATGCTACCTGCATGGCGAGGCGGTCGCGATCGGCCTGGCGGCGGCGGCCCGCTTGTCGTGGAAACTTGGTTACATCGGCGAGGCCGAGGTGGCGCGCATCGACGCCGTGCTCGCGGCTCATGCGCTGCCCGTCCGCCTGAGGGAGCCGCTGCCGCTTGGCCCGCTCATGGGCGCCATGGCTCGCGACAAAAAGGTCCGTGCCGGCGCCCTCCGCTTCGTGGTGCTCAAATCCATCGGCGAGGCCGCCACCCGGGGCGGCATCGACCCGGCGCTGCCGGAGGCTTGCTTCCGGGAAGTCGGCGCGGCCTGAACCCGCCCAGCGATCATGTCCGCAATCGACGAAGGCATTGTCCGCGAGTATTTCGAGCAGAGCGGATTCCTGGTGCGCCAGGTCCGAAAGTATCAGGTGCAGGCGCGCAAAAAGACCGGTGACGAGGAAATCGACCTGTTCGTTTACAACCCGTCGTGGCTGCGCGGCTCGCGCAGGCCCGACTTCTTTTTGTTTTCCAGCGAATTGCCCCTGGTGCGCCGCGCCATGATCGCGGTCAAGGCCTGGCACACCGGCGTGTTCACGCCCAACATGCTGAGAAGCTCGCCGGAGATCTTCCGTTTTCTGGAGGACAACGTGCTCAAGGAGGCGACGCGCTTTTTTCCGGCGGGCGAGGGCGGCGATCAGGGCGACGACCTCATCAAGATACTCGTCCTGCCCAGCCTGCCGACGCAGGAGCCGTTTCGTTCCCAGAGCGTCGCCATGCTAAAGGAACGCGGTGTCGATGCGATCATCTCTTTCCGCTCGATGCTGCTGGACCTCATCGAGAAGACCGAGATCAACCGCAACTACGGCAAGAGCGACACGCTCCAGGTCATCCGCATTTTGAAGAACTACGACCTTCTCAAGGACGCCCAGTTGGATCTGCTGCCGGAACGGGCGACCTCCACCAACCGCAAACCCAAAGACTGATGCCCAGTGTCATCCATCCCGAAGCGATCGTGGAAGACGGCGCGCAACTCGGCGCCGATTGCGAGATCATGGCCCGCGCCGTCGTCACGCGTCACGCCGTGCTGGGCGACCGCGTGGTCGTGCATCCCGGCGCCGTGGTCGGCGGCGACCCGCAATACATGAAGTTTGACCGGGCCGTGCCGAGTTTTGTGCGGGTGGGCGCGGGCACGGTGGTGCGGGAAAACGTCACGCTTAACCGGGCCATCCACGCCGGCGCGGCCACGGTGGTCGGCGCGCGCTGTTTCCTCATGGCCGGCAGCCACGCGGGGCACGATTGTCGGCTGGGCGACGATGTCGTGCTGGCCAACAACGTCATGCTGGCCGGCCACGTCGAGGTGGGTGATTTTACTTTCATCGGCGGCGGGGCGGGCATCCACCAGTTCTGCCGCATCGGCGAGAGCGCCATGGTCAGCGGGTTGTCCCGCATCTCGCGCGACCTGGCGCCGTTCACGATCACGGCCGAGCGCGACGAGGTGTCGGGCCTCAACCTGGTCGGACTGAAACGCCGCGGTTTCTCCCGCGAGGCGATTCGGGAGCTCAAGCAGGCCTTCCGGGCGGTGTATTTCGGCCTGGGCAACATCCGCGAACTCGCCGCCACCGCGCTCGCCAACGGCGGTTACGACACGCCGGAGGCGAGGCGCTTCCTGGAGTTTTTCAAGGATGGCAGGCGCGGCTTCGCCCGGGCCGGCCGTGTGACGGAAACGGATACCGATGCCTAGGCTCGCCATCACCTGCGGCGACCCGGCGGGCGTCGGCCCCGAGATCATCGCGGCCTGGCTCCGCGCCCGTTCCGACTTGGCCGGGCTTGTCGCCGTGATCGGCCCGGCGCGCTGGCTGGAGACCCTTCCCGCCGCCGGGGCGGAACTCTTGCCGGCGGGCCCGGCGGATTATCTGGCCACGCCGGGCGTCCCCGACGACGCGGGCGCCCGGGTGGCGCTGGCCGCGATGGAGACGGCCGCGGCGGGCTGCCGGGACCGGCGTTTCTCGGGTGTGGTCACGGGGCCGGTGAGCAAGGCGCGACTGGCGGCGGTCGGGTATGCGTTCCCCGGGCAGACGGAGTTTTTCGCCGACCGCTGGGGCGGCGAGCCGGTGATGGCGTTTTGCGGCGGCAGCCTGCGGGTGGTGCTGCTCACCTGGCACATTCCATTGAGCAAGGTGTCGGCGAGGCTCACGCCGGAAAACTTCGCCCGGAGCATCCGGGCGGCGGATACGCTGGCCCGGGCCGAAGGTTGCGACCGGCCGCGCATCGCGGTGTGCGGGCTCAACCCCCATGCGGGGGAAGGCGGCCTGCTGGGCGACGAGGAACACGCGATCATCGACCCGATTTTGGACGAATTGCGCGGTGCCCACCCGGGGCTTTCGCGGGCACTGCCCGGCGACACGGTGTTTGCGCGACAGTTGCGCGGCGAGTTCGACGTGGTTCTGGCGCTCTACCACGACCAGGGACTGGCTCCCTTGAAGACGGTGGACTTCGACCTGGCGGTGAACGTCACCCTCGGCCTGCCTTTCGTGCGCACCAGCCCGGACCACGGCACGGCCTTCGGCATCGCCGGGCGCGGCGTGGCGAGCCCGGCCAGTTTCGCCAACGCGGTCGAGGTGGCGCGGCGCTTGATTAAGGCGCGAAGCGGGCGATAGTGCCGCCATGTCCGATCCCGCCGTCCCGTCCCTCGCGCCCGCAGCCGCGCCCTCCCTTCCCGAGGGCGTGCGGACGGGCAATGAAAACCTCGTGCGCCTCACCGAGGCCGCCGGCGCCAAGGTCCTCGCCCTCATCTCCCGCGAGCGGCAGGGCGATTTCCTGCGCGTGGCGATCAGCGGCGGGGGCTGCAACGGCCTCAGCTACAAGCTGCGGTTCGCGCCCGCGCCCAAGAAGGGCGACATCCTGGTGAACTCGGCCCGCGTGGCCGTCTTGGTGGACCCCAAGACGGCGCTTTATCTCAAGGGCACGGTCCTGGATTTTTCCAGCAAGCTGATCGCGGGCGGGTTCAAGTTTTCCAACCCCAACGCCAAGGCGAGCTGCTCCTGCGGCGAGAGTTTCAGCGTCTAGCCCCGGCTCCTGGTGGCTTCTTTGCCGAAGCCGGTCACTTCGTGGTTGTCTTCCGGCGGGGGTTGGGCGAAATCGCTTACGACCCAATCCCGCAACCTCCTTATTGATGGCCAACTCGTTCCCCTCCTCGGGCGGCAACCGCCCCGGTTACTTCCAGCGTCGTAACAACGACCCTTTTGCCCACATCCGCCGCAACGCTCGCATCAAGGAGCCCGAGATTCGGGTGATCAGCCCCGAGGGCAAGCAGCTTGGCATCATGCCCACCGAGCGCGCCCTGGCTCTCGCCCAGCAGTTCAATCTTGACCTCGTCGAGATGGCGGCGACCGCCAAGCCCCCCGTCTGCCGCATCATGGATTTCGGCAAATACATCTACGAGGAGCAGAAGAAAGCCAGCCACGCGAAGTCCACCGCGACGAAGCTGAAGGAAATCGAGTTCACACCCCGCATCGCCGAAGGCGACTTCCTGACGAAGATCCGTCACGCCGAGGAGTTTCTCGACCATGGCAACAAGGTGAAACTGCGCCTGAAGTTCCGCGGCCGCGAGATGGCCCACACCGAGATCGGCTTCGAGGTCATGAACAAGGCCCTGACCGAACTTGAAGGCATGGGCCATCCCGATTCCCAGCCGAAGCTCATGGGCAAGCAGATCAACGTCATGCTCACGCCGCTGCCCACCAACAAGCGCAAGCGCAAATACACCTTGGACAAGGACGAAGAGGCGATCGACGACACCGGGTCCGACCACGGCCACGACGATTCGCACGACGACAGCCACGGGAAAACCTGAGCGAGCGTCGGGGCATGTCTGGCTTCCGGCACTTTTCCCTCACGACCGCGGCCTTGGCCGCGCTCCTTTTATGGGCGGTTCCGGCCGCCGAAGC
This sequence comes from uncultured Verrucomicrobiota bacterium, assembly GCA_903876795.1. GTDB lineage: Bacteria > Verrucomicrobiota > Verrucomicrobiia > Opitutales > Opitutaceae > Rariglobus. The sequence continues at coordinate 29,220 of CAIRBK010000086.1, forward strand.
CGGCCCGCGCCCGGGCGCACCGGGGACCGCAGGCTCCGCCTACACGCAGATCGGCGGGGTCTCCTACGTCGATGTGCGGGTGTTTCTGGCCCGATTTGGTTTTCGCGCGACGTGGGTGGAGCGCGGCAAAATCATGCGTCTCCAATCCTCGGCCGGCCGACTGGATATCCAGGATGAAAAACGCGACGTGCAGCTCAACGGCATGCGCGTGCTGATGGGAGAGCCGGCGGTCGCCACCGGCGGATCTCTCTACATCAGCCGTATCGACGCGGAGAAGCTGTTTCGGCCCATCCTCAGTCCCTCGTCCGTCGCCACCCCGCCCGCGCCGGAGGTGCGCGTGATCGTGATCGACGCGGGGCACGGCGGCCAGGACACCGGCACCCAGAACAAGGCGCTCAAGTTGGACGAGAAAAACTTCGCCCTCGACGTGTCGATGCGCCTGCGATCCCTCCTCGTCAAGCAAGGCTACCGGGTGGTGATGACCCGCACCGACGACCGTTTCGTGGAACTGCCGCGCCGGGCCGAGATCGCCAACAAGGCGGGCGCCGACCTGTTTATCAGCGTGCATTTCAACGCCGTCGCCGGTTCGCCCTCCGTGCGTGGATCGGAGACCTATGTGATGACGCCCCAATACCAGCGCTCCACCGGCAGTCCGCGCCGGGATCGCAGCGACAATGTCGCCAACCTCGGCAACCGCAACGACCCCTGGAACGCGCTGCTCGGTTACCACATCCATGCGCAGGTGCTCGACCAATTGCGCAGCGAGGATCGAGGTTTCAAGCGCGCCCGCTTTGCGGTCCTTCGCCTGGTGAATTGTCCGGCCGTGCTGGTCGAGGCGGGCTATCTGTCCAACAACGACGAGGCGCGGCGCATCGCCACCCCCGCGTATCGTCAGGCGCTGGCCGAGGCGATTTCCCGGGGCGTGCGCGACTACGCGCTGGCAATCACCACCGCGAGGACGCGTTGAGCGGACGCTTGTCGAAGGACGTTGTCTTTTCGGAGTGGGAAAACTTCGGAGCCCTTTGTTGTTCCCTCAATTCCGCAGTTGAACCGAGTGGCTGACTCGGGTGCCGCTGCAAGCACGACGTATACAGAGGCAACGAGCTCGGGCGAGCCGCCTCCTCCGGTTAACCAAGGAACAAACCCGGTGTAGCCGCGTCCGTCCCCGGACGCGTCCCTCAAGCAAACGCCCGGGGACGCGCGTGGCCATACGGCGGGCCTGACCACACGGGGAGGATGGCCGGCGGCGGGGTGAACTCGACCTTGGTTTTACATTTCTTGGCCAGCGAAATGGATTCCCCGGGCTTCGCTGCGGATTTCTCAGGGCACGAAATGCCCATCCAGGTCCCAGAACTCCATTTCTTATCCCCGGAAATGCATTTCCTAGTACAGGAAACCGGTTTCCCGGCTTTGGATGGGCATTTCCCGGCTCCAAACCTACCTTTCCACACCCCGAACCTGCTTTGGCCAAGGAGGTAAGCCGGCTTATCCTTACAAATCTAAATTCTGTTCGTATCTTGCGATTAACGCCTTGAGCTGTGCATTTGCCTCTGGCTGCTTTTGCCCCGAAGGGGGGTGAAACCATATGCCATCCAAAAACAAGCCTCAGGTATCGCTGGACAAGATCAACCTGACGAAAACCGCCTGGGAAACACTGCGGCCCGCCAAGTCCTTTGCCGGACTCACGCTTGCGCAGTTCCAAGCCAAGCTCCAACCCAGCTTGGCCGCCCGTGCGGAGATCGCCGAGTTGGACGCCAAGCTGAAAGCCGCGCAGAACCGCCGCGACGATGCCGACGAGGAATCGCTCAAGGTAATCGACCGCGTGGTCAAAGCGGTCGTGGCCGATGAAGCCGAAGGTGACGACGGCGAACTCTACGAAGCCATGGGCTACGTTCGCAAGAGCGAGGCCCGCTCGGGCCTCACGCGCCGCAAGGCCGCATCGGCAACCGGCGCCAAGCCTGCATAAGCCAGGCCTGCTTGCGACCTGGACTGCGAAGAGCCGGACCCCGATCGGTCCGGCTCTTCTTTTTGCCCGAACCCAGCTTCCTGCGGGTTAACGGGATGATTTCTTGCCGGAAAGTTCAAAAATGTGGACCCGCAAAGCCTTCGCCAATGTGACCATCTCGAAATCGAAGACCGAACGCTCTTGGCGCTCGATGCGACCCAGCGTGGTGCGGTCGAGATAAAGCCCGCGGGCGGCCAGCCTCCCCGCCAAATCTTCCAGCGTGACCTTTGACCGCAGATTCTCCCGAAGGGTGCGCATCTGCGGGCCGATCAAGTTCCGAGGTCGGGGAGTGCTGGTTCTGGGAAGACGCAACGTGAGAAATTCTCACTTCAGGTTACCAAGAGCTTGTTTTCCCGGAATGAACTTTTCTCCATCTCTTTGTTTTTTTGGAGAAGCTCCATGCTTGCATCAAACCACCCTTTCAATGGGCCTGCTAACTTTTGCTGAAATTCATCTCTGTATTTTAACCAGGCTTGCGACCCGTTTGCGCGGGTGAAAAGTCTTGGCGCGTCTTTTCGACAAACCATGTCCGCTACTAGCATGATTCATTTCTTTCTTTGGGCGGCGATGGTGGCGGCTGCCGGGGCAACTCAAGCCATCGCCGCCGAAGTCACCTACAGCGAAGTCTCCCGCAAGGAAGTCCGCCTGGGTGATCACACCGTCACGCTAATCCGAGTGCGTCCGCCGGTCCTGCCGAAAGCCGTTCCCGCGCCCGCCGCGCCGTCGCGTCCGTTGACTGCGGAGGAAAAAGCGCGGGAGGAGCGCCTGGCCCAAAAAGGTTACGCCACGCTCAGCCTCTCGGTGACGGTTTACCTGGGCGGGAAAACGCCCGTCACCGAATTGCGCTGGCGCGACGAAGGCGGCGGGACCGAATACCTTGCTTATTCCAACATCGATTTTCGCCACCTCACCCAGCTGAGCACGCTTGAAACGGAAACCACCGTTTATTCATGGTTCCCGTTCGTGGAGGAGTGGCATTTGGAGGACTGGCCTTCCGATCAAAAATTTCCGATCCCGCAGGGACTTAACTTCAGCCCCACGGACGCGGAGTATTACGTCGATGAGCAGGCCAAGAGGCTTAAGGATCAAGAAACCACTTTGGCAGGCCTCGATTACCTGCATGCCTATTACCAAATCAACCATGCCAAGCTGAAGGCCGACTACGAAAAGCGAGAGGTTGAAAACGCCGGGCGCGAACGTCGGTTGCGAGAAAATCCACCCAAGCCGCCGGATGTCAATGTGCGTTGGTGGCCGCTCAAATCATGACCTTTCGTTTTCCTTTCATGTTCAGGCAAGGCATCCTTTTGGTCCTGATTTCGGGGTGCATGGGAGGGCTCTCGGCCCAAACTGCCACCGACGAGAATCTGGGCGCAAAATTGACCGTGGACAGCTCGACCGTTCCGCCGACCTATTCGTTCACTTGGTGGGGCAAGAAAGGGAGGCATTATTTGGCGGAAACGTCGCCGGATTTGGCCACATGGACGTTTTTGCCAAATTTCAACCCTCTCGGCTCCGACGCGGTCCTTGGCATCCAGTTTACGACCGACGCGGATAAATATTTTTTCCGCGCGATCCAATTCGACCAAGACGGAACCTCGACTTTAAAAGACACCGACGGCGATGGCCTGCCTGACAAATGGGAGCAGTATTTCTTCACCAACCTGAACCCATCGCGGGATGAGGACACCGATGGAGATGGAATCCCCAATCGCATCGAAATCTGGTTTGGCCTGAACCCGACGGTTGCCGATGCGGATATGCTTTTAAGCAGGATTGACAATTTGCGCCTGCAGTTGACGGCGGGCGCGGGTGTGACGTCGGGAGCGGGCGGCAAGGTCAGCTTGTGGGCGGATCAAAGCGGCAAAGGCAATAACGCCTCCCAAAACGCCGGTTCCCCGCAGCCGCTGCTGGTCGCGAACGAACTCAACGGGCGTCCGGTTATCCGCTTTGATGGGGCAGATGATTACCTCAATTTGCCCAACGTGATGAGCGGCGCGTCCGCCGGTGAAATCCTGGCCGTTTTGAAGCTCCCCGAACCCACGACTCGTATCAATGCCCTCTGGCATTTCGGCACCGGCAACGGCTCCTTGTATTATTTCGGGTCGCGCTACGACGACTTTGGCTCGAACAATGGCTCCAGTTACAACCCGCCGCCCGCCTCCGAACTCACACGATTTCATTATTACAACGTTTCAATGGGCGCGGGAACATGGGTTGAGCGTCTAAACGGCTTGGAGCGCCTGCGGCGCACCGGCCAGAACTTCGCATTCCGCATCGATCCGTTGATCGGCAGACGCCAAGGCTACAGCCAATACCTCAAGGGAGACATCGCCGAAATCCTGATCTTTGAAAAAGTCCTCACCGAAAGGCAGCGCGAGGCCGTGTATGTGTATTTGAATACCAAGTATGCACCCGCCGCCGTGCCCGTTCCGGCTGCTCCCATCAATTTGCAGGCCAAGGCTTTTTCCTCAGATGCGGTCACCTTAGCTTGGACCACGCAGGAGAGCGGCCTTCAAACCCAGGCCACGGTGGAGCGCAGTGTGGGAGGGGGCGACTTTGCGACCGTAGCCGATCTGGCCAATGCGATGGGCTATACCGACACCGGCTTGACCGCGGGGGAGACGTATGCCTACCGCGTAAAACTCCGCAGCTATGCGGGCAGTTCAGCCTACAGTTCCACAGTTTCCGTGGTAACCCCGGCGGAGACGGTTTTAGTGCCTTCATTGGGCCTGCGATTGTGGCTGAAGGCAGATCAAGGCACTCAAGGCGCAGGTGTGCTTTCGACATGGTATGACCAAAGCCCGAATCTTAACCATGCCGTCCAAGGGGACGAGTCCGCCAAGCCGCAGATCCTGGCGAATCAGCTCAACGGTCGGCCGGTTGCGCGGTTCGACGGCTCCAACGATTTGATGAGCCTGCCCAACGTGATGAGCGGCGCGTCCGCCGGTGAAATCCTGGCAGTGTTGAAAGTTCCGGAGCCCACGACTCGTATCAATGCCCTCTGGCATTTCGGCACCGGCAACGGGTCCCTTTATTACTCGGGTTCGCGCTACGACGATTTTGGCTCGGACAATGGATCCAGTTTCAGCACCCCGCCTGCTTCGGCTCTCACGCAGTTTCATTATTATAACGTATCCATGAGTGGTGGACTGTGGGTGGAGCGGTTGAACGGTTTGGAGCGCCAGCGGCGCACCGGCCAGAACTTCGCTTTCCGCAGTGATCCGCTGATAGGCAAGCGCCAAGGCTACAGCCAATACCTCAAGGGAGACATCGCTGAAATCCTCGTTTACGACCGCGCCTTGACGGACGCTGAGCGCCAGTCGGCCAACCGTTATTTGACCGCCAAATACGCGCCACCGGCGATCCCGGTGCCCGCCGCGCCGTCCGGTCTCCGGGCGGTCACGCTGGCCGCCAACCAGGTGAACCTGGCTTGGACCGTCGCCGAATCCTCCTTGCGCACGACCGCCACCATCGAGCGCAAAACCGGAGCCGGTGCATTTGAGGTCGTTGCCGTGAAAGAAAACGCGTTCGAGTTCACGGACACGCCGCCTTCGCCAGGAACGACCTACACATATCGCGTAAAGCTCGCCAGCTTCGCGGGCAGTTCGGCTTACAGTCCCGAAGTGAGCACGACGACGCTGCTCGGCACGCGCGATCTGCCCACCGCCGGCCTTCGTCTGCGCTTGCAGGCAGGCGCAGGCGGGCAAGGCGTGGGTCCGCTTTCCACTTGGTTTGATCAAAGCGGTCTGGGCAACCATGCCACCCAGGGAGTCGAGGCCGCCAAGCCCTTGATTGTGGCCAATCAGCTCAACGGATTGCCCGTGGTTCGTTTCGATGGCAGCGACGACATGCTGAACCTGTCCAACGTGATGAGCGGAGCCGCCGGCGGTGAAATCATCGCCGTTTTAAAGGTTCCCGAGCCGGCCTCGCGGATCAACGCTCTGTGGCATTTCGGCACGGCCAACGGCTCGCTGTATTACAATGGCTCGCGCTACGACGATTTCGGCTCGAACAACGGCTCGATCTATCCGGCACCGGCGGCATCCGCGCTGCAAGCCTACCACTGCTACAATGTTTCCACGGGCGGCGGGTTGTGGCTAGAGCGGTTCAACGGCTCCGTAACCCGGCGCCGCACGGCGCAGCCTTTGGCCTTCCGCAGCGATCCGCTTATCGGCAAACGGCAAGGCTACAGCGAATACCTCAAGGGGGACATCGCCGAAATCCTCGTTTATGACCGTGCGCTCACCGACTCCGAGCGGGAGGCGGTTTTTTACACGATGGCCATGCGTTACGGCTTCCTGTCATCCTCTGATTTTGTCACCTACAGCGATGTGAACGGCGATGGTGTTTCCGACAAACTGGGGCTTAACTACGGCATCTCCCCGTTTAATCTGGATTCCGACGGCGACGGCGTGCGCAACGATGTCGAACTCGCCCTGGGCACCGATCCCCTGCTCGCCGATACCGACGGGGACGGGGTTGACGATGGCGTGGACGCCTATCCTCTCGATGCGACTCGCAGCCAATCCCCGGGCCCCGTCGCTGGCGACGTGACCGCTCCTGACATCACGCTTTTGGAGCCGACCGACGCCACCCCGATCTTTTAACGTTTATACTTCCGTTTCATGCTCCCGGCCTCTCCTCGTTCATGCACATTTCGCCATCCTCATTCGTTTTGGGTGCGCACCTGCTCGGCTCTGCTGCTGCCGCTCTACCTAAATCTCACGTTCGCGGTCGGCCCGTGGGGATTCATGGCCGCCCCTTCGTATGCCGGCGAGGGCTCTTCCGAGATGGCCGGGAGTGAACCGAAGCCGGTCCGCACGCCGTCGCACGTCACCATCAATCGGCGGTTGCCCGCTTCCGTCGTCACGGCTCCGTTGGCCGCAGGGTTTGTTTTTTCCAATGCGCCCACCGACGCCGAGCTGTTCCGGGCCCGCATCCTGACCGAGCCTTTTGTTCCAGCCGGCGGGAGCGAAACACCGGGTGAAAACGCGGCACTCGCCGACGCGATTCAAACCTTTCAGGCCGCCGTCAATCAGGATGACCTCAGTGCGTTTGTCGGCTTTCTTGATGCCCATCCCAAGTCGCGCTGGGCCGCAAGTGTGCACCTCAACCTTGGGCTTCGGTATTTTCGCACCGCATATTTTACGAAGGCCCTGGTCTCTTATGAGAAATCCTGGTTGCTCGCCAAGGACGCCAAGGGAGAGCAGGGCCGGGCCATCGCGGATCGTGCGATAGGCGAGCTCTTCCAGCTCAATGCCCGTCTTGGCCGCGCCGAGGTGCTCGTGCAGTTGGAAACCCAGATCGCGGGTCGCACGCTTCAAGGCATGGCCACCGAGCTGCTCGTGGGAGCCCGCTCCGGCCTCTGGCTTATGCAAAACCGGCCGGAAGACGCATTCCGCTGCGGCCCCGGGGCTCTGGACCGCATCCTTGCCCATAAAAATGGCAACGTTGGCTTTAACGAGAAGCTCATGACCTCCCGTTCCACCTCGCAGGGGCTTTCACTCACCCAAGTCTGGCAATTGTCGAAGGAGGTGGGCCTTGATTACCAGATGGCCCGGCGCACCCCGGGCGCCTCCCTGCTCACCCCCGCCGTGATTCATTGGAAGGTGGGCCACTACGCCGCGCTTATCGGCGAGCAACAGGGCATAAGCACCCTCGAAGACCCCACCTTCGGGCTCCCCTTTACCGCGACTCGCAACGCTCTCGACACCGAGGCCAGCGGTTATTTTCTGGTTCCGGCCGGTCCGCTTCCCGAGGGTTGGTCGCCTGTTAATGCCGCCGAAGGCGCTACCGTGTGGGGCAAGGGCAACACCTCGGACAATGATCCCGACGCCACCCGTGATTATGACCAAAAAACCTGTCCCGGCGGTGACGGCCAGGGGATGCCCGTCGCCTCCGCCCATCTCATGACGGTGAGTCTTAACCTCGTCGATACTCCTCTTCGTTACACCCCTCCCGTCGGCCCTGCCGTCGCCTTTACCCTTACCTATAATCAGCGCGAGGCCGGCCAGCCCGCCGTTTTCACGTTCGGCAATGTCGGTAAAAAATGGACGCACAACTGGCTTTCCTTCATCGAGGAAGTCATCCCTCCGGGAACTCCGGGCGGCGGCTTGGTTGCAAAGATCCCCAAGCTTTATCTGCCCGGCGGCGGCAGCGAACTTTACCTCACCTACACCCAGGCAACGTCGCTGCGCCCCGGCTGTTCTTATCAACCGGAAAGCGGGGTCTGTCTGACCAAGACCTCGGCCACGACATATGAACGCGCCGCGGTTGACGGCTCCAAGCTCATCTACCGCCTCGTTAATGATAACCGCCGCTATGACCTCGTTGAGGTAATCGACCCGGCCGGGAACAAGCTCGGCTTGAGCTACGACGGCTCCTCCCGGCTCGTCGCCATTACCGATGCGCTTGGCCAGGTCACGACGCTTGACTATGCGGATTCAGCCAATCCGCTGCGCCTGACCAAGGTCACCGATCCATTCGGGCGCCACTGCGTGTTGGGCTATAATGCCGACGGCAAGCTCTCCACCCTCACCGACGTCGTCGGGCTAACCTCCACGGTCTCCTACCAGACCGACACGGATTTCATCAACAGTCTGACCACGCCTTATGGCACCAGCACCTTTGCCTTTGGCGGACAGGGGCGCGATCGCTGGCTCACCCTCACCGACCCTCAGGGTGAGACCGAACGCCTGGAGTTCCGGGATAATTCGCCGGCCTTTCCCGCAGTCGGCGCACTCCCTTTGGGCATGAACGTGACCGACAGTTATCATAATTACCGCAATACCTTCTATTGGGACAAAAAGGCCTATAAAGAGAACCCCGTCGATGTAAACTACGCCCACACTTATCACTGGTTGCACACCAGCCTCAATCAGGCCTCTTCCCGCCTGGAGGCCGAGAAAGCCACCCTCGAAGATCGCGTATGGTATAACTACGAGGGACAAACCTCCGCTGTTTTTAACGGCAGCACCAGCAAGCGCACCAAAATCGGGCGCGTCCTGGACGACGGCACCACCCGGATCCACCAATACGCGTATAATGTCCTTGGCCTTGTCACCAAAGCCATCGACCCCCTGGGCCGCGAGACCCACTATGTTTATGACACCAACGATGTTGATCTGTTGGAAATCCGCCAAAAGACCGGCCCCAACGCCGCCGACTACGCCGTGCTCGCCAAGGCGACCTACGACACCCGGCACCGGCCATTGACGACCACCGATACCGCCGGCCAGGTCACGACCTACACCTACAACACCGCCGGCCAGCCGCGCTCGATCACAAACGCCAAGTCCGAAACCACCACCTTTTGGTATCACCCCACCGGCCAAGACGCCGATGTGGACTTCGCCAATCTGGGCGCGACGGCCACAGGCTACCTTGTCATGATCGACGGCCCCCAGGCCGGTCCGGCTGACTCGGTCCGCATGACCTACGACGGGTTTGGGCGCGTGCGCACGGTGACGGAAAGCGAGGGTTACGCGGTGACGACCGATTACGATGCCTTTGACCGGCCCACGCTCGTGACCCACCCCGACGGCACGACGCGCCAGATTGTTTACGAGAAACTCGACGCGGTGAAAACCAAGGACCGCCTCGGCCGGTGGACCCAGACGACCTA
>CAIRBK010000087.1 GCA_903876795.1 uncultured Verrucomicrobiota bacterium
CTGGGTCTGGGGAGGCGGACCGCAGCCCATTGAGGAACGCGATGCGACGAATGCGGTGACCAAGCGGTTTTATGCAGGGCTGGGCGAGCAAATCGGAGGAACAGCGTATTTTTATACAACGGATCACTTGGGGAGTGTTCGTGAGATGACCGACTGGTCGGGCGCGGTACGGGCGCGGTACGCTTACACGCCATACGGTGAGCGCACCAAGGTGAGCGGGGATTTGGGCGCGACGTTTGGCTTTACCGGATACCTTTATCACGCCGCCAGCGGGCTGAACCTGACGCTCTACCGTGCGTATGATGCCCAGCTTGGGCGGTTTATTTCACGCGACCCGCTTAAAAATGCGGAGACATCGCAGGGGCCAAATCTCTATGCTTACTGCCGAAATAATCCCGTTTTATGCAGAGACAAGGACGGCCGATGGATAATCCAGGTTGTCGGCGGAATTGTTGGCGGTGCGATTAATGCTTATAGTAATTATTCGGCCTACACTTCGGGGCAGATGGATGGGCTCAGCTATGCAGCAAGTATCGGAACAGGTGTCGGCTATGGAGTTCTAAGCACATTTGGTGTCGGTGTTGGTGGTAGCGCGCTATTGGGCGGATTAACCTCTGCGGCCAATTCTGTGACTAATGATGTGATGGCGGAGAGGTGTGTCGATTGGTCTAAGGCCGGTAAAAGCTTAGTTATCGGAACAGCTTTCGGTGCGGCCGCAGGTGCTGTTGCTCGTCCTATTTTTTTTCCTAACGCAGCAGGTAACTTGGCAAACGAAGCTATTGGTGCGACTGCTGATACTGCTGGCAGTATAGGCGGAGAGGTAGTTGAGGACCTTTGGTGAATCCGATGAAAGAAATATTCTTCATAGCATCTCTAGTCCTTGGCTTAACAAGCTTAGTCGCTGCCGGAGTTTATGTTCGTCGAGCACTTTTTTTGCGTAGAAGCAGACTTGGCGGATCGTTCTCGTTTGCGGAATTTATGTTCAAGACAAAACCATTTCTAAAAGCCTCAGGGAATCAGCTCTTCGGCGAAGGAATAATCGTGGCTGTTCTTGGAATTTTCCTTCTGTGGATCGCATTAGGTGCTTATCGGAATTTGTAGATGTCGAACCCCACAAGCAAGAGATGATGAACCCACAGGCCAATCAAAGCAGGCGGAAAGCCCTCATGCCAAAAGAGGGCGCTCGACTGATTTTTGATATAAACTTCACAGGAAACAACTTTGGTTCAAGGCGTTCACCCACTCGCCCAGCCCGGGACTGTTACCGCTACGACAAAGGCGGGAGCCGGCAGATCGGCAACGCCGTCACCGCGGCCACGCACGACGCGGGCAACCGGGTGCGCACGCTCTCGGCCACGGGCCCGATCCGCATCGCGGGGCAGTTGAGTGAACCGGCCAACGTCACCGTGAACGGGAAACCGGCCAGCGTGGATGCGGCCAACGTGTTCACGGCCGATGTCACGCTGGCTCCCGGCACCCACGCCGTGGCCGTGAGCGCGACCGACGGCAGCGGCAACACCCGCACCAACACTTATCAGGTCATCGTCGGCACGGGCACGGGCGAACGCACCTTGACGTATGATTTGAACGGCAACCTCACCGTTGACGGCGCGGGCCGCACGTTCACCTGGGATGCCGTAAACCGCTTGGCCAGCGTCACCTTGGGTGGCAACGTCACGAGCTTTGTTTACGACGGAGCGGGGCGCCGCGTCATGGAAAAGCTAAACGGCGTGGAAACGCGCCGCTGGGTCTGGGGAGGCGGACCGCAGCCCATTGAGGAACGCGATGCGACGAATGCGGTGACCAAACGGTTTTATGCAGGGCTGGGCGAGCAAATCGGAGGAACAGCGTATTTTTATACAACGGATCACTTGGGGAGTGTTCGCGAGTTGACAGATGTTACCGGGGCCGTACGCGCCCGCTACAACTATACGCCATACGGTGAGCGGACCAAGGTGAGCGGAGACTTGGACGCCACATTTGGCTTCACTGGATACCTTTATCACGCCGCCAGCGGGCTCAACCTGACGCTCTACCGTGCGTATGATGCCCAGCTTGGGCGGTTTATTTCTCGCGACCCCATTGAAGAATCGGGCGGTTTGAATCTTTACGGATACTGCGGTAACGATCCGACCAACCAAGTTGATCCTCTCGGTCTGCTCTTCGGAATTCGAGCAAATGACGCACACGACTACTGGGCAGATGTGGGAGGATCGGGTCTCAGCACAGGAGGCATTGGGGGTTATGCTCAAGTAGGAGCTTCGGTAGCCATGATGGTGGCCATCGACTTCTTTGGATCGAGATCGATTGAGAATAATGCGGAGCGTGCTGGAGACGCTTCGGGACGTGGTTGCACCGGGGAGGCATTGAAATACGGAGGGCTCGCCGCCGGCCAGATTGCTTTAGCGGCTGGAGGGCAATACGCGGGCAACACGATCCTGTATCCATTCACCAGATTCATCGGGCCAGGGTCACGAGCAGGATTTGGTGCCGGAACTTGGCTCGCGCGTGCACCGATTGGGAGCACGCCTTATGGCAGCGTGGCCAACGCAGCGTCGAAACTGCAGATACCGACACAATCGGGTGTCAACGCTGCAGTAAATGCGACCAAGAATGTCTGGTGGAAATACGTGGCTGGACCAAGAACAGTTACCGGGAATCCTCAATGGGGAGTAGGTGGTGGAGCAGAGTATCGTGTCGGAGGCTTCTAATCCATGACCTCTAATAACCCTCTTATAGAAGCGATGGCGCGCGAGTTTCACTTGGAGGTTAGGATCGACCCATTCCACGGCGCACGAGGTGTCGAATTACAAAAACGAATTGGAAACTCCCTCGCTTGCGTGGGCTATCTTTTGGGGCCTGAAAAAACCGAAATCTATCGCCTACACCGAAACCAGAGAGACGAGTTTTTTCGCAACAAGCTCTGGTTCTTTTGGGGCTGGCTTATTAAACCGCATATCCAAAATAACCAATATGAAGTTCTGCAATCCCTGCAGTCTTCTGAATTTGATGAGCGATTTTTTGTTGAGCTTGCTAGGAGGGAACTCCTCCCCGGGTGAGTCTGCGCGACCGTTCGCGCAGCGTCTTCAATCGGATCCGAAAAACCAATAACCCGATGGGGTCGGGGCGTTACATGGATACATTTTCACTGAAGCCGAAATCCGAAGTCGCCACGGCTACCTGTGACAGCCAAGTTTCTGGTGAGCTGCTTACGTTGAATGCCTCGTTGACACCGACCGAATGCCGTTTGGCTCCGCCGCCCAACCGGCAGGCCTCCAAACAGCCCCGTTATCGTGGCATGGTCTGGCGGGACTTCTTCATCAGCGTGTGACTGATGGTCTCATTTCTTCACGTCCAGTTCGGGCTTACCGATGCGCGCGTCGGCACGGGAGCCCAGGCGGATGGCACTAAAGCGCGACCACCGAAGGGCCTTCGCTCTGTCTTGGCGTAAAAAAAGGCTCACAGGGAGGTGTAATCCCCGTGAGCCCTATGGCTGATCTCGTCGGTTGCCGGTCAGGCGACGGGAGCGGCCTCGGGGGCCGGCTGGCCCTGGCCTTCGGGTTCCTTCATGGCGGCCTTGCGGGAGAGGCGGACTTTGCCGGACTTCTCGTCGATGCCGATGCACTTCACGGTGATGCTGTCGCCCATCTTGACGACGTCTTCGGTGCGGCGCACGCGGAAGTCGGCCAGTTCGCTGATGTGGCAGAGGCCTTCCTTGCCGGGCAAACACTCGACGAAGGCGCCGAACTCCTTCACGCCGGTGACGCGGCCGGTGTAGATCTTGCCCATCTCGATGGGGGGGCCGCCGGCGCCACCGCCGGAACCGCCGCCGCACAGGGAGTCGATTTCCTTGAGGGCGCGGTTGGAGGCCTCGGCGTTGTTGGAATAGATGAAGACCTTGCCGGAGTCGTCCTCGGCGATGTCGATCTGGGCGCCGGTGGTCTCGACGATGCGGCGGATGGTCTTGCCGCCGGGCCCGATGAGCAGGCCGATCTTTTCGGGGTCGATCTGGATCGTCTGGATGCGGGGGGCGTAGGCGCTGAGGTCTTTGCGGGGCGCCGGGATGGAGCCGAGCATGTTCTTGAGGATCTCGACGCGGGCCTCGCGGGCCTGGTGGATGGCGACCTTGGCGATTTCGAAGGGCAGGCCGTTGATCTTGAGGTCGAGCTGGAAGCCGGTGATGCCCTTGGTGGTGCCGGCGAGCTTGAAGTCCATGTCGCCGAAGTGGTCTTCCTCGCCGATGATGTCGGTGATGGTGGTCCACTTGGAGATGGAGCCGTCGGCGGCGGTCTCGGTCATGAGGCCGCAGGAGATGCCGGCGACCGGGGCGATGATGGGCACGCCGGCGTCCATGAGGGACAGGCAGCCGCCGCAGATGGAGGCCATCGAGGTCGAGCCGTTGGAGGCCATGATCTCGGAGACGACGCGGATGGAGTAGGGGAACACGTCCTCGGGCGGGAGGACGGGCACGAGGGAGCGCTCGGCAAGCGCGCCGTGGCCTACTTCGCGGCGACCGGGGGAGCCGAAGCGGCCGGTCTCGCCGACGGAGAAGGGCGGGAAGTTGTAGTGGAGGATAAAGGACTTCGACTTCACGCCGCCCGTGAGGGCGTCGAGTTCCTGGGCTTCCTTGGTCGGGCCGAGGGTGGTGATGACGATGGACTGGGTGTCGCCGCGTTTGAAGGCGGCGGAACCGTGGACGCGGGGGAGGACGCCGACCTGGGAGTGCAGGGGGCGCAGGCTCTTGGCGTCGCGGCCGTCGGCGCGCACGCCGCGCTCGAGGACGGTCTTGCGGTAGGCCTTGTATTGGAGGTCTTCGAAGACGACGTTGAGGTCCACGTCGGTGAACTTGCCCTCGCCGAGTTCGGCGAGGAGGGCGGTCTTGGCCTCTTCCTTGAGGGCTTTGACGTTGGCGGAGCGGATGTTTTTCTCGAAGCCGAAGATGGCGGCGGAGACGCGCTCGGCGGGGACGACGCGCTCGATGATGGCGCGGGCCTCCGGGGTGGCGCCGACGAGGGCGAAGGTCTGCTTGGGCTTGCCGGCGAGGGCGACGAGCTCGCGGATGCCGCGGATGATGGGCTGGATGGCGTTGTGGGCGAAGGCGAGGGCCTCGATGAAGAGGTCTTCGGGGATCTGGTCGGCGGAGCCCTCGATCATGAGCATGTCCTTCTCGTTGCCTACGTAGATGAGGTCGAGGGAGGACTGGAACATCTGTTCGATGGTGGGGTTGGCGACGAACTGGCCGTCGATCTCGGCGACGCGCACGGCGGCAATGGGCCCGTTCCAAGGGATGTCGGAGATGGCGAGGGCGGCGGAGGCGCCGTTGACCATGGGGATGTCGGCATCGTTCAACTGGTCGGCGGACATGAGCTGGCCGATGATCTGGACCTCATTGAGGAAGCCTTCGGGGAAGAGGGGGCGGCAAGGACGGTCGCAGAGGCGGGAGGTGAGGATTTCCTTTTCGGAAGGGCGGCCCTCGCGCTTGAAGTAACCGCCGGGGAAGCGGCCGGCGGCGGCGTATTTCTCGCGGTAATCGACGGTGAGGGGGAAGAAGTCCTGGCCGGGCTTCATGCTGGCGGCGACGCATGCGGTGACGAAGACGTTGGTCTCGCCGACGGCGACATTGACCGCGCCATTGGCTAGGGCGGCGTAGGTGCCGGTGGAGAAGGTGATCC
Organism: uncultured Verrucomicrobiota bacterium; assembly: GCA_903876795.1. Lineage (GTDB taxonomy): Bacteria > Verrucomicrobiota > Verrucomicrobiia > Opitutales > Opitutaceae > Rariglobus. The sequence continues at coordinate 5,673 of CAIRBK010000087.1, forward strand.
CGAGTTCGGGAACGGTGACGGAGTATTTCTGCTGCAGGGACATGTTATATCGGTTTTCGGATACGGTTGCGGGCCTCGGATGGGAGGAGCCTGACCGCGGCGCGCGGCGGGGAGGCTCGGTGGTTTTCGACGACAGGCCAGCTGGAATGGCGGGCGAGGGCCGCGCAGGATGCGCGGGTGGCGTCGGAAAGGTTTTTCGGAAAATCTGTGAAGTGAACGGGTGTCCCGTCTCGCAATCCTCGTCTTGGACGAGAGATTTCTGGTTGGTTTGACCTGAGGGAACCGCCTGAAAGCAGGCTTCTACCCTTTCAAACCAATCAGAAATGTCCCGCGCTAGTCTCGAGTGTCGGAAAGACAACGGGCGCCCTCCGGATGAGGGCGCCCGTGTTGCTGAAAGGGCATCTTACTTGCGGAGGCTGAGCTTTTGGAGGAGCTCGTTGTACTTCGGCAGGTTGTGGCGCTTGAGATAGTCGAGCAGCTTGCGGCGGCGGGAGGCCATCTGGAGCAGGCCGCGGCGGCTGTGGAAATCTTTGCGGTGGGTGCGCAGGTGCTCGGTGAGGTGATTGATGCGGGCGGTGAGCAGCGCGACCTGGACCTCGGAGGAGCCGGTGTCTTTATCGTGCGTCTGATAGTTGGAGATGATTTCGGGTTTGGCGATCGTTGACATGGTTTAGTTTGACTGGGTTACACGACTGTAGGGTGCCCTTGCAGGCTCCGTGCCACCCGCAGCCGACGTGGGGGTTAATCCACGGCATTTGCCGGTGTCACCGTTCTAATTTGGCGGGATGCCAAACCAGTCATGGTGAAGCCCCTCAACCGACGGGACTTCACTAACGCAAGGCCTCAAAGTCCGGCATCATCAGCAGTGGCGCAAGCGAAAACTTGGGTTATACGCTCGGCTGACGCCGGTGATTGGATGCTTTTAGACGAAACGATCTCCAAACCGAAATCGCTCCGCGATTCCGCCACGATTGGAATCCGTAGCGGAACGGCGGAGCCGTTTCGTCCGGATAGGCTTAATTCACGCAACCCTTGGTATGACGCCAATGATGGCGCGGGTTTAGGCGGGCAGGCGGCGCAGGGGGGCGACAAAGTAGCCGTCCGTGTTATGGTCTGCCGGGAGCAAGGTTGTTGCAGGCGCGGAGGGGGTGAATGCGGGGTGGGATGCGAGGAAGGCGGTGACGACGTCTTCGTTTTCGAGACGGCTGAGGGAGCAGGTGGCGTAAACGAGCAGGCCGCCTGGGCGAACGCGGGCGGCGTGGCGGGCGAGGAGGGTGGATTGAAGGCGGGCGGCTTCGGTGACGGTGGTTGCCGTGGTGCACCATTTGAGGTGCGGGGAGCGTCGCCAGGTGCCGGTGCCGCTGCACGGGGCGTCGATGAGGACGCCGTCGTAGGTGTCGGCGGGCGGGGCGGAGAGGATGCGGATGTTGGCCAGGCGGGCGCGGGCGGCGCGGGCACCGAGTTCGTCGAGAGCGTCGGCGCGGATGTCGTGGGCATCCACACGACCGCCGGAGGGGCCGAGGAGGCGGGCCAGTTGGAGGGTCTTGCCGCCGGCGCCGGCGCAGGCGTCGAACCAGCGTCCGGCAGGGGCGGGGGAGAGGCGGGCCAGGAGGAGTTGCGAGCCGAGGTCTTGGATTTCGATGAGGCCGCGTGCGTAGGCGTCGGTGGTGGTGAGGTCGGCCTCGGCGAGGACCTCGAGGGCGGTGGGCAGCACGGGTGCGGGGCGGGTGTGCCAGCCCCGGGCGGCGAACTCGGCGAGGACTGGTGCGGGGTCGTCGGACTGTAGGCGGATCCAGAGCGGGGCGCGGGTGTGGAGGGTGTCGAGGTTGGGGGAGTTGAAGGCGGCGGGGCAGTGGCCGGAGAACCAAGGAGGAAGGAGGGCGGCGGGGTCGGCGTCGAGGTGGCGGGCCTGGGCGGCGAGGGAGCCGGGGACGGGCGGCCAGCCGGCGGTCCAATAGGCGCGAAAGGCGCGGGTGGCGGGGGTGTCTGCGGCGAGCCAGGCGGTGGCCCGGATGGCGTCGTCGGGCGAGGCGGCGAGGCGCGCGTCGATCCACGGCAGGTGGCGGAGCGCGGTGTAGAGGAGTTCGCGGTAGAGGCGGCGGTCGCGGCTGCCGAAGCGTTTCTCGCGGGCGAGGAGCTGTTGGAGGCGGGACGGAAGGTTGCGATCGGTGGCGACGTGCGGGCGGAGGGCGCCGAAGAGGGAAAGGAAGAACCGGCCCTGGCTGGCGGCGGGCGAGGGGCGGTCCATCGGCGCTTTAGAAATTGGCCAGCTCGATGCTCACGCCGAAGGTGGTCGAGGCGACGCGGGTGTCACCGGAGCGGAAGTTAACGTAGTAGGTGATGAACCACAGGTTGCGGATGTTTTGGCGCAGGGAGAACGATTTCTGGGTAAACCGCTCGGTTTCGAAGTCGTAGGCGAGACGGCTCATCAACTCGTAGACCTCGTTGAGGGCGTAGGTGAGGTCGAAGTTGTAGGAGTGGATGCCGGTGATGCCGCCGGCGGGGAAGGCGGCTGCGGGGTCGGCCTTGAGGTAGTTGGTGCCGAAGCGGGTGGACCAGACGCCGGCGTCCTTGAAGGTCACGCCGGTGTTGATCTCGTTGAAGGTAAAGGTCTCGGAATCGACGTTGCCGTAGAGGTCGTAGCTGAGCCAGTTGATGGGGGTGACGGTGAGCTGGCTTTGGATGTTGGAGAAGACGTCCTGGCCGGCGTCGCGGTCGAAGCGCAGGTCGGAAGCGACGTCGAGTTTGGCGAGGTCACGGGAGCCGTAGGCGGCGTCGCGGGTTTGGAGGGCGTTGTCTATGCCGACGCGGAGAGTGTTGGTGGGCGAGAGGGTGTCGATGTCGCGGCGGTTGGCGAGGCCGAGGGGTTCGAGGGAGGTGGAGAAGGCGGTGCGGTCGATGGGCGGGATGTAGGAGGAGCCCTGGTCGGCCTTGCCGATGGCGCGGTAGGAGACGTAGGGGCGGACGAGGTGGCGAAGGCCGTCGATGTCCCAGCGTTGGTTTTTATAGTCGTGGGTGGAGCTGGCGATGAGGTCGGAGTCGAAGCCGATCTCGGCGAGGCCGCGGCTGTAGTCGTCGCGACCGGCGAGGGCCCGGTCGTAGTAGGTGAAGCGGGTGCCGGCGACGGGTTTGAAGGAGAACCATTCGCGCGGGGTGAAGGGGCGGGTGAGCCCGTAGTAGGCGTCGAGGCGGTTGACGGTGTCGTCGAAGGCGGGGAGGGAGTTGTCCTGGAGGGCCGCGATGCTGGCGTTGACGCGGTGGTAGACGCCGGCGCCGGCGTCCACGGGGAGGCCGTCGAAACGGAACTCGGGCAGGCGGCGTTGGACGACGTGGTAGTCGTTGGGCTGGAAGCGGGTGAAGGCGGAGACGACGTAGTTGTCGCGGGTATAGTCGGCCTCGAGGAAGTTGTCGGGCGTCTGCACCTCGGAGAATTCCTTGTTGCGGAAGTCGCGCATGACCTCGGAGTCGGACCAGTAGTTGACCTCGCCAAAGACGGTCACGTGGTCGCCGACCGTCTGGTAATGATCCCAGGCGACGTAACCGCGGTTTTCGGGGACGGCCTTGCCGCGGAGGTCGGTGCCGCGGTCGCCGTTGTCGCGGATAAAGCCGCTGCGGAGTGATCCGGTGGCGACGGTGTCGGCGGTGTTGACCTGGTATTCGCCGGCGGGGCCGAAGAGCACGCCGCGTTTGGAGTAGAGGCCGAGGTCGCCGCCGAGTTTGACCGTGCGGGTGAAAGGCGCCAGCAGGCCGAGATCGAGCTGGGCGCCGAATTTGGAGTTGAAGCCTGCGCTGACGCGGGCGTTGGAGAGAAGCGGGTCGTTGACCGGCTGGTCGAGCATGGTGACGGGCACCGGGGTGAACGAGCCGATCCCGAGGCGGGCGGAGCGGGCCTGGAGCTTGTCGCCGGGGTAGTAGGTCAAGTTGTCGGCATGCAGCACGGGAGTGAACGGACTGGGTTCGGAGAAGCTGATCACGGCGTCGCGCAGGGTGATCTTTTCGGCGGAGCCCGTGACGTCTTTGCCGGAGACATAAAGCGGGTCCTGGCCGATGCGCATATCCTTCACCGAGAAGCTGCTGTCTGAGAGGTTGTAGGTGAGCTCGTCGGCGAGCAGACGCTGGGCTCCGCGGGTGAGCGAGACGTTGCCGGTGGCCACGGCTACCTGGGACTTGGGGTCGTAGGAGATGCGATCGGCGAGGAGCAGGGCACCCTCGTAATTCAGGCGGGCGTCACCCGTGAAGACCGTGCCGGTGTCGGTGATGTCGGTGCGGGAGGCGGTGATTTCGGGCAGGGGGGAGGCCGCGCGCACGAGGTTGATGCCAATGAAGAAGAGGACGGGAAGGAGGCGTCTGGTCACGTTGGCGGCAAACTAGGCGGGCGGCCCGACGGCAAGCAAGCTCCCACTGAGGGGCTGGATCGGGCCGTTGATGCGGAAACCCGCAGACTGGCGCACTTTTCGCTTTCAGGGCTCCCACAACCCACCCATCGTCACGACCCGCCCATCGATCCCTCCACCACATGGCCCGCTCCTCCGTTTCCCGTTCTTCCACCGCTCTCAAAGAACTCACCCAGCTTCGCACCGAAATTCGCTCCCTTGGCTCGGCCCTGGGGCGGGTCATCACCCGACTCGAAGGGCCGGAAGCCTTGGCCACGGTCGAGGAGTTGCGCACGTTGTCCAAGGCCAGCCGGACGGGAGACCCCGCCGCCGGCCCCGTGCTGCGCGAGACGATCGCCGCGCTCTCGCCGGCCGAGGCGTTTAACCAGGCGATGGCATTCACGCTGTACTTTGAACTGGTCAATCTGGCCGAGGAAAACTTCCGCATCCTCCTGCTGCGCCGTCGCCGCGCCGCGCGCCTGACCGCCGATGCCAAGTCCCCCGACAGCCAGCCCATCCGCGAGTCGATCGAGGCGGCCGTGGCCGAGTTGAAGCGTCGCGGCGTGTCCTCAGTCGAGATGCAGGCGCTGGTGGACCGCATGTGCATCGATCTGGTGTTCACCGCCCACCCCACCGAGTCGAAGCGCCGCACGTTGCTGGCCAAGCTGCAAAGCCTCGCCGAGATCCTGCGGCAGCGCGCCCACCCCGAGATCAACGGCCTGGCCTTTGCCGATCCTGCCTGCTTGGAGCGCGAGATCGCCTGCCTGTGGCTTACGGATCGCAACCGCGTCGCCCGGCCCGAGGTGGCCGACGAGGCGCGCACCGGCCTGTGGTATCTCGACACCACGCTCTACAAGACGCTTCCCCGCCTGCATCGCGACATGGAACGCGCACTCAAGCAGCACTATCCCGAGGTGAAACCGCCGGGTCGCTGGCTGACGTTCGGTTCCTGGATCGGCGGCGATCGCGACGGCAATCCCAACGTCAACGCCCGCGTCACCGCCGACATCCTCGCGCTGCACCGCCGCATGGCCTCGCAGAAGATGCACGCCGGCGTGCTCCACCTGCTGCACACCCTCACCGTTTCCGACCGCCGCGACACCGTCTCGCCCGCCGTGCGGCGCTTGCTCAAGGAGAGCCGTCATCTCTCCAAATACGTCGAGCAGCTTGGCAGCCGTTATCCCCACGAGCCCTACCGCCTGTTGCTCAGCGGACTGCGTGAACGCCTGGCCCACGAGGTGGACGCGTTTCGCGACAGCGCCCGGCTCATGCCCGAGACGGCCGACGACGAGCCGGCCTTGCCCGCCGACACCTTGCGCGAGACCTTTGACGTCATCCATGAGAGCCTGCGGGCCGGCCGCGGCGCGATGCTGGCCGACGGCGAACTCCAGGACCTCCGTCATCAGGTGGAGATCTTCGGTCTGCACGCCTCCCACCTCGACCTGCGCCAGCACTCCGCCCATCACGAGGCCGCCGTCGCCGAGCTGATCGACCGGGCGGACTACGCCAAGCTCACCGAGGAGGAGAAGCGCGACCTGCTCGCCGCCGCCATCGACTCGGCCCGCCCGCTCGGCGCCACCGCCCTCGGCAAACTCTCCGCACCCACCCGCAACGTCCTCGACCCCCTCCGGGTCGCCGCGCTCGCCGCCGCGAAGTTCGGCTCCCTGTCGCTGGGCATCTACATCATCAGCATGACCGACGCCGTCTCCGACGTGCTGGAGGTCGTTTACCTGATGAAGCTCACCGGCGCCGCGCTGCCGGTCGCGCCGCTCTTCGAGACGCTCGACGACCTCAACCGCGCCCCCGAAATCCTGCGCACGTTGTTCGCGCACCCCGTTTACGCCCCCGTGCTCAAGACCTTTGGCGGCCACCAGCATGTGATGCTCGGCTACTCCGATTCCAACAAGGACTGCGGCTATCTCACCGCCAACTGGGCGCTCTACAAGGCCCAGGAAACCATCACCGCGGTCTGCCGCGAGCAGGAGGTGCGCGTCACCCTTTTTCACGGACGCGGCGGCAGCATCGCCCGCGGCGGCGGCCCGGCCGCCAAGGCCATCCTGGCCCAGCCCATCGGCCTGCGCGACGGCGGCATCCGCGTCACCGAGCAGGGCGAGGTTCTCTCGACCCGCTACCACGATCCCGACCTCGCCCACCGCATCCTCGAACAGATGGCCTACGGCGTCCTCCTCGGTTCCCACGCCGCCCAAAAACCCTTCGTGCCGCCCCCCGAGTGGACCGACGCGATGGAGACCATGAGCGCGGCCGGTTTCGCCGCCTACGAAAAACTCGTCCACAAGGACCCGGAGTTCCTCGTCTTCTGGAAACAGGCCACGCCCATCGATGAGATCAGCAACCTCAAGTTCGGCTCCCGCCCGACCTTCCGGCGCAACACCACCAGCGTCGAGGACCTGCGCGCGATCCCGTGGGTGTTCTCCTGGATGCAGAGCCGCTTCAACTTCCCGGGCTGGTATGGCCTCGGCTCCGCCCTCGACGCCGTCCTCAAACGCGGCCCCAAGGGCAAACAACTCCTCCGCACGCTCCACGCCGAGTGGCCCTTCTTCCAGACCCTCATCGACAACGCCCAGCTCACCATGCGCAAGGCCGACATGGGCATCGCCGAGCTCTACGCCGGCCTCGTCCCCGACAAGGCGATTCGCGAGCGCATCTTCGGCATCCTCCTCGCCGAGTTTAACCTCACCGAGAAGGCCATTCTGGCCATCACCGGCCAGAAACAGCTCCTCGCCCGCGAGCCAGTGCTCCTCAAGTCCGTCGAACTGCGCAACCCCTACATCGACCCGCTCAACTACATCCAGGTCGAGATGATGCGCCGCCTCCGCGCCGGACACCTCTCCAAGACCGACGACGAAGCCACCCGCACCGTCGTCGAACTCACCATCAACGGCATCTCCGGCGGCCTGAAAAATACGGGCTGACCCCACCCTGGACTGGGGTGATTCCCTGCTTTGGCAAACCCGCTCTGGACATGGACATCCGCATTCCACAACCTCCCTCGAAAATTCGCCCCCAAACGTGATCATCACCCCTGTCGAACTCGCCACCTTTCTTGAAGCCCGCAACGCCTGCCCCCACGATTTCCTGGGCATGCGCCCCCTCAAGAAAGGCCGTTCGCAGGGCGTGCTGGTGCGGGCCTTCATCCGCGACGCCAAGGCCTGCGAGGTTGTGCACTTCGGTGACAAGACCGCCCCGGCCATCGAGATGGAGTTGCTCGCGCCGGAGGGCTTTTTCGAGGTCTTCATCCCGCACCAGGCCGCCGTTTTCCGCTACCAGCTCCGCGTCACGTTGAGCAGCGGCGAGATCCGCCAGTTTTTTGACCCGTATTCGTTCCTCCCCACGCTCGGCGACCAGGACCTCTACCTTTTCAACGAGGGCAACGAGCACCGCGTCTACGAAAAACTCGGCGCCCACCTGCGTGTGATCGACGGGGTGCCCGGCGTGTCTTTCGCCGTCTGGGCGCCCAGCGCCGCCCGCGTGTCGGTCGTGGGCAATTTCAACCACTGGGACGGCCGCTACCACCCCATGCGCCCGCTCGGCGCCTCCGGCGTGTGGGAGTTGTTCATCCCCGGTCTCGGCGAGGGCGAACTCTACAAATACGAGATCCTCGACCAGGCGACCAACATCCTCATCAAGACCGACCCCTACGGCACCTACTTCGAGGCTCCTCCCGGCAACGCCTCCATCGTCTACAATCCCCGCGTCTACCAGTGGGGCGACGCCGCCTGGCTGGATAAACGCGCCGCCCAGGCCGGTCGCATCGACCGCCCCATCTCCGTCTACGAGGTCCATCTCGCCTCCTGGAAACGCAAGGTCGAGGACGCCGACCGCCCGTTCTCCTACCGCGAACTCGCGCCCATGCTCGCCGATTACGTTCTCGAAATGGGGTTCACCCACATCGAGGTCATGCCGATCGCCGAGCATCCGTTCGACGGATCGTGGGGATACCAGGTCACCGGTTTCTTTGCGCCCACCCATCGTTTCGGCACGCCGGCGGATTTCTCTTTCTTCGTCGATCACCTCCACCAGCGCGGCATCGGCGTGATCCTTGACTGGGTCCCCGCCCACTTCCCCCGCGACAGCTTCGCCCTCGCCGAGTTCGACGGCACCCACCTCTACGAGCACGCCGACCCCCGCCAGGGCGCCCACATGGATTGGGGCACGCTCATCTTCAACTACGGCCGCAACGAGGTCCGCTGCTTCCTCATCGCCAACGCCCTCGCCTGGCTCGACCGCTACCACCTCGACGGCCTCCGCGTGGACGCCGTCGCCTCCATGCTCTACCTCGACTACTCCCGCAAGGAGGGCGAGTGGATCCCCAACAAGTTCGGCGGACGCGAAAACATCGAGGCCATCGACTTCCTGCGCGAGACCAACCGCCTCGTTCACCAGTATTACCCCGGCGTGCTCACCATCGCCGAAGAGTCCACCGCCTTCGCCGGCATCTCCAAACCCGTGGAGCAGGGCGGCATCGGCTTCGACTTCAAGTGGAACATGGGCTGGATGCACGACACCCTGAAGTATTTCCAGAAGGAGCCCGTCCACCGCAAGTGGCACCACAACGACCTCACCTTCGGCGCCCTCTACCAGTATTCGGAGAGCTTCATCACCGTCTTCTCCCACGACGAGGTCGTGCACGGGAAGGGCTCGCTCCTCGGCAAGATGGGCGCCTGGCCCATCCCGGAAAAAGCCGCCAACCTCCGCGCCCTCTACGGCCACATGTGGGCCTGGCCCGGCAAGAAACTGCTCTTCATGGGCGGCGAGTTCGGCCAATCCTCCGAGTGGGCCTACGCGGGCTCCCTCGACTGGCACCTCCTCCAATACATGGACCACGAGGGCGTCCGCCTGCTCGTGCGCGACCTCAACGCACTCTATCAAAACGAGCCCGTGCTCGGCTGCCACGACCTCGACGGACGCGGCTTCCGCTGGATCAACGCCCACGACGCCGACGCCAGCCTGATCTCCTACCTGCGCACCGACGAGACCGAGCAGACCTTCTTCGCGGTCGTCGGACATTTCACCCCGGTCCTCCGCAAAGCCTTCCGCATCGGCGTGCCCCGCGGCGGCTGGTGGAAGGAAGTGCTCAACACCAACAGCGAGTTTTACGGCGGCAGCGGCCTGGGCAACGCGGGCGGCCGCATGGCCGAGGACGTCCCCTGCGACGGGTTCCCCCACAGCATCGAGCTCACCGTCCCGCCCCTCAGCACCCTGATCTTCAAGTGGACCGCCCAATCCTGAGCCGGGCGGTCACCGGTCCCGGCGCATCAGGCGCCATGGATTCCCAACGTAGCGGAATCGCGGAGCGATTTCGGTTTTGAGATCGTTTAGTCCAAAAGCATCCAGCCGTTGTAATCAACCGGCGCGGATGTGCAGTTCGCGCACATGGCCGCAGCCCGCCAACTTGCGGATGCGCTCCACGATCACCTGACGGTGGATGAAGAGTTCGTTGCGCACGACCGAGTGGCCCGCCAGCACCACCAGTTTTCCGCGCGGGTCGATCTGCGCGGCGTGCGAGTAGTGCGCGTTGGCCGGCCCCACCAACTCCGCCCAGTGCTCGCGGATTTGCTGCTCCGGCGAATCGCGGCCGACCTGGTACTTGACCATCAACTCCTCGACCAACCCCGAGAGGTCTTTCGTCGGCCTTTTCTTCATGCGCTCCGGCGTCTCGTCAGGCACGCGGCGCAGCGCGGCGATGAGATTCTCGGCCTGGCGGGAGAAAGCTGCCGGTTCCTTCGACATGGCGGCGGGCTCAGTCCTTGGCCGCACGCACGTCGAGCGCGTCGCGCAGACCGTCGCCGAGAAAATTCAGCGAAAACAGCGTCAGCGAAAACAGCGTGCCGGGGAACAGCAGCAACCACGGATACTCCTCCATGCGCTCGGCGCCGTCCTTGATGAGCACACCCCAGGAACTCATCGGCGGCTGCACGCCCAGGCCGAGGAAGCTCAGGAAAGCCTCCAGCAACATCACCCCCGGAATGGTCAGCGTCGTGTAAACGATGATCGGCCCGAGGATGTTGGGGATCATGTGGCGGAAGAGGATGCGCGACCTCCCCAGACCGAGCGAGCGGGCGGCCTCGATGAACTCCATGCGCTTGATCGACATGATCTGGCTGCGCACGATGCGCGCCATCGTCAGCCACTCGACCGCGCCGATGGCCACAAAGAGCAGCAGGATGTTGCGACCGAAAAACACCATCAGCAGGATCACAAAAATCGTGAAGGGCAGGGCGTAGAGGATGTCCACCACCCGCATCATCACCCGGTCGAGTTTCCCCCCCGCGTAGCCCGAGATCGCCCCGTAAACCACGCCGATAGTCAGCGCGACAAACGTGGCCACCAAACCCACCATCAGTGAGATGCGCCCGCCAAACATCAGCCGCGTAAACAGGTCGCGGCCCAGTTGGTCGGTCCCCAGCCAGTGCTTGGCCGAAGGCGGCGAAAACGTGTTGTAAAGATCGGTCTCCTCATAGCCGAAGGGGCTCAACCACGGGCCCGCCACGCAGACCACGGAGAGCACGATGAGCACGATGCCGCCGAACACCGCGAGGTGGTTGCGCCTCAGCCGGCGCCAGGCGTCGGCCCAAGGCGACACGCCGCGATCCAGTTGGGCCGGGGCCAGTTCGGCGGAAGGCAGTTTCTCGGGTGCAGGGGAGAGCATGGCGCGCGGTCTATTCAAACTTGAGCTTGGGATTGAGCCACACCTGCACCACGTCCACGACCAAGTTGAGCGTGATGATGAGCACCGCGTAAAGGATCACCGTGCCCAGCACCAGGGTGTAATCGCGGTTGAAGGCGCTGTTGACGAATTCGCGGCCCAGGCCCGGGATCTGGAAAATCGTCTCGATCACAAACGAGCCGGTGAGGATGCCGGCTATCGCCGGGCCCAGGAAGGAAACGACCGGCAGCAGGCCCCCGCGCAGGGCATGGCGGAAGATGATGCGGGCCTCCGAGGCGCCCTTCGCCCGCGCCGTGCGGATGTAGTCGAGGTTGAGCACCTCCAGCATCCCGCCGCGCGTGAGACGGGCGATGGCGGCGGCGTAAACAATCCCCAGCGTAAGCGACGGCAGGATGCGATCCTCCCACGAATACCAGCCCGAGGCGCTGAACCACCCCAGGTGGATGGCGAAAAACAGCACAAAAAGAGGACCCAGCACAAAGGTGGGCACGCAGATGCCCACCATCGCGAAAGACGAAGCGGTGTAGTCGATCCAGGTGTTGCGCTTCACGGCGGCGATCACCCCCGCAGTGAGACCCAGCGCCAGCGCGATCGCGAGCGAACACACGCCGAGCTGGATCGAGGCCGGCAGCTTGTCGGCGATGATCTCGTTGACCGTGCGGCTCGCGTATTTGGTGGAGCGGCCCAGGTCCCCGTGCAGCACGACGGCCTTCAGGTAGTTGAGATATTGCTGATGCAGCGGGAGGTTGAGACCGTAGTAAGCCACGAGGTTGGCGCGGATCTCGGGCGTGGTGGCCTTTTCGCTGTCAAACGGACCTCCTGGCACGAAACGCACCATAAAAAACGTGGCCGTGACGATGATGAAGAGGACGGGGATCGTCTCCAGAAGGCGTCGAACGATGAAGCGCAACATAAACAGTCCACCGAATGCCGAACCCGTGTCGGAAAGCCAATCCCATTTCCCGAGCTTGTCGCAGTCTTTAACAATACGCCGATGCCAGACCGGGGGATTTTCACCCTAGAAACCGCAGTTGGATCGGATACTCTCGCGCAACCAGTTGGTCGCCTCCTGATCAAACCAACCACCCCAGGGTCTGTTTCTGAAAAAAATCGGGTCGGCGTGAGAGGAGAAGCGGGCTCGGCTAAGGCGACCGAGCTGGAGGCGCCCCGCCGGGTCCTGTCGTCGAGGGCAACGCCGGCCCAGTCTGCTTATCCACTCACTCGCAGAGTTCGAAGACCTGAGATATTGCAAAAACACACCAAAGGGTCTGTTTCTGAAAAAAATCGGGTCGGCGTGAGAGGAGAAGCGGGCTCGGCTAAGGCGACCGAGCTGGAGGCGCCCCGCCGGGTCCTGTCGTCGAGGGCAACGCCGGCCCAGTCTGCTA